>CABMQD010000028.1 GCA_902388655.1 uncultured Sutterella sp. | reverse complement strand
GCGTTCCTTATATCCCCGCCATTAATGGCGAGGCTTTACGGAACTTGTGGTAAAGGGCGGGAGCGAATTGAAATCACTTTTGATCGATAAGGCCACTCAAGAGAGGCTTGGTATTAAACGTAACCTCGAAACAAAAGCCGCTACAAAGCTCGTATAATCGCAACACCGTTCGTGTAAGCAAAAACTTTGTTTTACCAATAAACTTATGCGTACGTGATTTGCGAACAGATTAAATCGCAAACGGACTCTCCCTCAGATGTTTTTCCTGACCGACACCGTTTCGGGACAGGTATAGAGTGTGTTGTATGGCTACTCGAAAGAAAAAGTCGCCGCAGAGCGAGCCTTTAACCGTCAATTCTGCTCTTTCAGCAGAAACCACCATCAATATTCTTTTTGATCAACCGCTTCGAATCCAAGCGCCGGACCCTAGCATTCTTCCTCAGGTCAGCAATAAGAGTCGAAAAAAGATGCGGCTTAAAAAGTCGCTCGAACAGGTTTATCAAAGCGGGGCCAGTGAGTTGCGATTGCAGAAATTGCGAGCGTTAATCGTCCAAGCGAAGCAATTAGGTTACGTCACTGTTGAGCAACTTTCGGAAGTGCTACCAGAGCAGGTTGATGATGAAGATGAAGCCATCGCTAAATTAGAGCACGCCTTTAGTTTTCTTGGCATCCAGGTCTTGGATCGTCCACCCTCCGAAGATGAGATTTTGCTCAATGACTCGCCGCTGTCATTGGTTCAGGAAGATGATTCCGATGATGAGGAGGATGTGCTTTCGCTCGTTGAAAGCGATGTGGCGCGTACCTCAGATCCGATGACGATGTATACCCGAGAAATGGGCTCGGTACCGCTTCTGACCCGGGAGGAGGAAATCGCGATTTCCCGTCGTATTGAAAGCGGTTTCCAAGCCATGATGGATGCGATCGCCGATAGTCCTCTGGCTCTCAAAGCACTCGTGGACATGGCGGAGATTTTGCGCAACGATGAAGTGAGCGTGGAGGCGATCGTTGATGGTGTGACCGATGACAAAATTGAAGACTGCTCGATCGGTCAAGAAGAGATGCCTGAGTACGATGAGGAAGAGGACGATGATGTACAGGAAATCTCCATCGGCGCCTCCGGGATGAGTTCCGATCAACTCAAAACGCTCAAGGACACCACACTCGATATTCTGGAAACCTGCCGTGGCTACTACGAGTGCATGCAGACTCTGGCGGTTGACAGTGATGAATATCGTCAATTGGAAATAGCGGTTAAAGACCAGTTGATGCGAGTGCGTTTTACCGCCTCAACGGTGCGAACGCTGTCGGATCTTTTGCACGATAAAGCTGAATACTACAAGCGTTTGGAAGCCGATGCTCAGCGCATTT
This sequence comes from uncultured Sutterella sp., assembly GCA_902388655.1. Taxonomy (GTDB): domain Bacteria; phylum Pseudomonadota; class Gammaproteobacteria; order Burkholderiales; family Burkholderiaceae_F; genus Aphodousia. The sequence continues at coordinate 6,626 of CABMQD010000028.1, read as the reverse complement.
TGGTGGATGTGGTCGGCTTGTCAAAAGCAGAATTTCGTCGCTTGTACCGCGATGAAGGTTTCTCCAAAGACGCTTTGGAGGCACTGTTAAAGAGTGACAAGCCTTATGCGTTGGCGCTTGAAAAGAATTTTGAAACGATTTTGCGAATTCAATCCGATTATGAGCAATTTGTAACTCAAGCTCGGTTGCCGGCATCGCGGATGCGTGAACTCTACAGTCAGATGTGCCAAGCGGAAGCGAATGTACATGAAGCCAAGCAGGAAATGATTAACGCTAATTTGCGATTGGTGATTTCCATTGCCAAACACTATTTAAATCGTGGTTTGCAATTTTTGGATCTGATCCAGGAAGGTAACTTGGGCCTAATGAAGGCGGTTGACAAGTTCGAATACCGGCGAGGTTACAAGTTCTCAACTTACGCTACGTGGTGGATTCGTCAATCCATCACGCGTGCGCTTGCCGATCAAGGTCGCACAATTCGTATTCCGGTTCATATGGTTGAAACTCTCAATAAAATCAACCGTATTTCGCGTCAGTATCAACAAGAGTATGGACGCGAACCCTCTTACGCTTATCTGGCAGAAAAAGTCGGTTTAACCGAGCAGCGAGTGCGCACAATCATGCGGGCCCGTCGTGAACCGGTCTCGATTGATTCGCCGGTCGGTGATGAAGAAGACTCTCATTTGGTGGATTTCATTGAAGATAAAACCAACCTAGGACCTCTTGAAAGAGCTCAAAGTGACAATCTCAAGCAGGTTGTTCACGAAGTACTTGCTTCCCTTTCGCCCAGAGAGGCCAAGGTATTGATGTTGCGTTATGGGATTGACACCAGCACAGAACATACCCTTGAAGAGCTAGGTCGGCAGTTTGTCGTGACGCGAGAACGAATCCGTCAGATAGAAGCTAAAGCTTTGCGAAAACTTCGCCATCCGAGTCGAGCCAATAAGCTTCGGAGCTTTTTGGATGACGATAACATAAAAAATATTTGATATAAATCAAATAACTAAAAGAGCTTGTGTAAATAATTGCACAGGCTCTTTTTTTTCAGTGTATCCTAATAAGTTCGCAGAGGTTGGTGCCCTTCGTCATAGGACGAATCTAGTCAAATCTTTTTATCTTAGCCCCAAAACCATCTGCTTGATTAAATTCGTGTCTTGTCGTGCGTAGCCTTTGGAAGTGTTGCGTTCTATAGGGATGTGCGATCGGACAAACAACGGGAATAGGGTTCGCTTGGTGCGAATCCGACCGGTTGGAGAAACTCTATTGCGTGGGTCTAAGGCTAAGAGCGCGAAATTCTTGTATTAATGAAATTGGCGTCATTGTTTTTAACGCCCGGGGACTATTGTTCCGTTGGAATTTCTCGCTTTTATTTTCAGCTTTGTGAAAGCATGCATACAGGGTCAAAACCAACCGATACTACTGATATTTGTACGAGATTATGACGAAAGCGACTGTCAAAAAAACGACCTCCGCCAAAAAGTCTTCCAAGGTTCAATCCGAGGAAGAAATCACGTTGATTTCCCCCGATCATGGAGACTTTGACGAATGGTTGCATTCTCATGACCAGTTGAAATTTGACCTCAAGGGCAACCTGCATCTTGATGAGGATGACCTTGTCCAAGAGGAGCTCGACGAAGAAGAGCTCGAAGAAGAAATTGAAGAGGCTGAAGAACTCTCCGATGATGAGTTTGACGAGGGATTCGAAGAGCTGCCTAAAAAGGAAAAGCGTAAACCCGGCCGCAAAAAGAATGATCTGCTTGCCGATTTGGCTCCCGCTCCCGATGAACATGAAGAAGGGGCTGAGAACGGCTATCGGCAATTAGTGCGTTTCGGACGTTCCCGTGGTTGGGTGACCATCGCGGAAATCAATGACTTATTGCCTGAAAGTGCGCTGCGTTCTGAAGATGCGTTAACGGAAATCACGTTGGGCTTGGGACGTTTCGGCGTTCAAGTATTTGACCATACGCCCGATGAAGATACGGTGGCGATGTTGGCCGAACAGCAGGCAACGGTTGATGACGATATCGATGAAGAAGATGCCGCCACCATTTTGACGCCTGAAGAAAGCGCGGGGTTGTCTAAAGATCCTTTGCGCGCTTATCTGCGCGGCGTGGGCAGTCACAAATTGCTCACTCGTGAAGGCGAAATCGAAGTCGCCAAGAGCATTGAACAGCATCGTGCCCGCTTGGTGCAAGTGGTGTTAATGTCTCCGCTTTCCATTCAGGAATTGCTCAACTTGGCTGACAATATCCGTGAAAACACCGAAACAATTGATAATGTGATTGATGGTTTCACTGATGTGGCCGGTGAAGAAATTCAGGATGATAGCGGTGATTTGAATACTGATATCGGTGCAGCGGCTATGACGGTCGAGCAGCTCGAAGAGATGAAAGAGCGAGCTCTTGAAATGTTTGATCGTCTTAAGGGCTATCTGGAAAAGATGCGTCAAAGTTTTGCCGATCCCACTAAAAAGAAAGAATTTGAACGGGCTCGTCAAAACATCGCCGATGAACTCTCTATTGTTCGTTTCTCGGTGAAAACGGTGACGCACTTGGCCGACATTCTCGCCGATCATATGTCCAAGGTGACTGACACGATGTACGCAATGCGTGACGTGATGGTCAACAAGGCGCATATGCCTCAGGAACTTTTTGTTAAAGGCTTTAATGAACGTTGCTGTGACCGCCAATGGTTAAATGATGAAGTGGCTAGCGGTCAACCGTGGTCCGCCACTTTGGAACAGAATCGAGGCGTCTTTGAAGAACTGCAAGCCCGTCTTTTGGGTCTTCAGGACGATGCGAGTCTTCCGATTGCCGAACAACGCGATCTGCATCGCAGTATGACCGTGGCTCAAGCCAGCCTTTCCAAGGCTAAGGCCAAGATGATTGAAGCGAACTTGCGCTTGGTGATTTCCATTGCCAAGGGGTATGTCAATCGCGGTTTGGCGATGCCTGACTTGATTCAGGAAGGCAACTTGGGATTAATGAAGGCCGTTGACAAGTTTGAATATCGCCGTGGTTACAAGTTCTCAACTTACGCCACTTGGTGGGTTCGTCAAGCGGTGACGCGTGCAGTGGCCGATTACGGTAATACGATCCGCATTCCGGTGCATATGACCGAATCCTATAACAAGATTCGTCGTATTAAGCAGAAATATCTGCAGGAACACGGCAAGCAACCGTCCGATAACGAATTGGCTGAGTTGTCCGGCGTACCTTTGCCCAAAGTGCAGCTTTTGATTCAGGCGATGCGCGGGGTTGAATCAATCGATGCGCCGATCGGTGATGATGAAGACGCGACAAAACTTGATTTTGTTCGCGGTGATGAAGAGCAGGATCCTCAACGTCGCTTCATGGTCACGGCCATGGAAGAAGAAATCAAGAAGTCGCTTGATCGCTTGACTGATCGTGAAGCGACAGTTCTTCGTTTGCGCTACGGTATCGGCACAAGCCATGACCACACGCTCGAAGAAGTGGGGCGTTCCATGGGACTGACCCGTGAACGTGTTCGTCAAATCGAAAGCGCGGCTATTCGTAAATTGCGCAGTCCGGACTTTGCCGAAAGACTTCGTGATTACGTTCAAACCCGATAACGATTAATTCCTAGATATCCGGGCCACTCCTATCGCAAGGTACGAGTGGCCTTTTTCGAAACAATGAACCAATACAATCCTTGGCGCTTCTGTGTGGCGCCCATGCTTGACTGGACAGATCGTCACTGCCGTTATTTTCACAGACAGCTTTCTCACCATGCGAGGCTTTATACGGAAATGGTGACAACCGGTGCAATTATTTACGGAGATAAAGCTCGGCATTTGGACTTCAATGCCGAAGAGCATCCTGTGGCTTTGCAGTTGGGCGGCAGTGATCCGAAGGATCTCGCGGTGTGTGCAAAAATCGCACAGGATTGGGGGTACGATGAGATTAATCTCAACTGCGGATGTCCGAGTGAACGCGTTCAGAGAGGATCATTCGGTGCTTGCCTGATGGCCGAACCCTCATTGGTAGCCGATTGCTGTAAAGCCATGATGGACGCGGTTGATATTGATGTCACTGTAAAGCATCGTATCGGCATCGATAAGATTGAGGATTATGGCTTTGTACAAGATTTCGTCGGCACTCTATTTGAAGCCGGTGTTCGGACATTTATTGTTCACACCCGCAACGCCTGGCTTAAAGGATTAAGTCCCAAGGAAAATCGTGAAGTTCCGCCCTTAAAACGTGATGTGGCCTTTGATCTTAAAAAAGATTTTCCGCAAGCCACGATCGTGATCAATGGTCAGATTGATACATTGGAATTGGCCGAAGAAATGCTTGAAAAAGTCGATGGGGTCATGATGGGTCGTGCGGTCTATAAGACCCCTTGGGTTCTCAGTGATGTGGATGCTCGTTTATTTAATGACATGCATCCGGTCGCGACTCGAGAAGAACTGATTGAAACAATGACGAAGTACTTAGAGCGAGAAACACCGAAAGACAGTCATGTGCCCCGAGCGACCGCTAAAGCGATGATCGGTTTACTACAGGGGTTGGCCGGCGCCCGTTTCTATCGACGCACGTTGTCTGATCCCGCGGCTTTTGCAGAAACAGGCACTCAGGTTTTGAAAGCGGCTTTTGCCAGTGCCGGCTGGGCGGAACGTTTAACAGATGATCGGCGAGATGACGACGAATTCTGATTTTTGCCCGATATAATGAGTGCAGTTAAAAACGATTTCTCAAGCCCAATCGCGTGTGGGCTAAAGGGTGATTTATGAAAATATTGGTAGCCGTAAAGCGGGTTGTGGACTACAACGTGAAAGTTCGTCTCAACGATGCAGGCGTTCCGGACACGGCAACGGTGAAGATGTCTATTAATCCGTTTGATGAAATTGCCACAGAATGTGCGGTTCAATTAAAGGAAAAAGGTATTGCATCGGAAGTGGTCGCCGTGACCATTGGTGCACAAAAAAGCCAGGATACGCTTCGTGTGGCGATGGCTATGGGAGCAGACCGCGGTATTCACGTATTGAGTGAAGAACTGGTTCAACCGCTTCAAGTCGCCAAGATTCTTCAAAAAATTGTTGAAAAAGAAAAACCGGATATGGTGATCGTTGGCAAACAGGCTATTGATAACGATGCCAATCAGGTCGGTCAGATGCTTGCAACCTTCTGCGATATTCCGCAGGCGAGTTTTGCCTCCAAACTGGAAGTCGCCAACAGCAGCGAAGCGTTGGTTACTCGGGAAGTTGATGGAGGCGTTCAAACGGTTGCTGTGAAGTTGCCCGCTGTTATTACTGCAGATTTACGCTTGGCCGAACCCCGTTATGTAACGTTGCCCAATATGATGAAGGCAAAGAAAAAGCCTGTTGAAACGATTGATGTGGCATCGCTTGGAGTCAATATCGCTCATCGGTTAACTCCCATCAGTTATTGCATGCCAAAAAAGGAAAAGAACGGTCAGATCTTGGGGTCCGTTTCTGAATTAATCAATAAGCTTCAAACTGAAGCCAAAGTGCTCTAAGAGGAGAGGTTCATGCGAGCTTTAGTGATTGGTGAAGTGGTTGCCGGTGGTATTAAGCCGACCGTGGCTTCGTTGGTGACCGCAGCGGTCAAAGCTGCAGGCGTCACGGACATGCTTCTCTTGGGTCAAATGCAATCGGCTCAGGATGGCGCAAAAGTTTTAAGCGGAGTGGAAAAAGTTTTTGTCAATCCGGATAACGGAGACAACATTCTGACCGAGTCGCTCGCCAAGGCCGTGGTTGCATTGGTTAAACAACAAGGCTACAGTCATGTGTTTTTCGAAGCGAGTTCGATGGGTAAAAGTGTCATGCCACGGGTGGCCGCGCTCTTGGACGTGGCTCCTTTATCTGACGTGACGGCAATTGTGGATGCTCAGACCTATGTTCGTCCGATTTTTGCCGGCAGTATCGAAGTGACGCTCAAAAATGAAGAGCCTGTCGTTGTGGCCAGTATTCGTGCGACCGCCTTTGATTGCTGCGAGAAAAATGGTTCCGCGGAAATTGTCATGAATGCGCCGTTCCCCGAAACAATGAAGACGCGTAAAGTGAGTTTTGAAGCGGTTAAGACCGATCGTCCGGCTTTGCAAGGCGCTCGTATCGTGGTGGCCGGCGGTCGAGGTTTGGAAGACGAGGAAGGTTTCAAGAAGTTGGCTCAGCTAGCGGATCGCTTGGGAGCGGCCATTGGCGCGACGCGTGCGGTCGTTGACATGGGGTTGTGTCCCAATGATTGGCAGGTGGGCCAGACCGGAAAGATTATCGCTCCGGATCTGTACATTGCAATCGGTATTTCTGGGGCCATGCAGCATATTGCTGGTATCAAGGATGCCAAGGTTGTCGTGGCAATCAACAATGATCCGGAAGCTCCGATTTTTGAAGTGGCTGATTATGGCTTGGTGATGGATGCCAAGGCGGGTATTGATGAGCTGCTCAAAGAGCTGCACTAAAAACAAAAATCGATGGCGATAATTTCGGGGGCTTAGGCCCCCGAAATTATTTAAAGCGGTGATGTTTTGGAGATCGGGAGAAAAGGGGAGGAAAAATATTTTAACTGAGGGCTTGACAGATAAGAAAAGTGGGTTAAAATACGCAACCCGTTGCTCAAACAGTAACGAAAGTCCAGATCTAGTGG
>CABMQD010000027.1 GCA_902388655.1 uncultured Sutterella sp. | reverse complement strand
TGAGAAGAGGCTTTCCCAACTAGCCTATGCACATTTTTAATTTGGACAGCAGTGAAAATTATTATTAAAAAACAAAGAGATGCTATTGAAAAAATGTAACCTTACGATAAAATGAAAAACAGATTTTAAGCATGTAAGCTCCTCAATGTAAGAGCAGACTCATCGCCTGGTCAGCATGAAAATTCTCTTACCATGCTTGTCAAATAGGTTATCGAAGTCGGGCAACGAGTTTCGATAACCTATTTTCGTATATGCAATTAGCGAGCCGCTTTGTTGACCGTGCTGATCTTTTCGGCCGCCATGCCTTCTTTGTACTCGCCCATATACTGAATCCGGACAGAGTCTCCCAAAAGCAATCCCTTGAGTTCAGACCGATCGGCATCCATGGTGCTGAATACCATACGATTCTGGGCTGCGGTTGTAACAACGACCGTATTCATGCTGGCATCTTCAACTGTACCGACGACAGAATGACTATCTTGAGAAGTGCAGCAGGCAGTCAAAAGCACAGAGCATGCGGTCAGCGGCAACAATTTTTTTTCAGCATGGCATCCACCTTATCTAAATTAAATACCAAAAAGCCTGTTGTAAGGTTAAGCGGCTGTTTTTCCTAAGAATTATATTTTCAATCAATAGAGTCAAAAACAAAGCAAACAACAATATATTGTATTAAAGGGTAAACCCTTAAAAAAGAAAGGGGAGCTCTTTCCTATGAAATTTAAGCCATTTTTTCTTTTGTGGATAAGTCGCAAGTCTAAATATAGTAGACACTTTTAAAGTGCTTAATTTGTAGGCAATAAAACGAGAGCTTGTCGGCTACAGTAAGGTAAAAAGGTCGCTCGGTTGTTTTGAGCGATGTTCGTTTTTGGAGATCCCAGATGTTTGAAAAAAAGTTGTCGCACCTCATCAAGCGCGATGGCAGCGTCAAGGATTTTGACGCGCGAAAGATTGTCGCGGCCATCGCTAAAGCCGGTAAAGCTACCGGAGAGTTCGATGAATCCCGTGCCGCTCAAATTACCGAAGAGCGGGTGCTGCCGAGTCTTGTGGCTCTTAATTTGGTGACGCCGCACATTGAACAGGTGCAGGATGCCGTAGAGCACGCCCTCTTTGACGAAGGGTATTTCAAGACATTGCGTGCTTATATCGTGTATCGCGAACAACGCCAAAAAGCTCGTGATGCGCGGCAAAGCTGGGTTAATGTGGAGTCTTCCATTAACGAATATCTTCAGCAGCTTGACTGGCGCGTCAATGCCAACGCCAACCAAGGTTATTCGTTGGGCGGGTTGATTTTGAATGTTTCAGGTAAGGTCGTTGCCAACTATTGGCTCAATTATGTGTATCCGGCCGAAATCGGACGCGCTCACCGTGAAGCGGATTTCCACATTCATGACTTGGATATGTTATCTGGTTACTGCGCCGGTTGGTCTCTGCGCACACTGCTCACCGAAGGGCTCAACGGTGTACCGGGTAAAGTTGAAGCCGGCGCACCGAAACACTTGTCTTCTGCGACCGGACAGATCGTCAATTTCCTGGGAACGATGCAAAATGAATGGGCAGGCGCTCAGGCGTTCTCGTCTTTTGACACCTATCTGGCGCCTTTTATCAAAAAAGACAACGTGCCTTACGAAGAGGTCTATCAGAGCATTCAGGAATTGATTTATAACCTCAATGTTCCGTCTCGTTGGGGTACGCAAACGCCGTTTACCAATCTCACATTTGACTGGACGTGCCCAGAAGATTTGCGCGATCAGCATCCGATTATCGCCGGTGAAGAAATGCCCTTTACCTACGGCGATTGCAAACGCGAAATGGATATGATCAACCGCGCCTATATTGAGGTGATGATTAAGGGAGATGCCAAAGGTCGCGTCTTTACGTTCCCGATTCCGACGTACAACATTACGCCTGATTTTGATTGGGACAGTGAAAATGCAGATCGGCTCTTTGCAATGACAGCCAAATATGGTTTGCCTTACTTCCAGAATTTCATCAATTCGGAATTGAAACCCAATATGATTCGCTCAATGTGCTGTCGTCTGCAGCTTGATTTGCGCGAACTCTTAAAGCGCGGCAATGGCTTATTCGGCTCAGCTGAACAAACCGGCTCATTGGGTGTGGTGACAATCAACTGCGCTCGCTTGGGTTATCTTTTCAAAGGCAATGAACAGGGGCTCTTTGAGCGGCTTGACCATCTGTTGGAATTGGCAAAGACCAGCCTTGAAATCAAGCGCAAAGTCATCCAGCGACATATTGACCAAGGTCTTTTCCCGTACACCAAGCGTTATTTGGGTACGCTGCGCAACCATTTCTCAACGATCGGTGTTAACGGCATTAATGAGTGCATCCGCAACTTTACGCAGGATGAACATGACATCACCGATGAATGGGGCCATGAGTTTGCCGTGAAGATACTGGATCATGTGCGCGCTCGAATGGTTCAATTCCAGGAAGAAACCGGCCATATGTATAACTTGGAAGCGACGCCTGCCGAAGGCACGACTTATCGTTTTGCCAAGGAAGACCGCAAACGCTTCCCGGATATTATTCAGGCCGGTACGGAATCGAATCCTTACTATACCAACAGCTCGCAGTTGCCGGTGGGCTTTACCGATGACCCGTTCCTTGCGCTTGAAATGCAAGACGATTTGCAACGCAAATACACCGGTGGCACGGTGCTTCACCTGTACATGGCCGATGCCATCAGCTCTTCGCAGGCTTGCAAAGAACTGGTTCGCCGAGCCTTGTCACGGTTCCGTTTGCCGTATCTGACGGTGACGCCAACGTTCTCCATTTGCCCCAAGCACGGTTATATCTCCGGCCGTCATGACTTCTGCCCGATCTGTGATGCTGAACTGATTCGCGCAAAGAAGGCTCAGGCCGCCTGCAAAGGTGATTGCTGATTATTTCTGAAGGAAATTTAAAAATGGAAAGAAAAGAAGAAAAGGTTGAATTGAAGGACAGCGAACGCCAGCCCTGCGAAGTCTGGACCCGTGTTATGGGTTATCACCGTCCGGTCTCTTCATTTAATACCGGGAAAAAAGGCGAATTTTATGAACGCAAGTGCTTTGTAGAAAGTAAGTGCGGCTTGAATAAATAAATATTTGCCGAAGATGGGCGTCGAAGCCGCGAGCTTTCGGCGCCTTTTCGTCTCTGCCTGATAAGGGGTTTTCATGAATTCAACGCAAGCTTTTGATGCTGAGCATTTGAAAATCGCCGCCATTACGCCCTATACCAGCATTGATTACCCTGGCTGTTTCTCCGCGGTTGCTTTTATCCAGGGCTGTCCTTGGCGTTGTCGCTATTGCCATAATCCGCACATGCAGTCGCGAGAGTTTGATGAACGATATCTGCACAGCAGTTGGCAGGCGTTGATGGCGCTTCTTGAGCGCAGGCAAGGCCTGCTTGATGCCATAGTGTTTTCGGGAGGGGAACCGACACTGGATCCGGCTTTGGCCGATGCGATGCGAAAGGTCAAGGCGATGGGATTTAAAGTGGGACTTCACACTTCGGGGTGTTATCCGGAACACGTAAAAAATGTGATCAATTATGTTGACTGGGTAGGACTGGATGTGAAAGCTTCGCTGTCGGATTCTCAGGCCTATCGTTGGATTACGGGATTGGAAAAATCAGACCCGGCCGCTAATGTTCGCAAAAGCTTGAATATCATTCAACAGTCGCGTGTTGCCTATGAGTGCAGAACAACGGCGCATCCGGATTATTTGCCTGATGAAAAAATACTTTCTTTGGCGCAGGAGTTAAAAAAAGCCGGCGTCGAAACCTTCGCGCTCCAGGTCTATCGCAAACCCAAGGAGCTGGATCTTCCCTTTACCAATGTCGGTCATGAGTATCCGGAGCCTCAAACCATTGAGGCGCTCAAAGCGCTTTTCGCGCATTTTGAGCTTCGCCGGGAATAACGATCAGAGTATCAGTTTTGCGCCGCAGCCGGCCCAATCCACGTCATCAAAAGCGCGGGCCATGGCCGCGGCGGCCTTAAATCCCGTGCAGTGATTGGGGCGCCAACACTTGACTTTAAATTGTTTAAGTGCCTCAATCCAAAGAGGAAGTTCTTCAGAACTGGCTGCGCTTAAGTGCGTGCCGCCCAACACCGTGTCAAATTCCTGGATGCCGAACGTTTTTTGAGCGTAGTTGAGAATATTGGGCAGTCCCGCGTGCGCGCATCCTAAAACCACACTCACTCCCTTATTGCCTTTAACCAATAAAGAAAGATCATCAGCAAAAGTATCCGGCACAATCGCTCCGTCCTCTTTTTGCTCCCACATATTTTTTGAATTGACAAAACGCGGATCGCGTGCCGTTTGCGGAACGGTAAAGGCGATGACTTCCTCGGTGACCTGAGCCCAAGAATCAATCGGGTCGGTGAGGATGGACTTAAAAAGGGGGCCTCCGCCGCCGTTGCGTTTCTGATCAGCATCGGACCATCGCTGCCGGCTCATTTCTTTTGAGCCCCAGCGGCGAGCTTGAGGTGCCAAGAGGATCGCGTCGACTAATCCTCCGGTATGGTCAAAATGAGCGTGTGAAAAAACGATGTGCTCAATGGCTTTCGGATTGATTCGAAGCGCTTGGAGATTATGGGTGAGCGCATGTCCTTCGGAGCCGGTATCGAGCAAAAGATGTGTTTTCCCGCTTTCAAGGTAAAGGCAATAGCCCCACTCGGCTCGCAGCAGACGATTTGTACAAAAATTTTCAACCACGACAGTCAGTTGCATGATTTTGTGTCCCCAAAAATCCCTCAATGGTGTTAATATAGCGCCGCTTTTGCCCGAAAAGGTCGAAATTTTTTCTAACTACTTAAAAAGTCAGAAAAAAAATGCCCTTTTTGGCTTGCAAAGGCCGTGATAGTCCATTACAATCACGTTTTTTCTGTCCTTGCCACACCGGAAACAGACGCTCCGGGTGGCTTTTCCCGTAAGGAGACAATACCAATGCGTCATTATGAAATTTGCTTTATTGTGCACCCGGATCAAAGCGAGCAAGTGCCCGCTATGATCGAACGCTACAAGGCTCTCGTCGCTGAACAAGGCGGCAAGATGCATCGTGTGGAAGACTGGGGTCGTCGTCCCTTGGCTTATCCGATTCAAAAGTTGGTCAAGGCTCACTACGTTCTCATGAACGTGGAATGCTCTCACGAAACGCTCGCTGAGATCGAAAACGGCTTCCGCTTCAACGACGCCGTGTTGCGTCATTTAACGATCAAGATGAAGAAGGCTGAAACGGCTCCTTCTCCGATGATGAAGATCGTCGAACGAGAAGAACAAAAGAAGGCCGCTAGCGAAGCTGCTCAGGCTCAAGCCCAAGCTGCCCAAGCTCAAGAAGCTGCCGCCGCTTAATTAATTTTTTATCCCTGTCGTCAGAACAATAAAGAGAACGCCGGTGAACACGATCAAATTAACAGGCGAGTTCACTCAGAAAGCCCAGATGCGGTACACACCCGCGGGCCTGGCGGTTTTAGAAGTGGTATTTCACCACATGAGTGTGGTTAAAGAAGCCGGTGAAGACCGCAAATTGGTTTTTGATTTTGCCGGCAAAGCCTGTGGCGATATCGCCCTGGCATTGGACAAAGAGCCGCTCGGATCGGTTTTTGAGATCACCGGATTTTTGGCCCCGCGCTCACAGCGTTCGCGACAGATGATCGTTCATATAACGCAATACTCACAAGGAGTTTAAAAATGGCTTTTGGTGCAAAGGGCAAGGGTAAGCCGCGCCGTGGCAACCAACAAAACGCGCTCTTTAAGCGCAAGAAGTTCTGCCGCTTCACGGCTGAACACGTCGAAATGATCGACTACAAGGATGTGGAAACGCTCCGTGACTTCATCCAAGAAAACGGCAAGATCATGCCGGCTCGTTTGACGGGCACGAAGGCTCACTATCAACGTCAACTCGACACGGCCATCAAGCGCGCTCGTTTCTTGGCTTTGTTGCCGTACACGGACAATCAATAATCGAGTGAGGAGTTAATCAAATGCAAGTTATTCTTCTTGAAAAGATTACCCACCTCGGTGAATTGGGTGACATCGTTAAGGTTAAGGATGGTTACGCTCGTAACTACTTGATCCCGACCAAGCGTGCCAAGCGTGCTACGCAAGCCGCTATTGCCGAATTCGAACAACGTCGCGCTGAACTTGAAAAGGCTCAAGCCGAACGCATCGCTGCTGCTGAAGCGATCGCTGCCAAGTTGAACGGTGACGTGGTTGAAGTGGCCAGCAAAGCCGGTGTTGACGGCCGTCTCTTCGGTTCTGTCACGAACGCCGACATCGCTGAAGCCCTTCAAGCTCAAGGTTTCGATATTAAGAAGGCTCAAATTCGTTTGCCCAACGGCCCGATCAAGGCTTTGGGTGAAACCCCGATCGTGATCGGTTTGATGACGGACATTACCGCTGAAATCACCGTTCGCGTCGTTGCTGAAGCTTAATTCAGTATCGCGATCTCGCTATAAAAGCCCGATTCCCGATGAGGGAATCGGGTTTTTTGTCTCTTTTTTCTCCTGCAAAACAGAATGTTTATATTGAGCTTAATTACAAAATCGAGCTCTTTTTTATGAAGACTTTCTGACGGAAAACAACAGCGAAAACCAATTAGTCGCCTATGATTGAGGAAAGTTATATTTCCGTCGAGGTGCTCATATGTACGATTTAATTATTAAAAACGGTCATGTTGTGGATCCCATAAACCATATTGACGCGGTTATGGATGTGGCAATTGAAAACGGTCAAATCGCCGAGGTGGCAAAAGAGATCAATGCTCAGGCCTCGGAAGTTTTGGATGCAAGCGGCAAGATTGTGATGCCGGGCATCATTGATATGCATACCCATATGCGCACGCTTTTCGGTCATCCTCACGCTCAGCGTATGGTGGCTTTGGCCGGCGTGACAACTACACTGGACATGGCCGGTCCCCTGGAAGATATTCTCAATTCCATTCCCGGCAGCGGCGCCGGTGTCAATATCGCCGTTTTAGAAGCCGCTCAAGCCGGAGTCACGATTTCTTCCGGCAGACCGGAGAAAGCTGAACGTGAAGCGTTTATTGCAAAGATCCTTAAACAAGGCGGTATCGGCATTAAGCTTTTGGGCGGTCACTATCCGATGGATCTCGATATCAGCGCGGCTTTTATTGAAGACGCGGCAGCCCAAAATGCTTGGGTGGCTTGGCACGTCGGAAATACCGAACACGGTTCCAACATTTTGGGGTTGGAAGATGCGGTTAAAGCTTCAAACGGTCACTTCCTGCATATCGCTCACGTGAACAGCTATTGCCGTGCTCAGGTGCGCAATGAATTGGATGAGGCGCTTGAGGCCGTTCAGCTCCTAAAAGATAATCCTCATCTTTTCTCCGAGTCCTATTTATCCGCCTTAAACGGAACCCGTTTGACCATTGAAAATGGTCACCCGGTCAGTAAAGTGACGGAAACCTGCTTAAAGAAAGTGGGTTGCACACCGGATGAAGAGGGGATGAGAAAAGCGATTCTCACAAGGCGAGTGGGTGTGCTCTGTGACGACGGTCGAATCGGTAAATTGATCAATGGTCAGGAAGGATTGGATTATTGGTTGAGCAAAAAGACCGTGACCTCCGGATCCTTTGCTGTCAACCCCGCCATCAGCCGATTTATCTTGGCTCAGGCCAAGCGTGATGACGGTTCTTTTGTGGTGGATTCCTTCTCGACCGACGGCGGCACCTATCCGCGCAATGTGATCGTTGAAAACGGACTTTGCCTGGTGCAATTCGGTGCAATCACTTTAAATGAGTTTGTGATTAAGGCCAGTGTCAACGGCGCCAAAGCATTGGGATTGCCCAAGAAGGGGCATTTGACAGTGGGCGCTGACGCCGATCTGTCTATTCTTGATTACGACCGCAAAGTCGCTTACGCAACGGTGGTTGACGGCAAGATCATCATGAAGGATGGTGAGCTCTTAGGTAAGGGAACGACGATCATCTGTGATCAGCGTGGTGAGGCTTACCTGAAAGAGCGCGGAATCCGAGCCTATGTGAAGGAACCTTTGGTGCCGGAAAGCGTGAAGGAACGTTTGATTCCGTAACCGCGGTCTATTTACCACAAGTTCCGTAAAGCCTCGCCATTAATGGCGGGGATATAAGGAACGCCAATGTCAATTGGCTATCTGGGGGTTATTTTAGGCTAAAATTGCTTCCAA
>CABMQD010000026.1 GCA_902388655.1 uncultured Sutterella sp. | reverse complement strand
GGGAGCCGCTGACACAGTAGGGAATCCTCGGCGTTCACGCCGAGGAGGATGTCAACGCGCTTGCGGCTGTCATTAAAGTGGCTGCGGATACTTATTCCATCTACGAGATCATCTTCTATCGCTCAGTATTTGGAATTTTTGCGACATTTTGGATGCTTAGGCGTTTGGTTATCTCGATCAAAACATCTTATCCCGGGCTGTTTTTTCTTCGCTGTGCGATCGGCACTCTGTGTATTTGTCTTGGTGTCTATATTGTCTGGGTTCTTCCTCTTGGAACAGCGCAAACGTTGACCTACACAAGTCCTTTGTTTTTTGCGCTCTTCAGCGTAATCGCATCCATAAAGAATCGGCGACCGATATTCTGATTTTTGATTTTCTCCATCATTGTTGGATTTTTCGGCATTGTTTTGATTTTGCGTCCGACTGTCGAACCGGCGTTGTTTATGGCAATGCTCTTGGGAATTGCTGTCGGCATCACCGGGGCCTGGACCGACTGGATGATTCGGATGTTGTCTGAGCGGGGAGAGCCACCATACCGTATTGTTTTTTATTTTCTTTCTGCCGGAACCATCGTTGCTGCAGTGGCGACTGTGATGACCGGAGGTTTTCACCCTATAGATTGGCGTGGATTTGTTTTGCTCTTCCTAATAGGCGTATTGGGAACTTTGGAGCAATTCACACTCACGCATGCATGGAAGTATGGTGTTCCGCTGATCAATACCTTATATCAATATTCAGGAGTCGTATTTGCCGTAATTCTCGGAATGCTTGCCTTTGATGATGAATTTGATTGGGTGACGCTTTTGGGCATTGCGATTGTGTGCTTAAGCGGTGTTGCGGCCAGCTTGCCGACTCTAAGGCTAGCAAAAAATAAATTGAACAGTTTCAAAAGATTGGGGCGTATAGAAAAATCGGGAAAGAGGTGAGTGTGTTACAGAAGGTGGTGCGGGGAATCGGACTCGAACCGACACGCCTTTTAACGGCGTCAGGACCTAAACCTGGTGCGTCTACCAATTTCGCCATCCCCGCACGCAGGCACCTGATTGTACATGAAATCGCTCCAGATCTCTGCCGATTAAGGCTAGAATTCAAGGAAAATTTTGCTCAGAGGTTTTTAAATGTTTAATTTCGTTTTTCAAAACACCACGAAGCTTGTCTTCGGCAAGGGTGAAATCGCCAAACTGGAAACATTAATCCCAAAAGATAAAAAAGTGCTGATTACTTTTGGTGGCGGCAGTGTTAAGCGCAACGGCGTTTACGATCAGGTCAAAGAGGCCTTGAAAAACCATCATGTCGTAGAGTTTTGGGGAATTGAGCCAAACCCGGCTGTCGAAACATTGAGAAAGGCTGTCAAACTCGGTCTGGAAGAAAAAATCGATATGTTATTGGCGGTTGGTGGCGGGTCCGTTTTGGACGGCACAAAATTGATTGCCGCGGCCATCGCCCAGCCCGATAAAGACGCTTGGGCTATTGTTAAATCAGGTAGCGCCGGGCAACAAATTCCTTTTGCCAGCGTCATCACCTTGCCGGCTACGGGTTCAGAAATGAATAACGGGGCGGTCATCTCCTGTCACGAAACAAAAGAAAAGTTTGCATTCAGAGGGGATTATCCGACTTTCTCTATTTTGGATCCCGAGACGACATATTCTTTACCTAAACACCAAATCGCTTGCAGTCTTGCTGATATTGTCGTTCATTGCTTTGAACAATATATGACCACAACCGGTCAAAATCGGGTTTTAGATCGCTGGGCAGAGGGGGTGATTGCCACAGCGATGGAAATTGCTCCTCTCATTCAAGAGGATCAACATAATTACGAGGTGATGAGCGATTACATGTTCAGCGCAACGATGGCTCTCAATAATTTCATCCGTATGGGCATCACCCAGGATTGGAGCACTCATCAAATCGGTCATGAGTTAACCGCTTTATGCGGTGTCACCCACGGAGAGTCTCTTGCCATCGTTTATCCTGGAACGATCGACGTGTTGCGGGAACAGAAAAAGGGCAAGCTTTTGCAGTTTGGTTCCCGTGTACTTGACATTCATGAAGGGACAGAAGAAGAGCGGATCGATCGCGTTATTGAAAAGATTGAAGCGTTCTTTAAATCACTGGGATTGGCGACTCGCTTATCTGAGAAAAATATTGGGGTCGATGTGATTGAAGAAATCGCCCGTCGTTTCAATGATCGCGGTGTTCATTTAGGGGAAGCTCAGAACGTGACAGGTGATGTGGCTCGTCAAATTTTGATGAAGCGCTTATAACTTACTGAAAAACAACTGAAAAACAAAATAGTTAAAGTAAAGCTTGAATTGGACTGCAAGATTCTGAGGCCGACATTTGATGGGAAATTGGCGCTTGAACATCAAATATTTGCGTCAGAATCACAAAATTACTTTTGCAATGGCTATAATCAAGCGTTTTTGTGCGAAAGACACAGCTTTTTGCACCGATGACAATTTATTAATTGGGCGGGGAGAATAATTCCCTGACTATTGAACCGTTCGGAATGACCGATCATTTCGGACACTTTATTTAGTAGTAGAAAATGACTGAAAAAGAAACCACGAAGAGTTCTTTGGAACGTACCCTTGATTTGACGATCTCGGCTCAACAATTGAAGGCTGATACCGAAACGATCCTTAAGCGTCGCGCTAAGACGGCTAAGGCTCACGGTTTCCGTCCGGGCAAGGTTCCGATGAAGATGGTCCGCGAAATGTATGGTGCTCAGGCCTACATGGACGCCATGAATCACCTGATCGGTCAAGCTTACGAAAAGGCTGTTCAAGAAGCCGGTCTTAAGGTTGCCGGTGCACCTGAAATCACCCCAAAGGGCGAAATTAAGGATGATGCTGATCCGCAATTTACGGCTACGGTTGAAGTCTTCCCTGAAGTGGAAGTGCCCGATTTGAAGGATGTCGAAATGAAGCGTTTCGTCTGTGATGTGACGGACGTTGAAGTGGAAAAGACCCTTGAAATCATGCGCAAGCAACGCGCCGTCTACGAAGTTGAAGAAAACGGTGAAGCTGCTCAAGATAAGCGCGTGACGATCAATTTTGTCGGCAAACTGGATGGTACCCCCTTTGAAGGCGGTACGGCCAACGGTTTTGCTTTCGTGATCGGCGCCGGTCAAATGCTCCCTGATTTCGAAATGGGTGTGACCGGTATGAAGACGGGCGAAAAGAAGACCTTTGAAATGACCTTCCCGGCTGACTATGTTGAAAAGCTCGCCGGTAAGACTGTCGAGTTTGAAGTTGAACTCACGAAGGTTGAAGTGGCCAAGCTTCCTGAAATTGATGACGAATTCGCCAAGAAGCTCGGCATCAATGATGGCGTGGCTAAGATGCGTGAAGAAATCGCCGCCAATTTGAAGCGTGAAGTGAAGGCTCGCATCACGCAGCAAACCAAGGACGGTGTGATGAACGCTTTGAATGATGCTGTTCACTTTGACTTGCCGAAGGCTTTGGTGGCTGACGAACAACAGGCTTTGGCCCGCGGTTTTGAACAAAACATGACCGCTCGCGGCATGGATCCGAAGCAACACAAGATTCCGGTTGAAATGTTTAAGGAACAAGCCGAACGCCGTGTTCGCTTGGGCTTGTTGGTCAACGCTTTGGTTGAAAAAGAAGGTTTGACCCCGACGAAGGAAGAAGTCGAAGCTCACGTTGCTGAATTGGCTGCAAGCTATGAAGATCCGGAAGAAGTCAAGAAGTGGTTTACGAGCGATGCTCGTCGCATGTCTGACGCACAAGCTTATGTTTTGGAAAACAAGATCACCGAATGGGCTTTGAGCAAGGGCAAGACCACGGAAGAGAAGGTCGAATTCGACAAGTTGATGGGCGGTCTCTAATACGACCGATAAGGACAAAAAGCTATGGCGTTGACTTTTGCTGACATGAACCTCGTGCCGACCGTTGTAGAACAAAGCGGCCGCGGTGAACGCGCGTTTGATATTTTCTCGCGCCTTTTGCGTGACCGTGTGGTCTTTTTGACCGGACCGGTGACGACGGAAAGCGCCAACTTAGTCATCGCCCAGCTTTTGTTCTTGGAAAGTGAAGATCCTGATAAGGATATTTCGCTTTATATCAACAGCCCGGGCGGCAGCGTTTACGCCGGTATGGGTATTTATGACACGATGCAGTTCATTAAGCCCGATGTGAGCACAATCTGTGTGGGTATGGCCGCGAGCATGGGGGCCTTCTTATTGGCCGCCGGAGCCAAGGGTAAGCGTTTCGCGCTTCCCAACTCCCGCATCATGATTCACCAACCTTCGGGTGGCTCACAAGGGATGGCCAGTGACATTGAAATTCAAGCAAAAGAAATTTTGGATTTGAAGCTTACTCTCAATACCATTTTGGCTGAACGCACCGGTCAATCGATTGAAACGATCGCTCGAGATACGGATCGCGACAATTACATGAATCCGATTCAAGCCAAACAATACGGTATCATTGACGAGATTTATGTAAAACGCGGTCAAATGTTGAAGTAAGGCACGCACTGTTTCGTGTTTCAACAGGGGAGGCGTTGCCTCCCTTTTCTTAATTAAGGATAACGATGTCGGATAAACAAAATCGCTGCGCTTTTTGTGGACGCGGAGAAAATGAAGTTGAACGCATGGTGACGGCCAATGGTGTCAGTATCTGCTCGGATTGCGCTCGAATGGCTTTGGAATCAATGACCGGTGAAGCGCCTGCCAGTGCCACAGACTCCGAAAACGCTGCCAAGGAAAGTTTTCTCGATAAACCGTTACCCAAACCTAAAGAAATTTATGATCGACTCGATCAGTACGTGATCGGGCAGGATCGCGCAAAGCGTATTCTTTCGGTGGCGGTTTACAACCACTACAAGCGTCTGAAACATTTAAACGATAAGAGCGCCGATGTTGAATTGGCCAAAAGCAATATTTTGCTCATTGGGCCTACCGGTTCCGGTAAAACGCTTTTTGCGCAAACGCTGGCGCGTATGCTCGATGTTCCGTTTGCCATTGCCGATGCCACAACACTGACTGAAGCGGGCTACGTTGGTGAAGATGTGGAAAACGTTGTTCTTAAGCTATTGCAAGCGGCCGACGGTGATATTGAACGCGCTCAACGTGGCATTATCTATCTGGATGAGCTCGATAAGATTGCCCGCAAGAGTGAAAACCCCTCGATTACTCGAGATGTTTCCGGTGAAGGCGTTCAGCAGGCGCTTTTAAAACTTATTGAAGGCACCCAGGCTAACCTGCCTCAGCAAGGCGGGCGCAAGAATCCGGGCAAAGCGATGGTGACCGTCGATACAACCAATATTCTCTTCATTTGTGGCGGTGCTTTTGACGGCCTCGATAAGATCATTCAACGTCGAGGCGAGCGTGCCGGCATCGGTTTTGCCGCTCAATTAAAGAGCAAGAATGAAAAATCGCTCACTGAACTTTTCTCTCAGGCCGAGCCGACTGATTTGGTGAAGTATGGTTTGATCCCTGAGTTGGTGGGTCGTTTGCCTGTGATCGCTTCTCTTGAGGAACTCACCGAAGAGGCGCTGATCAGCATTCTTGTCAAACCGAAAAACGCATTGATCAAACAGTACGAAGCGCTGTTTGCCATGGAAGGCGTCAAGCTGACGGTCACTGAGCCCGCGTTGGTCGCCATTGCCAAAAAAGCGATTCAACGCAAGACAGGAGCTCGCGGTTTGCGCAGCATCGTCGAAAGTGTCTTAACGGATGTAATGTACGAAGTGCCGAGCATGACGGATGTCAAAGAAGTGGTGGTTGATGATCGCGTTATCAATGAAGGCGCCAAACCGACCTTTGTTCATTAATGACTGAAGCGATTTTTCTTCTTGATGACCGCACGACAGATACCGCTCAGGTTTTGTCGTGCGATCGTACCGAAGACGGTTTGTGGGCCGTTAGTTTAGACCGGACGATTTTTCATCCGCAAGGTGGAGGACAGCCGTCAGACCGCGGAACGGTGGGCACAGTTGAATTGAAAAAAGCGCTTCACACGCCCGACGGTATCGTCCATTTTTTAGCTGCGCCTGTCCAAGGAACGGTTGAATTGTCAGTTGATTCTGAACTGCGAAAACTGCACTCAAGACTGCATTCGGCCGGTCACATTATCGGTTTGGTTGGAGATCGTTTGGGGTGGCATGCCACCGGTGGAAATCATTTTCCCGGTGAATCCCGAGTCGTTTTTAAACCGGACAGTTTAGATGCCATTGCCTTGATGGATGCCTGTGAATTTGAATCTGAGGTCAATCGCCTCATTTCATTGAACTTGGATCGGGTTATCTCCATTAATGATGGTTTTCGAACGGTAACTTGGGGGCGCTGGCAAGCGTATCCCTGTGGCGGTACGCATGTGGCAAACACGTCAGAAATCGGTCGAGTGCGTATCTCCAAAATCAAAGCAAAAAAAGGTCAGATCACCGTTTCTTATGAAGTTGATTAAGCTCTTTTGCTCAAATTGATCAATTTTGTATCCGTTTGTCTACCGGTTACTCCAATTCTTTAGAAAACTGATACGCTCCCAATGAAATAATTGCAAACGGCGCGGGGTTGAATTTTGTAATTTCATCCCCATATACGCCCTGTAAACGACTTAATGGTAATGAAATCAATGACAACGAAATCTACAAAGAAACAAGCAGTTTTGCCTGTTCTTCCGCTTCGCGATATGGTGATTTTCCCAGGGTGCATCCAGCCGGTTTATGCCGGTCGTGCGATGAGCCTTGCGGCGATTCAAGCCATGGGTGAAGGCGACCAGATTGTGATTTTGACTCAGAAAAAACCTGATGTGAATGAACCGAAAGCCGAAGATCTGTATGAGGTTGGTGTGGTTGCCCGTGTTTTGCAACGCATCACCCTTCAGGATGGTTCTGTCAAGCTTTTAATTAACGCGTTGTACCGCGTGAAAGTCGAATGGCTGGATTTCAGCCAGGCTTATATCAGTGCCATGGTTCAACCGTTGGTGACCGTTCGTCCGGATCAACCGCTCGAAGAAGAAGCCTGGTTGAAGGCTTTGATGACGGCGTTCAATAACTTCACACAAGTCAATACGGCCTTGCCCAAGGACTTGATCAATTTACTCAAGAATAAGAACACGCTTGAAGAAACGTTGGATTTGGCCAGTCACTACTTGGATATTTCAGCTCAGCAGCGTCAGGAGTTGCTCGAAGAACCGGATTTGATTCATCGTGTGGAAAAGGTTCTGGCTCGAGTCAGTGAATTGATCGACAAAGTTCAGATTGAGGAAAAAATCCAGCGTCAGGTTAAGCGCCAGATGGACCGCAACCAGCGCGAGTATTTCCTCAATGAACAGATGAAAGCGATTCAAAAGGAACTCGGTCGCGGCGAAGACGACATGGTCGATATTGACCAATATGCTGAAAAAATCGCCAAAAGCGGCATGAGTGATGAAGCGCGTGAAAAGTGTGAAGGGGAATTGAAGAAGCTGCGCATGATGCCGGCCATGTCGGCTGAAGCCACGGTGGTTCGCGGTTATCTGGATACCTTGTTGGCACTGCCCTGGACGAAAAAAAGCCGTGTAAGCAAAAACATTAAGGAAGCGAGCGATATTCTTGAGGCGGATCATTATGGTCTTGAAAAAGTCAAGGAACGCATTCTTGAATACCTTGCCGTTCAGTCTCGCGTGGATAAAGTAAAAGCGCCGATTTTATGTTTGGTCGGTGCGCCCGGTGTAGGCAAGACAAGCTTAGGACAGTCCATTGCCCGCGCGACAAACCGCAAGTTTGTGCGTATGGCTTTAGGCGGTGTTCGCGATGAAGCCGAAATCCGTGGTCATAGAAGAACTTACATCGGTTCTATGCCGGGTAAGATTATTCAAAGCATCACGAAAGCCGGTGTTCGCAATCCGCTCTTCTTGCTCGACGAAGTTGACAAAATGGGCATGGATAGTCGAGGCGACCCGGCAAGCGCACTGCTCGAAGTGCTCGATCCGGAACAAAACAGCACATTCCAAGATCATTATGTGGAGGTCGATTACGACTTATCTGATGTAATGTTTGTTGCGACAAGCAACTCTTTGAACATTCCGCAGGCGCTTTTGGACCGTATGGAAGTGATTTTCCTCTCGGGGTATACCGAAGATGAAAAGCTCAATATTGCCAAGCGTCACCTGATTCCGAAGCAAATGAAGCTTAACGGTCTCAAGGACAAAGAGCTTCAGATTGAAGATGAAGCCATTTTGGACATCATTCGTTACTACACGCGAGAAGCGGGTGTTCGCGGATTGGAGCGAGAAATCAGCAAGATTTGTCGTAAGACGGTGAAAAACGCTTTGATCGCGATGGATGCGGAACCTAAGAAGCGCGGTCCGAAGAAAAAGACGATCAAGACGGTTGTTGTAAATTCGAGCAACATCGGAGAATACCTCGGCGTGAAGCGCTTCAGTATCGGTTTGGCTCAAAAAGAACCGCAGATCGGTCAGGTCAACGGTTTGGCATGGACCGAAGTGGGAGGAGATCTGTTGCAGATTGAGGCGGCCGTCTTCCCAGGTAAAGGACAGGTTCAGCGCACGGGCAGTTTGGGCGACGTAATGAAAGAGTCGGTTGAAGCAGCCCGCAGTGTGGTTCGAGCCAGAGCTGAAAGCCTTGGATTGGATTCGGATATTTTCGGTAAGACCGATTGGCACTTGCACTTCCCGGAAGGGGCAACACCGAAGGATGGGCCGAGCGCTGGGGGCGCCATTACCACAGCCATGGTTTCTGCCTTAACGAAGATTCCGGTTCGCGCGGATGTTGCCATGACCGGTGAAATCACGCTTCACGGTGAAATTTTGGAAATCGGTGGGCTTAAGGAAAAATTGCTTGCCGCGCTTCGTGCGGGTGTCAAGACGGTTTTGATCCCGAAAGACAATGTCAAGGACCTGCAGGAGATTCCTGAAAACGTTAAGAACGGTCTGGAAATCATTCCGGTGAAGTGGATTGATGAAATCCTGCCGATCGCGTTGGTGAAGAATCCGATGAAGCGTTTTGAAGAAATGTCCGATGAGGTCAAGCCCGGTGTGATCACCCATCCGATGTTGGGTAACCAAACCGGTTCGGCGGCTTCTTAGTCGGTTGGTTTTTAACTTTTTTGTGAAAGGAGATCCTTCGGGATCTCTTTTCAAAAAAAATGCGTATTACCCTTGAATTCAAGCTGTTTGTAGTGTAATATGCGGTTTTCTGTTTGATGGCTTTGGGTGCTTAGCTCAGCTGGTAGAGCGGCGCCCTTACAAGGCGTAGGTCAGGAGTTCGAACCTCTTAGCACCCACCAAAGCGTCAGACTCGTGTAAGTGAACGCCGGAGTGGTAGTTCAGTTGGTTAGAATATCGGCCTGTCACGCCGAGGGTCGCGGGTTCGAGTCCCGTCCACTCCGCCAAGCTTTTTCGAAAGTGTGTAAACTTGCATGACGCGATTGATGCCCAGCATCAATCTCCGGAACAATCGGTCCTTTAGGGGAGTGGTAGTTCAGTTGGTTAGAATATCGGCCTGTCACGCCGAGGGTCGCGGGTTCGAGTCCCGTCCACTCCGCCAACTCTGATTGTTCAGCGATGCCTCTTCGGTTTTGGAGTGGTAGTTCAGTTGGTTAGAATATCGGCCTGTCACGCCGAGGGTCGCGGGTTCGAGTCCCGTCCACTCCGCCAACTCTGATTGTTCAGCGATGCCTCTTCGGTTTTGGAGTGGTAGTTCAGTTGGTTAGAATATCGGCCTGTCACGCCGAGGGTCGCGGGTTCGAGTCCCGTCCACTCCGCCATATTTCCTTATCCCTTCTGCCTTCAATTCCAAGTCAGTAGTGTCCAAATCGAACTTTAAAAATGCAGCTAAATTCTGTTCGTCTCCGGTAGGGAAATAACGGACAGAAAAATGGCGGTTTTCTTATTA
>CABMQD010000025.1 GCA_902388655.1 uncultured Sutterella sp. | reverse complement strand
TGAGAAGAGGCTTTCCCAACTAGCCTATGCACATTTTTAATTTGGACAGCAGTGAGAAAAGACATTAAAATTCCGATCGTTAATGCGAAAAAATGATGGGTTATTAAAACGACATGTCTGCCACAAATCAGATAGCTACCGACAGCAGAACTATTTTCAAGCTCTCCGCACCAATGCTCCTGAGTCTCATTTTGGAGCAACTGATCGGTTTGACGGACATCATTTTTTTAGGACGTGTCAGTGAAATCAGCGTTGGTGCGGCGGCTATCGGCGGGATTGGGTTTTACCTCCTCACAATGATCGCTTTTGGTTATAGCATTGCTTCTCAGTCATTGATGGGTGAAGCCAATGGTGCTAAGCGTTTGTCCGAACTCGGCAATGTATTTCGACAAAGCGCAGTGTTTCTGACGGTGTTTTCCTTCACAGTGTTGCTTATGATGCCTTTTGGCATGGCGCCGATTTTTAACGCTCTGGTCCAGTCGCCCGAAGTCAGAGAACAAGCGCAGGATTATTTTTTCTGGCGCACGATTGGAATTGCTTTTGCGCTGGCTTCTATTCTCTTCAGAGGCTTTTTCATGGCCATCCTCAAGCCTCGGGTTCTGACATATTCGTCTGTGGCGATGGTGCTTGCGAACTGCGTTTTCAATTACATATTGATTTTTGGCTGCGGTCCGGTGCCGGCCTTAGGAATTGCCGGTGCGGCTATTGCTTCCACCATCGCAGAGATTGTGGTTGTCGCATTTTTCGTATGGTACATCTGCAGACACAATTTGCATCGCCGTTATGAACTTTTTCAATGGCAAGGTATTGATAAAAATCTTCAGCGCTCTCTTTTTAAATTGGGGCGATGGATGATGCTTCAGGAAGCGGCCATTATGACCAGTTGGCTGCTTTTCTTCGTTTGGGTCGAACACATGGGTGAAAGGGCCTTGGCTATCAGCAATATTGTCCGTTCGGTCTCAAACTTGCTTTTTATTATTGTTCACGCGTTTGGCGCAACCTGCGGAGCCATCGGAGCCAATCTTTTGGGAGAAAACCGAGCGGCGGATATTGATTCGATGATGCGCAAAGGGGTAAAGTTGTCATTTTGTGTGACGATCCCGTGTTGTCTTGTCATTGCGCTTTTTCCGGATCCGATCTTGGCTCTTTTTACGAATATTGAGGCTTTATCTCAAGCCAGCATCGCCTCCGTTCGTGTCATGTTGTTCGGTTATCTCTTATGTGTACCGGCGATTCACTATTTTTCTGTATTCGGCTACCTCGGTTGCACGCGGGAATCCATGATTGTTTCGGTATTGACTTCAATTGCCTACACGCTCTATTCGTATGGCCTATCGCGTTTGGCCAGCGATGTCGCTTGGGTGTGGACGGCTGATAGTTTTTACTACCTGGTGCTCGGCCTGCTTGTTTGGTACTTCTGGAAAAACGCACGCTGGCGTTCACTCATTGAGTGAAAAAAAACGGCAAGCCTGAAGGTTTTCAAGGCTTGCCGCACGATAGTTTCTTGGTCAGAATGAGGATTCAAATCGGCGTTTGACGTCTTTGACGTTGGCAATCTGCTTTAAGCTTCTCATGACGCGCATCAGCTGTATGCGGTTACCGACCTGAACCAGAAGCTGCAATTCCGGATCATTCATGTCATCGGGAATGTTCATGCCGACGATAGACGATCCCTCTTGAGCGACGGCTTGTGTGGCCTGAAGAATGGCCGGACGAATGTCGTTGACTTTGATGTCAATCGGCACGGTAAAGTGATGATTGGCCGTTTCAGTCCATGCGGCGTCTTCCCAACGTTCTGCGTTATTGTTGCGTCCTTGCTGTGCGTGGATGCAGCTTGCGCGGTGGACCGTAATGCCGTGACCGGCGCGTTCGAAGACACAAATATCATCACCCCATACCGGGTGACAGCAGCGGGCAATTTGTGCCGCATGACGTTTACCGTCAACCAAAACTTCAATATCGCCTTTTTCTTGTTCGGGTTCATTCTTTTCTGCCATCAGGGCTTGCAGACGGTGAAGAACGACGACAAAACTAGCCTTGCCGGAGCCAACGACAGAGTAAAGCGAAGCGCGAGAATCCACCTCGTTTTCCTTCATGACAATGTTCCAAATATCATCGGGCACATTATCAAGCGAGAAGTGAGCCTTGTCGGCTTCTTCTTCCAGAACCTTTCGTCCGATTTTGACGGCGTTGTCAAAATCAAGCGTTCGCAAATATTGACGGACTTCAGCGCGAGCTTTGCCGCTGCGGACAAAGCTGAGCCAACGGGGATCGGGGTGCGCAAGAGAACTCGTGGAAATTTCCACCATATCACCGTTTGAAAGTTTGGTGTCAATATCGCTGACTTGTCCATTGATGCGACATTCTCGGACGTGATTGCCGACATCGGAGTGGATCTGGTAAGCAAAGTCAATCGGAGTGCAGTCTTGTGGCAACGAAATGATCTTGCCCTTCGGCGTGAAGACGTAAATGCGATCGGGGAACAGGTCTGCTTTGATGTTTTCGTAAAATTCGCTCGTGTCGGAAGACTTTTGCTGCAAATCCAAGAGAGATTGCAACCAGGCATGTGTCAGGGTTTGGATGTCACTTTCACTGCCGCGGTTTAACCAGTGGGTAAGAATGCCTTGTTCGGCAATGTCATTCATTTTTTCCGTGCGAATTTGGAATTCCACGGGCGTACCCGCAGGACCAATCACCGTGGTATGCAGACCTTGATAACCGTTACTTTTCGGAATGGCAATGAAGTCTTTAAAGCGCGATTGCACAGGTTTATACATCATGTGCAAGGCGCCGAGCGTGCGGTAGCAATCTTCGCGGGTGGTAACGATTACGCGGAAACCATAAATGTCGAAAACTTCCGAGAAGGACAGTTTTTTAATGCGCATTTGGTTGTAGATACCGTAACACGTTTTCTCTCGCCCAAGGACGCGACCTTTAATATTGGCGCGCTCAAGCATTCGCTTGGTATCGTTCAGAATCTCTTCAAGCGCAGGTCTGCGGTTTTTCCGAGCGGCGATGAGTTCTTTGTAAAGGACTTCATAGCGGCGCGGATAATAGTTGAGCAGACACAGTTCCTGCAATTCACGGAAGGCGTGATTAATGCCTAAGTGATGCGCCATCGGCACATAAATGTCGAGAGTTTCTTTAGCGATGCGGCGTCGCTTTTCAGGGCGCATGACGCCAAGTGTTCTCAGGTTGTGCAGGCGGTCAGCCAGTTTGACAAGGATGACGCGGACATCTTTGCTCATGGCCAGAAGCATCTTTTTGAAGCTTTCGGCTTGGGCAATTTCGTTTGAAGAGAACTTCAGTTTATCGAGTTTTGAGACCCCGTCGACGATTTCCGCGGTGACCGTGCCGAATTTCTTAGCCATTTCATTTTTAGAGTGTCCGGTATCTTCCAGGACATCGTGCATCAATCCTGCCTGAATGGCGGCACAGTCCAAATGCCATTCAGCCAAAATGCAGGCTACTGAAATGGGGTGAGTAATATAAGGTTCGCCGGATTTGCGAAATTGTCCCAGATGAGCGTCATCGGCGTAACGATAGGCTTCTTTGATGCGCTCGATGTCGGCTGCATCCATGTATTTGGCGCAGATGTCAATCAAAGAGGCGGCGGTGGCGATACCGGCCTTTTTGGGAGCCGTCATCAACGGCAACTCGGTTTGTTCCTCTTTGGGAGCGGGCGATTGCGCCGGTTTCGATTCGCCTTTAAGAACGGATTGACGAATCGAGGCGAGAATATCGGTAGAACCGGTGTTAAAGTAATTGGGTACCATACAGCACCTCTTTATTAACTCGCCTCTGCCCGCAATAGTTTTCCCTATTGATACGCGGCAAGCAGAAGTTTCAGAGACAAAAAAGCGAAGCTGGGCCGCGGCCTTCACTTCGCTTTTTTCAATTGCATTAAGAAATGCGCTTGAACATTTCGTCGCGGGTGATTTCACCTTCGGCGACTTCACGCAAGGCAAGCACCGTGGGCTTATCCTTGGCGTCAACACGGGCAACAGCGCCCGAGGAAAGCTGACGGGCGCGCTGAGCGGCCGTTAAAACCAATTCAAAGCGATTCGGAACTTTTTTCAAGCAATCTTCAACAGTTACACGAGCCATAATTATTTTTCTAAAAATTAAAATAAAACACACTCCGCCTTAACTTAAAAGCGGAATGCCCAAGTGTTTGAACGTTTCACGCTCACGCACCGCTTGGGTTTTGAAACTCAAACGGGAAGCGCGCACGATGGCAATCAAATCCTCCGTCGCGCGATCAAAATCATCGTTAATTATAACGTAGTCAAACTGTCCCGCATGCACCATTTCAGCACCCGCGCCTGCCAAACGTCGAGCGATGACCTCATCGGAGTCCGTGCCGCGTTTATTGAGACGAGCGCGCAAAGCTTCTACCGAGGGCGGCAAAATGAATATTCCAACGACATCCGGGAAAAGCCGTTTGACTTGTAACGCTCCCTGCCAGTCAATCTCGAGCAGCACGTCGTGGCCCAGAGCCAGCTCTTCAGAAATCCATTGTTTGGAGGTGCCGTAATAATTGCCGTGGACATAAGCCCATTCAAGAAAGGCGTTTTCTTCTTTAAGACGTTCAAATTCTTCGATGGTGACAAAGTGATATTCCCGACCGTTTTCTTCACCGGGACGCGGATCACGGGTGGTATGAGAAATCGATAAATGTACCGACGGATCGGCTTTCAGCAGTGCCGCGACAAGAGAAGACTTTCCCGCGCCCGAAGGAGCGGTAACAAGGAATAAACGACCGGCTTTTTGATCTAGCATTTCGAACCCTCTGGGTTTAATTGAACTATTTTAGCGGAGTTATTGTTTAAAGAGGTCAAGACCAAACAATTTCAAAAGCTCGCATGTCTCGTAAATCGGCAGCCCCATGATGCCGCTGTAGGAACCTTCGATTTTGGAGATAAACGCACCGGCTAATCCTTGGATGCCGTAGCCTCCGGCTTTGTCATAGGGCTCCGCTAAACGCACATAGGCGCTGATTTCTTGTTCCGACAAGGGTTTGAAGTGCACACGAGAAATACTGATCGCGGTTTTTAAGTTTTCAACAGCCGTTCCCACGCAAACAGCCGTGCGTACTTCATGCGCTCGGCCCGACAGACGTTTGAGAAATTCCCGAGCCTGCTTTTCATCGTCGGGCTTGCCTAAGATTAAACCGTCAGCGATCACCGTGGTGTCGGCTGACAAAAGCGGAAATACCGGGCGGTTTTCAGAGCGAATTTTCTCAAAAGCGGTGAGGGCCTTTTCTCTGGCGATACGAAGAACATAATCTTGCGGAGCCTCGTCTTTCAACTGAACTTCATCCCCCTCAAAGTTGCGAAGAGTATGGTCATTGCTGGCGACGATGATGGGATGAAAACCCAACTGTTCCAAAATTTCACGCCGTCGGGGGCTTTTGGATGCGAGGTAAAGAGTAAGCGCTTCGGCCATGAGAGTGTGTCCTTATGCTCGGTGATAGGGATGGTTGGTCAGAATGCTGAAAGCCCGATAAATTTGTTCGGCAAGCATCACACGCGCCATGGCGTGAGGCAGAGTCATTGAAGACAATCGCATCATCATTTGCGCTTGCGCTTTGAGCTCCGGATCCAGTCCGTCAGCGCCTCCGATGATGAAACAAAGCGACTCGCCCGCGTCACGCCAAGATCGAATCTTTTTAGCAAAGTCTTGCGTTGTTAAATCTTTGCCATGTTCATCCATAGCGATAATGAGGCTGTTGTGAGGGATGGCTGAGCGAATCCGTTCCGCTTCCGTTTTCATAATGTTGGCAGTACTTTGACCGGCGCGAAGTTCCGGTTTGACCGCTTTAACGGTGACATTCCAATCTTTTGGGAAGCGCCCCAGATAGTCTTCAACGGCACTATCGGCCCAGGCTGGTTGGCGTAATCCGACGGCGACAATGGTGATTTTCATGGCGTAAAAATACAGGCTGCTCGCGCAGCCTGTGTCAATAAACGAT
Organism: uncultured Sutterella sp.; assembly: GCA_902388655.1. GTDB lineage: Bacteria > Pseudomonadota > Gammaproteobacteria > Burkholderiales > Burkholderiaceae_F > Aphodousia. The sequence goes on along the minus strand of CABMQD010000025.1, from coordinate 4,166 downwards.
CACTTAATGGTTAGTCTTCAACAATTTTGATGGTTTTTCCGCGAACAACGCGAGGACGACGGCTGGCAGCCTTTTTCGGCTCTTGCTCTTCTTTTTTGTCAGAACTCAACTTGATGTTGACTTTCTTGCCGCCCCAAACTTCTTCTAAGTTGTAGTACTCGCGCATGGCCGGTTGAAGGATGTGCACGATAGCTTGTCCGCAGTCAACCAACACCCACTCGCCGGTATCCGTGCCTTCCATGCCAATAACGTCGCCCCCCGCTTGTTTGACTTCATGGCTGACGTTGTAGCCGAGAGCGCGGGTTTGACGGTTTGAGGAGCCTGTAGCAATAATCACACGTTCAAATTCCGAAGTCAGGTGTTTGGTGTTGTAGACAACGATGTCCTGCGCTTTTACGTCATCGAGCGCATTGACGATGATACGTTGTAATTTGCGAATGTCCATAAATTTTCTCAAATAAGTTAAATGGTTACGTGGATTGTATCAATCTTTTCGGTTCAGTTTGCTTTTCAAATAGTCCAGCACCGAGCTGGGAAGCATGGTGAGCAACTCCTCTTGAGAAGCTTTTTTTGAAAACAGCAAAGCACGGATACGGCTTGAATCAATATCCAGAGCCGGCATCTCCAGTTTGATTATTTTGATTCGCTTTTCCAGCACAAAATCGGCGACCTCCGGATGCGGTTCATCCCACTGACCGTTTCGAGTAAAAACAACTAAATTGACAAAATTAAAAATGTTTTGCCAACACTTCCACGTATGGAAGTTTTTCCATTGGTCTGATCCGATTAGATAAAAACGATCATCATTCGGATAGTCGTTGGCCAATTCTTTAACGGTATCAATGGAATAAGACAGGGCGCATCGATCCAGTTCTCGACTGTCTACGGACATATTGGGAAAGTCTCTGATGGCCGCTTTGATCATCTCTGTGCGATCATGGGCATTTATTAAGAGTGAGGCCTCTTTTTGCCAGGGATTGGCGGGAAGCCACCACAGGTGATTCAGGCGCAACGCTTCCACAGCCCTTTGCGCTAAGACCAAGTGTCCCTTGTGGACAGGATTAAATGTGCCGCCGAAAAAACCTAAACGCATAAAGAAAAAGCGGGAAAGGAAGGACCTTTCCCGCGAAAACAAAGAAATTATTTCATTGCGCGGTAGCCGATATCAGAGCGATATTGCATCCCGTCAAAATGAACTTGTTTGACACCTTCATAAGCTTTGGTTGCGGCATCATGGACGTTTTCTCCCAATCCCACTACACAAAGCACGCGACCGCCGGAGACAACTGTCTTGTCGCCGTCGGTTTTTGTGCCGGCATGAAAAACGTGAAGTGTTTCACTTTCAGCAGGCAAAGAGGTGATTTCATCGCCTTTGCGAGGTTTTTCAGGATAGCCTTGAGCGGCACATACAACCCCTAAAGCGACGCGAGCGTCCCACTGGGCTTGAACCGAATCCAAGTGGCCGTCAATTGCGGCCTCAACCATATCCACCAATGAGGAATTCAAACGGCTCATGATGGGTTGCGTTTCAGGATCCCCCATACGGCAGTTAAATTCCAAAGTCTTCACAATGTTTCGTCCTTCGGAATCCCGATCAATCATTAATCCGGCGTACAGGAACCCTGTAAAGGGAATGCCATCGGCGGCCATGCCTTGAACGGTCGGTCGAATAATTTCACGCATGACTTGTTCATGAATTTCCGGGGTGACAATCGGCGCGGGCGAGTAGGCGCCCATGCCGCCCGTGTTCGGGCCCATGTCGTGATCGAGCAAGCGTTTGTGATCTTGGCTTGAGGCCATGGGAAGAATATGCTCTCCGTCAACCATGACGATAAAGCTGGCTTCTTCACCCTTTAGGAAGTCCTCAATAACGACTCGGGCGCCGGCCTGACCGAACGCATTGCCTTCGAGCATGCTGTCGATGGCGCTGTGAGCTTGTTCCAAATCCATCGCGACGATAACGCCTTTACCGGCTGCCAAACCATCAGCCTTGATGACAATGGGAGCGCCTTTTCGATCAACGTAAGCATGCGCGGCCGCCGCATCACTGAAAGTTTCGTAATCCGCGGTAGGAATACCGTGTCGCTTCATGAACGCTTTGGCGAAGTCTTTGGAACTTTCCAATTGAGCGGCCGCTTTTGTCGGTCCGAAAATCTTCAAACCACAACTGCGGAAATGATCCACAATTCCCGCGGCCAAAGGAGCCTCCGGTCCCACAACCGTGAAGCGGACATCGTTGGATTTAACGAAGTCAGCTAAACGGGCGATATCGGATTCAGGTACATTGATGAGTTTTTTCGTTAAAGCCGTACCGGCATTGCCCGGTGCAACGTAAACCGTTTCAACTCGAGCGTCTTGAGCCAAACGCCATGCGATAGCATGTTCGCGACCGCCGCTGCCAACAACGAGAATCTTCATGGAGAGCTCCTCCTGGAGAAAAAGTATTAGTCTTCAAATACAGCCGTGGTGTAAACCTGTTGGACATCGTCCAAATCTTCAAGAGCATCGATCAAACGCTGCATACGTTCTGCATCTTCGCCGCTCAAAGAGGTTTCATTCAAAGCCTTCATCGTGACTTCAGCCATTTCGGGTTTCATGCCGGCCTTTTCAAAAGCATCATTGACCGTTTCAAAGGCTTGGGGATCGCAGATCACTTCAATACCGCCTTCTTCATCGGTGATGACATCATCGGCGCCGGCATCCAACGCCACCGTCATCACTTCATCTTCAGTAGCGGTACCGGGGGCAAAGAGAAATTGTCCGCAGTGCTTGAACATAAAAGACACGGAACCTTCGGCACCCAGATTGCCGCCGTTTTTGCTCAAAATGTGGCGGACATCAGCCACGGTACGGGTCTTGTTGTCCGTTGCGGCATCAATGATCAAAGCGGCGCCGCCCACACCATAGCCTTCATAGCGGGCTTCTTCAAATTTCACGCCTTCCAATTGACCGGAACCCTTGAGGATAGCGTTCTTAATCGTGTCTTTAGGCACGTTGCCCGCGCGAGCCTTCAAAAGGGCAAGACGAAGGCGGGAGTTGCCGTCGGGGTCGGCGCCGTTGCGAGCGGCGACCATGATTTCACGGACGAGTTTTGTCCACAAATTAGAACGCTTGGCGTCTTGGCGGCCTTTGCGATGTTGAATATTGGCCCACTTGGAGTGTCCGGACATGGGAATTTCCTTTCAAAAACAATAAATCAGACATGGATGCTCATTCTTGAGCACACAGATGTAAAACCCAATTATTTTACTCGTGATGTTGCCCTTTGTCTTCAGATATATCGCCCCGTGATGCTCTCCGGGTGAGCTTTGATTTCTGTCGGGGTGCCGGTTGCGACAATTCTGCCTCCCGCATCTCCGCCGCCCGGTCCCAAATCAATGATGTAATCGGCGTTTCGGATGATGTCCAAATCATGTTCAATCACAACGACCGTCGCATGATTGGCGATCAGACGATCAAAGACTTGCATGAGAATTTCAATGTCAAGGGGATGCAGACCGATTGTCGGCTCATCAAAAATAAAGACACTTTGAGCTTGAGGTTTGCCTATTTCGCTGGCCAGTTTCAGCCGCTGAGCTTCCCCGCCGGAAAGACTGGGTGTTTCCTCTCCTAACGTCAGATAGCCTAGTCCCAATTCTTTGAGAACCTCCAGCCGTTGAGCAATGAGTTTTTGTTTACCGGTAAGTTCAAGCACACTGCTGATGTCCATGGACATAAGTTCCGGTAACGAGTGAGAGGCAAAGACCTTTTCCGAAAAGATCTCTTTAGCCTCATCGGCGTAGCGGCTTCCCGCACATTGAGGGCAGGGGATGCTGACATCGGGCAAAAACTGTACATCGAGGCTGATGAGGCCGGTACCATCACAGGTCGGACATCGAAGTTTTCCTGTGTTGTACGAAAAGTCTCCGGCTTTCAGTCCGGCGGACTTTGCACGTTCGGTTTTCGCAAAAATTTTCCGTAATTCATCATGCACATTGGCGTAAGTGGCCACGGTAGAGCGAATGTTGATACCAATAGGCGTGGCGTCAATGAGTTTGACATCACGAATGCCGGGCGCTGAAACGAATTTAATCAGTAGTGTCCAAATCGAACTTTAAAAATGCAGCTAAATTCTGTTCGTCTCCGGTAGGGAAATAACGGACAGAAAAATGGCGGTTTTCTTATTA
>CABMQD010000024.1 GCA_902388655.1 uncultured Sutterella sp. | reverse complement strand
CGGGTATAGACATAATCTTGAACCTCCTTGTGTCCAAGATTTCCATACCACTCCACAAAACGAAAATAAAAAATCTCAGAAGCCTTTCGACTGCTGAGACATTGAATTGGTTGCGGGGGCAGGATTTGAACCTACGACCTTCGGGTTATGAGCCCGACGAGCTACCAGACTGCTCCACCCCGCGATCATCTACCGAAGATCGCCATTATATGACCAGTTATATGCCCCTGTCAAGTTTTCTGGGAATTGCGTTCAAAGAGGTGTGAGGTTTGTGAATATTGGGTGAATAGGAAAGGAGGGCAGTGTGTTAATAAAAATCATTGTTTAAGGACAGGAAATCCCTAACAATTCTTAACGCTTTACTTTTTTTGAGTTGTTTATAATTTTTCGCTTATTCATTGATAACTACCGAATTATTCGGTTTCCAGAATTAATATCTTTTCTGCGTTTTTGTGTGTTCGATATGCCGAAAAGATTTGAATAGTAAAAAATGCCTTCGGCAACCATATCGAATTATTTTTTGAACAAAGCCCGTCTTTGGCGAAGTAACGGATCAACCAAAATTAGTGTGGTTGTGAATCTGTTATGGCTCGCGTTGGCTTGGCTCCTATTGCCGTTGGAGTCAAAGGCGTTTACGACATATCGGGCGGCATTTAAAGATCTTTATCCTCAAATTGACCCCGAGGCTCCCAAAGGCTTGGACTGTTTTCGGTGGTTGCTTCAAACAGTTTTTCTGCTTTGTTTTAAAACAGCGGGTAACCAAGGATGGCTTTGGAATGCGTTTGCGTGGCTGTTTCGCCAAATCAGTCATGGTCTGACCAAGCTTGGCAACTGGGTGGGGTATCACGGTGCTTTGCTTTTGGATGGTAATCACCAAGGGTTCGACACGATTGATGAAAAAGGTAAAGAACTTTCTCGTCCGGTGAAACTGACAGTGATTTCCGTTTTGGGCGCGTTAGCTGCGGCACTAGCCATCTTGTGCATTACTCAGCCTTTCAATATCCAAGGACAGGTGGTCTTTCTTTCTGTGATGCTTTTGTCGGCCTTGGCTTTGAGAAAGATTAAGGCTCGGCTCACGCTGATGCTGCTTTTTGTTATTTCCATGGTGGTTTCCGGACGCTACCTCTGGTGGCGCTGCACCTCTACGTTGAATACGGATTCCGCTTTGGGGATTGTCTTGAGTTTTCTGCTGTTGGCTGCTGAACTCTATGCCTTCGTGGTGATGGTTCTCGGCTATTTCCAAGTTTGTTGGGTGTTGGATCGCAAACCCTATCCGATGCCAGCCGATGAAAAACTTTGGCCGCATGTGGATATTTTTATTCCGACTTACAACGAATCACTGGATGTGGTAAAGCCCACGGTTTTTGCGGCTCTTAATTTGCAATGGCCGGCCGATAAGCTTCACGTGTACATATTGGATGATGGAAGTCGTCCGCTTTTTGCTGAGTTTGCAAAAGAAATTGGTGCCGGTTATATCAAGCGCGAAGAGCATAACCATGCCAAGGCCGGGAACATCAATCATGCCATGACCGTTACATCCGGTGAGTTTGTAACGATTTTTGACTGTGACCACGTGCCGTCTTCAGATTTTCTCATTAAAACCATGGGCTGGTTGATCAAGGATCCCAATATCGCTTTGGTTCAGACGCCGCACCATTTTTATTCACCGGATCCTTTCGAAAAGAATTTGCATTTGGATCGAACGCTTCCGATTGAGAACTCGCTTTTCCACGACTTTATTCAAAAAGGTAATGACACGTGGAATGCGACGATGTTCTGTGGTTCCAGCGCTGTAATGAGAAGAAAAGCGCTTGAAGAAGTCGGCGGTATTGCGGTTGAGACGGTGACTGAAGACGCTCATACATCGTTAAAACTCAATCGTAAGGGATGGTCATCCGCTTTTATTGATTTGCCGCTGGCCTCGGGTTTGTCGACTGAAACACTGGCGGCTCACATCGGTCAGCGTATCCGTTGGGCCCGTGGCATGATCCAGATTTTCCGTTTGGATAATCCTTTCTTGGGTAAGGGTTTGACCCTGCCTCAACGTCTATGTTTCTTTAACGCGATGTTCCATTTCTTCCATGGCCTGCCGCGTTTGATCTTTTTGGTGGCGCCGCTGCCCTATATGTTTGCCAATGTCTACGTTATTTATGCGACAGCGGCGGCTATTTTCGCCTATGTGCTTCCTCACATGATTCACTCGGCGCTTACCAATCAAATACTGCAGCGTGGGTACCGTTATCCTTTCTTAAGCGGTGTGTATGAAACCGTTTTGTCTTGGTACATCCTGTTGCCGACAACCGTGGCACTGATTTTCCCGCACAAGGGTAAATTTAACGTGACGGCCAAAGGCGGCACAATCGGTGAAAAATATCTTGATTGGCCTGTCTCAAAACCCTATCTTTTCCTGATCGCTTTAAACATGATCGGTTTGATGATCGGTTTCTATAAAGCGTTTTTTGATCCCAATCCCGAATATCTGACGTTGGCGATCAACATGGGGTGGATTGCGTATAACCTGATGATTCTGGGCGCTTCTATGGCAGTGGCAGTTGAAGAATCTCAAACCCATCAATTTCCCCGAATTCATTGCAAAATTGATGTAAATATTTGTGATGAAGAAGACCGTAACTTTAAGGCGGTGATGACGCAGTACTCTCAAACAGAAGTGCGTTTGAACCTGGCTGAATCTTCTAAAGAGTGGAAAAAGGGCGAGGCAGTTCGTCTTTTGATGATTTACAAAGAAAAGTATTACTGCTTTAAGACCGAGGTGCTGTCTGTTGATGACGAAGGCGCTTTGGAATTGAGCTTAAAGCTTGAAGATTATGAAACTGAAAGAGCATTTAACCGTTGCACTTTTGCTCGCGAGGGGATGTGGGTGCCGGAAAAAACAGAGATTGATGACCGAATGCTCACCGGTTTCTTAAAGCTCGGCTCGCTTTCGTGGTATGGCTATCGCTCCATGATCGAATTCTTGCCCGGCAAGTTACAAATTGTTCCTAAAGTCTTGAGTTGGTGCGCGAGCTTTATTCCGAGACGCCCGATGCGTGCGCTAAACTCAAACAAGTAATAAAAAGGTATCAGAGAGAGTCCAAAGTGAAGTTATCAAAATTATCTGCGGTATTCATGAGCGCGATGCTGTTGGGTTCAACGGTGTCTGTCGCTTCAGCTCAGCAGACTCCCAATGATCCGTCGATAGTGGCGCCGGTTTGGCGCACGGATGTGACCGGATCATTTACGCAAAAGAGTCCACTGTTGAAACTGGTTCCCGGAGGTCAGGCCACCAACATTCGCTTGACCGGAATCAGCAATGTCCAGTACTTGGATTTCGGAGTGCGCGCTGATGAGCTGGTGTCTTCCGCCACGCTGGATTTGGCTTTCACAGCCTCTCCCTCTTTGATTCCTGTTCGCTCGCAAATCAATGTCTATTTGAATAATCAGCTCCAGCAGTCGGTTCCTGTTACGGCAGAGGCTTTGGGTAAGCTCTACCGCACTCAAGTTACTTTGGATCCCAAACAGGTCAAGTCCGTTAACCAGATTTCGTTGGAATTTATCGGTCATTATCAAAATATCTGCGAGCGTCCTTCAAGTGAAACGCTTTGGTTGGATATTGACGGCAAAAGCCAACTTTCCCTTATCAAGCAAAAGATTAAAATCGCCAACGACTTAGCTCGATGGCCTGCGCCGTTCATTGATACGTATACAAATGAGCCCTCGGTAATTCCTTTTGTGTTTGCCAAGGCGCCCGACAATGAAACTAAGAAGGCCGCCGCTATTTTGTCTTCCGTTGTCGGTAAGTACACGCAGTGGCGTGGAGCGGACTTCCCTGTTTACTATGACCGCTTGCCAACCAAGGGGCATTTCTTTGTTTTTGCAACGAATTCAAGCCGTCCGAGCTTCTTGAGCGATCTGCCGATGGCCGATAGTCCGCAAATTTTCATGATGGACGCGCCTGAAAGTCGCAGTGAAAAGATGCTGGTTTTCTCCGGACGAGATGAGGCCGATTTGGTTGTTGCGGTCAAAGCGTTGGCTTCAGGCGATCATGTGCTGATCGGTGACAAGCTTCCGATCAAAGATTTCAAAGAACCGGCTGAACGCGTTGCCTACGACGCTCCCAATTGGGTGCCCATTGATGAGCCGATCGCATTCTCCCGGATCATGCAGTACCCCGGTCAGCTGACAAGCCGAGGCTACGCGCCTCCGGCTGTTCATTTGCCGATGGGTGTGGCTCCTGACCTTTATATGGTCGGTAGCGGCGGATTAGATGTCAATCTTAAGTACCGTTACACGAAGCCTGAGGGTGGGGATCAGGCGCAGTTGCGCATGCGCATCAATAATTACTTGATTGATTCGGTTAATTTATCTAATCAATCCAGTAGCGGTGAGCGTGAAATGCGCCTGCCGTCTTTTAACGGACCGTTGGCAACCAGCCCTTCTGAGGCTCTCGCATTGGCTGCTCAAAATGACTTGAGTTTTGAAGTCGTCTATCGTCGTGAGCTTTCTGAAGGATCGCCGGATAACTGCAAGTCAGTCGTTCTTTTGCCGCATCAAATGGAAATTGATCCATCCTCAACGCTGACATTAAACGGTTTGTTCCATTATGCGGAGATGCCGAATCTGACGCTTTTTACTCAAAGCGCTTATCCCTATTCGATGTATGCGGACTTATCTCGTACGGTAGCAGTGATTCCCAAAGAAGCCTCTGCCGAAAAGGTGACGACGCTTTTGAACACAACGGCTCGGATTGCCTCTGAAACCGGTGCGGTTGCGACAAAGTTGACCGTGGTGGATCAGGCCAGTGAAGAGGTGATCAGTGGAAAAGATGTTCTTTTAATCGGAGAAATGCCGATTACGTTGCCCGACTTTAAGAAAGACAATGCAGAGGAGTTGCAGCAGGCGGTGGCCAACACTTTGCAAGGCGAAGATGTGCTTCAATCCGAAGAGGTTCTCTTTAGTCCGGAAGGTGGCGTTGGTGCCATTGTTTCTTTACAGTCTCCGTTTGACTCGGATCGTACGGTTGTCGCCCTCCTCAGTGAAGGCAGCTCCGGCAGTTATCTGTTGAACCAGCAGTTGATGAGCCCCTCTTCGATGGCAACCGTGGAAGGTTCAGTTGTCATCATTAACGAGCAGGATGTAGTGAGTTTCCAAGTGGGTGATACCTACACCATTGGAGATCTTCCTTGGTATCAAAAGATTTGGCAGACGATGAGTAATTATCCGTTGCTGTTGGTTTTGTGCGCTCTGGTTTGCGCAGTATTGGTCGGCACCGGCATCTTTTACTTCATGCGCCTGTGGGTGAGGGGACGTGCACGATGAAAAAACTGGTTTTAGCGTTGGCTTTGGCAATGGGGTTGAGTTCAAGCGTGTACGCGGCCTGGCCCATGTGGGACGATTTTAAGGCGGTTGGCATGGAAGGCGGTCGTGTGGTGGACTATAGTGATGCCCGAGCGGTGACAACCTCAGAAGGTCAGTCTTATGCCATGTTCTTTGCCTTGGTTGATAATGACAGGGAAACCTTTGAGGACATGCTTGCCTGGACCGAAAATAATCTTTCCGCCGGTGATATCACTAAGAATTTTGCCGCCTGGCTTTGGGGACGGGATGGCTCGAAGTGGACCATTCTTGATACCAACAATGCGGTGGATTCCGATATGTGGATTGCCTACTGCCTGTTGGAAGCCGGTCGGTTGTGGAATCGTCCGGATTACACCGAAAAAGCGCACGCCATGCTGGAACTGTTGAAGACACAGGTGCGTGATATCGAAAATTTAGGCAAAGTTCTTCTGCCGGGACGCATTGGCTTTGAGCATGATGATCAGGTCAAGCTGAACCCAAGTTACTATCCGCTCTTCTTAATTAAGCGCTTTGCTTTGGAAGACGCCTATTGGCAGGATGTGTTTGAGGGATCGGCTCGAGTCCTCATCCGCAGCGCTCCCGCCGGCATTTCACCCGATTGGGCGACATTTACCACACGAGGTGAATTGGTCAACGTGGATTCTGAAGACAATACGATCGGCAGTTATAACTCAATTCGTGTTTATCTTTGGGCCGGGATGATGTCACCGAAAGATCCTGTCTATCGGGAATTAAAGACACATTTTGAGCCGATGGTTAAAATTACGCGCGAACTCAATATGCCTCCCGAAAAGATTGACGTTAATACGTTGAAAATTAATCGGCCGGCTTGGGATGGTTTCGGAGCTTGCCTGCTTGAGCTTTTAGGTCAGGATAAATCAGCCGATTTGATTCGCACGATTTTATCGACCGCCCCGATTGAAAAAGAAAATTATTATCGAAATGTGTTGACTCTTTTCGGTCTAGGGTTTGATCAAGGTTATTTTGCGTTTGATGAAAATGGACGGGTTTATTTCCCTAATCAGCGCAAACAATAAAAATGAATAATTGATGCAGACAACCACGCAAGAAAAATCAATTGGCGCCGTGTTTTTCCAAGGGCTTGGTCTCTGGAATGTGTACTTCATTTTGAAGTTTGCATTGGCCCATTACGAATATCTCACCTTAAACCTGTTGTACAACGGGTTGTTGTTGCTTTTTGTTTTGTTGCCGATTTCCAATCGCGCGTTGCATGCCGTTCGCACGCTGATTGCGCTCGTGGCAGCCGTCGCATTGGTTTATTCTGAAAGTTGGCTTCCCGGACCGGACAGTATTATCAGCAATGCTCAGAATATTGCCGGATTTTCGGCTATGTATATTGCCCAACTGGCGGTGGACTTCGTAAACGTGAAAATGGTGGCTTGGGGGCTGGTCGTCGTTTTACTTTACTGTCTTTTAAAAAACTGGGTTCGCTTGTCTGTATTTACCGTCGGTTACTTCCTCTGCTTGGTATTGCAGCCGTATTACATCGCATGGAAGACGCAACCCGCTGTGCCGGGAAATGTTCAGGTGGCTGAAGTCCCGTCCGATGTGAAAGGCGCGCCTCAACAGAGCGCACCGGCAGATCCTTCGGCCATTACTTCGGAGACAATCGAAAAGTGGTATACCGCTTTCCTGGATTATGAGAAGGATCGCCGAGCCGAGTTCCCGCAGGGGCTCTCTGCAAATGACACGCCGTTTGAGATTATTCTGATGAATATTTGTTCACTTTCAAACGACGATTTGATAGCCTCGGATTTGATGAATCATCCGGTGTTGTCCGAATTCAATATTCGATTCGATCATTTCAACTCCGCGACCTCATACTCCGGCCCCGCCACACTGCGCCTGCTCAATGCTGTGTGCGGACAGGTTGATCATGACACGCTTTATGACGGTCGTCGTCCGGAGTGTGAAATCATGAATCGATTGGATCAATTGGGATTCCGTCAGCATCTGTATCTTGACCATCAGGGGCAGTATGACAATTACCTGCAGACGCTGCGTGATAAGGCCGGATTGACTGCGCCGTTAGAAAGCACTGGCAAGTATCCGCTTCGCTACATGGCCTTCGATGATGAGGAAATCGCTGATGATTTGGCTGTGATGCGCGATTGGCAGAAAAAGACCGCGCGTGACGAAAGTTCTGAGCGACATGTCACGCTCTTTAATTTCATTTCCTTGCATGACGGTAACCGCCTGCCTCGTCACTCCCGTTGGGAAGAATTTAAGCCCCGTGCGGTTCGGTTCTTAGATGATCTTCAAACTTTCATGAAGGAATTGGAACGATCCGGTCGAAAGGTGATGTTGATTGTGGTGCCGGAACACGGTGCCGCGGTTCGCGGGGATCGAATCCAGGCGCCTCGTTTGCGTGACATTCCGAGTATGCGAATTACCGAAGTGCCGTTGATGGTGAAGTTCTTCGGGATTAAGGATCTGCCGCAGGAACCTATTCATGTGACGGGACACACCAGCTATATGGCGATGAGCACTTTGATTGGTCGGGTTTTAGCTCAGAATTATTTTGGGGCGGACGGTGGCAGTGTTCCTCTGGCGGATTTGGTTCGTGACTTACCCGAAACGAACCCTGTTTCAGAAAACGGTCAGTCTGTTGTGTTAACCTATCGTGGCAGCGACTACATTCGTCAAAAAGGCGGAGAGTGGCGCCCGTATCCACGAGAACGTTAATCGACAATCCATGAAATATATTGATGCTCCGCAATATAACTACTGCCCAATGTGCGGGCAGACTCTGGTGAGCAAGCGCCCGTCCGATGACGTGCGCGTGCGCCGGGTGTGTGAGCACTGTGGCTTTATCCAATACGTCAACCCGGTTCCGGTGGTCGGCACATTGCCAATTTGCGGGGATCGGGTTTTATTATGTAAACGCGCGATAGAACCTCGTAAAGGAAAATGGACTTTGCCGGCGGGATTCATGGAAGCTCATGAAACGCTTCTGGAAGGAGCGCTGCGCGAGACGTTTGAAGAAACGGGTAGTCAGGCTGTGGGTGGTCGTCTTTTTACCGTGATTGATGTGCCTTACGCCAGCCAGGTTCATTTTTTCTTTCTCTCTGAATTTGAATCTCTTCCTTTGACTCCGGGCCCCGAAACTCAGGAACAAAAGCTTTTCTCGGAAGAAGAAATTCCTTGGGATGAGATCAGTTTTACGACGGTGAAGACAACCTTGAAGCTTTATTTTGAAGATCGACGCAATGGCAGTATTGAACTGCACTGTTATCGGCTCGATGAATAGGTTCGATTGTTTTTCCAGTACAATTGTCAATTCGATAATCAAGCCATATAGTGGCTCATTTCTTTGATTTTTCGAGCAAAAAGGCAAATAAGATGCTCTACTCCATCGCCCGCAAAATTTTGTTTTCCATGAATCCTGAAACAGCGCACTCAGTGATTATGTCTAACCTGGATTGGGCTGTGAATCTTGGTCTCACCAAGTTGGTGACTAGGGATCCTGTGGAAGATCCAATTGAAGTCATGGGGCTGCGTTTTCCCAATGTCATTGGATTGGCTGCCGGCATGGATAAAAACGGAGAGCGCGTGAGTGCATTCGGCGGATTAGGTTTCGGTCATGTGGAAGTCGGCACAATTACGCCGAAGGCTCAGCCTGGCAATCCCAAACCCCGTCTTTTTCGCGTCATCCCTGCCGAAGGGGTGATTAATCGTATGGGTTTTAATAACCACGGCGCCGATGAAGTGCTTGAGCATCTGCGAAGTGCCGCGGCTTTCAGAAGCCGTGGAGGGATTCTCGGCATCAATATTGGTAAAAATGCGGTTACTCCTATCGAGCGCGCGGTAGATGACTATCTTATTTGTTTGCGTAAGGTCTATACACACACGGATTACATTGCGATCAATATCTCCTCGCCGAACACCAAAAATTTGCGCAGTCTTCAAGCCAATGAAGAACTCACAAAGCTTTTGTCCGCCATTACCGACGAACGCAAGCGCCTGATGGACGACAATCGTGGCAAGTACGTGCCGATCGCACTGAAAATTGCGCCGGATTTGGAAACCGACGAGATTCTCAGAATCTCTGATCAATTAGTGCAATTCGGAATGGACGCAATCATTGCCACCAACACGACAATCTCCCGGGAAGCGGTGGCGGGGATGCCCCATTGTGATGAAGTCGGCGGCTTATCCGGAAAGCCTTTGCGTGAACGTTCCACCGAAATAGTTGATCTTTTGTATCGGCACTTGCAGGAGACACTGCCTATTATTGCCAGCGGCGGAGTCATGACAGGCGACGATGCCGTGGAAAAAATGCAGGCCGGTGCTAAATTGGTTCAATTATTTACTGGTTTTATCTATAACGGTCCCGTGCTCGTTGCCGATTGTGTGGACGCGGTGGCTAAGTGGAGAAAAACACAAACAGGACCGCTTGCTTCGCTTCGCCCATAATACTTATAGAAAAAAGCTGCTTCGGCAGCTTTTTTGCACTTCTGTACAAATTCAAACAAGTTTGTCAGACGGAATGCTTTTCGTGTACTACACTAGATCTTAAGGCTTAGCTTCAGATAAGTGAGGTGAAGTATGTTCCGAAAAATTGTGATTGGCCTGGTTGCGATTGCCGTTATTGTGGTTGGCGCTTTGTGGGCAGCGGTGACTTTTTTCCTGGATAACGAAATGATTGCCGAGCAGATGAAAAAAGAAGTCTCGTCTCGGTTTAATCGAACGTTGGTTTTTCAAGGTGATTTAAAAACCAATTTTTTCCCGAAGGTTCAGCTTGTCTTGCCTCCGACAACCCTCTCGTTTGAAGGCAGTGATAAGCCGCAATTTACTCTGAAGGGCGCTCGAATTGGTGTTGCCGTTTTACCTCTGTTGAGTGGGGATGTGCAATTTGATGATATCGTCATTGATGGTTTGAAGGGACAGATCAATGCGGCTCGAATGGCAAAAAAGGCACACGCAGCTTCCTCTACGAAAGCAAAGACAGACTCATCAACAACAGAATCGGCAACGACCGCTTCCTTTATCCGTAACCTTGAAGTGGCCAGTTTGGAAATTAAGAACGCAGGTTTAACAGTCTATGGGTTGCAGAATCAAAAAATTTACGCGGTTGACTCTTTGAATTTGACAACCGGTCGATTGGGTCTTAGTGGTACGACTGCGGTGAAATTCAGTACGAATTTTTCCGAAAAAACGCAGGGCATCAATGGACAGTTTTCCATGGATTCAGACGTGGCTTATGACGTACAAACCGTGACGATGAGTTTGTCGAAACCCTCGCTTGCGCTTTTGGTTGAACAGAAGGGAGAAAAAATTTCAGCGGAATTGAACGCGGATAATATTCAGTACGTCAACAGTGACCTGTCGGCCCAAGGCGCTGCTTTGACAGCCAAGCTTGGGGAGATGAGTGTTCAGGCTAAAGTTCAGTCGGCTCAAACCAATCAGATGCAAACATGGAATGTGAGTGGCCTGGCACTCAATGCCACCGATTCTAAAGGCATAAAGGTGAATTTGAGTGGAGACTTTGTTGGTGAAATTGAAGCCTTCAGTCTACAAAGTAAGAGTTTGAAGGGCGAGATTCAGACAACTTTAACGAAAGCTCCGCTGAGCGTTCCGTATGAAGGAATGGTGTCGCTCACGCCGGGAGAAAACGCCAGCGTGAACTTAAAAGGAACACTAGATAACGCGCCGTGGCAGAGCGAGCTTGATATCAAAGGTTTCTCAGTTCCCAATATCAACGGATATTTCTCTTTGAATTCCATTGTGGTTGATAAATGGCTTCCCAAAGAAAGTTCAACACAAAAGAAAACGGCTTTAAATGAACTTCGTCTGATTGAGAAGGCCTATGCCGCCCAAGCGCAAGGGCTGGACTTTCTTAATAAAGCCAATGGTCGCTTTGGGATTCATGTAGATACGCTTAAATATGAGAATTTGACTGTCACCGGTTTGGATACCACTCTGGCGTTGTCAAAGGGTGTGCTGAGTTTAAATAATTTCAAAGCCAATACATGCTCGGGTTCAATCAATGGCTCGGCCCAGATTAATACGGCTGAAAAATGGTCCTTGAACGTCGATGCAAAAGGCATTAATACCGAGCAGCTGATAAAGTCATTTGGTGGGAACGTGAAGTTTTATGGAAAAGCCAATGCCACAGCCAAGCTCAGTGGGCTGGGATTGGAAAAAACAGCAATATTAAAGAGTGCCAGCGGTCAGTTGTCGTTCTCAGCCAACAATTCCGTGTTAAAGGGAGTGTCACTTGAAAAAATTGCCTCAGCGGTGAAAAGTAAGAAAGTCACCGGACTCATCATGCAAGATCATGACGAAACGAAGTTTACGGTCTTGAATGCTTCAGCGACAGTGGGCAACGGCGTTCTTAATGTTCGCTCGATGAATGGTAAAAGCAATGTGGCTGAGGTCAGTGGTGGGCTCACTGTCGGCTTGATTGACAATGCACTGTCGGGTGAAGTCAGCGCTCGATTGGCAACAAGTGTAGACGGACGTCGTGTGACAGTTCCGATCAAATTGGGCGGTACCGTTCAATCACCGAGTTATGGCATCGATATTGAGGAAGCGCTGAAAGCGGGTGTGAAGGATGTAATTAAAGAAGCAACGAAAGATCCTAAACGTTTGATTCAGGGGCTAGAAAAGTTGCTTCATCGTTAATAAGGATAATTTCGGGGGCTAGGCCCCCGAAATTATTTAAAGCGGGGATGTTTTGGAAATCGGGAGAAAAGGGGAGGAAAAATATTTTGATTGTTGGGCTTGACAGATAAGAAAAGCGGGTTAAAATACGCAACCCGTTGCTCAAACAGTAACGAAAGTCCAGATCTAGTGG
>CABMQD010000023.1 GCA_902388655.1 uncultured Sutterella sp. | reverse complement strand
TTGAGAAGAGGCTTTCCCAACTAGCCTATGCACATTTTTAATTTGGACAGCAGTGTAATTTTTTACAAAATAGGTAGGGAGGATTCCTTAGCGTATTCTAAAAAAGGCAGTAATTAAGGGATTTGTGAGCAATTTATGATGAGCTCAATATGTAACAAATTTGGCTCATTTAGAAAAGATTCTGTTTTATAGAGAAAAAGGCGGAATTCTCAAAAAGAAAATTCCGCCTTGAGCTCAAGTGAAAATGATCAGAGCATCACTTGAGAAATAAACCAACCGGCCGCAGTCCCGGCGATCACAAAGGCCAGGCCCGGTCTCATGTAACTGTGGTTAAACACAAAACTGCCTAAACGAGTAGTGCCGGTACGGTCAAAGGCCGTGCAGCCGATTTGAGCGCCGCCCGGAATCACAAAGTCACCGTAGCAGGAAGCCCAAATACCGACGAGAAGTTGCGGATTAAGCCCCAAGGCCAAGCCAATCGGCATCAAAATCGTGGTGCTTACCGTCGGCGAGAAGATCACCGCGCTAAAGCAGAAGCACACCACGCAGAAGATGATGGGCGAGGAGCTGGCGATGTCGGAGAAGTAGTGAACGAAAACGTCTTTGTGCGTATCAAAGAAGGTTCCCGTCAGCCAGGAAATACCGAAAACACCGACCACGCCGATAAGACCGGAGCGGAAAACAGAACCGGAGGCAAACTTATCACTCGGCACTTTGCAAACAACGATGATGACTAAAGCGGTTGCCAACATCACCATCTGGATTAAGGACGGAATGGGCAGCTGGCTGATCTTTCCGGTGATTTCCCAAGAAGGACGCAAGGTGTCGGACGAACCGATCGTAATCGAAGTGAGGATACCCAAGGCGAAAATCAACACGCCGATCTTGGCACCTTTGCTCGGTTCCTTATAGAGGCTGTCGGTGTGCGTGACATGCAGTTCCGTATATTGACCGGTTTGCACACGGTGGATGAACTCGGGGTCTTTTTCGAGCTCACTGCCTCGCCAGTTCACCGATAAGCAAGCGGCTAATAAGGCGATGAAATACGTGGGAACAGATACGGACAAGATGTCCAGCAACGTGTAACCGTAGGCGGACATAATGCCAACCATGGCGGCCATGGCTGCGCTCATCGGACTGGCCATCACGCCGATACCCGCGCAAATCACAGAGGCGGAAACGGCTCGCTCCGGTCTAATCTTGGCTGATGCGGCGACTTCCGCCACCACCGGGTACACGGCGAAAGCCACGTAGGCGGTTCCGACGAAAATCACAAAGATTGAACAGACGATCGGACCGACAAAGTTAATAGCTCGGGGCCATTTGCGCAGGAGTTTTTCAGCCAATCCCACCAAGTAATCCAAACCGCCAGAGCCTTGAAGCACGCTAGTACAGGCGATGACTGCGGTGATAATCAACAGAACGGAAACGGGAGGAGAGCCCGGCTGCATACCAAAACCAAGCACGAGGATGCTGACACCGAAACCACCGGCGGCACCCAAACCGACGCCGCCAAAGCGACCGCCGACAGCCAAGCAGAACAAGACTACGGCCAGTTGGAGCCAAAATTGGACATCAACCATTTTCTTTTCCTTGGAAAGATATTAAGAAGAGAGGAGCAAAGAGTCTGCTCCCAATTATTTCGGCTAATCGTATGCGCCTTTTGCTCGATTTTCAAACGCAGTCTTCTTTAATTAAGTTTGAAATTCAATATTTCATCATAAAATAAGCTAGCGTTTTTTAAATGAATTTATGTTTTCAGAAAATACGGATGAAAAAGAAATAGTGTCGGGAAATCACCAATTTGTCGACAAATGGAAAATTAAGAATTAAGCATAACCATCTAATCAAACGCAGAGATATCAAAGAGTAGAAAAAGATTTAGCCTATAATGCTTTCAACATTTTTTATAGGTCTTGAACAAAATGCAACAAAACGACAATTTGTTTGAACAAATTCGTGATCATTTGCAGGAACAAGCCAAAAACGGTGAACGAATCGATACCGAGACGGAGTTAGCAAAACGTTTTGGTGTGACTCGCTATCGCATTCGAAAAGAGTTAGACATTCTTACTCAGATGGGTATTTTGGTTCGTACGCCCAAACGTGGCACGACCGTTCGTGAAGTCGGAGCCAGCAGTTTGCGCAACCAAATTCAGATGCGTTTCGATGTGGCAAATTTTGATGTTCAGGAGTTTATTGAAGCGCGGGCGTTGGTAGAGTGCGCTTTGATGCCTCTGGTGAGTCGGCGCATTACCCCGGCCTTGGCCTCCCGGTTAGAGGGAACGCTCAACAAGATTGAGGAGCACGCTGATGAACCTCTTGTTGCGGACAAGTTTGACCGAGAATTCCACCTTTTGCTTTTGGAGGGGTGCGGGAATCGCGTGTTGCAGGTCTTCTCTGGTGTTCTTGTGACTTACTTTGAAAAGACCTCTCACCGTATCGCTAATATGGATCGTCAATTTTTCTTAGATATTGCCCATCAAGAACGTGACATTCTGCGAGCCATTCGACAAGGCGATGCTCAAAAAGCTTCCGAGCTGTTGCGGGCGCACTTAATGGAACAGTCGCAATTGTTGCCGCTCTGATTCAAAATAAAAAATCAAATACAATGGGGAGCTTTTTAGGGCTCCCCATTGTGTCTCAGTTAGCCGATGAGACGTTCAACCACATCGACCATCACATCAACACCCATCGGGAGGTATTGCGGATCAAAGTGCATGGTTGCCGCATGTAAGCCCGGTGTGGCGCCGACACCCAAGCCGAAGTAGGCCGCTTTCATTGTCGGCTTATGCATCTTGTAGTAGTGGAAGTCTTCTCCGCCACCACCGCAGTCCTTGGCAACGGCTTCTTGACCGTGGGTGCGAACGATGGATTCGATTACCATTTGCTTGAAGTCTTCGTCATACTCAGCCGCAGGGCATGCACCGAGTTCGGCGATTTCGGCCGTCGCACCGTAAGCGGTCGCGGTGCCTTCGACCAGTTTGGCAAAGCGTTCACGGAAATCCTTCATCATGGGATTGGTCTGTGCGCGGCAGTCAAATGTAATCGTTGCCGTTTCAGGAATAGAGTTCGTTGCCCCTTGGTCAGCGTGCAACTGCGTTGCCTTCATTGACCAAATTCCGGTCGGGTTAAACCACATATTTTGGACACCTTGAACAATGGCGCAAGCCACATCAAGAGCGTTAACACCCAAATGCGGACGGGCGGCATGGGCACTGCGGCCGTGCACCGTGACGCTCAGTGTGTTAGAGGCTGTGTGATTGACGGCCGGGCAAATTTGACCGGCAGGCACGTCTTGAATCGGACGAATGTGAGCTCCCAACGCGTAGTCCACGTCGTCGATAACACCAGCTTTGATCATGGCTAAGGCACCGCTGATGGCTTCTTCGGCCGGCTGGAAAAGTAATTTGAGCGTGCCTTTTTTGACATGGTCCTTCAGGCGGCTGGCAGCGGCCAACAGCATGGCGGTGTGAGAGTCGTGGCCACAGGCGTGAATCGCACATTCCTTTCCGTCAATCGTGAAGGGTAAAGCATCCATGTCTGCTCGCAACAGAACAACGGGGCCCGGTTCTGAACCCTTGATAACACCCATGACGCCGGTGGTGCCACCGATGCCGGTTTGAACTTCAATTCCTAAATCGGTCAGTGTCTTGGCTACATAGGCGGCAGTTTTCACTTCCTGCATGGCCAATTCCGGAATCTTATGGAGGTCTTCCCACAGTTTGATGGGATCTAGAACGGTAGACATAGCTTACTTTCCTTTCTTATAAGTTAAGCAGAACGTATTAAGTGTAGCGCTTTTAATGCAGAGATCAATGAGTTTTTCAAGCCGTTTCAAGGCGAGACGTTGCCAAAGTCTCAATCCATACTGCCAGATCGGAAACCTTCCAAGTCAAGCGTAATGTACTTCCAACCGAGAGCTTTCAATGGTTTAACAATCTTTTGTCGAAGCGCGATAGCTTGAGTCAAACAGTCAGAGTCGACTTCAACTCGGGCGATTTCACCATGAGAGCGAACACGAACAGTTCCCAGATTTAACGAGCGAATAGTGTTTTCAGCCTGCTCAATGCGATCAAAAAGTTGAGATGACAGGCGTTCTCCGTAGGGAAGTCGAGTCGCCAAACAAGAGCCTGAGGGTTTTTTAGCGACAGAAAGTTTGTAGTAGGCCAGGAGTTCTCGGACAGCGGATTTTCCCAAACCGAGTTCTTTTAATGGACTGCATGCACCTGACTCTGCAATGGCCTTCAAGCCGGGACGATATTTTTTTAAATCATCCAGTTGAGTGCCATCCAGCAAGACGTTGACGTTATGGGCGTGACCGAAATCTAGAAATCTCTTAAAAATGGCTTTTTTGCAGAGGTAGCAACGATCTCGAGGATTGTCTTCGATCCCGATAGACTGCGCGGAGCCAATATCGACGACTTCAAAAGTGGCCTGAAAATCGTCGGCGATTTGTTTAGCCTCAGCCAAAGCGCTTCGCGGCATCCAGGGTGCATTTGCATACAAAGCGTAAACGGGGATTCGGCCTTGAGCCGCCTCAAGTGCAAGCTTGAGTACCAAAACACTGTCCGCGCCCCCCGAAAATGCCACCATAACCGGTTCGCTGACAATGTTTTTGAAGTATTGTCGTATTGCGTCGATGTCAGGCATTTTCGGCAGCCTCTTGTACAACCCTGTAAAGAGTCGGCAGGTCAATTCCTTGTTTTTGGGCGACCTCTTTTGCGCTTTCGTATTCCGGGTAGTAGCGGGTGTGAAAAACGCCTTCATAGTCGGGCACTTCACAAGCTTTAACATCAACGGGACCGAACGAAGTTTGAACGGTTAACTTCTTCCGTTTGAGAATACGACGGGAAACTTCCCGTGAACGAATCCCGATTGTGGTGGTATTGGAAAAGATAATGTTTTCCAAAAGTTCTTGTTTATTGGTTTGGCACAATACGGACAAAATGTACGCGGGGCGGCATTTTTTCATGAAAACCGGCGTGAACCAGGCCTCAAGAGCGCCATTGGCATAAAGTTGCTGAAGGGTAAAGCCCAATGTCTCGGCTGAGGAGTCATCAATATTGGTGGATAGTTCAATCACACGATCTTTTTCAGTGCGATTGTCACAAGCTTGAATTAATGAGGCTCTCAGTAAACTCGGACGACTGTAGTCGCGTTTGCCTGCTCCGAGGCCGGATTTCAGAATTTTGTAGCGATTCGGAAGTTCATCGGAGGTCTTTAATGCCGCGACAATGGCGGCTCCTGTAGGTGTAACGAATTCTCCTTTGCAGTCAATGCGCGAAAGGGTCAAACCGTAACTTTCCGCAATGTGGGAAACCGCTGGAACCGGGACGGGTAGGATGCCATGTTGGCAACGGACCTCACCATAGCCTTCGCCCAATGCCGTCACAATAACCCGATCGATATTCAAAGCGTCAATCAAAACCGCAACGGACAAAATATCAACAATGGAATCCAAGGCGCCCACTTCATGAAAATGAACTTCCTCAATCGGAACACCATGCGCTTTGCTTTCCGCTTCTGCGACAATGGTGAAAATACGCTTGGCCAGACTTTTCGCTTGATCTGTGGCGACCGTTTGGTCGAGAATTCGGAAGATATCGCTCAAATGACGGTGCTCATGGTGATGATGAGGGGCACCGTGATCATGACAATGGTTGTGCTCATGTTCATGCTCATGTCCGTGATCGTGACTGTGAGAATGTTCTTGATGCATCTGACATGCGTCGCCGAAAAGGTAATTCATGTCATGATCGTTATTGTCAGCTCCGTTTGTCAGAGTGACTTTGAAATCACACGCATCCAGAGCGCTTTTTGTGACCCGCGAAACCGAAATTTTGAATTGTTGGTCCGGCAAACTTTTTAGCACGGTTTGCAGTTTTTGAAAATCCGCTCCCAAATCCAAAAGCGCCGCCACGGTCATGTCGCCGCTGATGCCGGTTTGAGCGTCCAATACCAATATTGTCATGTGTTATTCCTTTCGTACGGCCAGGCGATTAATTTGGGAGGCTAAAAAGCCGGCACCGAATCCGTTGTCAATATTGACAGTGGCGACTCCGTTTGAACAACTGTTAATCATTGTCAGCAGTGCAGAGAGTCCGTGGAAATTAGCGCCGTAACCGACCGATGTAGGCACGGCGATGACAGGATTGGCAACAAGGCCGCCGATAACAGAAGCCAAGGCGCCTTCCATGCCGGCCACCGCCACCACGCAGTTGGCTTTTTGCAGTTGATCCACCTTTGAAAGCAGACGATGGAGGCCACTGACCCCAATATCGTAAAAACGTTCGACTTTTTGTCCGAAAAATTCCGCTGTTTGAGCACACTCTTCAGCAACGGCAATATCGGCGGTGCCTGCCGTACAAACGGCGATCAATCCGATTTTGTCTTTGGGCTGATCAATTTTGACAATGCGGCTGATGGGGTCGTAGATCAGTTGAGAAAAGTGTTCTTTGAGCAAGAGGTACTGCTCTTGTGAACAGCGAGTGCCCATGACTTCTCCATTTTCTTCATAGAGTCGTGAGAAGATCTCCACCAAGAAGTCATTGGCTTTGTTTTGGCAATACACGACTTCAGCAAAACCGGTTCGAATGGCTCGGTGTGAATCCAGCTTGGCAAAACCCAATTCCTCGTAGGGTGCGCGAGCCAATATTTTTTTTGCTTCGCTAATGTCCATTTTGCCGTCTTTGACGGCTTGTAAAAGCGTGTCAATCTGCATGGTCTTTTTCACACATAATGGCAAAGTCGTGGATACACTTGCCGGTTTGTTTTAAAACAATAGTGTCAATATTAACGAAACCGATCGCCGTAAGAAGTTGTTGATCGTATTCCGGTCGATCATATCGGCTCATGGGAAGCTCTTTAGCGATGGATTCCATGATACTGATGTCCACATTGCCCAAATGTTTATGAGTTTCACGATGAGGGCGGTCATTTCGTTCGGAATCTGTCAGATAGCGATAATGATTGCCATCAAAGATAATTAATTTACCGTGAGGTTTTAGCCATTTAAACCATTGGTGATAGGCTTTTTCAGGATCCGGTAAATTCCAAACGAGATTTCGAGAGGCGATGACATCAAAGGTATTGTCTGAGAATAAATTCTCCGCCGCATCGTTTAAGATAAGGCGAATATTCCATGGGCGGGTGTTTCTTTTGGCCTGATCAATCATGGCTTCGCAAGAGTCGAGTCCTGTGGCAGTAAAGCCCAATTTCGTCAATTCAATAGCTAAAAAGCCGGGGCCGCAACCGATATCGAGAGCGCACTGTCCGTTATGCCCGCCTGGGAGCCAATTTTTGAGAATTGTCCGGTAAATGTTCTCGGCATCCGAGAGTTCTTCTCCCGTGGACAAACTGTATCCCTGAGCTCTCAGGCTCCAATAATTCTGTATCGCTTTATCAAGTTTTTTGTCTTGCAGCGTCATAACGTACTCGCTTTGATTTGTCCGTCATCTTAACAAAAGGGGAGGCTCTTGAATGCCGATTGCTAAGAATCGGTTAGGAATCAGTGAAATTGGGCAAAAAAAGTCCCGGGGGCATTCCTCGGGGCCTGCTAAGGTTAGATATCAAATTGCGCAGTCGTGGTGGGTTTGGAACCCAGCAATTTCACCACGGGATCCAACGATGGCTGATCCTTGAGGTGTAAAAGAAAGTTCGCAATGCCTTCAACAACCTCACTGGGAAATACCATGCCGGCAATATCTCGATATTTGGCCATCAAGGCTTCGTCACTGACAGGATTTTGCGGAGCGCCCAATGGAAATTCCACTCGTTCCGTATAGCTTTGTCCCATTTGGGTGACTACAGTCACAAAAGGTTCGTCTTCATCTTTTTGCGTCTTATCAATTTCGAATTCAACCAAATCCATCGCCTGACGAATGCGAGGATCATGGCGATTGGTTCTTGTATAGGCGGTTAAATTGGCTCCGCCAAAAACAAGGCGAGCGGCAATGCCGTAGGCGATGCTCATTTGGGCTGCAGGCATGGGGTCAAGCTTTCGTCCGCCACACATGCCGTGCACAAACGGATTGATCTTAATGTGGATTTTCGCAATATCCGCAGGCGTTAAATTGTGCTCATCCATGATGATATTGACGGCATCAATGGAAGAGTGAGAACTTCTGCAGGAAGCGTGGGGTTTAATAGAAACCCGGCCCAGCTTCCAATTTTTGCCTAAGTCACGTAACCAGGCGTCCGGATCTTGGCTTGTCGGGGCAAAGGTTTTGGAAAAACCACCCCAGACTTCTTCAAACGCCATCTTGGGACCGGTGAAGCCTTCCCGCGCCAAAAGGCAGGCAAGCAGTCCGCCATGGGCCGCATTGCCGACATGCAAGCGTTTGTTCTGAGCGCCGTCATGAACAAAAGACCATTGTCCTGCGGCAAAACTAGTGGCAATACCAAGCGCAGCCTGCATTTTTTCGACATCCAGCCCGAGAAGGCGACCGACGGCAGCGGCAGCGCCAAATACGCCGCATGTGCCGGTGGAGTGCCAGCCCGCACCATTGTGCGGTTCGTACGCACCGCACGATTCCAGCGCCCGACGAGCCAGGTCATAGCCCAACGTTACCGCGACAATGAATTCTTTCCCGTCAATCGGCCGATCACAAAGACTTAAGGCGGCAAAAGCCGCGGGGACCACAACGGCACCGGAATGGTCGCAACCGTTGGTATCGTCCAATTCAAAAGTGTGAGAAGAAACCCCGTTGCTTAAAGCGGCATTTCGAGCGTTGACTTTAATGCCTTTGCCCCAGAGAGGAACATTGCCGCCGGTTTCACCGCAGAGGGCAAATACCTTATTTAAGAGTTTTGTTTCAGGACTGACGGCGCCTGCGATACCGGCGCCGACCGAATCCAGGATATGCCGTTGGGCTTTGATGACTAATTCTTCCGGAATATCTTCAAATTTGGTCCAAACGACAAAACGGGCCAATTGTTCGGAAATTAATTGAGAGTTTTCGTTTTGCATGATGTGGCTCTTTAGAATTTAATTGAAGAAAATTAACCGGATAGGAAAGAAAAGGCGCCTAAGATTTTTTCTTCAGATTCAATTGACTGATTTTTTGTAAAAGCGCGGTGGTTGAGCGCTGATGTTCAAATTGCACCGTCACCGTTTTCGCTCCCCAGGTGGCTACGAGCTTGGCTTCCGGTAAGTCTTCAATTCGGTAGTCGCCGCCTTTGACATAGATGTCCGGATGGGCGGCTTCGACGGCTTTGAGCGGGACCTTTTCTTCAAAGATCACAACCAAATCCACGCTTTGCAGTGCGGCTAAAACCGCGGCGCGATCTGCTTGTGTGTTAATCGGCCGTTCATCGCCTTTGCCCAACATTTTGACGGAACTGTCGGAATTAATCGCAACCACGAGACTGGCTCCCAGAGCTCGTGCTTGAGCCAGATAAGTCACGTGTCCTCTGTGGAGGATGTCAAAAACACCGTTTGTCATCACCACCGGATGGGGCAATTGTGCGGCGCGCACCGCCAGGTGCTCCATGTCCGTGATTTTGTCTTCAAAAGCGGGAACGGGGAGTCGTGTGCTCATGTTCGTTTCTATTCGATTAGGTTAACGGCATCCAAAAGCGTTTGGGCTGTCGCGGTGCACTCGGGAATCATTTCCGGTTTCTTTAAACCGTCTTTGCCGACAAGAATTCGTGTGGTGACCTCGGCGGCTAAAGCAGCCTGCATGTCCGCGGTCTTATCGCCGACCATGAGGCTGGCCTTCATGTCGATATCCCACTTTTTTTGAGCAGCCAAAAGCATGCCGGGTTTGGGTTTCCGACAATTGCAATCGCATCGGTACGGTTCAAGCGCCTTTTCAGGATGGTGGGGACAGAAGAAGATATCGGAAATTTTCACTCCTTCGCGGCTGAATTCCTTTCTCATCCAGTCACATAGGGTTTGAAAATCCTCTTCGGTGTAGTAGCCTCGGCCAATTCCGCTTTGATTGGTGACGATAATCAGCAGATACCCCATACTTTGGAGCTTACGACAGGCTTCAAAGACGCCTGGGATAAAACGAAACTCTTCAGGCGTGTGTACATAGGCGTGATCAATGTTGATCACGCCGTCTCGGTCTAAAAAAGCCGCTTTTTTTAAACTCATTTGGCTTCAGCGATCGTGGGGTCCGAGTTCACATCCTGATAGCGTTTAAGGAGGTCGGCGACGTAGTCGGCGGTTCCTTCTTCTACGCTTCTGAAGCGAACATCGCAACCGGCGGCTCGAAGTTTGGTGAGATCAGCTTGTGTATAGGCTTGATATTTGCCCTTGAGGGATTCCGGGAAGGGGATGTAGCGAATGAATCCGGCCTTGACGGCTTCCTCAAGCGTGAGTTTTTCTTCTCCGGCGTGCGTGCGCAACGCATTGACCACACCCAATGACACGTCGTTAAAGGGTTGAGCGCGTCCCGTGCCGCAGTTATAGATTCCCGTAACGGGTTTATCGAAAAAGTGAAGGTTGACAGCAATCACGTCATCGACGTAGACGAAATCGCGTTCTTGTTCACCGTTGCCGTAACCTAAACAACCCTCGAAAAGGCGCACATGGCCTTCTTTTCTGAATTGGAAGAATTGATGGAAAGCGACGCTTGCCATGCGGCCTTTGTGCTGTTCGTGAGGCCCATAGACGTTAAAGTAACGCAAGCCGATCACCGGGGCTTTGACTTCCCCTTTGGCAAGTTTTGCGCGAAGGACTTGGTCAAAAAGGAATTTAGAGTAACCGTAGACGTTGAGCGGCCCTTCAAATTTCGGATCTTCGACAAAGGTTGTACTCGCCCCGTAGGTGGCGGCCGAAGAGGCATAAATCATCGGAATGCCGAGTTCCTGAGCCCAGTTAAACAATTCCAGCGTGTAGCGGTAATTGTTTTCCATCATGTAGCGGCCGTCGGTTTCCATCGTATCTGAGCAGGCGCCTTGGTGGAAAATAGCTTCAGGTTTGACAATTTTGCGTGCGCGAACAAGTTCGATAAAGTCGCGTTTATCAAAATAGTCGGAAATTTGGCATTCGGCTAAATTTTTAAATTTATCGGCGTGCGTGAGATTGTCCACGGCGATAACATCGGTGTAGCCGCGACGGTTTAAAGCTAAAACGTTATTGGCGCCAATGAAACCGGCGGCGCCCGTTACGATAATGCTCACAGTGTTTCTCCTGCAAAAAGATCGTCATAACCCTGAGGGAAGAGCTCTTCAAAGCTCACGGTTGCGGTACCGAGCTTGCCCACCACAATGCCGCCCGCGCGATTGGCGATGCGCATGGCCTCATCCAACGGTTTACCCATTGCCATCATGGTAGCCATGACCGCGATCACGGTATCTCCGGCACCTGATACGTCGTAGACTTCGAGCGCTTGAGCCGGAATAGTTTTTTCCCCTTCTTGGGTATAAAGCGTCATACCTTCTTCGCTGCGCGTCAAAAGGATGGCTGTTAAGTTCAGTTTTTCCCGCAAGGCGTGGGCCTTTTTCGTTAATTCTTCTTCTGAATCCCAAGCGCCTACCACTTGAGCGAGTTCCGAACGATTCGGCGTAATCACGGTTGCGCCGCGGTAGCGGTCGTAATTACTGCCTTTGGGGTCGATTAAAACGGGAATTCCTTTGGCGCGCGCGCAATCAATCATGCGGGCGATATGATCCAAGCCTCCTTTGCCGTAATCAGACAAGACAACCACTTCACAATCATCAATCAGTTTTTCGTACTCACACAAGTGATTGGCGAGCACCGCAGTGGCAGGGCGATTTTCAAAGTCGGCGCGAAGCATTTGCTGTTGCCGCGCAACGATTCTTAATTTAACCGTGGTCTTTAACTCCGGATCACGGTGAAGATGCGGTTCAATCCCTCTTTGCTCGAGGATGCGTTTAACGATGTCGCCGGCTTCGTCACAGCCGACAACCGACAACAGCTTGGCTCCGGCCCCTAATGCGCTGATATTTAAAGCAACATTGGCGGCTCCGCCCAAACGTTCTTCTTCGCGAGTGATGCGCACGACAGGGACGGGAGCTTCCGGAGAAATCCGATTGGCGTCACCGAACCAGTAGCGATCAAGCATCGCATCGCCGGCAACAAGAATTTTCTTTTGACTAAAACAGTTTGCCACGTTGGCATTCCTTACATAGGCTATTTTTCGCTAATTGTAAGCATCGTGATGTGTTTTTGCCTGAAAAAGCTGTATCCATTAGTTAGATTCGGGTTAACGCGTTGGCAAGCAAAATGTCGGCAACGTACAATGCCTACTATATTGTTATTAGCGTCGCTCAGGTGTGCCGGCGCTTCGTTTTTATCGTATAGGCTTTTGCCATGACAGACTCCATTGCCTTTCTTTCAGATTCTCGTGCAAATTGTGAACTCAGTGCCTGCGGGTTAACTTTAAATATCGGACGTCAACGACTCAATAACACTCAGTATCAGGCGTTGCTCAACAAGGCACGGGATATCGGATTACTGAATCAGCAAATCCGGATGGTACAGGGTGAAGAGGTGAATACGTCCGAGCATCGTCAGGCGTTGCATACTTCTTTGAGATCGGAAGATGTTCATTGCCCGCACTATGAAGAGGTGGAGCAAACTCGGCAGAGAATGTACGACTTGGCTCGTAAAGTCCGAAGCGGACAGTGGCGGGGTGCAACCGGAAAGCCGATTACCGATGTGATCAATATTGGAATCGGAGGCTCGGAAATGGGGCCGCACGCGGTCTATCACGCCCTAAGAGATATCAATCCTTCGATTAAACTGCATTTTTTATCTGCCGTGGACGGCGTTCTCGCGGATCGAATTCTCGGTATTCTGAATCCGGAAACGACGCTGACCGTAATTTCCAGTAAGAGTTTTTCCACTCGTGAAACGATGCTAAACGCAGAGCTGGTTAGCGAGTGGTATCAAAACGCGGGCATTGAGACCCAAGAACAGCGAGCTCGTCACATTTTCCTGGTAAGCGCTAAAGAAACGGCTTGTAAACAAATGCAGTTGCCGCAGGAAAATCGTTTCCCAATCTGGTCTTGGGTGGGAGGACGTTTTTCCGTGTGGGGAGCGATCGGTCTGCCTCTGGTGATCGCGTTGGGACCGGAAACCTTCGCTTCTTTGCTGCATGGCGCCTATCAAATGGATTGCCATATGCAAAGCACCCCTGAAGATCAGAATCTGCCGTTGACTCTGGCATTGCTTTCTTTCTGGAATTCAACGCAGTTGGCAATGCAGTCGCATTGTCTGTTGCCCTATGACGAGCGACTGCGCTTGGTTGTCGCCTGGCTACAGCAGTTGGAAATGGAAAGTCTGGGTAAAAGCGTTCGGCTGGACGGCTCCGTTATCACGACTCGCACCGGTCAAGCTGTCTGGGGCGGATTTGGCAATGAGGCTCAACACTCTTTCTATCAGTGGCTTCGAGACGGAAGCGGTCGAACCAGTATCGATTTATTGTGGTGTGAGGAGGCCGGACATGCGCACGCGCACCACCATTTGGTTTTAAATGCCAATGCCCGCGCGCAAGCCGAAGCCTTGGTTACCCGTCAAAGTCCATCGACTGAATTTTTTAATGCGGTTTCAACTTTGGTCGTTAAAAAGCTTACTCCGGAAACGTTGGGAGCATTAATGGCCCTGTATGAACATAAAACGACGATGCTGGCCACGCTCTACGGACTCAACGCTTTTGATCAGCCGGCAGTGGAATACGGTAAGAAGCTTTGCCGAGAATTGGAAGCCAAACTACTTGCCTAATATAAAGAGAGAAAAAATGCGTCGCGCTTTAATCGTCAAAACGACGTCCATGGGGGATGTGATTCATGCCCTGCCGGCGGTCGCCGACCTGGCGCGGGCTCAACCTGATCTGGCAATCGATTGGGTGGTGGAGAAAAGCTTTGCGGATATTCCCCGCTTGAGCCGTTATGTGTCTGATGTTCATGAAGTGTCGGTTCGACAATGGCGAAAAAACATATTCAATACTCAAACATGGAAGGATGTCGGCGCAGTTCGGTTGGCACTGCAGTCTGCGCACTATGAACGAGTAGTTGATCTGCAAGGGCTGTTAAAGAGCGCGATCATTGGACGGTGGGCTCAGTCTTTCCTGATGGGGTATGACAAAAACAGCATTAAAGAGCCCTGGGCGAGCCGTTTCTATGACAAAACGTATGCGGTTTCGAAAAAGCTAAGTGCTGTCACGCGCTGTCGAATGCTTTTAGGGGCGGCTTTTGATTACGATTATCAGCAATATTCTTTGGATTTCGGTCTAAAACTGGTGCCAACAACCGCTGAAGGAGCGCCCTACGCAGTGTTTTTGGTTAACACCAGTCGTGAAACGAAATTGTGGGCGGAGGCTAAATGGATTGCTTTGGCTCGGGATTGTCATCAGGCGGGTTTTGAAGTGCGCCTCTTGTGGGGGGCTCAGGCGGAAAAAGATCGGGTTGAACGAATCGCAGCCGTGACCGGTGATTTTTGTAAAGTGTTGCCCAGAATGCCTATTAAAGAATGTGCCGGTGTGATGCAGGGCGCTTCCTTTGTGGTGGGGGTGGATACGGGCTTGACTCATTTGGCGGCCGCAACGGCCAAACCCACGGTCGGACTCTTTTTGGATTATCCGATAGAACTTGTTGGATTAACCGGCAATTGTGTAAAAAGTTTAGGTGGCGTTGGCGCCGATCCGACGATTGATGAAGTGAAGTCGGCCTTGGGACAATTGGGTTTGAAGGAATTTTCTGAATGAATATTTCCCCTCAAAGTTATCGTTATTTAGTGCCTGTTTTGTTACCGGCGGCGGCGCTCTACCTTCTTTGGCGCGCAAGAAAGCAGCCTTCCTATCTTAAACATTGGGGTGAGCGGTTTGCCTGGTCTGAGTTCCCGAAACCCAGAGAAGGACATCCCGTTATTTGGATTCACGCGGTAAGTGTCGGAGAAACCAATGCGACTCGCCCTCTTGTGCGAGCTATTCTGGATCGGTGGCCACAGTGCGATATTTTGCTCACACACATGACGCCGACGGGGCGTGATGCCGGAGAGAAGATTCTTCAAATAGCCCCCGACCGTATTCGCCAGTGTTTTTTGCCTTATGACGCCGTTTTTGCCGTGCGGAAGTTTTTGCGTCAGACAAGGCCCGTGATGGGGCTTTTGATGGAAACGGAAGTGTGGCCGACGGTTTTGGAAGAAGCGCATGCGTTGGAAATCCCGGTTGCTTTAGTCAATGCTCGCTTGTCGGAGAAGTCTTTTAATCAGGCAATGCGCGTGCCTGATTTGATGAAAAAAGCGATGAGCCGTTTTAGTGCGGTGTGCGCACAGGCCGACAGCGATGCCAAGCGCCTGCGCGCCATGGGAACTGTGGAGCCTGTGATTACGGGGTCGCTTAAATTTGATATTCAGGCTCCTCAAAGCGCTCTGATTTTAGCCTCTGAGTGGAAAAAGACGATTAAAGAACCCGTCGTCATGTTCGCAAGTACTCGTGATGGGGAAGAAGCGTTCATTGTGGAAGCGCTAAAAAAAGAGGCAAGAAATGATGTTCGCTATCTTTTGGTGCCGAGGCATCCCCAGCGATTCGGCGAAGTGGAAGAACTCGTGAAGTCAGCGGGTTTACCCTATCAGAAGAGAAGCGCCTTAGGTCAGGCTTCGGATCTTCGCGAGGAAACTCGTGTGATCTTGGGGGATTCGATGGGTGAGATGTTCTTTTACTGTGCTCTGGCCGATGTTACCCTGATGGGGGGAAGCTTTAAACCTTTTGGCTGTCAGAATGTGATTGAGCCCGCTAGCGTTGGTGTGCCCGTGATTGTTGGTCCCAGTACGTTTAATTTCTCGATGGTTGTGGAAAAAGGGATTGAATCGGGGGCGATCTGGCAAGTGCAATCCGTCTCCGAAGGAATCCAAACTGCTCACACCTGGTTAGAGAATCCGGCGAAGTTAGAGCATCTTAAAGAGTGCGCGAAAGTCTTTTCTCAGTCCTACGTTGGAGCTACAGCCCGGACAATGAAGGTATTGGAGACATTATGCAAACAAAGTTAATTCCCAACGTACTGACCATCGCAGGGGTGGATCCTTCAGGCGGAGCCGGTGTGCTGGCGGATATTAAAGCTATCAGTGCATTGGGAGGTTATGGCTGCGGGGTGATTGCGGCGCTTACTGCGCAAAATACTTGCGCGGTCACCGGTGTTTGTCCAGTTTCCGCCTCTTTTGTTCGAGAGCAATTGCAGACGCTTTTTGAAGATGTCAGAATTGACGCGGTTAAAATCGGCATGTTGTCGGATGAAGCTGTTATCGATGAAGTGGCATCGGCGCTTTGCCGATATCGTCCTCGTTTCATCGTTTTGGATCCGGTGATGGTTGCTAAAAGCGGAGACAGGTTGTTGCCGGAAAGTTGCGTTCAAGCGTTAAAAAATAAGCTTTTACCGTTGGCGACGGTGCTGACACCAAATTTGCCGGAAGCGGCGGTTTTGGCAGGAGAGGCAGAAATTTTAAAAGAAGACGAAATGGAGCCTCTGGCTGAAAAATTATTGCCGTTAATGGGCAAAGACAGTTGGCTGTTGCTCAAAGGCGGGCATTTGACCGGTTGTGAAGTTCCAGATTTATTAACGAATGGTCAAATAACTCAGGTATTTAACGCCAAACGAATCGAGACGAAAAATACCCATGGCACCGGGTGCACGCTGTCATCGGCTATCGCCACTCTTTTACCTCAATGTGAAACCGTACCCGAAGCCGTCAAGCAAGCTAAACAATATCTCTGGGAGGCTATTCAGCACTCGGGAGAACTGACGGTGGGACATGGGCACGGTCCTGTACATCATTTTTATGGAAATTTTTGTAACTGATTGATTTTTAAGAAAACTAATAAAAATTTAAAAAAATATCAAAATCTTGTTTGCTTTTCAGAGAGCATATCGGTATGATTCCACTTCTCTGGCGGGTTAGCTCAGTCGGTTAGAGCAGAGGAATCATAATCCTTGTGTCCGGGGTTCGAGTCCCTGACTCGCCACCAGAATTCATATAAAAAGGTCGAGTGTGCTCGACCTTTTTATT
>CABMQD010000022.1 GCA_902388655.1 uncultured Sutterella sp. | reverse complement strand
TAATAAGAAAACCGCCATTTTTCTGTCCGTTATTTCCCTACCGGAGACGAACAGAGTTTGACTGCATTTTTAAAGTTCGATTTGGACACTACTGCTCTTTTTTGGGGGACTTGGTCGAAGAAAAACCCGAGTTTTCACCAATTGATGTCTACTCGGGTTTTTGAGAATAGAGACGCTCAGTTATCAAGCTTTGGGAAGCTTATCGAGCTGCTCCTGAACTTTAGCTAAAAGTTTGGTGAAATTCGCAAGACGTTCACGTTCTTGGTTCACAACCGCGGCTGGTGCTCTGGCTGTGAATTTTTCGTTGCCAAGCTTTGCATTGGCTTTGGCGATTTCGCCTTCCAATCGGGCGGCTTCCTTGCCGAGGCGTTCTCGTTCGGCCGCCACGTCGATTTTAACGACCAGCATGAGCTTATAGTCTTCAACAATAGCCACCGGAGCGATTGAACCTTCGTTGGCCTTATTGATGTCTTCGCAGATCGTCACTTCGCTTACGCGAGCCAAGTGCATGATGTACGGAGCAACGGTCTTTAATACCGTTTCATCGCCTTGCACGGCAAGCGGAATACGCTGCGAGGGAGACAATTGCATTTCACCGCGCAAGTTACGCACAGCGTCAATCATCTCTTTGGTCAAAGCCATCTTGTGATCCGCGCCTGTATCTTCGCCGGCAAAACCGACGGTCGGATAAGACTGAATCATCACCGAACTTTCTTCATCGTCAGCGCGTGTGCCGGCGACAACACTGACTTTTTGCCAAAGCTCTTCGGTGATAAACGGAATAATCGGATGGGCCAGGCGCAGCACCGCTTCGAGCACCGAGATCAACGTGTGGCGCGTGGCGCGCTGCTGTGCCTCATTGCCATTGGCCAATTGCACCTTGGACAATTCCAGATACCAGTCGCAGTACTGATCCCAGACGAAAGAGTAAATGGCATTGGCTGCGTTATCCAAACGCCATTCGGCAAACGCTTTTTCCACTTCGGCGATCGTGCGATCGAGTTCGCGCAAAATCCATTCATCCACAAAGGAGAATTCGCGCGGCAAGCTGGCATCCGTGCCGCAGTCTTTACCCTGAACATTCATGAGCACGAAGCGCGTGGCGTTCCAGAGCTTATTGCAGAAGTTGCGGTAGCCTTCGGCACGACGCAAGTCAAAGTTGATGTTGCGGCCCAAAGTGGCATAGGCGGCCATCGTAAAGCGCAGGGCGTCAGCGCCGTGCGCGGCGATGCCGTTGGGATAGTTTT
This sequence comes from uncultured Sutterella sp., assembly GCA_902388655.1. Lineage (GTDB taxonomy): Bacteria > Pseudomonadota > Gammaproteobacteria > Burkholderiales > Burkholderiaceae_F > Aphodousia. Next base: position 20,097 of record CABMQD010000022.1, on the reverse strand, counting down.
TACGCAGCTTCTTTTCCACCTGCGGGGCTTTTTCCGGTTGGCGCAAGCCGCGGGTGTTTTTCTTAATCAGACTTTCCAGGTCAATGCCGTCCATGATATCCAAGGGGTCAAGCGTATTGCCTTCGCTCTTGGACATCTTCTTGCCTTCGGCGTCGCGGACAAGACCGTGTAGGTACACGCCTTTGAAGGGGACGCGGCCCGTGAAGTAACGCGTCATCATCACCATACGGGCGACCCAGAAGAAGATGATGTCGTAGCCCGTCACAAGGATCGAGCTCGGTAAAAAGAGGTCGTAGCCTTCTTGGGCCATCTTTTCTTCGTCAGGCCAGCCCAATGTGGAGAAGGGGACCATGGCCGAAGAGAACCACGTGTCCAAAACGTCTTCGTCACGAGTGAGCTTCACACCTTCGCCGGCTTGCTGTTGGGCTTCTTCTTCATTGTGGGCAACGTACACATTGCCTTTTTCGTCATACCAGGCCGGAATCTGGTGACCCCACCACAATTGGCGTGACAGACACCAGTCCTGAATGTTTTCAAGCCATTGACGATAGACGCCGCGCCACTCCTTAGGCTGAATATTGACCTCACCGGACTCGACGGCTTCAAGACCGATTTCTCCGATGGATTTACCGGGGAAGTGCGCCGTAGCAGGAGCCGGCTTGCTCATTGCCATATACCATTGGTCCGAGAGCATCGGCTCGACCACCTCACCGGTGCGCGAAACGCGCGGCACCATATGCTTGTGATCCTTGATACTAACCAACAGCCCCAACGCCTTCAAATCTTCCACGGCCGCCTTGCGGGCTTCGTAGCGATCCATGCCGCGATATTTTTCCGGCACGTTGTCGTTCATCTTGGCCGTTTTTGTCAAAACGGAGATGGGTTTGAGATTGTGACGTTGACCCACGGCGAAGTCATTGAAGTCGTGTGCGGGAGTGATTTTCACACAGCCGGAGCCGAATTCCCGATCCACGTATTCATCAGCGATCACAGGAATCGTCCGGTTGCAAAGCGGAAGGACAACTTCTTTGCCGATGAGCGATTGATAGCGTTCATCATTCGGATGCACTGCCACGGCTTGGTCGCCAAAAAGCGTTTCCGGACGGGTTGTGGCCACCACCACGCCTTCACTGCCGTCAGCACCCGGATAGCGGATTTCCCACAGGTGGCCGTTTTCTTCCTCACTTTCGACTTCCAGGTCGCTCACAGCGCTCTGCAATTTCGGATCCCAGTTCACCAGACGCGTGCCGCGGTAGATCAAACCGTCGTTATAGAGTTTGACAAAAGTGTCAACCACCACTTTGGAGAGTTTCTCATCCATCGTGAAGTACAGACGATCCCAATCCACGGAGTCGCCCATACGACGAATTTGCTGAAGAATGGTGCCGCCGGAGAACTTCTGCCAATCCCAGACGCGGGCGATAAAGTCTTCACGCTTCATGTCGCGGCGGCTGATGCCTTCTTTTTCAAGCTGACGTTCCACCACAATTTGCGTGGCGATACCGGCATGGTCCGTGCCCGGCACCCAAGTCGTGTTGTAGCCCTTCATGCGGTGATAGCGCACAAGCGTATCCATCACCGTTTGGTTAAAGGCGTGCCCCATGTGCAAAATGCCCGTGATGTTGGGCGGAGGCAGTTGGATGCTGAAGGAGGGTTTGGACGGATCCTGTTTGCCGGCGAAACAGCCGCGCTTTTCCCAGGTTTCATACCAGCGCTTTTCAATCTGCGCGGGTTCAAAGCTCTTGGCAAGTTCTTCAGTACTCATTTTTTATCTTTCAAAACAAAGTTTCAGTGATTCGGTTCGTTTAGGACAACGCGGAACGTTTGTCGGATTGTACGATTTTTTCAATCTCTTCATGCACCGCTTCTTTGACGGCGGCGCGAAGTTGGTTGGTCAGATCGGCGCGAAGGCGGTGGTAGCTGTTGTTAATCGCCATGCTCAGAATATCATCCATTTGAGCGGAAACATTTTCAGCGATGCGGTCGCCGGCCAAAATCAAGGCCATTTCCTTGTCCGATAGACTTCCGCCTTGCTGAGCGGCGCCGGGGATGGCCACAGGTTCAAGCACACGGCTCAGTTTGTCCCAGGATACGTTGACGCGGTCGTTTAAAACCGGGATGTCATCATAGTGGGCAATAGTCGGCTCTTTGCGCAGTAATTCATTGGTCATGCGTTTTGTGCTCCTTGGTCATGGGCGATGGGCGAGAGTCCCGCCGATCGGTAAATCTTAAAACGTTGCCGGGCAGGCTGTCGTTCGGTTTCGGCGGCGCCGACGATGTCAATGACGCGATTGAAGCGGCTAAAGAGCGTTTTCCAGTCGTCGGGCACTTCGTCATCCAATAGGATCAACACGTCTCGGGCTGGCAGCAATTTTTCGTCGGCATGGTAAACGATCGGCGTTTCCGCGGCGAGCTCATCGTCGGCTGCGACGTGGGGATAAAAGCCTGTCGGCTCAAAACTCCAGAGCTGTCTGACGAAAAAATCCAGCCGGTGCGCATCACGCGTCCACACCGCCACCGTCATATTGTTGGCGCGCGCTTTTCGGACAACGCGGCAGGCGTACAAAAGCCGGTTGTTGACGTTGAAGTGAAAGTCAATTCTCTCAGCCATGGCGTATTACTCGGCAAAAGCGGCCATCTGATGCAAAAGCATCATTAAAAGGGGAACGGGACGACCGGTTGAATGCGGATCCTTCCCGCCTCTGTAAGCCGTGGCGGCCACGTCCAGATGCGCCCAAGGCGTATCCTCGTCGACAAATTGGGCTAGAAATGTGGCCGCAACGCAGGAACCGCCCACGCCTCTCGGGCCCGTATTGACACAGTCGGCGACGTTGCTCTTGATGAGCTCATTGAAACGTCGTCCGCCGTACGGCAACGCCCAGACGGGATCATGGGCCACATCCGCGGAGGTTTCAATCATGTCGCAGAGCACCGGGTCATTGACAAACAGACCGGTGATGTCGGATCCCAGGGCCACTTCCACGGCGCCGGTGAGCGTCGCCACGTCAATGATGGCCTGCGGATTAAATTTCTTCGCGTAGGTGAGTGCGTCGGCCAAAATCAGTCGCCCCTCGGCGTCCGTATTGGTGATTTCAACCGTTTTGCCCGAAAGCGTTGTGATGACGTCTGAGGGTTTGTAAGCCGCACCGTCAGGCAAATTTTCGCAAGCGGGGATGAGCGCAATGAGGTTGATCGGCCAATTTTGCTCGGCGGACGCTTCAAAAACCGCGAGCACCGCGGCGGCGCCCGCCATGTCGTATTTCATCTCAGTCATATGCGCGGAGGGTTTCAAGCAAAGACCGCCCGCGTCTAAAGTAATTCCCTTGCCGACGAGACAGATGGGGCTCGTGTTTTTGGCTGCGCCAGTATAGCGAAGCTCAATGAAACGGGGAGCTTCCCGAGAACCTTGAGCGACCGCTAGGAAAGCGTTCATGCCGATTCGGCGGATGGCTTTTTCATCATGGATCTTGACAACCACATTTTTGAGGGCCGACAGTTTTTTCGCTTCATCGGCCAAATAACTCGGCGTGCAGATGTTTGCCGGGAGATTGCCGAGCATTTTCGCGCGGTTGACCGCCGAGGCGATGGCTTCACCGATTTTGGCCGATTCGGTCAGCGCCAAGCCTTTTTGAGACACGATGATGCTGACTCGGCGCTTTTCGAGCAGTTTGCGGTTTTCATCGGTTAAGGGTTCAAAGGCGCTGCCGGCCGCCATGGCGATTTGCAGCACAGACCATTCGTCGGTTTTATTATCCAGTCGCCAATCATCGAGCATGACAGCCACGGTTTCGGCTCGGGTGGCTGAAAATGCCGAACGCGCGGCTCGCGTGAGCGCATCTTCGTCAAATTTTTCTTCCGGTCCCAGACCTACCAGGATCAGTTCACGAGCAGCCATTCCCATCGGGCGCAGCACTCGGGTGACTTCGCCTAATTTGGCCTTAAAGCCGTCGACGGCGACCATGTCACTGATTGAGTGAGCCAAGCTTTCGCTGTCAGTTTTCGCGCGAGGTGCCTGAGCCTTTTCAAATAGTCCGATCACAAGCGCCTGAGCATTGATTTTTTCAATGGATTGGATTTTGACGGAGAGCTTCAATTTTCCGGGTCCTTCATTTCAACTACTGAATTGACTCATTTTAATTGAAACAATCTGATTTTCCTACGGTTTTTCTAATTGAAATCGCCTGCCGTCGGACGAAAAAAGATCCAAGCCTGTCTATAATGAAAAAATTGAGATTTTAAGCAGTCCATTAGGAGTTAGTAAGATGACCGCTGTCCCGAAATTACGTCTGTCGCGACAAACCAAAGATATCGAATTGCTGTTGCCTTTTTACCGTGACGGTTTAGGTTTTGAAGTGCTTGACCGCAGTGAAAACGTCGATGGCATGGACACGGTTTTGTTGGGACACAAGGATTGGCCGTATCAGTTTGAATTTTCCCAGGTCCGAGGCGATGAGATCGCTCCTCGCGCACCGTCTTCCGAACATTATCGGGTCTTCTGCATTGAAGAGGAAGAACATTGGTCAAGCCGCTTAAGCGCGATGTTCCAAGCGGGCGTCCCTCAGGTTACGCCGCCGATTCAATACGTCAACGGCAAGTGGCCCTGTGTGGCTTATGAAGATGCCGACGGCTATCGAGTGGTGCTCGTGCACGGCAAGTGGAAGAAATAGTTAATTGGTGACTGGCGGCATGGCCGCCTGAGGCGCCGCAGGCCCATTTTGAGCTCAGGCGCCTTTTTTATTGGGAGAGAGTAATGATTCAGTTGCGATATGCAACGCCCGAGGATGCTCAAGCGCTCTTTGAGGTCGAAAGCGCTTCGTTTCCTGAGGCCGAGGCCTGCAGTTTGGAAAATTTTCAAAAGCGTCTGGCGGTTTTTGCCGATTGCTTTATCGTGCTAGAAGAAGACGGGAAAGTGTGTGGGCTCATTGACGGCATGATCACCGATCAGCAGACCATTACCGATGATCTCTATGAGGATGCCACGCTTCATAACCCTAAAGGCGCTTGGCAAAGCGTGTTCGGTTTGGCGGTGATTCCTCAAAAGCGCCGTCGCGGTTACGCCTCACTTTTGATGATGGAGATGATCGAAAAGGCCCGAAGTGAAAATCGCAAAGGCGTCATTCTGACCTGTAAGGAAAAATTGATTCCCTTTTATGAGCAGTTTGGCTTTGTGAATAAGGGATTATCGGCTTCGGTCCATGGTGGAGCCGCCTGGTACGATATGGTCCTTGATTTTTCCGATCAACCGTCGTCGGGTTTTTAAGGAAAAGAGATATGCTTAAGCGAAGCGACTTTGAAATTATGGCTCCGGTGGGTTCGCGCGAGTCCCTGTTTGCCGCGATTCAGGCTAAAGCCGATGCCGTTTATTTCGGCGTGGAAAACCTGAACATGCGTGCGCATTCAGCGAAAACATTTACGATCGCCGACTTAAAAGAAATCGCCGCGATTTGCCGAAACCATGGGATCAAGAGCTACCTTACGGTCAACACCATCATCTACGACGAAGAGCGGTCGTTAATGCGTGAAATTCTGGATGCCGCCAAAGCCGCGGGGATTGACGCCATTATCGCCAGCGATGTCGCAGTGATGAGTTATTGCCGGCAAATCGGCTTGGAAGTGCATCTGTCCACGCAGCTCAATATTTCCAATATGGAGTCTCTTCGCTTTTTCGCTCAGTTTGCCGATGTGGTGGTGTTGGCTCGTGAACTCACGCTCAAACAGGTGAGCGCCATCGCTCGAGCGATCCATGAGGACAATATCTGCGGTCCTTCAGGTAAGCCCGTTCGCATCGAGATGTTCTGCCATGGCGCTCTTTGCATGGCGGTAAGCGGGAAATGCTACTTGAGTTTAAGTACGAGGGGCTACAGCGCCAATCGCGGCAGTTGTATTCAAACGTGTCGCCGCTCTTACATTGCCAAAGACAAAGAGCGTGACATCGAATTTGAAATCGATAACGAATACATCATGAGTCCGAAGGATCTCAAAACAATTGGCTTTTTGGATCGAATGGTCAAAGCCGGTGTTCGTGTCTTTAAGATCGAAGGTCGCGCGCGCGGTCCTGAATATGTCAGAACGGTTGTTGAGTGTTACGACGAGGCGCTCATGGCGATTGCCGAGGGGCGCTGGAACGAGGCGCTTTCGCAGTCTTGGGATGCCAAGCTGGCTACGGTCTTTAACCGAGGTTTTTGGGATGGCTTCTACTTGGGGCAGCCTGTGGGGGAACTCACCGAACACTACGGATCCCGTGCCACAGAAAAGAAGTTTTATACCGGCAAATGCCTGAAGTATTACTCGAAGTTGGGCGTGGCGGAATTTTTGGTGCAGGCTCAGAACTTCAAGCTTGGGGAAAAACTCTTGATCACCGGTCCCACGACGGGGGCGGTTTATGTCACGCCCGATCGGATTTTGGTCGATGATGTTTCGGTCACCGATATTGAAAAGGGGATGGACATTACCTTTACTGTGCCGGAAAAAGTGCGAGAAAACGACAAATTGTATGTTGTTAGACAGGTTGTTGTAGAAGATACATAATCCGCGCTTGTTCTCACGGTGATTTTTGCGATAATCTGTTCCTTTAAGAAGTTGTCGTTTCTTTTGGAGCGCTCGACCTATGAAAAAATTGACTGTAGCCGTCAGTGCCGGCTATCAAGATGCTTTGGATTCTGTTCGTCAGATCGTCCCCGTCGACAAGGCGGATTGGATGGAAGTATCCGCTGCTGTTTTATCGGCATCCGATATCGCAGCCGGCAAGCTCGAGGAAATCGAAGCCAACCATTTGGGACTGCCGGTTTTTGGCGTCGTTGATCAGGAGCAGGACCTGCCCCGATCTCGTTTGCAGGGCGTGATCAATACGTCAGAGACTGATAAAACGGTATCGGGTCAGATGGTTGATGCGGCTGCTCAAAAGTATGAAGACCACTTGTTGCCGCCTTTTTTTGATTGTCTTGAGCGCTATGTCGGCCAGGGTAATCTTCAGTTTGATTGCCCGGGGCATCAGGGCGGCGCTTTTTTTAAGCGCCATCCCGCCGGTCGCGCGTTCTACAATTTCTTCGGCGAATCCATTTTCCGTGCCGACCTTTGCAATGCCGATGTTTCGTTGGGCGACCTTTTGATTCACGAAGGCGCGCCTCACGCCGCTCAGGAAGCGGCGGCGAAAATTTATAACGCCGATAAAACCTATTTTGTTTTAAACGGGACCTCCGCTTCCAATAAGGTCGTGCTCAATGCCGTTTTGGCGCCGGGCGATTTGGTGCTTTTTGACCGAAATAATCATAAATCCAATCATCACGGGGCTCTTATCCAAGCCGGCGCCACCCCGGTGTATCTGGAAGCGGCGCGCAATCCGTACGGTTTTATCGGCGGCATTGACGCGCACTGCTTCAATGAGGACTATTTAAGAGGACTTGTTCGTGAAGTCGCTCCGCAGAAGGCTGAGCAAAAACGCCCCTTCCGTTTGGCGGTGATTCAATTAGGCACCTACGACGGGACGGTTTATAACGCCCGACAGGTGGTCGAGAGCATCGGACACCTCTGCGACTATATTTTGTTTGACTCCGCTTGGGTTGGCTATGAGCAGTTTATTCCGATGATGAAGGATTGCTCTCCGCTTTTGCTTGAGCTTGGGCCCGAAGATCCCGGCATTTTTGTGACGCAGTCAGTGCACAAGCAGCAGGCGGGTTTTTCGCAAACTTCTCAAATCCATAAAAAAGACAGCCACATTAAAGACCAGGCTCGCTATGTGCCGCATAAGCGTTTGAATAACGCATTCATGATGCACGCTTCGACCAGCCCCTTCTATCCGCTTTTTGCCGCGCTTGATGTCAACGCCAAGATGCATGAGGGAGAGTTGGGCAAGGCTTTGTGGCTCGATTGCGTTAAGGTGGGGATTGAGGCTCGTAAACTTCTCTTAAAAACTTGCCGCTATATCCGCCCCTTTGTACCTCCGGTTGTCGATGGGTGTCCTTGGGAAAGTTTTGATACTGACGAGATGGCTCACAATTTGAAGTTCTTTGATTTCAAACCCGGTGAAAAGTGGCATGCTTTCGAGGGCTATGGAGAACGTCAGTATTTTGTCGATCCCTGTAAGTTTTTATTAACGACACCGGGGATTAACACTGAAACAGGGGAATACGAGGATTTTGGAGTGCCCGCGACATTGTTAGCCAATTATCTTCGCGAAAATAACATCATCCCCGAAAAGTGTGATTTGAATTCCATCCTTTTCCTGATGACGCCGGCTGAAGATATGGACAAGATGAGCAAGTTGGTTGAACAAATCAAGCGCTTTGAAGATTTGCTCGACGCCGACGCGCCGATGTCTGAAGTGTTGCCCGGGCTTTATAAGGCGCATGAAGAGCGCTACCGCGGTTACACCATTCGACAGCTTTGCCAGGAAATGCATGACATCTGCAAGTACCACGATGTCAAAAAGCAATTAAAGGACATGTTCCGTAAAGAGCATTTCCCGAAGGTCGCCATGCTGCCTCAAGAGGCTCATTACGAGTTCATTCGGGGGCATGTCGAGCTGATTCCGCTGTCGGAGGCTGAAGGTCGTATCGCCGCCGAGGGGGCTTTGCCTTATCCGCCGGGGATTCTGTGCTGCGTGCCCGGCGAGGTATGGGGCGATGCTGTTTTGAAGTACTTCCTGGGTATTGAGCAGACGCTGAACCTGTTGCCGGGTTTTACACCCGAGCTTCAGGGGGTTTATATCCAGACGGACGAGACGGGTAATAAGCGAATCTACGCCTACGTTATTAAAAAATAGAAGTTGGGGGAGGTACGAAAGTTCCCTGTCCAATCTGGGCCTCCCCCGTTTAGTCGCCGACTTAAATCACTTTTCGAGCCACCCGTTTTGCCTCAAGTAGGTCAGCAGATTGGCTCGCTTTTCACGGTTGATGATTTCTTCCAATCGTTCCGACCAGCACCCGGATCGTTTCGTGCCGGTGCGCTGAGCGTAATAATTTCTCATGGTCTCATCATATTGTCTGATCGTTTCGATATCGGGCTCTTTGTAAGAGTTTTCCATGAAAACAACCGATTTCGGCAATCTGGGTTTGACCTCATGTTTTTCATCGGGGTAACCGAAGGCTAAACCCAGGAGCGGGACGGTATTGGCCGGTAATTTCAGGAGATCGTGGACGGTCTCGACGCAATCACGGATTCCGCCCAGAAAGACCCCGCCCAGTCCCAAAGATTCCAGAGCGATCATGGCTGTCTGCACCATGATGCCGGTATCCACACAAGCGACCAGAAAATGATCGGTCCAACCGAGAGAAGGCTTTTCACACAAACAGCCGTCTCGGTGAAAATCCCCGCAAAAGACCCACAGTTCAGGAGCCTGAGCAATAAATTCCTGCTTACAGCCCTGCGCAATGATTCTCTTTTTCTCAGGATCGGTCACCCGGATAATGGATGTCACTTGCAGAAAGCACGAACTCGAAGACATTCGAGCGGCTTCGAAAATTTCATCCAAAAGAGCCTGTTCCACCGGTCTTTGTTGAAAAACACGGCACGAACTGTGCTGCTTGATCCTTTGTGTGGTTTCGGACATCAGAGACTCCTTACTGGTGTGATTGGCTCCAATCCTTAATGGCTTGAGCGGCTTCAGAAATAAGCACCGGGCCACGGTAAATAAAACCGGAGTAGATTTGAACAAGCGAGGCGCCCGCTTTCATTTTTTCTACGGCAAGTTCAGCGGACATCACACCGCCCGAGGCAATAATCGGCAACTCGCCTTTGAGGTGGTCGCTCAAGACCTGCACAACGTGAGTGGATTGTTCAAAAAGCGGCAGACCGGATAAACCGCCGGGATTTTCACTCTTAGGCAGATGCTCAACCCCTTTGCGCGAACGGGTTGTGTTGGTCGCGGTGACGGCGTCCATACCGAATTTCACGAAAACATCCGCAGAAGCTCTGACCGCGTCGTCGGTTAAGTCCGGACCGATCTTCACGGTAATCGGGACATATTTACCATGCTTGTCAGCCAGGGCTTTACGTTCTTCGGCAATGCCTTGAGTCAACGCGGAGAGGTAGTCGTCGTCTTGTAGACGCGTTAAATTCGTTGTGTTCGGGCAGGAAATATCGATGGCCAGATAGTCCGCGTCCGCATAAGCCTTCTGCATCAGAACACGGTAGTCATCCAGGGCATTTTCAAGCGGCGTGACCGTTTGCTTGCCGATATTGACGCCCACGATGCCGCCATTTTGACGGTATTTGGTCGCAGACACTCTCAGGTTTTCCAGCCCCTTATCCACGCCGACATTGTTAAAGCCCATGTAATTGACAATGCCTTGAGCGGGAATCAAACGCCAAAGACGGGGTTTGGGGTTGCCGGGTTGGGGTTTGGGGGTCAGGGTGCCGACTTCGATGTGTCCGAAACCTAAAGCACCGATTGAAGAAACATGAGACGCTTGTTTGTCCATGCCGGCGGCCAAACCGACCGCATTGGGAAATGTCAGGCCCATCACTTTGACAGGGTGGCTGACCACAGGACCGGTGACAAGCTTTGTGACGCCGAGCGCTACAGCCCAGTCGATATTGCCCATAATCAGACCGTGGGCTGTTTCAGGATCCATCTTGAATAAGCATGCTCTAGCAATTTCGTACAGCATATTTCTTCCTCTCAGAATCTTTGAAAACGGGGAAGGCTGTTATTCACCACCTTCCCCAGTTTTAAAAATTTCCTCTTGTTAAATGGTTATTTTTCCAGAGGGTCTTTGGCAGCCACGAAGCGGCCGATCTGAAGATCGGTGAGCTTTCTATCGTTCATCACGATATTGCCGCGCACAACCGTGGCAACCGGGTAACCCTTCAGATGGAAACCGTCGTAAGCGGACACTTTGCTCACGCTTTGGAACTTGTTGATATCCACAGTTTCCTCATGATCAAAGTCCATTATAACGAGGTCAGCGTCCAAACCCACCTTGAGGAAACCCTTATGCTTGTCCAAGCCGAAAAGTTTAGCCGGTGTTTCAGCGAGCACGCGAGCCATGTCATTTTCGGTGAGTTTGCCTTTGTTGACCGCGTCGGCTGTCAAGGGAACCAAGGTTTCCAAACCGCACATGCCCGAAGGTGCCTTAAAGAGACTGCAGGCTTTTTCTTTGGCGGTGTGCGGAGCGTGGTCGGAACAGATATGCGAAATCGTTCCGTCGCGCAGACCTTCCCAGAGACGGTCTTGGTCGGCTTGATCACGAACGGGCGGATAGCCCTTGAGCATCGTGCCCACGCGCTTGAAATCGTCCTTGGTTAAGAACAGATAGTGCGGGCAGGTTTCGGCCGTGACTTTCAGGCCCTTATGCTGGGCGTCTTCAACCAAGTCAACCGTTTCCTTGGCGCTGGTATGCAGCACGTGCAGGCGGCAATCCGTCCACTTGGAGAAGGAAATGGCGGTTTGAACCACGGTTTCTTCACACACGCTGGGGCGGCAGGCAACGAGCGCTTCATATTCCGTTGAATATTCTTCAGGTTTGATTCGGGCGGTCAGGCGACGAATCAGCGGCGCGTTTTCAGCGTGGATGGCCAACAACTTGCCGGTCTTCGCAACGGTCTTGAAAATGTCGAAAACTTCGCCGTCGTCCAAAGGCGGAATGACATTGGTGTCGTTCGGGTCAAAGTTATAAACAAGGCTGTAGTTGGACTTGTTTAACGCATAGCCCCAAAAGAACTTAAAGCCGGCCACGCCCATCTTGGACAGATTCATCAAATCCTTGTTGTTGAGATCGCCCAAGCAAAGCGCCCACATCGCGAAGTCCACATGAGCCTTGGATTCAAGGTTCGCTTTTTGAGCTTTGAAATTTTCCACATTGCAGACGGCCGGAACCGCGTTGGGCATTTCGATGATCGTGGTAACGCCACCCATGGCGGCCGCGCGCGTGGAGTGCCAGAACGTTTCTTTATGCAAAGCACCGCCATCGCGAGAGTGCACGTGCGTATCGATGAAGCCGGCGAAAATCTTCTTGCCGCCCGCGTCCAACATTTGTTTCGCTTCGCCTAAATCTTCCGTTGTAATGGCGGCAATCTTTCCGTCTTTGACGTAGATGTCGGCTTTGTAAGAATCGTGGCTGTTGACCAGCACGCCATTTTTAACGACTAAATCCCACATGATTCAATGTCCTTATTCCTTGTCATAGGTGCTGATAGCCGTAAAGAGCACTTCAGTGCCGAGCATGAAGTCTTCGAGCTTCATCGCTTCTTTCCAGTTATGAGAACCGTTTTGGTTAGCCACGAAAATCATCGTGACGGGAACGCCCATGTCAGCCATTACAGCCGCGTCGTGACCGGCGCCGCTCGGCACATCCTTGACGTCAATGTTGGCTTCGCGGGCCGCATCATGCAAATGAGCAAACAAGTCTTTGTTGACCTTGGCGGCTTTGCAGACCAACGTGCGGTCAAATTCAAACTGCACACCGCGATCAGCGCCGACAGCGGCGCATTCCATTTCCAACAATTTGTGGAAACGATCCAACGTGTCCATCGAGAGGCTACGCATATCTACGCTGAAGCTCACTTCACCCGGGATAATGGCGATGGCGGCCGACGGCGCGGTGTTGAACACACCGACCGTAAAGACCAAGTCTTCTCCGCGCACGAGCCATTCAGCCCAGTGTTTTTCCATGCGGTGCAAGACTTCGGCCATGGCCATCACGGCATCGTGACGGTATTGCTTGTCCACAGCGCCCGAGTGAGCCGTTTGACCGATGCAGCGACACAGTTTGTGACGCAGGTTGCCGCGGATGCCGGTGACGATGCCAACTCTTTGTTTTTCCTGAGAGTCGAGCGTGGGACCTTGTTCAATGTGAAGTTCTGTGAAAGCAGCAATCTTCGAGAAGTCAATGCTCGGTTCCGTCTTGACCATATCTTCAGGATCAAAGCCGGCTTCCTTAATGGCTTCAGCAAGCGTTTGGTCTTTGGAGCGGTGTTTGAGCGCCAAATCTTCACGGGTCAATTGACCGGCCATGGCCAGCGAGCCCACATAAGCTTTGCCGAACCAGGAGCTTTCTTCCATACGGAAGACCACCATGGTCACGTCGCGTTTGGGTTGGAAACCGATCTTGCGCATCCACCAAAGCGTGGTGATCGCCGCGACAACACCGGCCAAGCCGTCATAGTGGCCGCCTTGAGGAACGCTGTCACCGTGAGAGCCCGTCATGTAGCAGGGGAGGGTGCGATCTTTGCCGGGAAGAGTTAGGAAAAGGTTGCCGCAACGGTCCACTTTCACTTCCAAGTTAAGTTCCTTGGCGATGTTTTTCATGTATTCATGAACTTTGTTTTCCAGGGGACCGTAACCTTGGCGGGAGATGCCGCGGACGGGATCCTTTGAAAAGTCGCGAATGTCGTCAAAGACTTTTTTCGCAAATTCATAAGCTCCGTTTCTGAGCAGTTCTTGCATATTAATTCTCCTTGCTACCTTTTAATTTTCTTTTTCAACCGGGGTGATGTTATGACGATCGGCCCATTGTTCGGGAGATTTAAGCCAATCGCGAACCAATTCCGCCACATTACTGTCAATGATATTGAGCGCGAGGGCTTCATCGATCAGTTTCGTGAAAGAAACCACCTTATGCAACGTGATTCTTGATTCCTCAAAAAGGAATTTTGTGTCATTGATGCCGAAGTCCGTGATCGTCAGAATATCTCTCACAGAGGCGCCCGCATTGCGAAGCACACAGGCGGCGTCGCTTGCGGAAATGCCGGTAGAGACGTGGTCGGCCACCATCAGAACACGCTTGCCTTTGACAGAGCCGCCTTCAATTCGTGTGTGATTGCCATAGGTTTTCAGATCCTTGCGAATCATCACCACGGGAATGTCCAGGCGATCGGCCAAGGCCGCGGCGTGCATGGAAGCCGCGCCATTGACACCGGCGATCACATCAAACTCAACCTGCTCTTCGTTGATGCGGCTGATCATGAGTTCGAGCGTGTCGGTCCAGGCGGTCGGCACGGAATACAGCTTTCGATTGTCCACGTAGATCGGTGAGACAAGACCGGATTTCAACTTGATCGGTTTTTCCGGAATAAATTCAATGGTGCCGGCTTTCAATAACGCTTCAGCAACCAGATTTTCAGCGATTTCGCTGGTGTAGCTAGCTTGAAATTTTCTTGTCATCATTCAATCCCCAAAGATTTACGGCCGTTGATGGTCGCCAATTTCACTAAGTCTTCGATGTCATCGTAGTGGCAGGCTGTGCAGATCATGTATAACTCCGTCCACAGATCGCCGCCCGATAAGCACATGGCATCGCTCACGTTATCCGTGCCCATGCAGACGTTAACACCGGCGGGCAACATTTCTTCAACCGGCGTGATGGCGTTGTGCCACGGAGCCAGGCGATCGTTTCTGCGGGTATCCAACCAAGAGGTGGCGCAGCAGCAGGCGCTTACGCCCGCTTGTTTCATCAGGGCGTAAAGACGTTCGCGATAGCGTTGGGTGTGAGCGCCGACAGAAATGCAGTGAACCGCGGTCACCTTGCCCTGCATGCCGTACTCGATTGTCTTTCTGCAGAGCATTTCCGTTTCGTATTCCCAGGAATTATTGAATTGGTCAACGTGCAGCTGCAGATACTTTCCCTTTTCCTTGGCCGTGGTCATCATGATGTCAAAGGCTTCACGACCCTTGCCCCAGTCATTTTCATCGCGCATCGGAACGCCGCCGATGATGTCGCCGAGTTCGGCGCCCAGTTCAAACCAACGACGGCTTTCCGGTTCAATGATGCCTTTAAGTGTTTGTGTCACTAACTTGACCGTAAGTTGATCTTTGTAGTGCTCACGCGCGCGGATGCCGGCTTTTAATGCCCGATCGCCCGAAGAGGGTTCCACGTCCACGCAAGTGGCCACAGCCGTGCAGCCTTGAGCGATCATGTGTTCAAAGAAACGGCTGAAGCTCGCGTAGAAATCCTCTTCGGTGGATTCTCTGCGCATGCGGTCCAGTCTGTCCCATTTTTCCTGCAGTGTGCAGTTTTTACGGATATCGAGCATTTCCTGATTGAGAGTGAATGCTTTATCCGAGTGGGTATGGACGTTAACCCAACCGCCGGCCTTCATGATGGCCGGTTCCAAGATTTCTCTCAGTGTCAGTGAATCTTGTCTTGTCATGTCAACTCCTTCACGGCTAATAACAGTCATAAGAACAAAAAATTGGTCACACTAGGACGTGATTTTTGATGCTGCCTTATCATCTTCTTGCATGAGCTTGTCATCTTCGGAGCCGATTTTGGTTACCAGCACTTGATCAACACGTCGGTTTTCAACCCCAATGACCTCAAAGCGGTAGCCTTCAAATTCCACTTTGTCGGTCAATTTAGGAATCTTTCTGAGCATGAACATCATGAAGCCGGAAACGGTTTCATAGTTTTCTTCTTCCGGCAAGCGGTCAATGTCAAACATGCGTTCAACGTCATCGACGGGAGTGGCCCCATCAACCAACCACGTGCCGTCGCTTCTTTGCACAATTTGTTCGTCTTGGCTCAGCACGGCGAATTCACCGATCACCGTGCTTAAGATGTCTTTTAACGTCACCAATCCCATGGTGAGACCGTATTCATTCACCACGATGGCAAAATCCATACGCTGCGCTTTAAATTGCTCGAGCAATTCCGACAGGGTGAGGGAATCAGGAACATTGTGCACAGGATGAATCAATTCGCTGTCTTTCAAAGAAAGAGGCTTGCCGTCCACGGTGAGTTTGAGCATTTCCTTTGAGTCCACGTAGCCGATGACGTGGTCAATGTCACCGTCACAAACAAGGAAACGATCGTGCGGGCTCTTGGTGATTTTTTGGGTGACGCTTTGAGAGGACTCATCAAGATCAAAATAAACAATGCTGTCGCGCTCGGTCATGGCGCTGGGCACGTAACGATCTTCAAGGTCCATGAAGTTTTTAATGGCGTCTTTTTCTGTCGGCGCAATCAGACCTGATCGAGAACCTTCGTTAATGGTGGCCACGATGTCTTCACTGGTGATCCGATCTTCACGGCTCGTGGGCATATTGAAAAATTTCATCAAGATATTAGAGATCTTGGTCAGTAACCAGACGAAGGGTTTGAGCAGGGTAATGAGCAGAACCAAAATTCGAATTTCCGCGACGATGACTTTTTCAGGTTGGTACATGGCCAATCGTTTAGGAATCAGATCGCCAAAAAGCACAAAGAGCAAAGTGACTAATACGAAAGAACAAACAAAGGCAAGATTCCCGGCCATTTCAGCGGGGACAAATAGCTTTAACAGCGGTTCAAAAAAGCCCGAAAAAGCGGAGTCACTGGCTAAACCGCCTAACAACGCGACCGCGTTAATACAAATCTGCATGCCGGAGAAATAACTGCCGGATTTCTCCTTCATCTTTAAGACCAATTGAGCGCGTTGATCACCGGCTTTAGCCATTTGCGCCAATCGAACTTTTCTGGAACCGGCAAATGAAATTTCGCCCATGGCGAAAAGGGCGGTCAGTGCCACCAATACCAGAATCGCAAACAAACCTAAAAACTTTTCCACACTACTCTCCCAAAAATTTCACAATACGGAAAACCTTTCCAGATATTACTCTGATTCGATCCTCTCCTTCAACAATCGCTCTCCGCTTAGTTTGTGTTGTTTTTGGTTTTTTGAGGAAGTTGAGCGATGATGATGGCGGCAGCCATCACTGCACAACCGAATAATTCTCTGCTGGAGAGAACTTCATTTAAAACGACCCAACCGGCTAAAACCGACACCACGCTTTCGGATGACAAAATGATGCCGACAACTGTCTCATTCATTCCGCGCTGACCGATCAATTGGAAGGTGAAGCCGATGGCGTTGCTCATAATTCCCGCCCAGAGGATCGGCCACAGGGCAGCCTGACACCCTTCCCAGGTTGGAGATTCAAACAGCAACATTGAAACCGTTGAAAAAATTGCGCCGACGACAAACTGCATCATGGACAACTCGATGCTGTCGACTTCTTTGACGAAATAACCGATCACAAGAATATGACAGCCAAAACCGATGGCACAAAGCAGGGTATAGACGTCGCCAGCGCTCAGGGATAAATCGCTGCCGGGGGCAACGCATAACAGCCACAGGCCCAAACAGGCTACCGCGACCGCGATCCATGTCAATAAACGAGGTTTCTTACCTAAAAAGTAACCGCAAAGGGGAATGAAAACGATGTAAAGGGAAGCAATAAAACCGGATTTACCGACTCCGATGCCTAATGCCAACCCGAATTGTTGTAACGATTGAGCGACAAAGAGGCAAAAGCCGGCCCAAAATCCGCCCAATAACAAATAGCGGGAGTAACGGGGGGTGCGTCGTTTTTCAAATTCTTTGGGATTATTTTTTTCTAAATATTTTCTTATGCCGAAGACCGCGCCGGTTAAGGCAACAGCGCCAAGGATCATTCGCGCAGCAGTGAAGGTAAAGGGGCCGACGGAATCCATCCCCATCGATTGCGCGACAACCGTACAGCCCCAGATGATGGCCGTCGCAATAAGAAAACACGTTTGACGTAATTCGAACAACATTTAATAACCGTTTTTTAAATACAGTAAAAGACAAACTTGATTGATGCGGGTCTTTCAAATGCGTTTTTTACTGTGTTCAGAAATCTTTCGAAGGTTCTTGGCGGCTATATGAACCGCCAAGAACTCCTTAACTCATTAAGCCAAGATGTATTGGACAACAATCATGCCCACCAAGTTGGTGGCCACAACGGCGAGCCAAACTCTCTTGGTCAAATCCATCGGATCAACCTTGGCGACAGAGGCGCAGATCAAGGTCACACCGGCCACAGGCGAGAGCGTACGACCCAAGGCGGCGCCCATGTAGGCGGCTGCGCCCAAGTAGTTCGGATCCAAACCCATGGCAGCCGCGTGCGGCGTAATGGATGTATTGAAAGCCAGGCAGGCGGCATCGCCCGAACCGCTCAACGCAGCGATGATGAACGTGCCCCAGGAGGCGGCGATCTTAGCGATGTGCTGAGAGGACTTCATGACTTCAATTAAGGAGTCAATCATGCCCAAGGCGTTCATACCGGCGGTGAACACACCGGCGGCGGCAATCAAAGCGGCGATAGAGGCAAAACCTTCACCCATACCGGAACAGAACTTGCGCATGGCTTCAAACGGGCTCATCCAACTGACTAAAAGCGTCAGCATCGTGCACAAAATCATGGCTTGCGGCACCGTGAACTTCATGATCCAACCGACTTGGTCAGTACCGAGAATCAAGAGCACGATGGGAAGGATCGGCATAAGGGCTTTGAGGTAGTTCACCTTGAAGCTGCGAACTTCTTCCAAAAGGTCGGCATTGGAGGTGGAGACTTCATCGGCGGGACCGGTATAGCCCTTATCTTCTTTACGGAAGATGGAAATCACCCAAAGACCCAAGCAGCTCACAACCAAACCGGCCAACGAGCCCGGCAGAACCATCAACACGATTGAAGGCACATCGGTGTGAGAAATGGAGCCGACCACAGCCATTAGGCTCGAGGCGATGCTCACGAATTCACCCCAGGTACCAAGCAAAACCGTGGCGGCAGCCATGGCCGGATGCACGCCCGCTCTGATTAAAACCGGAATAATAATCGGAGCCACAGCGGCGGCCAGACCGGCCGGCGAGTTAATGGCGATAGAGAAGATCCAAATTACCAAGACAGCCAAAGGAACGAGGAAGGCTTTGATCTTGATAACGTGGCGAAGAGCTAAGTAAGAAAAGTGCTTATCGCATCCGGTCATATTAATGACGTATGCGAAGCCCATGGCGCAAGCAATAATCGGTACCAGGAAACTATTGACGAGCGCTTTGGTGAAGGCGTCGATAGCTGCCAGTGGGTTGCCACTGAGCAAGCACATCAGCAAACCGGCGATAAACAGGCAGGCTCTTGTTTCCCATTTCTTAATAATGGCCACAAAAGTCAGCACAATGATGACCAGTCCGATCCATATCATGATTTTCTCCAAATAGATTTTTTTTTAAGGAAGACGCGGATGATTCGTTTTCCTTCTTTTTGATTCCCAAAATGCAGAAACAATTTCTTAAATAAGAAACCAAGTTTCCTTATTATGGAAACTGTTTCCATTCTACGCTTTTGTTTTTCCCTTGATAGAAATAGTTCAGGGGTATTAAGGAAAGTCCTAATGAAAATTGAGGCACGTCATATTGTGACGCGCCTCTTAACAATAAATAATTTTGAAAATTCAAGAAAAAATTATCAGACATGACCCATTAAGCGACTGATTTCTTTGGCGGATTCACAAATAGTCTTCACCAACGACGGAATGGAGGTATGTGCCTTTATACAGGTAACACCAATGGAACCTAAAACCGTGCCGTCATAATTGAAAATAGGCGCCGCCACAGCGATAACACCCAAGTGCATTTCTTCATCACAGATCGCGTATCCTAGCTCACGACAATGTTTGTAATCGTCGAGCACCTTATCGATATCCGTTGTTGTCTTTTTAGTGTACTGAGGAAGAGGCGACGATTGTTTTAACAATGACTGAAGAAATGATTCCGGCTGATAAGCCAGAATAATTTTCGCAGCTGCTCCGGCATGAACCGGAAGGGTGTTGCCGACTTCGACCACAAAACTCGGAATGATTTCATCGGCCGGATTAGTCGCTGAAACACAAATAATCTCATTTTTTTGTTGTTTACAGAGGTAGACAACATTGCCTGACAAGGCTGCGGCTCTTTGCATTGGTTCATGAGATATTTGCAGCAGGCGGTCTGATTTCAGTAAACCGCTGGCTAGAGACAGAAGCTTTAATCCCAATTTGTAGCGTCGAGAAACAGGGTCTTGAATGACTAAATCGTTGTCGCTGAGAGATTGAAGAAAGCGGTGCGTGGTGCTTAAGGAAAGACCGATGCGGTCACTGAGTTCTGTGATCGGCATTCCTTCCGGACACTTGCTTAAAACGTCTAAAACTTGTATGGCTCTGTCTAACGATTGCATTAGTCTCTCTTCCAAAAAATGTGCTTATTGTAGTATTCCTCAATAAATAATCAATAGAAGTACTCATTTACCACAAGTTCCGTAAAGCCTCGCCATTAATGGCGGGGATATAAGGAACGCCAATGTCAATTGGCTATCTGGGGGTTATTTTAGGCTAAAATTGCTTCCAA
>CABMQD010000021.1 GCA_902388655.1 uncultured Sutterella sp. | reverse complement strand
GTGCATGGCCTGCTTGGATTATTGATCACTTATTTTTCTGGCAAGAAGAACACTGTAAAGCGTCTTATGAAAGCGAGCTTGAGCGTGCTCACTTGCCTCCGGAGTTAAGAAAATGACGAAAGAAGAACTAAAAACTGCATTGAAAGATTTTGGCTCAAAAGGCAAGCAAGTCGCTGACGAGATCTATGAAAAGCTAGAAGCAGAAAAGGAAACGATGGACACAGACACCAGACGCAAGACACGTGCGTTTTGGATTTTTGTGTCAGTTTGTGCATTCGGAATCGGCATAGCCTTTGGTCACTGGTTTTTCTAATCGATCGGAGGCGTTGTGATAAACGCTTTATCAAATCTTTTACCGCATTCGATGGATAGGGTAATGATGACTTTTGGCGGGGTTGTCGGGGCAATGTTTTCTTTTGCTTTTGGTGACATTGGACCGCTGTTGATCTGGCTTGCTGTTTTTGTTGTTCTTGATTACATCACAGGAATTCTTTCTGCGCTCAGGAATAACAAATGGAGCAGCCGAGCGCTTTTCTATGGAACGATCCGCAAAGTCATTATTTTTGCGATGGTTGCCTTAGCTCATGGGCTTGATGTTGCTCTTCACAACATTATTCACATTGATTTTGTCCAGTCGATAGTGCTAGTTGCGTATATCGCTGGCGAGTTCGGTTCAATCATCGAAAATCTCGAAAAATGTGGGCTTGGACATGTTGTTCCGCCAGTGTTCAAACACGTTCTCGATGCGATAAATCTTTACTTAGACAAGCAAGTCGAAAAACACTTGCCCTCGGAGGTCAAAAGTGAAACTAAGAAACCTCGGAACTTATGAACCCGCTCTTGCAGCGGGTTTTATTTCATCGTTTGAAGGTTGTCGACTGTCTGCTTATAAGTGCTCCGCCGGTGTCTGGACCATTGGCTATGGTCATACCGAAGACGTGAAGGAAGGAGACACTTGCACTGAAGAGCAGGCGAAAAAATGGCTCATTGATGACATCAGTGAGACGCAGACTCTTCTTGCACACTACGTCAACGCGCCCGTAAGCGAAGGGGAGTTTGTTGCTCTTGTCTCGCTTGCTTTTAATGTCGGTGTTGGTGCTTTGATGAAGTCAAAATTACTTCGAAAGCTTAATTCTGGAGACCGAGACGGTGCTGCTGATGAGTTTCTCGACTTCGATCTTGCGAACGGTCAACGGGTGGCAGGTTTAACCCGCCGTCGTAAAGCTGAGCACGATCTTTTCTTAACGGATTGACGATGTCAGACACTTTAAAAATTGGAGGTATCGGTTTCGTGATCGGACTCTTTGTCGCAGCGATTGCTGCTCATATCTGCTACGACCGAGGGTTCGACCATGGAACTGCTGAAGCCGAGGCTCGACAGG
This sequence comes from uncultured Sutterella sp., assembly GCA_902388655.1. Lineage (GTDB taxonomy): Bacteria > Pseudomonadota > Gammaproteobacteria > Burkholderiales > Burkholderiaceae_F > Aphodousia. The sequence continues at coordinate 22,120 of CABMQD010000021.1, read as the reverse complement.
CTGATGCTGTCAAAATTGCCCAAATGGAGGTGAAAAAAGACTATGAAAAGCGTATTCAAGAGCTTAGTGCTTCTCTTGAGCGCGTTCGCATTGACAATGCTGAGCGGATGCGTCAGCTCGACGAGTTCAGTAATACCAGAACAAGTCTGGACTCCTGCCGCAGTGACAGAAGCAGACTTGCAAGATTGGCGGTTCGAGGTGAGAAATTACTCAAAAGAGCTGACAGCTATTTTGAAGCATTATCAGTAAAATGAATCCGATTTTGAGCCAACTAGTCTGAATTAGGTAAAGCATAAAATTGAATCGAGGTATTTTTTAAGGTATTAAATTTTTCTTAATTTAAAATATCTATTTAAATCAATAAATTAAGATATCTAAAAATTATCGAATGGGACTCAAGCAACTGAATTTGCTTGAAAGAAAAGAAAGGATTGGGAGTGATTTCCAATCCTTTTTTTAATAAAATGTTGCGTCCGCTTGGGCGGGGAGGCGCTCAAGCGAGGGATTGACCGTTTCCCGGTGTCGGTCAATCATCGTTGGGAATGAGTTCCAACGGTTGATAACAAAACCGGAAAAACTAACGCTCCGAGGCATTGCAGGCAACGGAGCGTTGGAGGTATGAGGAGATGACTAAAAAAACATCCTCATGCCGACATGATGCCACAGGTTGAAGTCAAATTCAACATCAGTGTGCAGCTCATTGTACATAAGATGATTTATGGGTTTGTACTGATTCTGTGGTTAATCGTGTCCGCATGGCCGTCATAAACTGACGAAAAGGGCGAGGTTTAAAGACCTCGCCCGTCATGTGCAGATGAGTCCTTTTGTTAGAGTTTCGCTTCCAGTAGGATAGTCAAGCCTTTATGTTCTCTGTCTGCGCCTGGATATGTGTCACTGATGGAAACTCTTAAGTTATTTCGTTGAGCCAGTTTTTTGACAATAGCCATGCCAAGGCCGGTTCCGGTGACTCCGGTTCCCAGTACTCGATAGAATGGGTCAAAAACTCGCTTCTTATCTTCATCAGGTATCCCCGGGCCATTATCAAACACTTTGAGCTTGAACGGTGACATAGAAATCAGTTCAATACTGACCGTTGCTCCTTGTGGACAATATTTGATTGCGTTTTCTGTCAAATTTCTGAGGATGGCAAATAAGTCATCATCGCCGACGGGTACCGTGGCATCACCTTCAGGATCATATTCATCAAATCCCAAAGCTTCAATCTCAATGCTTTTTCTTTCGGCGTCACTCCAAATCTGTTCAATGACCATGGAAAGAGTTTGAGAAATAACGGCAGGTTTTTGAGAGTTGTTGGTTAGATTCTGCTGCGCGCGTTTCAGCGACAGCAGTTGTGAGACTAAACGGGTTGCTCTGTCAATGCTGACACGCAAGTCAGAGATTTGTTTTTTTGCTTCATCGCTGACCGCTGTTTTTTCAAGCCGCTCAGCCTGAAGAGATAAAGCTGCTAAGGGCGAACGCAATTCATGAGCCGCGTCAGCTACAAAACGAGACTCACTTTGACGCAATTCATCAATACGCTTTAGAACTCCGTTGAAGGCATCGACCATCGGCAAGAGCTCAGAGGGCAACTCCCGCGGATCAATCGGGGTGAGGTCATCGGGTTTGCGGCGATTGATTTCATCGGTTAATGACTTGATTGGTTTGACCGCAAACCAAAGCAATACCGCAAGGATAATGAAAAAGGTCACGGACAGTCCCAATAAGGGAAGCGTGGCAGCGACAGCGGCCTGTCGTGCAAGCTTTTCAATCTCTTTCGTTTTTTGAGCCACGGCAATGTGTTTGCCGTCTGAAAGGGTGATGAGATAGAGCCGATATTCGGTATCTCCAATGGACAGTGTCTGAGCGCCGTCATGGAGGTCTTTATCGAAAACGACTCGAATCGTCTGACCGCCTTTATGAAGCGTTCTTACCAAAATGGTGGATCCCGCTTTGGCTATGGATTGAGGTGAATCATCATCGACGATAAACCAATCCTCAAAGTCATCGTCGTCCATCCAAAGTGCCCCCGGGTGTTTATTGGATACGTCAATACGGGCGAGAACGCCGGAGACCTCTTCGAGTAAATCATCTTGTTCGTCGTAGGCTTTTTCGTATGTCGCATAGAAAAGCGCCGCCGCCGAAACAGCAGTAACCACCATGGCCGCCGATGCCGCCCAAGTTAAAAGACGTTTGACGAAACCGTAGTTGTGATTTGATGGCGCGCTCATTGAGAGGATCCTTTTTCAACCATCCATCCCAAGCCGCGAACATTTTTGATGACATTGGTTCCCAACTTCTTTCTCAAGGAGTGGATCAGGTATTCGACGGCGTTACTTTCGGGTTCTTCCCCCGGTTCGTAGATTCGTTCTTCGATTTTGCGTCGTGAAAGAATCGTGCCCGGTCGGGCTAAAAGAGCGGCAAGTAAGCCGTACTCACGTCGGGATAATGTGATGGGTGTGGGGTTAGAAGCCAATAGGGCGGTTTTCTGGACCACGTCAAGGGTGACGACACCGTTGGTGAGTGAATTCTCATTAATTTGATTTTTTCGTCTTAAAACCGCTCGAATTCGAGCCAGCAATTCACTGATATGGAAAGGTTTGACAAGGTAATCGTCAGCGCCGGCATCAAGTCCCTCGAGTCTGTCATCAAGCCCGTCTCTGGCGGTCAGAATAATGACCGGAACCGTTTTCTTATTGCCCTCGGCGTTTGCTCTCAATGTGCGCAGCACGGTCATGCCGTCCACGCCCGGCAGCCCCAAATCCAACAAAACAAAGCCGTAATCATTAAGAGACAACATCATCAGCGCGTCGCGCCCGTTGGCGACCTGCTCAACGGTGTACATTTCATCGGCCAGAGCGCCTTTGATTGCTTGAGCGATCATCGGATCATCTTCAACTAAGAGAACTCTCATCGAAATTCATCCCAAAAAACGTATCAGAGTCATTGTATTTCAGATTTTTGCGGGCTGTGCGCTTTTTTGCATTTCGTTGCCGAGACTTAGGAAGAGCTAAGTTTCGGCTAGGTTTTTACTAAGTTTTATCGGTTACACTGCCGAACATATGAAAATGTTTTCGGAGACGACTATGAAAAAGACTATTCTCACAGCCGCCTTATGTGCATTGGTTATTCCGTTATCTGCAGTGGCTCAGGTTCAAGGCAATACTCAGCCTCAGGGGTTTTCGCTCAATACTTTAACCAGTTTGGAAGAAGTTAAACAGCAAGGATATGACGATCAATTAGTTGTGCTGCGCGGTCGATTTACGCGTCAGGTTACGGATGATAAGTATGAATTTACCGATGAAAAAGGCAACACGATCACCGCAGAACTCGATGATGATCAAGATTGGTCTCACGTTGCTAAAGACGCTTTGGTCGAGATTTTGGCCGAGGTTGACAGAAAGGACTATCGGGTAGAGCTGGAAGTTTTGCAGGCCAAGCCCGTGCGCTAAACTTAAACCGTCCAAGCTGTTATTGGAGGCAGTGAGCAATGCATTTTGAAATTACCGGCAGTGTTGATCCGTTATTGAGCGTTTCCCTACAAAAGGGTGAGAAGGTATTGGCTGAGTCCAATGCCATGGTGGCGATGGATGGCGACTTAAGTCTTAAAGGACGAAGCCGCGGCGGTATTATGAAGTCGCTTGCGAGAAAGCTTTTAAACGATGAGAGTTTTTTCCAGCAATATATTGAAGCTGAAAAGGGGCCGGGAACCGTTTTACTTGCTCCCAATATTCCGGGTGATATTCGTATTTTGGATGTCGGAGCCCGTCAGTACATGCTTTCTGACGGAGCCTTCCTTGCCGCAACGGAAGGCGTCGATCTGGAAGTGAAGTCACAAGGATTGGGGCGAGCCATTTTGGGGGATTCCGGCGGCTTTTTTGTAATGGCCACGCAAGGCAGCGGGCAGGTGGCGGTTTCCGGTTTTGGCTCCGTTCGGGAATTGGAAGTTGCCGAAGGGCAATCCCTTGTGGTCGATAACGGCCATTTGGTTGCTTGGGACCGCTCGCTCGATTATGAACTAAGCATTAACACCTCGCATTCGGGCCTTTTCGGCAAATTCATCAATAGCCAAATCACGGGTGAGGGGATTGTGCTCAAATTCCGAGGTCATGGAAAAGTGATCGTTTGTTCCAGAAACAAAGGCGGATTCCTTGACTGGATTTTCCAAAACAGTCACACAGAAAAAGCGGCGAAAAACGATTAAATCAAGAGCCTGTCCGGTCGATGTATGACCTGACAGGCCTTTTTTCTATTGCAGTGAGACCACTTCTATCGATTCGACAGAGTGTTTATCAATAGGTTGACTTTGATAGGACACTTTGCTGAAATCAATTCCGTTGAGATCAACACAACGGATACGGGCATCAATCATTGTCTTGAAGTAGATCTTTCCGTTGGTCATATCGCTTGCGCTTGTCCATTGGGTCGCTGTCAAAAGTCCCGTGGGGTTCTTTTTCCCTTCCAACTCCAGGCCGATCGGTATTTCAAAAGCATTCAAAATTTTGAAACTGTAGAGAACGGTCTCTTGGGCATCGGCCAGTTCCGGAGCGCTCGCGCTCATCATAGCAGCGCGGACAAAGCGAGACGGAGGCGTAATGTCACCGGGCAATCCAGCCATGCCGCTACCGATGCCGGGAGATCGAAGCGTGAGTTTTCCCAACTGGACAGGCTCTGTGCGGCCGGGTTTCAGGTTCATGTAATTGTTGAGATTAGTGATCTGCCATTGGAATCCCGGGGAGTTCGTCAGCACGCCCAACGGATTATCGAAAATCTGCATTTTCCCATCAACGACTTCAACCACAATCTGAGCGCCGCTTTTATCGGCAATGCGGTAGTGCACCGTGCCTGCGTCTTTGAACCGCTCTGCCAGGCGAATGTCAGGTAATTTACTTTTAGCCTGACTGACCGATTCAAAATTCCCCAGAACCCAGGCAACGAACTCCATATCGGAGAGCGTTTTATTGCTCGCTTTGGAGTCGTATTGCTGATAACTGCCATAGCCGGGGAAGAAAAAGAGTCCGGCGGAAAGTCCGCGTTCGTTTAAGCCTTCAACAACAAAATTCTTATCCTCAATGCTCAATCCGACAAAGCCGAATTTGTTTTTGTATTGCATCGCGGGACCAAACGCGGTTTGTGATTGAAAGCGATGACCTCGCGGGACAACCACCAATTCAGTATTCAAAACCGATGATCCCCATTCGATAGAGCGAGCGGTCACGGTTTCTTGATTTTGTGACTGCAGGGTAATGCCGGTGCAGGCTTGCGCTGACAGAGAAACCAATGCGGCGCTTAGCGTCAGAAGGGTAGGAAAAAATTTGCGCATGGAGAACTCCATAAAAAGTGTGCATTGATGTTAGAGCTTTTGTCTGATCTTTGCCGTATATGAGACAAGTTTTTACATTTGTGTGGAATGTAATTTAGTTACAATGAGAAATTGAGGTTCGCATTTTTCACTGCGACTCTGAGGAGCAGAAATGAATCAAGATCTTAAGAAAAAAATTGAAGAACTTATCCCTAATTTGGCTAAGGTGCGTCGTGATCTGCATAAGCACCCGGAGTCCGGTTGGACGGAATTCCGTACCGCCTCTATGGCCATCAAGAAGATGCAGGAATTAGGCTACACGATCACGATGGGCGAAAAAGCTGTTTGTCGTGAAGCCATGATGGGTGTGCCGAGTGCCGATGCTTTGCGCGCACATATGGAACGCGCTATTGCCCAAGGCGCTGATCCCGAATTGGTTGCCAAGATGGAAGGCGGCATGACCGGCTTTTGGGCCGACATGGATTTCGGCGGCGAAGGTCCTTTCCTAGCTGTGCGTTTTGACATGGACTGCAACGACGTGACCGAATGCGCCGACGCAGACCACCGTCCCAATGTTGAAGGCTTCGCCTCGGTTAACAAGGGAGCCATGCACGCTTGCGGTCATGACGGCCACGTGGCGATCGGTTTGGCATTGGCTGAAGTTGTAGCCTCCATGCGCGATCAATTCAAGGGCAAGATTCGCTTTATTTTCCAACCGGCCGAAGAAGGTGTTCGTGGCGCCATGCCGATGGAAAAGGCCGGTGCGGTTGTCGGTGTGGACGAAATTTTCGGTATGCACATCGGCTTCCAGGCCAACAATATTGGCAAGGTCATTTGCGGCACGAAGAACTTCCTTGCGACCACTAAGGCTGATATTACCTTTACGGGTGTTCCTGCTCACGCCGGCAACGCTCCGGAAGAGGGTAAGAACGCGTTGTTGTCTGCGGCAACGGCTTTGTTGAACATGCATGCCATTCCGCGCTCCGGCAAGGGTGACACCCGCATCACGGTCGGTAAGTTAAACGGCGGTGAAGGTCGCAACGTCATTCCGCCTAAAGCCGTATTGGTTTTGGAAACGCGCGGCATTACGTCCGCTTTGGATGAATACATGTTTGGTGAAGTGCGCCGCATTGCCAAGGCTGCCGCTGAAATGTGGGGCTGCGGTTACTCCATCGACATTAAGGGCGGCACCAAGAGCGGTGAGTCCGATCTTGAAGTCGCCAAGGTGGTGGCTGAAGAGGCTCGTGATATGGGCTGCTTCAAAGAAGTCATTGAAGAACAAAATTTCGGTGCTTCCGAAGACTATTCTCACTTCATGAGCACGGTTCAGGCCGCCGGTGGCAAGGGCACCTACGTTCAGGTGGGTTCCACGCTTCGCGCCGGTCACCACAACAGTCATTTCGACTTTGACGAACAGACGCTTGCCAATGCGCTCGAATTGATGAGCCGTTGCGTCTATCGTACGCTCGCCAAGTAATCGAAGCGGCGCTCAAAAGGAAAACCGGAGCGGTGATTGATCTGCTCCGGTTTTTCAGTTTTAAAGATTTTGATTTTTGTGAGAAATCTGAGAAAACACTATTTATTTTCTGTGTTTAAAAATTCCTGGAATTGACTGTCCAAATCGGCCATTGACTGATTGATGGCTGCCGATCGCATGAGACTTTCTTCTTTGAGAATCGCCATTTCCGAAGTCATTTCTGCAAGCATGCGAGCAACTTCGTGTGGATTGGCGCTGCCTTCCGTGCGACGACGATTCAAAATTTCCCGCGGATCCAATGAGACTTTGAACTCTTCCTCACTCATGGGACAGCGGGTGTCAAAGCCCGGCATCTCTTTTTTTACCGTTTCCGCATAAATGCGCATCATTTCGGAGTACGGGAAGGTTAACGGCAAAATGCCGTTCGCGCGAGCAAAACTAACCATGGAGCTTGCGACGTGGTGCCCCACACGAAACGGCAAACCGTATTCACTCATGAGGCGATCGGCGATTTCCTGGCTAGCCGTCCAGTCCAAAGACAGTTCTTCCAAAGCCCGATCTTTATTGATGACGAGCGCTTTCAGGATCTGGATGAAACGCTGCATGGTTTTCACGCTCTTGGCCGCCAAAGCTGAATGAACCTTAACGGATTTTCCGTCGACCATGCCGCTCGGCACGTTATGCACACGGGTAACGGCTAAAGCGGCATCACTGACAACATCGCTCGCATTGCCTCGGCAGCTGATCAATAAGCCGGGGTTGCGTTTTTGAGGCATGGCCGAGGACACATACGTGTTGCCGTTGCCTTCGGATAAAAGAATCCAGGGACGAGGCTGAGCATACTGAATCATAATGTCGGCAATAAGACTGCCGATGTGAAGAGCGATAGAAGCCTGAATTTGGGCAAACTCAATCGGCAAATCCGTTATGGCGATCTGAGTGGCATCGAAGGCGTTACGAATCGGCGCGTGAAAACCTAAAAGCTTCGCCATGAGTTTTCGGTTTAAAGGCCAGCCCGTGCCGTTTAATACGCAAGCGCCCATCGGACAGTAGTTGAGTCGACTGAAGCACTGACTTAATCGCACACGATCCCGCTTGAAACCTTCCGCATAACCTAAAAGGTAATGGGCCAAGGTCGTCGGTTGAGCGGCAACGCCATTGGTGTATGACGGCATGACAGTATCTTGGTGATTTCGAGCGAGAATCAGAATTTCATCAATGACTTTTTCGAGCATTTGGGCAACGCTGATGACTTCATCACGCATGATGGCGGCTCGAAATGTTGAGTGCATGTCTTGACTGGAGCGACCGATGTGGATTTCCGTCACTTCAGAACTGCCGGCCGCTTCAATGAGTTTGGGTTCAAAATCGATGACTCTTTTGACTCGATTGGCAGCATCGCTGCCGGAATCCAAAACGGTTTCTAAAGCTCGCGCTGCGCGCCGTGCCAGTTCAGGCTTTAAAAGTCCGCCGGCGCTATTGCAGAGGATGGTCGCTTTGTTGATTTGCCCCAGCCAATAAAACTCATCACGAATCATTCTTTTCTCCTGTGGGATTAAAAAATATGTCGCATAACAGCCCGATTAGGGTGTTTTAATGGAGGTCATTTTTGCGATGATAGCATCGACCGTTTGTGATTGAAGTTCTTGTTGCATGCGTTGAGTCACCGCGCTTTTAATACCGTTGCCGATACCGTCTTTGCCCTCATAGAGTGTGGCTTTAACAGCTTCCTTGGCGCAATCGCGACCCAGAAGACGAATGACGACTGTCTGGGCCTGCGAGGTGACCTTATTGATGACCTGAGGTTTAATCGAAGCGATTTCTTTGGCGGCGCTCGTTTGTCCTAAGGTAACAAAGGCCCATTGTGTGAGAACTTTCGTGTCGGATTGCGAGGCGCTTCGGGTTAGACACTGTCCGAGTTCGTCGGCGTACTGTCCTGCGCAGGCAGCACCGGCCACAGTCATAGCCAGGAGTGAAAAAAGTAGTTTTTGCATATTGGTTCCTTTTTAAGACCTTCAATTTTAGAGACTGCGGATAGGTATTGGTTTTTAAAATCGTTAAAATACACAGATCAATATGGAGAGCGGCTGTGAAGCGTTTTGTAGAACTCACCGTGAGAAAAGGAAGCACGTTGGCTTCTCTGGAGCGACATAATCCGGAGGATCTGCACGTTGTGCTTGAAGCCTTTCTGACTTATTTACCGGATGACCTGATTTCGGCTTCAACAGCCCTTACCAAGGCACAGGAATTTTTAGACGGCGCCGGTGACTGGTTGCGCGAAACTCCGGTCTCCATTCTGTTGCAGTCTTTGAAAAAAGGCTTGATTTTTGAGGCAACGGTCGGTTACCGGAAAAATAGTCGGGATCGATACACGCGTGCGGAATTGGAAGACGCGGTGCTTTTGGAAGAAGAGCGTCGTGAGACACTGCGCAACGTGATGCAAAAAGCGCTTCAGCAGCGCAATCGAGAAATCAATTCTAAAAAACGTCAGACCAGTCCCTATGATCAGCACTTCATGCGTGAGGCTTTGGAGTTTGCTCGCGAAGCGGCTCAGGCCGGCGAAGTGCCCGTCGGATGCGTGATCGTTAAAGACGGTGAGATCATCGGTGTGGGACGCAATCGCTCGATTGAAGATAACGACCCCAGTGCGCACGCAGAAGTGATCGCGATTCGTCAGGCTTCGCAAGCGCTTGAAAATTATCGCCTGACCGGGTGCACTTTGTACGTGACGCTGGAACCGTGCGCGATGTGCGCGGGGCTGATTGCTCACGCGCGTATCGCTCGTGTGGTATTCGGCGCCAGAGATGAGAAAACGGGTGCGTACGGTGGAGCTTTTGATTTGCAAAGCACGGCTAAATTAAATCATCGTGTCCAGGTTGACCAGGGGGTTTGCGCAAAAGAAGCAGCTGCCCTTTTAACGGAATTTTTCGGAGAAAGACGACATGCCTAACTACCCGATTCGTGTGGGCTTTTGCGCTCCGTCTCGTGCCGTCATGGATATTTCAACGCCCGCGCTTGCCAAACTGTATTTCAAGGACCGGGGGGCAGATGTCGTTTTACACGACACGGTCTTTAAAAACGTCAAACAGTTTGCGGGAACAGACGCAGAACGCGTCGACGGACTCATGTCTCTGGCTTGCGATAAGGAAATTGATTTGGTTTTGCCCATTCGCGGCGGATATGGTCTGTCGCGAATTCTCGATAAGATCGATTACGCCGCAATTGCAGCTCGTTCTCCGGTTCTGTGCGGATACTCGGACTTCACCGCGTTTAACCTGGCGTATTTGACCAAGACCGGAAACGTCAGCTATCAGGGCCCCAATGGGACAGATTTTGTTGATACGCCTGTTTTTTTGACGGAGAAAAGTTTTCACGGAGCACTCTTTAATGAAGAGTGGGTTGCATCCTTTCCTTGCAAGGAAGCTCCCGATCTGGATTTAGAGGGAACGCTTTGGGGCGGAAACCTCTCGATGGTTGTCTCCCTTCTCAGCACATCTTATTTCCCGGATATTGAAGGGGGCATTCTCTTTTTAGAGGATTGCAACGATCGGGCCTATCGTATTGAGCGGCACATGGCTCAGCTTGAAATGGCGGGTGTTTTGGCAAAACAAAAGGCCATTATTTTCGGCGATTTCCGAGACGCGGATCCGGCACATCCGAAAGAAAATGATTTTCTTTTTGCCGATGTGCTGCAATACTTGCGCGAACGGCTGCCCGGGATGCCGATTTTGCACGGTTTGCCTTTCGGTCATTCGCCGGTGAAGATCACTTTGCCCGTAGGTGCTCGCGTCAGAATGCGCACGGAAAAGGGATACGTGGTTCTCTCAACGAAAGAGCATCCGCGCGTCAGCCCGCGTTTTTAATTCTTGAAAATCATCATGTTGGGTTGGATCAAAGCGCAATGGTATCGTTTTGTCACCAACGGCGCTTTTCATAGTGAGAATATGTCAATTGCCCAGTGGCGTAGACGCCACTCGCGGGTGTTGGTGCGGCAAATTCTCAGTTCACTGAAATTGCAGCCTGTGGCATTGGCGGCAGAAGTTGCCGGCGCTTGCGTTACAGCGATGTTTCTCTGGGATGTTGTCAACCCCATCCTTTTATTTTTCTGGCTTTTACTGGTTGCGGTTCATTTTTACGGTTCCGTAGACTTCAATCGTCGCTTCTGGGCCGACCGTTATCGTCACGCCCGCATTCATTTTTGGATGCGCGCCTGGATGGTCTTGGCGATCGTCGGCGGCATGATTTGGGCACTGGCCGGCATTACGTTCGCTTATAACATCGGTAACGATTCAGCCTCCCAAGTCATTCTTTTCTCCGTCATTTTGACGGTTACTTTTGCTTCCTGGCCGGTCTATGCCTGTTGGTTGCCGAGTTTGGTTGTTTTTACTCTTTGTGCGGTTACCCCTTTGGTTTTGCGCCTGGCGCTCATTTTCGGATGGTCTCGCCTGATGATCGCCGCCATGTTGGTGACGGTGGTGGTTTTCATGTTCTACTCCGGGAAACGTTTCAACGAAATCGTTCAATCTTCGGTCCGAAACGATCAGGAAAATGAGATGCTTGTAAAGCGCTTGACTCTGGAGAAAAACCTGGCCGAAAAACTGCGCCGCGAAACTCAGGAACAGAGCCGCTTGAGAAGCCGTTTTTTTACGGCGGCCAATCATGATATTCGGCAGCCTCTGCAGGCGATCGGAATTTACATTCAGCTGCTCAGAAAAAGTGATGATCCTAAAACTCAGGCCATTGTTGAGCAGCTTTCAAAAACGACTCAGGGTCTGCAGACGTTGGTCGGTCAGATTTTGGAAGTCTCCAAATTGGAAACCGGTCACACGAAAGTCAATATTGAGCCTTTGAAACTATCCACATTGCTTGAAGAGTTGGCGCTTGAGTTTGAGCCGATTGCTAAAGACAAAGGACTAAATTTCAGACTCAAAAATTTGGATGTCAACGTATGCACGGATGCTCAGCTGCTCACCCGAGCGATTCGTAATCTGATTACGAATGCAATCGCTTATACCGAAAAGGGAGAGATTGTGTTGGCTGCTCGTCGGGTGGGCGGACGTCGTGTGAGTATTTGCGTGGTCGACAGCGGTATCGGCATTGAGAAAGCCGAACAGAAGAAAATTTTCGATACTTTCTATCGCAGTGAATGCACCCGCTCACAAGTCGAAGGCTATGGTCTGGGACTCTCCATTGTGAAGGTGATTTGTGACCAGTTGCAGCTCAAACTCAGTTTAGGCTCTCATCCCGGTCGCGGCTCCATCTTTCGCATTGAGTTGCCGATTCATGAGGCTGAACAGGCTCGTATTTTCAGCAAAACCCGTCGCAAGTCGCAATCCGTGCAAAAACTCAATGCTACGGTCGTTCTTATTGAAGACAACACACCGGTGCGCGAAAGCCTTGCCGCCTTGATGCAAAGTTGGGGTGTTCGTGTTATCGCCTCTGACGTCTGCAGCGATCAATTGATGAAGGAGGTTGAAGAAGCCTCTCAGATTGATGCCGTGGTCTCCGACTTCAATCTGGGCGAAGGGGAGGCAACCGGTCTTGAATGCATTCTGAGACTTTCACTGGCCATGGGTGAAACGGTTCCGGCCATTTTGTTGACCGCGGTGTCTTCAGAAGTGATTGAAAAGCACTACATCCGAACACTTCGCGTGTTGGGTGAGCGTGAAGCGGCACTTTTTGCCATGCCGCGCATTATGCAAAAACCGGTGACAGGTGAGGCGCTCAATGAGGCGCTTGCGGAACTTGTCGATCAAAAGCGCTAAATACCGACATCAAATCCATGTCGGCGGGCTTCTAAAAGTGCCTCCGTTCGATTGCTGGCTCCAAAGGCTCGATAGATCGCCGTGACGTGAGTTTTCACAGTGCCTTCCGACAAATTCAGTTCCTTGCAGATTCGCTTAATAGGCGCGCCTTTGGCTAAGAGCTCCAGCACATCTTTTTGTCGTTCGGTCAAATGCACGCTGCCGGCCTCGCCCGAAGGTTCGCGGGCAGTCAAAAGTCCGGTTTTCTGAGCCTGATTGAGAAGCTTGACAGGGATGTAGACGCCGCCTTTTAAAACAAAGCCGATGGCCGAAGTCAAAAGACCGGCTTCCAGGGATTTGGGGATAAAGCCTGCCGCCCCCATCTGAAGCACACGCACGATGCTGTGTTGATCCTGCAAACCGCTCATCACCAAGATCTTAAGCGTCGGGTGTACCGCGACAATTTCCTCCATAAGGGAAGTTCCTTGAACGCCCGGCATGGAAAGATCCAATATCATTAAATCAGCCGTTTCCCCATAGCGGTCAGCCAAAGCCATGGCGTCTTCTTTAGTATTGGCGCAATAGACCATGTTTTGTTGACCGTCGTAATCTTTCAGAAGCATCTCCAAGGCCATGGTGACAATGGAGTGGTCGTCAACGACTAAAAACTGCATTCCTAGTTTCCTCAAATTCAATTGCGTCTATTTTAAGGCATAGTTTGGTGGAAAAACGGCGCTCAAAATCATCATTTTGTATTTCTGAGGTTTTAGCCAAAATTGCTTTGTGCGTTACAATGACATCCGTACTCGCTGAAAAAATCTATGATCAATCTGAAGACCTATTACTTTTCTTTTGCAAAATTCATCCCGATTTTGCTTTTATTATCGGTTGCCAGTCTGGCGGCCGCCTTGTTGTGGATGTTGGGTTACTCCAACACGACGGCTATTGGTCAAGCTGATATTTATTGGGTGTTTTATTTGCACATTGCCGCGGCCGCGGCCGCTCTTTTTTGTTACGGCGTTGTCGCTTTGTCGAGTCTTTTTCAGTTATTTGAGCCCAAAAGGCTGATGCCGATCGTTTTTTCACATGGTTTTGCGCCGAGCGGTTTCATTATGACGCTTTTTGCGCTCGGTTCCGGGGCGCTTTTTGGACGCCCGATGTGGGGAGCGTATTGGATTTGGGACTCCCGTTTGACCGCGTTGCTGATTTTGCTCTTTTTCTTCGGAGCGTTTATTTCGTTATCGGTTTCCAAAGTGAATAACCGTCAGGATTTAAATGATAGAAAGGCGGCGGTTTCCGCGCTCTTAGGTGTAGTGATCATTCCGGTGCTTTATGTCTTTTTCGATCTCTATACGCCGATGGCCCACGATTTGGACAATAGTCTGTTGCGTTCCAACGGACGCGACGCCTATGTGTTGATGATTCTGTTTTCTGTGACGCTTTTTACTTATATGCTGGCGATGTGTTTCAGTCGTTGCCGGGATGTGATTTTGGAGCGTGAACGGCGCGCAACTTGGGCTCAGGACGCAGCCATTGAAGGGGAGCTGTGATGTTTGAGGATTTTTTCTTATTCAATTTAAGCGAACAGGGCCACAGCGTGGTGCTTGTGTTTGTTTTAGCGGCTGTTTTGGCTGTTGCCGAGATTTGGAGCCTTAAAAATCGCCGTGCCAAAGCTTATCACGCGCTTTTGCGTGAAGGACGTGCTCGCTTAAGTGAGATGCGTCTTCGAATCGAGTGAGTTATTAGTGCACTGTACAAAAAAGTCGTGGCAACGGACCGATCGTTGCCACGACTTTTGTGTTTGAATCAGTAGGACTGTTCATCCACGCTCTTAATTTAACATAACCGAGTAATGGTTTCTACCTATTATCCTCGAATAAAAGTGAAGATTTGAGAAAAAACAAACATTGCAAAGAGAGAAACACTTTTTCAGATTTTCTTAAGTTTTAATTCTCCGAGTCTCGTGGCTGTTTTTAACCTTCCCGTTAGTGTCATTTCACAGTTTTTGCAGTCAAAAGTTGCTCGGTAGGTGTTCGGTCCGGATTTTAAAATCAAGGGATCGGGACGAAAGTGTTCTTTAAGCGAGGGATTGGCCTTGATTTTCTCAATATTGTCTTTCAGACAAAGCCCCAGCGCATACCGGACGCAGTGTTTTGTCACCATGAGGGGAACATCGCGTCGGATGGATCCGGTTTCCAGCGCAGGCTCTTGAATCTGAGCGCCGTGGCGGTGGTAAAAATGAACAGCCTGTTCGTTTAAAACATTGGCGCGAAAATCAGTCGCATCCGGATAGGGTAAGTTTTCCGTAACTGAGGCGGGCAAAAGTTTTTTAAAGTTTTGAGCTCGCGCTTTGCTCAGTTTTTCGAGTGCTTCGCGTCTTAAGTTGTTCACAACACTGGCCGGTGCGAAATATCCCCGGTCGTTGATCTCCAGAGTGTAGATTTCGTAATCGGTTTCTCCGGTTTTGCGAAGATTCTTTTCAATGTTGGTGCGATTTTGATCCGGGCGTGAGGCCTGCTGCAGCTGATCAATTTGCGCCTGCACCTTGACACAGTTATCCCGCTGGTCACGAACTGTCAGGGTGAAACCGTTTTCGCTTGCCTGCCAAAGTGCGCTCACTCCGATCAAGCGTTTGGCTGTGGATTTCGTCAACTGCTCTTCAAAGGCTTGATCACGGTTGCGGTACAGGATAACACCGGGGGCTAACTGCGGATGTTTTTTCAAAATGGGGCGATCTCGCAGGGTCAGACGCCAACGACCGGGCTCTAATTCTTCAGCTCGGTTTACCGCAAATCCCATCAAGTTTTTTTCTCGAGTCAGGTAGGTCATGCCGTCGGCATTGTGCAGTGTTTCATGCGTAGCGACCTCGAGCGCATCGGCGCTGATTCGCACAATTTTCCCAATCTTTTCGCCCGCGTTTTTCGGTGTTTCAAATACAGCCATGTCATGATGACGATCGCGGGTGAAGTAATCCGTAAAGCCGCGGTTGAAGGATTTTTCGGGAGAGGGCACAAAATCAATAACGCTTTTGCCGTCACTGGAGCGGCAAAGATCGGAGCGGCGCTTCATGATTTCATCGATCAGGAGCCGGTAGTGAGCGGTGATGTTTTTAACATAGCCCACATCCTTGAGGCGACCTTCGATCTTAAAACTTCTGACTCCGGCGTCAATTAAAGCTTCCAGATTGGTAGACTGGTTATTGTCTTTTAAAGACAGAACATGTCGCTCATGGACAAGTTCACGGCCGTCTTCAGTAAAGACGCTGTAGGGGAGGCGGCAAAGCTGGGCGCAGGCTCCGCGATTAGCGCTTCGACCTGTCGCCGCAAAGCTCGCATAACACTGCCCCGAATAACTTACGCATAGCGCTCCGTGGATGAAGTATTCAATGCGAGCCGTTTTCAGCGTTTCATAGCATTGACGAATTTGCTCAAGATTCATCTCACGGGCGAGCACGACTTGAGAAAAGCCAACGCTTTCCAAAAAGCGGGCTTTTTCCGGAGAACGCACATCGCATTGAGTTGAGGCGTGCAGCTGAATAGGGGGCAGATCGCTGTCAAGTATCCCCATGTCCTGGACGATCAGCGCATCGATTCCGTTTTCATAGGCAAGTTTTGCCAGTTCGATCGCCTCAATTCTTTCTTCATCGTTCACGATGGTATTGAGCGTCATGTACACGCGCGCGTTAAAACGATGAGCGAAATCCGTCAGGCGCTTAATGTCGGCAAACGTGTTGGCTGCTTCAACACGCGCTCCGAACCCCGGTCCTCCGATATAGACAGCGTCGGCACCATGCAAAATGGCTTCAATGCCGATGTCTGCGTTTTTGGCGGGAGCTAAAAGCTCAATCGGTTGCGCTTTCATTACGGTTGAGCTCCTTGAGCGGTTGTATCCGTTGTCGGTGCGGCTTCTGATATGGTTTGGGTTTCGGAATCTGTGGCGGAAGCGCTCGGTTGCTCAGATTGATCGACTGGAGCGACTTCAGGCACTGGCCATGGAGCGCAGGCTTGAATTTTCAGCGTTTCGGCTAATTTAGAGTCGCCTCGTTTTAGGGCGATGGCCGCCGGACTGATGCCTTGGTCATTGCATAGGGTTTTGTCAGCCCCCGCGTTTAAAAGAACACGGACTGTCGGGGAGGATATCACACGCGCGGCCATGTAAAGAGGGGTGACGCCGCGTTCCGTACGCACATTGACTTGAGCACCTTTTTCAATCAAAAACTTAGCCATATCGGTTTGACCGGTGCTCGCTGCGTAGTGAAGCGCGGTCCAACCGTAGTCGGCATTAACAGGCGCTCCCATGTCAAGGAGTTTTTGCGCAAGAGCCTGATCACCCTTAATCGCCGCAAGCATCAGCGGAGTCTCTCCCCTTAAAGTGGGAACTTTGACGTTGATTTTGAAGCTTCGCAATAAAACCTGATTCACGCTCACTTTCGCGTCCATGCGGATGGCAAAGACCAAGGGGGTATCACCATTGGGCAAATAAAAGTTGGGATCATAGGCGAGTTCGCGAAGCATGTAGGCGACTTTGGGAGCGTCATCGCGCGCGATGGCATCTTGCATTTGTTTAGCAAGCGGGACATTGGGCTCGACCGTCTGCGCAAAACAGGCGAGGCTGCTTGATATAAGCACGGCGGCTAGGCTAAATTTCAACATGGTCTAATCCAAAAAAATGGTTGGCATTGCGCATTGTTAAAGCGGCAATATTTTCTACCGTCTCGCCTCTTAGCTGAGCCAGAAATTGAGCAACATAAGGGACAAACGCGGGTTCATTGCGTTTGCCTCTCAAAGGAACGGGGGCCAAATAGGGGCTGTCGGTTTCGATAAAAATTCGGTCAGCGGGCGCTTTTTGAGCAACTTCTTGAATATCAAGGGCGGAACGGAATGTCACAATACCCGAAAAAGAAAGGTATCCACCCATGTCCAAAGCTTGTTTGGCAAAATCCCAATCCCCGCAGAAACAATGCAACACAAAACCGCACGAATCAGCGCCATTGGTTTTCAGAATATCAATGGTGTCATTCTGAGCTTGTCGGGAATGAATGATGAGAGGCTTGCGCGCAAGATTGGCCGCCGCGATATGAGTGGCAAAACGATTGCGTTGCCAACCAAGAGGTTCATGGCAGTAGTGATAATCCAGACCGGTCTCTCCCACGGCAACCATTTTGGCGTGTTTGACGCGCGAAGCAATCTCTTCGGCGGTTAAGTCCGGCAAGCTCTCGTCCTGAGGACTGACGGCAAAGGCTCCATATAGGTCCTCATGCAATTGAGTCAGATGCAGAACGGAGGCGATTTCGTTTTCTTCCGTGGCCACCACAACCGCACGGCTGATTTGTGCTTCTTTCATGCGCTCAATGACCTCAGCGCGATCGTTGTCGAACTGGGGCATGTGGATATGGCAGTGGGTGTCAAAAAACATCATCTTTAATAGTTTGAAAGGGGCCATGGGCCCCTTTATCGGTACGGATTGTTTGAATCAACGCTTGCGGGTTAAATCGTAGAGCTCTTCGATTTCGTTGGCAAAGCGCTGCGCGATCTGACGGCGGCGAAGTTTCATCGTCGGTGTCAGCAAACCGTCTTCCGCGGTCCAGTGTTTACGCAGGATGTAGACGTTTCTGGGCACACAGTATTGGGGGAAATGACGGGCGGCCATGCGCACGCGTTTGACCACTTTGGCTCGAAGATCTCGGCAAAGGTTAAGAGCCGGACTGTCAGGAGAAATTCCCACCTCTTCGCAGATCAGTCTAAAGAGCATATCGTTGACCACGACTAAAGCCGTGATGTAAGGACGACCCTCACCCACAACCATCACTTGCTCAAAAAGATGATCTTCCTGGATGGCAAATTCGACATCAACCGGGCTGATCTTTTCCCCCGTGCTGGTGACAATGATTTCTTTAATGCGGCCTTTGATCCGCACACGGCCGCCATCGCTTAAATCCACCTGGTCGCCGGTTCTGAGCCAGCCGTCTTCGGTAAAGGATTCTGCAGTCTCTTTGGGCAGATTCCAATAGCCCTTCATCATGCTGGGGCCATAGACCTGCAATTCTTCATTTTCCCCTGCGCGAACCTGGCATCGGGCGAGCGGCAAGCCCACTGTAGCGGGGTGGTTACCGTTCATGCCGTTCATGGAAATCACCGGGCTGTATTCCGTTAAGCCGTAGGCTTGACGGATATTAAGTCCCATGGCGCAAAAGAATTTGGCAACCATGCCGTTTAACGCGGCGCCTCCGCTGACAATATATTTGAATCGCGGACCGAAGAGGGCTCGGACCGGTTCGGCCACTTGGTCGTAATAGAGGGCTTTGATGACACTGTCCATTTCAGGCAGACCATCTTCTTCAAGCGGCAAGTCGTTTTGACGGCAAAAATCGCGCCAACCCGCGGCCACGACACGGTCAGCCATGACTTGAGCCGAGGTGCCCAGGCGAGCGTACTGAGCCTGAATTTTTCCGTAGAACTGTTCAAGGATTCTCGGCACAGAGCACATGACGGTCGGTTGAATGTCTTTGAAGTCTTCAGCTAAGCGCATCGGTCCGCGGCTGAAAACAAGCGTGGCGCCATGGGCCACACAGTTGTAATAAGTCGCCGTGCGTTCGAACGTGTGCGATAGGGGCAAATAAGACAGGAAGAGATCCTCATCGGTCAAAGGCATTTGCTTGGCGATGTCCTGCACATTGGACAGCACCGCGCGATGTGTGAGCATAACGCCTTTGGGGCGGCCGGTTGTGCCGGAAGTGTAAACAATGGCGGCTAAGTCCTCTTCGCTCGGACCTTCGGGTAATTCGGTTTCATCGACCGATTCGCCGGCTTTGAGCCATTGATGCAGACCGCAGTAGCGCGTATTGCGGCTTGTGCCTTCTTCCTCCTCGGTGGTAAAGACCACTTGTTCAAGCGTAGGAACCGGCGTATCGGAATTGAAGATGGCGTTCCAACGGGCTTTGGTTGTCGTCACAAGGAAACGGCAACCGCTGTCGCTCATAATATAAGCGGCCGACTCCGGTGTATCGATGGCGTGAAGAGGAACGGGAACAAGTGCGTTGGCAAGCGCAGCTTGGTCAAAAATCAGCGCGTCGAGCGAATTGATCAACAGCATAGCCACGCGATCGCCGCGTTTTAAATCCATGGCGGCAAACGCTTTGCGCCAACACATCACTCGATGGGCAAATTCACGCCACGTGACGCTGCGCCAGGTTTCGCTCTCATAATCAAAATAGCGGTATCCCTCTTTGTCCGCCTTGGTTGCGAGGGTGTGCTCAAGCATCTCGGGAAGCGTTTTGAAATCGTCAATATATGTATGACTGGCCATTTTGATTCAATTTCTAAAAGTACTACTAAACCGGTTATTTTACCGAAAGATATTGGGAAAAATTAGGGTAAAACCAGGCAATTTTTCATACAAAAAAGGCGGGAATTGGAGTTTCCCGCCGGATAGAAATCAATCGTTTTTTTTAACCTGCGTGGGTTTCGTAAAGTTTGTTGATCTCGTCTTGGAAACGCGCTTTGATGATCCGACGTTTCAGTTTCAATGTCGGCGTGAGCATTCCGTTTTCAATACTCCAGGGAGTCAGCGACAGAACCATCGCGCGCGGCACACCATATTGCGGGAATCCGCGGGTGACTTTCTTGACTCGGCGAAGCAGATTTTGATGAACCGCCTTGGCTTTGAGCGAAGCGGGGTCATTGGGGTCGAGATTGAGCTCTTTGGCGAGTTCTTTCCAACGCTCACTTTCCAACACAGCGACGATACTGATATAGGGCAAGTCTTCACCAACGGCCATAACCTGCGCAAAATAAGGATCGCTTTCAATGAGCATTTCAAGATCAGCGGGCGGGATCTTCTCGCCGGTGCTTGTCACGATGATTTCTTTGATTCGTCCTTTAATTTTGACGTGCCCGCTGGGCAGCAGATCGGCTTGATCACCGGTCTTTAGCCAGCCGTCTTCAGTGAAAATATCCGCTGTCGCATCGGGGCGATTCCAGTAGCCTTTCATGACGCAGGGCCCTTTAACCTGAAGTTCGTCATTGTCGCCTAAACGCAGTTGCATGTTGGGCAACGGCATGCCGACGGTCGAGGGATCATTTTGGTGTTCTTTGTTCACAGCCAAAATAGGGCTGGTTTCCGTCATGCCATAACCTTGGAAGATCGGAATGCCTAAACCGATAAATGTGCGGGCTACGGTTTGATTGAGCGCGGCCCCGCCGGAGATAAAAGCGTGGGGCTTAACGCCGCCGAAGACTGCGCGAAGCGAGGAGCCCACTTTGTTATCGAGCCAATTGCCCACTAAACCGTCAAGGCACTCACGCCAACTGTGCTCGACCGGTAGGCCATTTTCTTTGCAAAAACGTCGCCAACCGACTTCAACCGCCCAATTAAAGACATAGCGCGTTACGGCACCTTCTTTGGCCAGTTTGTCATTTAATCGAGCGTATATGCTTTCGTAAATTCGAGGAACCGACATCAAAATCGTCGGGCGAACATAGCGCAGATCGTCAACGATCTGGAGAATGTTTCGGTTGAAATAAATCTGATTGCCCATTCCCATGGCGAGGTAGTAGGTCGTCGTGCGCTCAAAGGTGTGCGACATGGGCAGGAAAGAGAACCACGTATCTTGCGGGGCCGGACGGATGTTGCCCATAACCCCTTTGGCGTTTTCGAGGATGTTTTCATGCGTGAGCATGACGCCTTTGGGGCGACCGGTAGTGCCGGAGGTGTAGACCAGCGCGGCAAGGTCACCGGGGTTGATATCAATTTCAGGCAGAGCAATGTTTTCCGCTGCGTCGAGCCAATCGGCCAATGTGCAGACATTGATTCCCGCGTTATTGACTTGGTCTTCTTCAGGGATGGTGTCGTCGGTAATGATGACGGCTTTGAGATTGGCTAACGTATCGGCCTGTCGGATTCCTTTCCATTTCAGGTATTTTGCCGTAACCAAAACACGGGCTTCGCTGTCGTTCAAAATGAAGGCACTGGAGCCCGGTGTGTCGACAGCATGAAGGGGAACAGGCACTAAGCCGCACGCCAGAGCCGCTTGGTCAAAGCAGATTGCGTCAATGCCGTTAGGCAAGAGCATTGCAACACGGGAACCCTTTTCCAGATTAAATTTGGTAAATGAACGACGCCAGCGCTGTACTCTTTCATAGAGTTCACGATAGGTGAGCGTTTTCCAGGTCTTTTCAGCCGTGACGTACTGGGTCAGTGCCGGAAGATCATCGTGGCGACCCAGATGATGGGTGAGCACCTCAGTGAGATTGCGGATTTTTAAGAAATCCTCATAGCGGGATTGTGTGGTTTCCATAACGCTCTTCTATAGCAGATTTCACTCGTTGTAACCGAGTAAGAATACTGGTATTTGCCCTTAATGTTAAGAGAATCATCCGAACGGATTAGCTCAGACATTCAAAAGAATGTCGGGCTTGAAAGAGGGAAAATTTTTAAAAATCTGAGTGAAAATAATTAGAAAATGACTTTGAAATAGGTGAAAGAACCTAAAAATTCAGAAAATTATTCAGTAGTGTCCAAATCGAACTTTAAAAATGCAGCTAAATTCTGTTCGTCTCCGGTAGGGAAATAACGGACAGAAAAATGGCGGTTTTCTTATTA
>CABMQD010000020.1 GCA_902388655.1 uncultured Sutterella sp. | reverse complement strand
TTGAGAAGAGGCTTTCCCAACTAGCCTATGCACATTTTTAATTTGGACAGCAGTGGAATTTAATATGTTTGGGTGGCTTTTCTTTTTGAATAAGAGCTCTGAGGGCCGGAACCAAACTTTCCAAAATAAGAGTGGTTTTTCCTGAGCCGGAGACCCCGGTAACTACAGTCAGTTTTCCTTTGGGAATTTTGACTTTCAGAGGCTTGACTGTGTGAATCGCTCTCGTTTCCAGCTCAAGGCTTCCGAATTCAAAAAGACGCTCTGATTCTGTAGCGACTCTTTTAGGACGCATCGAACCTTTTGGTAAATAAGGACCGATTTGAGAAAAGGGATTATTTTTCAAGTCATTAACCGTGCCTGTCGCAATGACTTTGCCACCCTGAGCTCCGGCGACAGGTCCCATTTCAATCAGCCAGTCGGAGTGGGACAAAATCTGCGTATCGTGATCGACTAGAACAACAGAGTTGCCGTCGGCAACTAAATCATTCATGACTCCGATCAACCCATCGATATTGGCCGGATGTAATCCAATGGACGGTTCGTCTAAAACGTAAAGAACGCCGGTTGTGCGGTTACGCACGGCACGCGCTAACTGCATGCGCTGTCGCTCTCCGGTTGAAAGAGTTGAGGCGGCTCGATCAAGTGAAAGGTATCCGAGACCGAGATCCAACAGGCGGCGAGCGACACTTTCAAAAGACTCCACGATGCTGATCGCCATGGGTTTCATCGACCGAGGAAGTGATTCAGGCACATCTTTGACCCATTGACTTAATTGCGTCAATGTCATGTGCGTAGCTTCATCCAGAGTGATCCCCTTTATTTTGGGAGCACGGGCGAGATCGTTTAAACGAGATCCATGACAATCCGGACAAATGTCTTGTTTGAGGAATTTCTCCACCCGTTTCATGCCCTTCTCATCTTTAACTTTTGCCAGTGCATTTTCAACGGTGTAGACCGCGTTGTAATAGGTGAAATCCAATTCGGCGGTTTGTTCGGAATTTTTTGCCCGATAAAGAATATGTTTTTTAACAGCCGGTCCGTTGTAAACGATATCTTTTTCTTTGTCCGTCAGGCCTTTAAAGGGCACATCAGTGCGTACGCCCATGGCTCGGCAGACGTCAGTCATTAATGACCACATCAGAGAATTCCAAGGAGCAACAGCTCCCTGGTCAATGCTGAGAGTTTCGTCAGGCACCAACGTATCGCGATCGACCGTTTGAACAATGCCGGTTCCGGAACAGGTTCTGCAGGCTCCAAGGCTGTTAAACGCCAGTTCTTCTGCCGACGGTGCATAAAATTCAGCGCCACAGAGGGGGCAATGGAGTTTTTCGCCTGCGGCTACGTTCAAGGAGGGCTCAACGTAGTGTCCGTTTGGACAACGATGATGAGCAAGGCGTGAAAACATCAAACGCAGACTGTTAAGCAATTCCGTGCCGGTGCCGAAAGTGCTTCGTATGCCGGGGACAGAGGGTCTCTGGTGAAGGGCTATGGCGGCTGGAACATAAAGCACTTCATCGACTTGTGCTTTGGCCGCTTGAGTCATTCGGCGTCGCGTGTAGGTTGAAAGCGCTTCAAGATAACGGCGCGATCCTTCAGCGTACAACACACCTAAAGCCAGAGAGGATTTGCCGGAACCGGACACTCCGGCAATGCCGACGATTTGATTGAGAGGCACATCTAAATTGATGTTTTTGAGGTTGTGAACTCTGGCGCCACGAATTTTAATTTGATTGACCATTTCCCCTCCCTGTCAGCAGAAATTATGCCCGAGTTGAGAAACAAAAAAGCCCGCGATGCGTTCACACTGCGGGCTTGTCTCAGAATTAGAAGCTTACTTCATCAAACGTTTGAGCATTTGAGAATAAATTTCTACACCGATATCCAACGAATTTTCATCAATATCGAAGTCTGAGGTGTGATGACCGCCGGTGCGGTCAGAACCCAACACAAAGTAGGCCGCTTTGCCGCCATGAGCCTGAACACGACGAGCAAGAATCGTGGCATCTTCAGAACCGCCGAAATTGACTTCATGCAAGACCTTCTTAACGCCGTCGGTATGAGCGCAAACGTCATCGAGCATATCGACCAATTCCTTATCATTGAAAAGGTCAACCGCTTCACCCATCTTTTCAATGTGGTACTCAACCGAGAAGCTCTTGGCAACCCCTTCGACGACGTTTTCGGTTTCACTTGTCATAAATTGGTTAATTTCACCGGTTTCACCGCGGACTTCCATGACCAGTTTCGCGTTAACAGGAATCACGTTGCGACCTTCGCCAGCCACAATCTTGCCAACGTTGACACGGGTCATGCCGGCACCATGGCGCGGAATACCTAACAGTTGTGTGACACAATGGCAGGCGGCAGCCAATGCATTGCGACCGGCATTGGGTTCAATACCGGCGTGGGCCGGACGACCTTTAAATGAAATGTCGTATTTTGTTGTGCAAAGGAAGCCCACTGGGCTTGTGATGATTTCGCCGGACTTAGCCATCATGGCGATGTGGCTTGAGAGGAAGTAGTCGCAGTCATCCACAATGCCGCTTGCGGCAACAGCGGCAGCGCCGCGAACGCCTTCTTCTGCCGGTTGGAAGACGATCTTCAGTTTGCCTTTGAGTTCATCTTTATGTTCCATGGCCCAACGTGCAATGGCAAGACCGGATGAGATATGAGAGTCATGTCCGCATGCGTGCATTAAACCCGGACGCTTGGATGCCCAACCTTCTTTACTTGCGCGATGTTCAGGTGAAGGATTTTCTTGCACGTTGTTGCAGTCGATGTCAAAACGCAAAGCGACTGTGGGTCCGGCTCGTCCCGTGTCTAAAACAGCCACGCAACCGGTGAGTTCCTGCATTTCATCCAGCAACGCCTGTTCAACTCCGCGAGATTTAGCGGTTTCGATTGCCTGGGCAACCAGTTTCGGATCGCGCCCGAGACAGTCTTTGCGAGAGACGACCTTTTCTCCCATCAAAACTTCATAGCCAAGCTCACGCAAATGCTTGACAATAAACGCCGTCGTGCAAAATTCAGTCCAACCTTCTTCTGGGAATTGATGCAGTTCACGGCGAATGCTGATGAGTTGATCATGGTAAGCGCATTGAGTCATAATTTTTCTCCAATACCAAACTCAGAAATTGCAAGAGAAAGACTCTCTTTTCCAAGAAAAATTGTAGTCCTGACGAAAAAAGGGGAAGAACCAAATCTTCCCCTTTTTTGAGATTAGTTAAGTCTGATAACTCGGACTAAACCATGAAGAATGCCAATACGAACACGGCGATCGTGCAGGGCAGAGCTGTACGCTTGGCAACATCCATCGGGTTAGCCATAGCGATACCGGAGACCACAACCATAGCACCGGCAATCGGGCTCATCGTACGACCCAAGGCACCGGTCAAGAAGGCCAAGGCACCCAAGGCTTTGATTTCCATTCCGAATTCAGGAGCGTGCGGCGTCACAGCTTCATTAAAGGCCATTGTCGCAGCGTCACCGGAACCGGTAATCGTACCCATGATCCACGGGCCTAAAGAACCGCCCCAACGAGCGATGTCATTGGAGTGCTTCAAAACGTCCACGAACGTGTCGATCAAACCGGTAGCGCGCAAGCCAGCGGCAAACACACCGGCGGCGATGATGATACCCATCACGTCAGCGTAACCCTTGCCCATACCATTGAAGAATTGCTTGGAGAATTCTTGCGGGTTGGTACGGTCAAAAGCAAAACCAACCAATAAAGTGATAACGGCGCCCAAGACCATGGCTTGAGCCACGCCCATCTTAATTACAGGCAACCAAACGTTACCGACGACGAGGATCGTAATCGGAACGAGAGGCATGATGGCCTTAAGAGGATTGGGCTTGAAGTTATCATTGGCGTCCTTTTGAACGGCGGCGTCGGCTTCGGACTTAGAGCCCTTGTGGTCACCCAAGACGACACAGACAACCAACAAACCAACTACAACGATAACACCGCAGAGGATGGACCACATGGCATGGAAGGCAATGAAATCCATCACATCAATGCCGGCCATTTCAGCCACGAACGGGTTGTGGGAGGTACCCGGAGAGAGGTAAGAACCAATCGTACCACCCATCACAGCGGCAGCGGCAGCGGCCGGTTTGATACCGGCGCGCAACATCACCGGGATCAACGTAGAACCCACGGCAGCAGCACAACCGGCGGCAGACGGAATAGCGATGTTAATGAAGAAGGTCACGGCCGTGCAGATCGGGATCAGGAAGACGCCCAAACCGCGAATCGGGGAGGCCAAATAGTGAACGAGGCTACGGTCACATTGGGTGTAGTTAGCAATAAACGCAAAACCCATGGACGAGCAGATTGCCATCACCAAAGAGTTATTGGTCATGGACTTAGCAAACGAATTCAACGCACTGAGCGGATCCATGGAGACTAAGCAGAGCACGAAGCCGGCCGTAAAAAGCACCAGACGCGTTTCCAATCGTTTGATCAAGGCATACACCGTCAAAATCGTAACGGCAATAGCCAGCCATTCAAGCAACGACATGAGAAATTCCCTGTAAAAGGTTAAAAGACACGAGAAATTGCCGCTCTTGTCGGCGGCGGTTTTCTCACTCGGGTTAAGTATCCTACACTTTCGCCTTTCTGCCCAGAGGGAAATCCCTGTAAGCGAAGGCGTTAGCAAAACTTTTTGTAAATTTCAGTCTGTCTTTGATTCAAAACAAGAAAGCATAATGACTGATTGGCTAATTTCGTTGTAACCCATTGAATAAAAAGCGTTTAATGGAAGCTTCGGGTTGTCTTTTATCGAAGAAAAAACATACAATTAGGATGTTTGTTTGTAGACGGAGTTTTGAAATGTCGCAATTGCAACAAAAAGGATTTGAATTCGCCAAGAAAATCTTTGATGATATTCGGGAAATGAGTCGTGATGTGCAAGGGGTAACCCGTCAGGCTTTTTCCGCTAAAGAAACGGAAGTGCTTGAGTATTTGACGGCAATCGGTCGCTCATTGGATTTGGAAATCCAACCTGACCGCGCCGGTAATGTTTGGATGACGTTGCCTGGCAAGGATCGGTCGTTGGCGGCTTTTGTTGCGGGGTCTCACGTCGACAGCGTTCCTCAAGGCGGCAATTACGATGGATTGGCTGGTGTAACGGCCGCGTTGACGGTGGCATGGTGGATGCGTCAAACCGGTTTTCAGCCCGTGCGTGATTACACGGTGTTGATGATGCGCGGTGAAGAAAGCTCGTTTTTCGGAAAGGCCTATATGGGGTCTTTGGGAATGTTGGGCAAACTGACCGAAAAGGATTTGGCGCTCAAGATCCGTGATGGTTCTTGTACGCTCGCTCAAGCGATGCAGTCCTGCGGTATTGATACGGCTGCGGTTTCCGGCGGTCAAGCGTTAATTGATACGAATAAAATCGCCGCCTTCGTTGAGCTGCATATCGAACAGGGGCCAACTCTGGATGCTCAAAAAGAAGCGCGCGCGGGCATTGTCACCGGTATTCGCGGCAACATTCGCCACAAGGCGGTGAAAATCGTGGGTGAAGCGGCCCACTCCGGCGCGACGGATAAACCGTATCGCCATGATGCGCTGATGGCGTTTACCGACTGGATGCAACGGATTGACCGTGCTTGGGATCGCTGGTTGGTCAATGGCGAAGACCTGGTGTTTACGGTTGGAGTGCTGAAGATGGCTTCCAGCGCGGCTATCTCCGTGATTCCCGGTGAGGTGACTTTCTCAGTGGATATCCGCAGTTTAAGCGCGGAGACGACCCAGCGCTTTCATGACTTGATGCAAAAATATGGTGAAGAGGTTGCCGCTGAATGGGGTGTGAAAATTGAATACGACCCGGCATTGCTGACGGCGCCCTCCGGAGTTAACGCTGAACTGAGTGCTCGACTTGAATCCAGCGCTAAAGCGGAAAATATACCCTGTATGCGTTTGGCTTCCGGTGCCGGTCATGACTCGGCGGTATTGGGCAATAACGGGATACCCGTCGCCATGATTTTTGTGGCTAATCAGTTGGGTTCTCACAATCCGCATGAGGCGATGAAGATGGAAGACTTCATGCAGGGGACCGATATTTTGTGGGCTGCGGTTGCCCATTTTGATGATAAGTAGACTGCTGACAATAAAGGCGTGCCGAAAACGGCACGCCTTGTTGGATGAAACGTCATGGCACTAACAGAAGAGAACATTAAGTATTGTGTGGTCATTGTGGACGGTTCGCCTTTGTTTCGCGAAGCTCTGGCGCGTCTTTTGCATGAAGATGCCGAATTCGGCAATGTGGCCGAGACCGGAGATAAGCAACTCGGAATGTTCTACATCGACAGGTTGCAGCCCGATCTTGTCATCGTGGATATGCATATGAAAAAAGGGGCGGCGGTTGAATTGCTTCGTTATGCCAAGAATCTTCAGCGTCCGGCCCGCGTTGTGATGATGACAGACCGAGATGATAGCGAGGAGTTGATGGCAACCGTTCAACTTCAGGCTGAGGGATATTTATCTAAATTGATTGAAGTGCCGGAGTTATTGTCTCAGATCAAGCGAGTCTGTAACGGTAAGGTAGTGGTCAGCAACCGGCTGATGTCAGCGTTGACTCGCGCTTTCCGTGATGACACAGGTGAAGTCGATCGCGATTTGAATTCGTTGACTAGCCGTGAAAAGGACGTTTTGAAATGCTTGTCTATCGGAATGAGTAATCAACAGACCGGGGAATACCTGTCGATTCAATTGGGAACTGTAAAAGTTCATGTGAAGCATATCCTCAAGAAAATGGGATTTGCTTCACGAACTCAAGCCGCACTTTGGGCCCGCGAGCGCGGGGTCACAATTTAGTCCTAACGGCAAAGATACGCACGTCCGATGTGCGTGACATTTTCAAGCGAATTTTCTTCGTCGGTGGAGTTGATCGTTTCAGTGATGACGACCACATTAGCACCGAGTTGTCCGGCTTCGTTTCTTAATTCATTTCTGGCACCCAGAGCCAAGTTTTTATTGCTTGTCCATCCACCCGTGAGCCAATTGCCCTGAGAGCCCGCTACTTCTCCCTTGTAGGTGCATTGATATTGAGAGGGCAAACTCTGAACAATGACAACCTGTTGACCTTGTGTGGTTACAGAATTCGCCATGCAGCCGGCCAAAGTACCGGCGCTGACGAGGATGGTGAGTAATAAACGTGTATTCATAAAATGGATCCAAGAAGCTTAAGATTTTCACCAGATAGTGTACAGAAAGAGTTCTTTGAGAGTCTAGCGAACAAAAACAAACGCGGCCTTGCGGCCGCGTCCGTTAATAATCAGTCAGCGCTGAAGATTACTTCCACCAGTTGTTAACCGGTTCGTACTTCACGATCGGTTCGCCACTTTCGACAAGGGCCTTACCGTTGCTGTAGTACGTCCACATCGTCATAGAACCGCAGGCGATCATCAAAACGACCACGCAGTACATGATCTTGCGGAGAGCTTCACGGTTGCCGGCGAGAACGTCCCACTTAACAGCCAAACGATACAAGCCGATCATGCCGTGCAATTCAGTGGCCACCAAGAACACGAACGTCCAGAGCAAACCATTGTGATAGGTGTGAACGGAGGAGAAGTTCGGGCCAATGGCTTCCGGATCGAGAATCATCGGGGTGACGTGCGGGAAGACCATACCGGTCAAGATCACAGCGGTCACGATTTGAACAATCCAAAGCGTGGTGTCGCGGTGAGCGATGAATTGGTATTGGCTCTTGATGTTGTGGAACATGCGATAGCTCGTCGGGAAACGACGCAAAGCCATCAAAGCGTGGATGATCACCAAGAGGGTGATGGCGCCGATCAAAGCGACGTGCATCCAAGCGTGTTCTTCGCCGTCGAAGATATAGCCGCCGGAGAAAGCGACCAAGTTCCAGAACACATCCTTACCCAATTGAATTGAGCTCGTGAAAGCCATGTGGCAGAACAGGAACAAGCCGAGCAACAAGCCCGTCACGGACTGGGCGACGTCGCAGTAGGCCGGCCATCTGCTCTTGCGCTTGGCATTGCGCAATTCCACACCGGCGATGACTTCTTCAGACGTCGGGGTGTTGGAATACTTTTCTTGATCAGAGGTGTACATCGACATGATGATAATTACCTTTATTAAGAAGTTTTGTCCTAATTTCAAAACGCGGTCCAAGCGCTTTGATGACATTTACACAAAAATACAAACAGACAGAACGCTTATGCGTTCCGACATGCGTATCATCCTCCCTTTTTGATCAAAAAGGTTTGAGTTATGTCATATTTTTAGTGGTTTTTTCAGATTAATTTAAGTTTTCTTAAGGTAAAAATTAGGGTTAACCCTTATAAAAATATTTTCAAACCGTTAGATTGGTTAAAAATATCAGGGTTAACCCTTAATTTTATGGTTTGGATATCGTTGCTACTAAAGGGTGCCGTACAAGCGGTCGCCAGCATCACCCAATCCCGGGACGATATACGCTTTTTCGTTCAGATGATCATCGAGACTTGCGGTGTACACGTCAACATCAGGATGCAGTTTTTGGAAAGTTTCCATACCTTCAGGGGCGCATAGCAACGACATGAAAATGATGTTTTCCCCTTTAACCCCGCGCTTTTTCAAGACATCAACGCCGTGAGCGGCCGAATAGCCCGTAGCGAGCATAGGATCAACTAAGAAAAATGTTCTGCCCTCAAGATCAGGCAACTTGACAAGGTATTCGACCGGTCGTTTATTTTCATCGCGGTACATGCCGATGTGACCGACACGAGCGGAGGGCATCAATTCCAGAAATCCGTCTGCCATACCTAGACCGGCTCGTAAAATTGGAACGATCACGGGTTTTTTATCCGCAAGCACCGGGGCGTCATAGTGACAGAGCGGCGTGTCAATGCCGTGCGTGGTCAAAGGTAAATTCCGGGTTACTTCGTAGCCCATCAGCAACGCAATTTCACGCAAAAGCGCACGAAAATCTTTCGTACAAGTGTTCTTATCACGCATGATGCTGAGCTTATGCTGAATCAACGGGTGGTCTACGATGTGCAAACGCGGGAAACGAGGATCGAGTTTCATGAATTAACTCCTTTGAAAATTTCTCCATCATCTTAGTCGTGGAAAAGTTCTTTTTCAAAAAAACGCTCTCGAAGCGATACTCTCGTGATAGAGTTAGACAATATGCAAATTATTTGAGAGATCGTCATGATGCATTTGCGAACCGTGTTTTTACTGTTGTTATTTATTCTTTGCTCCATTTTCCTCATTGTGAATTGGGAAGGCGTAATGGCTAATGTCACGGTCAATTTGCTGTGGACTGAAATCCAAGCGCCTCTCGGTTTGATTCTGCTTTTGGGACCGGGGCTTTTGATTTTAATTTGTCTGGTGTACGGCTTTGTCCAACAAGCAGGGCTGTCAATGGAGCTGCGTCGTGTGAATAAGCAATTGCAGCAGGCCCGAGATTTAGCGCAAAAAGCAGAGCTTTCTCGTTTCACAGAACTTAAAAGTGAAATGCAGAAACAGATCACGGAACTGCAAAATCAAAGTGCTTCCCGTCACTCGTCTTTAATGGCGGCAATTAACGGTGTGCAGGCGGCGGTCGATGAAAGCGGGCAGGAAACTGTGAATTCGCTTTCTGCCAGTGTCGGTGAAGTGGAGGATCGTCTGTCTCAGTTGGTGGAAATGGCTGTTGGTAAGGAAATCGATATCAGAGAGAAAAAAGCAGCGGGTGTAGAAAAAGACGAAACTCATTAAATTTGTTTCTATGTTCGAGATGAAAAACGCGGGGGATTCCCGCGTTTTTAATTCATCGTTTAGAAACTTTTCGGACGCACCAGTCGCCGAAACTTTGAATGACCTGAACAAAAACCACCAGAATCAAAACTACGGTCCACATGACATCCGGCATGTAGCGGTTGTGTCCGTAACGGATACCGATGTCTCCCAAGCCGCCACCGCCAATGGCTCCGGCCATAGCGGAGTATCCAACCAACGTTACAATGGCGATGGTTACCCCGGCCACAATACCGGGCATGGCCTCAGGGATCAACACTTTAGTGATGACCTGCATATCGGTGGCCCCCATGGATTGCGCCGCTTCGATTAAACCGCGATCGACTTCTCGAAGACTGGTTTCCACCAAACGCGCAATAAAAGGAGCAACACCGATGACCAAAGGAACCAACGTTGCGGTCGTACCGATGGTTGTTCCCACAATCAAGCGAGTTAACGGATAAATCGCAACCAGTAGGATAATGAAGGGGGTGGAACGTACGGCGTTGACAATGACGCCAGCGACCGTGTTGGTGGCCAAGCGCGGCATCAGCCCGCCCTTGTCGGTGATATGCAGAAGCACTCCCAGCGGAATGCCGATAATGCTGCCCAGCACGCCGCTGCCGATCACCATGATAACGGTTTCAATAAAACCTTTGCCTAATAGGGCAACAATGTCAGCGTTCATGATAACTCAACCTCTTCGTATTCCACTTGGTTATCTTTTAAAAATTGCAATGCGGCCAAGTAACTTTCTCGATTCGGACTTTCAGCCAAAATGGTGAGCATACCGAAGCTGGTTCCCTTTAACTCTTCAACCTGTCCTTGCAAGATGTTGAAATCGATTTCAAAGCGGCGAGTAATGATCGATAACACCGGAAGGGTGACTTCAGAGCCTACAAAAGTCAATCGAAGCAGTTTAGAAAAGCGGCCGTTTTCCATGGCTGCAGCGATACGCTCGCGGACCGTATCGTAAATGCGCAGCGGCATATCATGCACTACAACATCGGCAAGCATCGCCCGCGTTGTGGGGTGTTTGGGATGACGGAACACATCAAGAACAGTACCGCTTTCTACGATCTCGCCTTTATCCATCACAACCACGCGGTCACAAATTTGTTTAACCACTTCCATTTCATGAGTAATCAAAACAATGGTTACCCCGAGTGTTTGATTGATCTTGGAGAGCAATTCAAGAGTGGAACGCGTTGTTTCAGGATCTAATGCGCTTGTTGCTTCATCCGAAAGTAACACCATTGGATCATTGGCCAGTGCTCTGGCGATACCGACACGTTGTTTTTGTCCACCTGAGAGTTGGCGAGGGTATTTATCCTTATGTTCGGTAAGTCCCACCAATTCAATTAAATGATTGACTTTACGTTGAATCTCTTCTTTGGGAGCATTGTGCAATTCAAGAGGTAAGGCAACATTATCAAAAACGGTACGAGAGCTCAGCAAATTAAAATGCTGAAAAATCATGCCAATCTTGGAACGTATTGTTCGCAATTGATCTGCCGTTAAGTCATTCAGACATTGTCCGTTGACACGGACAGTGCCAGCGGTTGGCTTATTCAAAAAATTAATCGTTCTCACCAACGTAGACTTGCCAGCGCCGGAGCGACCGATAATGCCGAAAATTTCGCCCTTGTTAATGTGCAAAGTGACGTCCTTGACGGCGTGTACTGTTTTACCATCGGGAGTCGTGAATGCTTGAGAGAGGTGATTGATATCAATCATTGTGTAAACCTGAAAAAGCCAAGCGCAACGCTGATCTCAGAAAAGCAGGTGCAGATGCAAAAAAACTCGTCAGCTGACGAGTTTTAGATGATGGTGCCGGTTAGAAGACTTGAACTCCCGACCTTCGCATTACGAATGCGCTGCTCTACCAACTGAGCTAAACCGGCGTCCCATTTTTAACCTCCCGTTTTGGGAGAAGCAGAATTATGCCGTAGTTTTTTTTAATTTGCAAACTGGTCCAGGACTTTTTCTCTGGACTTTTTGATTAACTCTCAGAATGGGTGAGCCAGGTTATTCACGATGAATGAGAATTCCTCTTCAGTGACAGGGGTGATCGACAGTCGATTGCCTTTCTGAAGAATTCGCATTTGGGCTAATTGCGGATATTTTCTAAGAGTCGAAATGCTGATTAATTTAATGGATTGATCCGCTTTGACATCAACACAAACCCAACGAGGATTATCCCGTTTGGATTTCGGATCAAAATATATGCTGTTCGGATCAAATTGTGTTTCATCCGGTTTGGCAAGACTGGCTACGTGAGCAAGACCGGCGATGCCGGGTTTAGCGCAGGATGAATGATAAAAAAGTACGCAGTCACCGACCTGCATCAGATCGCGCATGAAATTTCTAGCCTGGTAATTCCGAACTCCAAACCATGGAACAGTTTGTTCAGGCATGGCTAAAACGCTTTCAAAAGAACACTCGGAGGGTTCGGACTTCATGAGCCAAAATCTTTTTGTCATGGGATCGCACAGAAAGGAGTGAAAAGAAAGTTCCCGATAAGGGTTGCCTTGCATCCTGAGTCCGAAGAATCAAGATTGGTCGCCTCTGAGACGGGTTTCGGGGAAGCAACACGTGCCTCCGCACAGCCGGCCCCAAGTCCAGCAACCGGTTGGGTTAAGCATTGGAACAAGGAATCTTAAAGCAACTTATCGCTTACCGGGAACAAGATAATTGTGTCTCAGATTGCGTGAAATTACAAACAAGAAGGCGCTTTCTTTGAAAAAGGATATTTCAGAGAAAGCGCAGACAGAGATTACCACTGCACAAGACCGCTGTAGTGGGTTCCGAGAATGATGATGCCGAAGATGATTCGATACCATCCGAAGGGTTTGAAATCGTTACTGGAAACGTAACCTAAGAGCCACTTGATGACGACGAGCGCAGAGATAAAGGAGACAATGAAGCCGATAGTGAATCCGAGCGTCATATTCGTTGTCCAGATAAAACTGTGCTCAGCGGAGACTTTAAGAAAGATTTTTGCCAGGGAGTAAACCGTTGCTCCAAAAATCGTGGGAATCGCAAGGAAGAAAGAAAATTCTGTCGCGGCTTTTCTAGACAACCCCAATACTAAACCGCCGATAATCGTGGAGCCCGAACGGCTGGTGCCCGGAATCATGGCGATGCATTGCATGCAACCGACAAGGAAAGCATCCTTAATGGTCATATCGTCCATTGTTTGGACTCGGGGGGCGTAGGTACGCTTGGCATGAAGATTTTCAATCCAGAAAATAATCAAGCCGCCGACGACCAAAGCGATGGCCACAGTGACGGCGTTGAAAAGCAACTCCTCAATCATGTCAGCGAAAATAACGCCCAAAATAGCAGCGGGGATAAACGCCACAACGATATTGATCGCTAAACGTTGGTCTTTACCGTGCTCAAAAAGGTGAACTAAGATATTCCAGAGCTTGACCCGATAGAACCAACAGACAGCAAAAATAGCCCCGGCTTGAATGGCAATGCTGAAAGTGTTTACTTCCGGACCATCAAAATTGAGGATGTCTCCGGCAATGATCAGGTGACCTGTTGAGGAGATAGGCAAAAATTCCGTCAAACCTTCGACGATACCCAAAATGAATGCTTTGATTTGGTAAATGATGTCCATAGCGTAAAAGTCAATTATTTACGTTTGAATACAAGATCCCAAACACCATGACCCAAGCGTTCACCTCGGGCATGGAATTTTGTCATGGGGCGCTCGGTGATGGGATTGGCCATGACGGGCGAGAAGCCCTCGTACATGTTGGAGAGCAATGGTTCGTTTTGCAGAACATCGAGCATTTGTTCCGCGTAATTTTCCCAATCAGTCGCGCAATGAATATAACCGCCCGGCTTGATTCGCTGAACCAGATCGTGAATGAAGGGCTGGGCAACCAAACGGCGTTTGTGGTGTCTCGCCTTTCTCCAGGGGTCGGGAAAATAGATGTGCACTCCGTCTAAACTGTCAGGCGCAATCATTTCCTTGACCACTTCCACGGCGTCATGCTGAATGATGCGCACATTGGTCAGGGACATTTCATCTAAACGTTTGGCCAAAGCGCCGACGCCGGCCGAGAAGACTTCACACCCCAGAAAATTAACGTCGGGGTGCATTTGAGCTATGGCCGCAGTGGTCTCTCCCATACCGCAACCGATTTCAAGCACCCAGGGAGCTTTGCGCCCGAAAAGAGTGTCGGGATTGATGATGTTCTGAGTGTATTCCACTGCGTAGCGGGGAAGCAATTCTTCCAAGGCACGCTTTTGCGCTTGGCTGATATGGCCGCGGCGCAGGGTAAAACTGCGAATGTGTTTTTTCTTGAACGCTTCAATCTCTTCAGCGGTCAGGACTCTTCTTTCGGTCATATTAGAAAAAAACGGACTCACTGGTCCGTTGTTACAGTACTGATGATTGGAGCGGATGAGGGGAATCGAACCCCCGTCATAGGCTTGGGAAGCCTCTGCTCTACCATTGAGCTACATCCGCAGACAAGATCGCCATTGTACTGAAATTTAAGAAAAAAATGTTTTGGGAATGTTTGACAAGTTATGTCAACTCTTTATAATCAGCCCGCTTATTACAAATTAAAGATAATGATGAAACAATTTATTTCTGATTTTCAGGCTTTTATCAGTCGCGGTAACGTGATCGATATGGCTGTCGGTGTGATCGTTGGCGCTGCGTTCACGGCTATCGTTAACTCTTTGGTCAAGGACGTGATCAATCCCATTCTTGGTGTTTTGATCGGATCTCAAGACTTTTCGAATTTTTTCTTTGTGTTGTCGATGCCGGAAAACTACACAGGCCCGATGTCTTATGACGCTTTGACGAAGGCCGGTGCTGCAGTTTTCGGTTACGGTGCTTTCTTCACGGCAGTCTTTCATTTCCTTTTGATGGCCCTGGTGGTTTTCTGTTTGGTGCGTGTGGTCAACAAAGTCCGCAAGACTGCGGAAGCTAAATTGCTTGCCAAGAAGGAAGAAGAAAAGAAAGCGGCCGCTCCGGCTCCGACGCCGGCCGATATCGCTCTTTTACAAGAAATTCGCGACTTGTTAAAAGAACAAAAAACAACCAAGTAATTTTTATTTGGTTAATATGCAAAAAAGAGAGCCCATATTGAGCTCTCTTTTTTCATCTACGAAGCGCAGAATCGTTTAGTAATTTTCGGCACGCACTTCAAAATAGCTTTGGGCATAACCGCAAACGGGACAGGCTTCAGGAGCCTTCACGCCCATAACGAGGTGACCGCAGATTCGGCATTCCCACATCGTCTGACCGGCTTTTTCAAAGACTTGCTGCATTTCAACATTCTTTAAAAGTTTGCGATAGCGTTCTTCATGCGCTTTTTCAATGGCGGCCACTGCACGGAACTTAGCGGCCAATTCAGTAAAGCCTTCCGCTTCAGCATCCTTGGCAAAAC
Source organism: uncultured Sutterella sp. (assembly GCA_902388655.1). Taxonomy (GTDB): domain Bacteria; phylum Pseudomonadota; class Gammaproteobacteria; order Burkholderiales; family Burkholderiaceae_F; genus Aphodousia. The sequence continues at coordinate 9,023 of CABMQD010000020.1, read as the reverse complement.
CATCGTACATATCCGTCCATTCATAATTTTCGCCTTCTGCGGCCGCGCCCAAATTCTTAGCCGTATCTTGAATCCAACCTAAAGCGTCACACCACAAGCGAGCGTGTTCCTGTTCGTTACGAGCCGTTTGCAAGAAAATGGCGGCAATCTGTTCGTAGCCTTCGCGTTTGGCGACTTCTGCAAAATAGGTGTACTTATTACGAGCCTGGGATTCACCGGCAAAGGCCGTCATCAAATTCTTTTCAGTCTTGGTGCCGGCCAACTTGCCACAACCTTGCTTCGGTTCTTCGACCGCTTCAAAGAAATCAACGCCTTTTTTGCAGATGGGGCAAATGTAGTCGGCAGGCAGTGCGCCGTCACATTCATGGATATAACCGCAAACCTTGCAACGGTATTTCATTTTTTTCTCTCCTAAAGATGCGCTACGGTCCGTGTAGCGTGTGTGTAAAAGCTGTTCGGCCAATTCAGAAAGAGGATGGCCGTAGAATTGTTCATAAATACGTTTAATTTCTACATTTTCGTAGCTGGTGCGATGCGATGCACCTAATTGGCGGTCGCGATTGTAGAGTGCGTCAATACGCTGTTGTCGCGTCAAGTCCTCCTGACCCCAATTCAGTTTCGGTTGACCGCCGCCGCTGATGCAGCCGCCGGGACAGGTCATGACTTCTACAAAATGGTAATGTCTTTCACCTTGATTGATGGCGTCAATGAGACGTCCGGCATTTGCCGTGCCGTAAACCACGGCGACATCGAGCGTTAATTCGCCGATTTGAACGTGTGCTTCCTTGATATCGGTGAGACCGCGAACAGGCTCCAATTCAAAAAATTCTTCAGGAGCGTCTTGACCGGTGACCAAGTAGTGAGCTGTACGAAGAGCCGCTTCCATCACACCGCCCGTATTGCCGAAAATAACGCCGGCACCGGAACCAATACCCATTAATTGGTCATAATGCGAGGGTTCAATATCGTCAAAGCCAATACCTCGGGACTGAGCCCATTCAGCTAATTCCGTGGTTGTAATGACATAGTCGGTATCACGAATGGTTTCATCGTTGCAGTAACGCCCGCTGCTGTTAAATTCGTCACGACGAACTTCAAATTTCTTCGCAGTGCAGGGAGCTAAGGCGACATGCACAATCTTTTTAGCTTCAATGTTATTTTCACGGGCAAAGTACGTTTTGACCGTGGCCCCTTGCATACCGATGGGACTCTTTGCACTGGAAATGTTAGCGATAATTTCAGGGTGGAATGTTTCTGCGTATTTCACCCAGGCCGGACAGCAACTGGTAAATTGCGGCAAGGGCGCAGTCTTTTTTGTGATTCGCTCTACCAACTCCGAAGCTTCTTCCATAATGGTGAGGTCAGCAGCGAAGTTTGTGTCGAGAACATAATCCGCGCCGAGCTGACGAAGAAGTCCTACCATTTTATCTTCTTCAAAACGTCCGGCTTCCAGACCAAACGCTTCCGCTAAAGCCACACGCACGGCAGGAGAGGTGGACACCACCACAATGCGTTCCGGATCATCAATGGCTTGTTGAACCTCAGGATATTCGTTGCGGGTCAATAAGCTACCGGTCGGGCAGACATTGATGCATTGACCGCAGTGAATGCAGATGGCTTGATCGCCGGTCTTTGCCAAATCGTAGTGTCCATGAACGCCGATATAGTCTTCACAGACTTGACGGCACATGGAACAGTTCACACATAAAGATTCATTGCGAACCAGTGCAGGGTTGTCCGCTTCAACAGCAACGCGGACATCCAAGGATTCATGCTTGGACATAAGTTCTCCCATATTTTGCGGGGACCAATAGTGTAAAAAAGGGGTTTGAGCTCAGTATAAGAACGGGTGAAATAAAACTCAATTTAAGTTGTCACAAGATGTAATAGTTTTTTTATATGAAAAAGGCGTTTTCGATTGTTTTTCTCTATCGGAAACGCCCAAGCTGTGACTATTCTTTTTTATTGGCGGAGTCATCAGAATTCTTGTCCTGTGGCGACTCCTCGTCATAGGGACTATTCCAAAACTTAGTATCCGGATGTTCCCGACACCAACTCACAAAACCGTAAAGGATGATGAGCGGCAATACAAGCCAATTTAGAAAAAAGTCCAGTATCGCTTCCATGGCGGTGCTTAACGGTGATACGAGGTCACCAGGTCGACTTCTTCTTGCGCGCCTAAAAACACCGCAACACGTTGATGCAGGCCTTCAGGGACAATATCCAATATGTTGTCGCGACCGTTTGTTGCGCGCCCACCAGCCTGTTCAATCAACCAACTCATCGGGTTGGCCTCGTACATCAAACGAAGCTTGCCGGGCTTAGACGGATCCCGATTGTCTTTCGGATACATGAAGATGCCGCCTCGGTTAAGGATTCTGTGAACCTCAGCCACCATAGCGGCGACCCAGCGCATGTTGTAATCCTTGCCGCGCGGTCCCGTGACACCCGCCAGCAGTTCCGTAATGTAGCGCTGTACCGGGGCTTCCCAATGACGCATGTTGGAGCAGTTAATGGCGAATTCTTTAGCTTGAGGGGCGATTTCCAATTTTTCAATTGTTTGGTAGAAATTGCCTGTGCCGAGATCTAAGGTAAAGAGTGTAGTGCCGAAGCCCAGCGTGAAAACCAATTGAGTTTGCGGTCCGTAAATTACATAACCGGCGGCCAGCTGATTGCGGCCCGGCTGCAGGAACTCTTCATCTTTGACGTTACGGTGCGGCTCACCGGCGGGCAAGATGGAAAAAATAGTGCCGATTGAAACATTAATATCGATGTTGCTTGAGCCATCAAGCGGATCAAACAGAACCAAATAAGGACCGACTTCACAGTCTTCGGGGATTTGCAAGGCGTGGTCCATTTCTTCGCTGGCGACACCGCTTACCAACCCACTTTCCGTACAGGCACGGCACATGATGTCATTGGCGATGATGTCCAGTTTCTTTTGCGTTTCGCCCTGAACGTTTTCGCTGCCGGCTGAACCTAACACACCGGCTAAGGCGCCTTGACTTACCTTGAAACTGATCTCTTTGCAGGTGCCGGCCAAATGGTTAATCAAAGCCGTCAGTTTGGGATCAACCTGATGGTGTACTTCCAATTCGTGCAAGTACAGGTCTAATGTTTTTGCCATCTTTTCTGTCCTTATCAAAATTAGTGCGTTGCGTTATTAAGCGCTTTGCCGACGACTTCTCTTAAGTCTGCCGACAGATTTGGTTGTGAATTCACATACTTCAGTGCGCTGAACATTAGTTTGGAACACTCAGGAGCATAGCGGCGCCAGTTGTCCAGGCAGCGCGCCAGACGACTGGAAACTTGAGGATTAATTCGATCAAGTTTGAGCACTTGCTGAACCCAGAGCTTGTAGCCGGCGCCGTCCGGGCGGTGGAATTCTGCCAAGTTGTTTTGACAGAAGGCAAGCACCAACGAATAAACATTGTTGGGATTGTGCGCGTTGTAACCCGGATAGCGCTCTATGAGGTTTTGGACGACGTCGACAATGGGGCATTCATCCATGGGGACGGTGGCGGTCGCCTGCAATGTGAACCACTTATTGATTAGAAGCGGCTCTTGTCGCCACTCGGCTTCTGCCGCTTCAAGCAGCGCAAACTTAGTGGGTGAGGCGCTGTTGACAATGATGCGCAGGGCGTCCAAACGTTCAGTGAGGTTTTTACTGGTTTCAAAAATCTGACGGGCGCGAAGTAAAGACTTCGCATTGCCGCCAGCCAGCAAGAGTTCGAAACAGAATGCCCGCATGGCGCGTTTGCCGGCTTCAGCCGGAGTGGGACTGTACACCGGATTGGGGGCATTGTCATCGAAGACCCGCATGATCACGTGGGAGAACTGGCGGCCAAGTTGTTCACGTAAAGACCGCACGGCAGCGCGGATAGCGATGGGATTAATCATCGGTTGAGATTCCGCAATGCGGATCTCACTGGGCAAGGTGAGAGCAATAGCTTTAAACGCGGGAGAAATACTCTTGTCGGTAAGCATGGATTCAAAAGCATTTCGGTAATGCGGATTGATGACCATGCGAGTGCCCCGTTCATAATCGGTCACCATCTCATTGATGCACAAAAGTGACAACTGCTCCATGGCCTGGGCGCGGTTGAAGGCATCGTTGTCACACTGGCTTAAGAAAACCAACTCTTCCGGTGTGTAGTTGTAATCCACAATGATGGGGGCAGAGAAATTTCTAGCAAGCGACGGAATGGGTTTTTCCTTCACTCCGACAAACACCCAGGTGTGCTCTTCTTCGGTCAACTCGAGGACGCGTGACGTGCCCTTGGCGTTGGTTTCGGCCTGAAGCTGCAAGGCGATGGGTTTGCCTTTGCTATTGAAAAGGGCAATATCAAAGGGAATGAAGAAAGGATCCTTTTTGTTTTGTCCCGGAGTAGGCGGACAGAATTGAGTCAACGTGACCGCGTAAGTCGCTGTCTGCTCATCCCAATGCGTGCGTACGCGCACGTGCGGTGTGCCGGCTTGAGAATACCAACGCTTAAATTGCGTTAAATTACGCATATTGGCTTCGGCCATGGCATTGATGAAATCCTCGCAGGTAGCGTTGCTGCCGTCATGGTCGCGAATGTATTGTTCCAGACCCCGCTTAAAACCGTCTTTGCCAAGGAGGGTTTGGAGCATTCGGATGACTTCGGCTCCTTTTTCATACACAGTCATTGTGTAGAAATTATTAATTTCCTCGTAAGACTCGGGCCGAATCGGGTGAGCCATGGGACCGGCGTCTTCCGGGAACTGATGATCTCTCAAGTAACGGACATCTTCAATGCGTTTAACAGCACGAGCCGTGCTGTCTCCGAGCATGTCAGCGGCAAATTCCTGTTCACGGAAAACTGTGAGGCCTTCTTTGAGAGTGAGTTGGAACCAATCGCGACAGGTTACGCGATTGCCGGTCCAGTTATGGAAGTACTCGTGACCGATTACGCTTTCAATTCGTGAAAAATCGCGGTCGGTGGCAACCTCCGGGGTTGCCAGCACGCAACGAGAATTAAAGATATTGAGTCCTTTGTTTTCCATCGCGCCCATGGTGAAGTCGTCGGTAGCAACAATCATGAAGCGCTCAAGGTCAAGCTCAAGTCCAAAACGCTCTTCATCCCAGGCGATGGCGCGCTTCAAACTTTCCAGTGCGAATTCCGTTTTATCTAAATTACGGGGCTCCACCCAAATTTGAAGTAGGGCCTTTTTCCCGTTTTTAAGTTGGAATTTTTCCTCTCGGCATTTCAAATTACCGGCCACTAAGGCAAAAAGGTAACTGGGCTTTGGGAAGGGATCTTCCCAACGAGTGTAGTGCCAATTGCCATCCAATTCACCTTCTTCAATCAAGTTGCCGTTAGAGAGCAGAACCGGGCAGACCGATTTGGGAGCATTGATGCGGACAGTAAATTTCGCCGATACATCAGGACGGTCGGGGTAGTAGGTGATACGGCGAAAACCTTCGGCTTCGCACTGCGTCATGAAATTACCCTTGGAGAGATAAAGTCCCATCAATGACGAATTGGCTTGAGGATTAATAACATTTTCGATCTCAAGCTTAATGTCTTTTGTGATGCCTTTTAAAATCAAATCACCATTTGGCTGAATCGTATATTCAGAGCGATCCAATCGCCGGCCGTCAACCGAAATGCTGATCAATTCCAAATCACGGCCGTTCAAAATAAGGTCATTGTTGATTCGATCCTCATTGGGACGGATCATTAATGTGCTGTGAACGTGGGTTTGTTGCGGGTGGAGATCGAACTCTAAATAGACTGAATCAACCCAGTGAGTTGGGGGAATGTAATCTTTACGGAAAACGGTAGCCGACGCCATGCTTAAAACCTCTGAAAATCAGGACGTTTCTTGAGTATTTCAACCCAAACATTGTAAGCATTTAACAGAGATTTTTCTGCTTTCTTGGGACGAATTTTTTTAACAAAAAGCGAATATTCTCTCTAACGGAATATGCCTAGGAACATATCCTCAGGGTTATCAAACGAATTTAAAGGGAAATGAGTAGATTTCAGAAAATCCTTGCCTTTTTCTTTTAGTAGCCTGCATAAAATTAAAAGCTCCTTTCACTTTTTAGATGTTTTATTGGGGAAAGCGAAATGGAGTTTTTGAATGCCTGTGTTCACGATATTAACGGCTACCTTTGGGGAGTGTTTTTCCTGATTCCATTGTTGTGTGGGACTGGGATTTTTTACACGATCCGCCTTCGTTTTGTTCAAGTTCGATACTTTGGTTGGGCTGCACGCTATTTGTTCGGCGGTGCTTCGCTTTTCGGGAAAAAAGCGGATCAGTCTGGCATGAGTTCTTTTCAGGCATTGGCAACCGCTGTTGCCGCTCAAGTCGGCACGGGGAATGTGGCCGGAACCGCTACTGCGATTGTTTCCGGAGGACCGGGGGCTCTTTTTTGGTTGTGGTTGGCGGCTTTTTTTGGAATGGCCACTATTTTTGCAGAAGCTGTTTTGGCATTGACGTTTCGCACTCGTGACGCTTCCGGACATATTGTCGGCGGACCGGCTTATTACATCACACAGGGTATGGGGAAAAGGTATCGTTTTCTTTCCTACTTTTTCGCCATCGCCATCATTATCGCGTTGGGTTGCATTGGCAACATGGTCCAGTCCAACTCCATCTCATTGGCAATGCAGTCGGCTTTCGACATTCCTCTCTGGGTTTCGGGAGTGATAACGGCCGTATTGGCCGGGTCGGTATTTTTCGGAGGAATCGGACGATTGGCTTCGGTCACAGAAAAATTAGTTCCGATTATGGCGGCCACGTATTTGTTAGGCGGCTCTTTCGTAATTCTTTGCCACTGGGATCAAATTCTGCCTGCTTTTGAGTTAATTTTTACGGCGGCGTTTAATCCCCAAGCTGTCGGTGGAGGGGCCTTGGGTTTCACAGTGGCAAAAGCCATGCAGTTTGGTGTGGCTCGCGGTCTATTTTCCAATGAAGCCGGTATGGGGTCCACGCCGCACGCTCATGCCATTGCCAAGGTAGAGCACCCGGCCGAGCAAGGGCTGGTGGCTATTTTCGGAGTGTTCGCGACGGTTTTAATAGTCACCTTTACCGGGATCGTCATTTTGGTGACGGGTGTGTTGGATTATCAAAGCACGGGAATTGAGCTGACACAGAAAGCCTATGATGTCGGTTTGGGAATTTATGGTAAAGCGTTTGTAGCTGTTTGTTTATTCTTTTTTGCGTACTCGACGATTATCGGATGGTATTTTTTCGGCTCACAGAATGTCAGATTCCTCTTTGGTCCCCAAGGCCTGTTTCCTTATCGACTGATTGTGTGTTTGTTCATCGGTATCGGAGCTGTTTTGAAAGTGGATTTGGTTTGGGCTTTGGCCGATCTTTTTAACGGGTTGATGGTTATTCCCAACTTGATTGCCCTGCTGTGCCTGCACAAAGTGGTCGTGCATTGTTTAGATGATTTTGAGGAAAAATTGCAACGACTGCCCAATGAATAAAAATAGGCCCAAACGAATTCAAATTGAAAACGTTTGGGCCTGCAAACGAAGAGTACGAATTATTAGGCTCTCTTGGCTAATTCCACGGCTTTACCAATGTATGTGGCCGGAGTCAGCTTCATCAAGCGATCTTTGGCGTCAGCCGGAATATCTAATTGAGAGACAAACTCATGAATCGTCTCCGGCGTGATTCCTTTACCGCGGGTCAGCGCCTTGAGTTGTTCGTAGGGATGCGGAACTCCATAGCGGCGCATGACCGTTTGAATGGCTTCAGCAAGCACTTCCCAGGCATGATCCAAATCTTCGGCGATACGATGCTCGTTGAGCTGCAACTTGCCCAAACCTCGTGTCAGAGCGTTGTAACCCACAAAGCAGTAACCGAAAGCGACACCGAGATTGCGTAACACCGTAGAGTCTGTCAGGTCACGCTGCCAGCGTGAAATCGGTAATTTTTGAGCCAAATGCGTCAGCAGGGCATTGGCGATGCCCAAATTACCTTCGGAATTTTCAAAGTCAATCGGATTGACCTTGTGCGGCATCGTTGAGGAGCCCACTTCACCTTCCTTGAGTTTTTGTTTGTAAAAGCCCATGGAGATGTAACCCCAAATGTCACGGTCAAGGTCAAGCAAGATGGTGTTGGCGCGAACAATGGCATCGAAAAGCTGCGCCATGTAATCGTGCGGTTCAATTTGGATCGTATGCGTGTTGAAGCTCAATCCCAAGCGTTCTTCAACGACTTTCTTTGCAAAAGCTTCCCAATTTTTTTCCGGATAGGCAATCGTGTGAGCATTGAAGTTGCCGACTGCGCCATTCATCTTGGCCAAAATGGTCACGGATTCAATAGAGTCGATAGCGCGTTTTAAGCGCATGGCCACGTTTGCCCATTCCTTACCGACTGTAGTGGGCGATGCCGTTTGACCGTGAGTGCGGGACAGCATCGGAACTTCAGCCCAGCGGTGGGCATTTTCAACCAATGTTTGATGGATGCGGCGCAGGAATTCAACCAATTCTTTGCGGCCTTCAGTGAGCATCAAGGCGTGCGAGGTGTTGTTAATGTCTTCACTCGTGCAGCCAAAATGAACAAATTCACTGGCGCGGGCTAATTCTTCATCATGAGAGACCTGTTCTTTGATCCAGTACTCAACGGCCTTAACGTCATGATTTGTGGTTTTTTCAATGTCCTTAATTTCCTGGCAGGATTGGACGGTGAAATTTTCCACGAGTCCGCGAAGATAAGCCTTGCCGTGATCGGACAAATGATTCAGTTCAGGCAATTCGGCCTCTGACAGTGCAATCAGCCATTCAACTTCCACGCGAACACGGGCGCGCATGAAGGCGGATTCAGAGAAAATGTCGCGTAAAGACTCGGTTTGACGAGCGTAGCGGCCATCGAGCGGGGACAGTGCGGTTAAGGCGGAAAGTTCCATTTTGTAACGTCCTGAAAAAATGTAAATTTACCACAAGTTCCGTAAAGCCTCGCCATTAATGGCGGGGATATAAGGAACGCCAATGTCAATTGGCTATCTGGGGGTTATTTTAGGCTAAAATTGCTTCCAA
>CABMQD010000019.1 GCA_902388655.1 uncultured Sutterella sp. | reverse complement strand
TGGCGTTCCTTATATCCCCGCCATTAATGGCGAGGCTTTACGGAACTTGTGGTAACTGCGGTGGATAACTGTTTGATTTGATTAAAAATTAACCCGAATGTCTGATTTTGTCTGACATTCGGGTTTCGTATTCTGGTGCGGCCGATGAGAGTCGAACTCATATGGATTGCTCCGCCACCCCCTCAAGATGGTGCGTCTACCAATTTCGCCACGGCCGCGAATCGCTCTGTTTCAGGAGAAAACTCCCAAATCAGAGTTCATTATTTTAGCGCGGAATCTGTTGAGATTGCGAGGCCGGAGCTGCCGGTTGAGTTGAGTTTGTTTGATCTGCGTCAACAGATTGCGATTGTTCCACGGAGCCCAAAACACCCGAGGTCGGAACACTGGTTTGCTTGAAAGCGCCGGAACCCAACGTCAAAGCGATGGTTGCCAAGAAAAAGAGCGTAGCAGCTACGGCGGTGGAGCGGGACAGGAAGTTGGCAGAGCCCGAAGCACCGAAAATGGAACCGCTCGCGCCGCTGCCGAATGCAGCGCCGAGGTCGGCGCCTTTGCCGTGTTGCAACAAGACCAAAATGATCACGGCGACCGCGGAGATGATTTGCACCACGATTGCGATGGAGATCAACATGGAGGACATCTTTATTCTTTTCCTTTAACTCAAAAATGGTTTAAATTCGTTTCTCAATTACAGGTTATCCGCGCAGTGGCAGATAGCCAGGAAATCTTCAGCTTTCAGCGATGCTCCGCCCACCAGCGCACCGTCAATATCGGGTTGCGCAAAAAGCTCAGGGGCATTGTTCGCCTTGACGCTGCCGCCATACAAAATGCGCGTGCGCTGAGCGGCCTCTTCATCGACTTCGGCCAACACTGCGCGCAAAGCTTGGTGTACGGCTTGGGCATCCTCGGCACTGGCGCTCTTGCCGGTACCGATGGCCCAGACGGGTTCATAGGCCACGGCGCCCGCCACCAGTGGCATGATGCCGGCTTTATCTAAAACGGCACGCAATTGACGGCTCACCACTTCAATCGTCTGACCGGCTTCGCGTTCCTGAAGCGTTTCACCGACGCAGACAATAGGCATTACGCCGTGATCAAAAGCCATCTTGGTTTTTTCAGCCACCGTTTCATCGGTTTCACCGAAAAGCGTGCGACGCTCTGAATGACCGACAATGACCAGATCACAACCGATATCAGCCAGCATCGCCGCCGACACTTCACCGGTATAAGCGCCTTGGGCGTATTGGGCGCAGTTTTGAGCACCCACGAGTGTCGCACTATGCTCAAAGCCAATCACCAATTGAGGCAGATACACGCTCGGGGCGCACACCGCCACATCGCAATGAAGGCGCGTGCCGTTCATTTGCGGCAAAGCGGCGCAAAGCCATTCATCGTTGGCTTTGAGATTGCCGTTCATTTTCCAGTTGGCGACAACAAAAGGCTTACGAGTCATATCGACACCACCTAAAATAAAGGTCCTAATTTTAGCCGAAAATCAAGAAAAAACAAGGTGGTGCAGGAGCTTTTTAAAAACGGTCAACCATTTTCAGGCAAGGTCAAAAGTCGTGTGATTTTTGACTATTTCTGCTCATAATCCGTTTTAATCTAGATAAAAATGAATTACGGTTTCAAAATGCTAAATTTTATGTGACTTCAACAGATTCAACCTAAGTTAGAAACTGGCGGTGCAGTGGCTACCCTTCCACCTGTTCAATAACCAGTTGAATGCTTCGTTGCCCCATCCATTCATTGATTTCCGGTCGGTAAGCCAATCGGGCCACTGAGGGCACTTCGGCTGATCGTCTGAAAAAGATTCCGTTAAAACGCGCGCCGTCCAACTCAAGCATGAGTTTAAGGTGACCGCCCTTGAGCACGGTTTGATGCAATACCCTAAATTCATTGGCAAAAAGAGGCGGAAGAAACCCTTGTCCCCAAATTTGAGTATTAATCGCCTCGACCAACGAGGCATTGATGTCGTGCGGTTTGAGTTCGCCGTCAACAAGAACATGCCGTTCAAAAACATCTTCTTCGCAGTTAGCCTGCACAACACGTTCAAACGCCTGAGCAAAATCGTCAAAACGATGCGCGTCGATGGTAAGGCCAGCGGCCATGGCGTGCCCACCAAATTTTTTGATGATGCCGGGAGCCGTTTTGGTGACTAAATCCAGCATATCGCGCAGGTGAACCCCTTCGATTGAGCGGCCGGAGCCTTTCATCTCGCCGTCGGAGGCGTTGGCAAAAGCGATGGTCGGCCGGTGTTTGCTTTCTTTGATGCGGCTTGCGACAAGACCCACAATGCCTTGGTGCCAGGTCGGTTCGTAGAGCGTGAGTGTGTGGCGCTTGGTGACATCTATTTTGTTGAGCAGCATCGCTGCGTCCCACTGCATGTCCAGTTCCAACTCACGGCGCTGACGGTTGTAGTCATCAAGAATCTTGGCGTAGTGCTGCGCTTGATCGTCAGTATCACTCATCAGGCATTCAATCCCTGCGGTCATCAGATCTAGTCGGCCCGCCGCGTTGATGCGGGGGGCGATCACAAAGCCGAAATCCCTCACGCGGGCCTGAGCGCTCGGGCGCCCGGCGATTTCAAAGAGCGCTTTTAACCCCGGGTGCGTGTGACCGCACCGAACTTTAGCCAATCCCTGCTGAACCAGGATGCGGTTGTTACGGTCTAATTTAACCACGTCAGCCACGGTTCCCAGGGCTACAAGATCAACGAGCGCGTCAAGTCTGGGCTGAGTGCGGGCGTCAAAGCGGCCGCGCCGGCGAAATTCCGCCCGAAGTGCCATCAGCACATAAAACATCACGCCAACGCCGGCGAGATTCTTGCTGGGAAAGTCGCACCCCGGAGTATTGGGATTGACGATGCAGGCGGCAGCGGGCAGTGTGTCGGCGGGCAGGTGGTGGTCCGTGATAATGACTTCAATACCGAGTTTTTTGGCCTGCTCAACGCCGTCGATGCTCGCCATGCCGTTATCAACGGTGAGAATCATTTGGGCGCCTTTTTGCGCGGCTAAATCCACAATCGCCGGTGTCAGACCATAACCGTAGACAAAACGATCTGGTACCAGATAATCAACCGTGGCCCCCATGCTCCTTAACCCCATCATGGCCACTGCGCATGCGGTGGCGCCATCGCAGTCATAGTCGGCAATCACCATGATGCGAAGACCTTTTTCGATGGCATCGGCTAAAAGACGGGCAGCGCCGGTGGTCCCCAAAAGTGTTTCAGGCGGCAACATCGCTCGCCAGTCAGCCTTCAGATCGTTTCCCGACTCAATGCCCCGGGCGGCCAGCACTCGAGCTAGTGGCTCAAGAAAACCTTCGTCGGTCAAATGGCCGACAATCGCGGGACTGTATTCACGAGTAATAAATCGTGTCATAGACCAGCCTCGCTTAAAAAAAGGTTGAGATCCAGCGCCTTTTTCTTTTTGAACCGGGCAAAAAGCCCCTTGGCTCCTGACGTTTGATCAACGACGACCGTATGCGTGTCGCGGGCGCCGCTTGCTACAAGGACAAGCCGCGAGGCGCGGCGTTTGTGGGCAAGATCGGCCAAGTGTTGCACCGTTTCAATGACGCCGGGAAGCGCCTGAGCCCAATCATTCCAGTTTCGACGGCGATAGCTGTCATATAAGCCGTCGACCACGGCCAGCAAATCACCTTCCGGAGCCTCCGGCCAATCGTTTTTGAGTGCGGTTGTGCGGAAATTTAATAGACCGGCATTCTGAGCCCAGCCCCAGACGTAAGAGTCATTGGCCATCACCGCTCTGAGAGTAGAGGGCTTTAGCAGATAGCGGCGGGAGCCGCCGTCGGGCCAAAAGCCGTCGATTGTTTCAAGGCCGCTTTGAATCCGTCGGGTGTTGACATCGCTCTTTTTCAATATCAAGCGAAGCTTCTGAGCTAAAGCTTTAAATTCTTCAATGGCCGGACCTTCCAGATTCTCATCGGTAAAGGGTTGATATTTTTGAGCCGCCCAGGGGCGCACAACGAGTGGCCAATCCTTGTTTCTTGTCAGATACCACCGGTCGGCCCATTGCTGTAATTGGAATCCGAACTCGCGGACACAGGCGAGAATTTCATCGTGCAAAAGGTCACGCTCTTCGCCGGATAACTCATCTTTGGGCGATCGTAATTGAGTGACTCCGTCTGCGGTATCTTCATGGACACTGTGCAGGCGCCAAGTTTGAGCGCCCATTGCGGGGCCGCCATCGGCTTCCCATTCAAAGGCGGCGGTCTCCGGCATGGTGTTTTTCTTGGCGATGACTTGCCAAAGCCAGACGAGATGAGCGGCGCCGTCCAAGACCGGATCATGCACGAGCTGCTGCTCAATAATGTCTTCGGCGCCTTCGGTTAATTTCAAAAGAGGGGAAAAGTCGGCTTCAAAAGAGGCCGCATTGAGGATTTCGTCAGGCAGCCTTAGACCGGGGATTAAAAAATACGCGGAGTTCATCACAAAAAAGGTTCGGGCGACTTTTACAAACCCCCGAACATCGTCATCAATTCATAATGATGTGCATTATACGTGAGCGGTTTTCGGCCACTGAATCTTGCTTTTGAGAGTGATTTTCAATTATTGAGTAATTTTTCAAAAGCAGTACACTGCGAGCCGACGTTCGTCTGAATCTGAGAAGAAAAAGATGTTGGCAAAAAAGGAATCGGACAATTTAGAAAAAGACCGGGCTTTCTCCAGCCACGGTCAAGGCGACAGTCTCTACAACCACGCGACCCAGCAGGTGAAAGTGAGCGTGTTGGGCGTCGCAGTGCTTTTGACTTTAGGGTTTTCCGCGGTCGAATTGATCGGCGGTTTGTTGAGTAATTCCCTGGCTTTGATCGGTGACGCCGGTCACATGGCCACCGATGCGGCAAGTCTGCTCTTTGCACTTGTTGCCAATTGGCTCGCCCGCGAGGGAGCCGACAGTCACCACTCGTTCGGGCACGCCCGCATCGAAGTGCTGGCCGCCTTTATCAACGCGTTGGTGATGTTTGTGGTTTTGGGGTGGATCTGCTACGAGGCCATAGATCGACTCACCAATCCCCACGAGGTCTCGGGCGGCAGTGTGATGCTGATTGCCACCATCGGTATGTTTGTCAATATCGGTGTCGCGTTATCACTTTCGCGCGATAAGAAAAATGTCAACACTCGGGCTGCGCTTGTGCACGTGTTGGGTGACCTGTTGGGGTCGGTCGCCGCGATCATTTCCGGCGCGGTAATTTATTTTGGCGGTCCTGTGGAAGTGGACCCGATTTTGTCGCTTGTGATTTGCGTGCTGGTGGCTCATGCGGCCTGGGGCGTTCTCAAAGAAACCGTCCCTGTCATGTTGGATGCGGTTCCTGAAGGCGTGAGCTATGAAGAAGTGGGTGAGGCGATTGCCGCCATTCCCGGCGTGCTCAGCGTGCATGATCTTCACGTCTGGGTCATGAGCCCGGGATACTCCGCCATTACGGCTCACTTGAAAATCGATTCCCACCGTTCCTGGCCCGATATTTTGGAAGCCGTTCGAAAAAATGTGAAGGAACGCTTTAACATTGATCACGTGGCGCTGCAGCCCGAATGGAATTCGGCGAACAAAACGGATTGCACGGATCATTGATCAAATTTCAAAAAAAGTCCTCGAAAGTTTTTCCTTCGAGGACTTTTTTCAGAGCTTTGCGTTTGAATTAACGATGGTACAGACGCGAGGTTTCGTAGCGCGGCTGACAACTCACGTTAATCCCCAGGCGTTTGAGCATTCGTTCATCTTCCTCGCTGATAATCACCGTGAAGTGTACTTCGGAGCCGCGAAGCTTAGAGAGCTGTTCTTTGGCTTGCTGAGCCGGTTCATTTCTCAAGGCCGAAATCGTCAGTGCCAGGAGCACTTCATCGATGTGCAGACGGGGATTCTTGTGCAACAGGTATTGAGTCTTGAGCTGGCAGATCGGTTCAAGCACTCGGGCCGAAATCAAATCCACGTCGTGATCGATGCCGCCTAATACCTTAAGGGCGTTCAAAAGCACCGCAGAGGCGCATCCCAGAGTGCTCGAGGTTTTCCCCGTGACGATCTGTCCGTCGGGAAGAATCATAGCGGCGGCGGGCGCTCCGGTTTGTTCAGCCTTATCCAATGCGACGGCCACGGCCGGGAAGATTTCAGGCGTCGTTTCGGCCTGATTCATAATGAGTTTCAGGTGATTGATTTCCTGCTCATTTGATGCGCCCCGCATATGTTTCACACCGGCCGCGTAGTAGCGGCGGAGAATTTCCATGCGGGAAGCCTTGCAGCATACTTCATCGTTAACGATGCAGTTGCCGGCCATATTGACTCCCATGTCCGTCGGAGACTTGTAGGGGGAGATGCCTTGAATGCGCTCAAAAATGGCATTCAAGACCGGGAAAATTTCCACATCTCGGTTGTAGTTGATGGCGGTCTTCCCGTAGGCTTCCAAATGGAAGGGGTCAATCATATTGACGTCGTTTAAGTCCGCGGTGGCTGCCTCATAGGCTAAATTCACGGGATGCTTTAAGGGCAGATTCCAAATCGGGAAGGTCTCGAATTTGGCATAACCCGCTGTGATGCCGTGTTTGTGATCGTGGTAAAGCTGACTCAGGCATGTGGCCATCTTGCCGCTTCCAGGCCCCGGCGCCGTCACAACGATCAGTGAACGGCTGGTTTCGATGTACTCATTTTGGCCAAGCCCTTCTTCACTGACAATAAAGTCAACGTCTGACGGGTAACCTGCGATGGGGAAATGACGGTAATGGGGAATGCCCAGCGTTTCCAGGCGCTTTAAGAAATCTTGAGCGGCTTTCTGTCCGGTATATTGGGTCAGAACAACGCTGCCCACATAAAGACCCATTTCACGGAAGGAATCAATGAGTCTGAGCACATCTTCTTCATAGGTGATGCCCAGGTCGCCTCGGACCTTATTGGCTTCAATATGCGCCGCATTGATCGCAATGACGATTTCGACGTCATTTTTGAGTTGCTGTAGCATCCGGATTTTACTGTCAGGCTTAAAACCGGGGAGGACTCGGGAGGCGTGAAAGTCATCGAAAAGCTTACCGCCGAATTCCAGGTAGAGCTTGCCTCCGAATTGAGCGATGCGGCGACGAATTTGTTCGGATTGCGTTGTGAGATATTGTTGATTATCAAAACCAATCGTCGTCATTTGGGCGTTCCTTTTTTTCCAGAATTACAACCGCTGGCAAGTATAAACAAAACAAAGCGCTCTGGGGCGATTGGTCCGTTAACTATTTCGTCTGTCGCGGGCCCAGCCGCATGACCGGGCCCTGTGACAGTGTTTAGAAGCGGTGCTCACGGTGAGCAATTGCCGCTTTGATATAAGCTTCAAAAAGCGGATGACCGAAGCGGGGAGTGGAGGTGAATTCCGGGTGAAACTGCACGGCAAAAAAGAAGGGGTGAGCGGGCAGTTCCATCATTTCGGGTAAATTTTCTTTTGGTGTACGAGCCGAGATCACCATGCCGGCCTTTTCAAATTGCGCGGTGTAGGCGTTGTTGACCTCATAGCGGTGACGGTGGCGTTCGGCAACCGTGTCACCGTAGATTTTGTAGGCCAACGTTCCTTTTTGCACGGGAACCTCTTGTTTGCCAAGGCGCATGGTGCCCCCCAGATCGCTGTCGGCCGTGCGCTTTTGAACCTCGCCGCCTCGATCCGTCCACTCGGTAATGAGGGAGACGACCGGATGCGGTGTATCGGGATTGAGTTCCGTTGAGTTGGCATCGGTGAGACCGCAGACGTGTCGGGCAAACTCAATGACCGCAAGCTGCATGCCCAGGCAGATGCCTAAATAAGGAATGCCATTGACTCGAGCGTATTCAATGGCCGAGATCATGCCCTCGGTGCCGCGCTTGCCAAAGCCGCCCGGAACCAAAATGGCGTCCATGCCTTTCAGAATATCCGTCCCCTTTTCTTCAATTTCCGTGGCATCGACAAAAATCCGGTTGATTCGGGGCTGCGTGTGAATTCCCGCATGCAGCAGGGCCTCATTTAAGCTCTTGTAGCTGTCGGCGTAATCCACATATTTGCCCACCATCGCGATATTGACTTCGTGGCGCGGATGTTCAAGTTCAGCGCAAATTTTCTTCCAGATGCCCAGATCGGCCTCCTTGTTGGCCGAGAGATTCAAACGGTTGCAAATGATTTTATCGAGGTGCTGCTCGTGCAAAATGAGCGGTACTTCATAAATGGTTTTCGCATCCCAGACGCTGATGACGTGGTCGGTGGGCAGGTTGGAAAAGAGGGCAATTTTTGCGCGCTCGTTTTCCGGAATCGGGCGATCGGCCCGACACAAGAGCACATCGGGATAAACGCCTTCTTCGCGCAGTTTCTGAACGGAGTGCTGCGTGGGTTTGGTTTTAAGTTCGCCCGCCGAGGCAATCCAGGGGCACAGCGTCAGATGCACAAAGCAGCTGTTTTCACGTCCCACTTGAAGGCTCAACTGTCGAACGGCTTCAACAAAAGGCAATGACTCGATATCGCCCACGGTGCCGCCGATTTCCACGACGGCGATGTCAGCGTCGGCCGCTCCGCGGCGAATAAACTCCTGAATTTCGTTGGTGACGTGAGGAATGACTTGAACGGTTTTTCCCAGATACTCACCGCGACGCTCTTTGCGCAACACGCTTTCATAGATTTGACCGCTCGTGAAATTATTATTTTTATGCATCTTCAAGGAAATAAATCGCTCGTAGTGCCCCAGGTCAAGGTCGGTTTCCGCGCCGTCCTCGGTGACAAACACTTCGCCGTGTTGAAAGGGACTTAAAGTGCCGGGATCAACGTTTAAGTAAGGATCCATCTTGATCATGGTGACTCGGTAGCCGAGGGACTCCAAGATAGTGGCTAACGAAGCCGCGGCAACGCCTTTGCCTAGTGAAGAAACGACACCGCCTGTGACAAACACAAATTTGGTCATTTTCAACTCCTTGATCCGAACTCAAAACAGCCGATCATTGTAGGCTTGTGCTTTTCGCGCCGTGTAAGTAATTTCAATGCGTCTAGATCAAATCCCTTAAGCTAATTCACGTGGGTGAAAAGGTTAAAAACCGTGTCATCTCCTGCGGTTATTCAAGAAATCAGCCCGGTCAATTTCAGCATTAAATAGTGGTATGTGCTATGTTTAACAAGTTGAGGCAATAGGATTGCCAATAACGGGGTTGAGATATCGACAGACTCCGGCCCCTTTTGACGAAGTATTTTTCTAAAGGTCTCTTTGATGAAACTCTGCGGTTTTGAAGTCGGTTTGGATAAGCCTTTTTTCCTTATGGCCGGCCCCTGTGTGATCGAAAGTGAGTCCATGGTGATGGAGATCGCCCAAGAAATGAAGGCGATTTGTGACGATCTGGGTATTCATTACATTTTTAAAGCGAGCTACGACAAAGCGAATCGTACGTCGGTGTCGAGTTTCCGAGGTCCCGGCATGCAAAAAGGGCTCGAAATTTTAGCCCGCGTTCGCGAGACTGTGGGGGTGCCCGTGGTCACGGATGTTCACACTGAG
Organism: uncultured Sutterella sp.; assembly: GCA_902388655.1. Taxonomy (GTDB): domain Bacteria; phylum Pseudomonadota; class Gammaproteobacteria; order Burkholderiales; family Burkholderiaceae_F; genus Aphodousia. Next base: position 20,442 of record CABMQD010000019.1, on the reverse strand, counting down.
GCTGAGGTGCCTGTGGTCGCTCAATATGTGGACGTTTTGCAAACGCCGGCATTTTTGTGCCGTCAAACCGACTTTATTTGCGCCTGCGCTCGATCGGGCAAACCCGTCAACATTAAGAAGGGACAATTTTTGGCTCCCCACGACATGATCAATGTCATTGCCAAAGCCCGTGCAGCGGCCCGCGAAGCGGGGCTGCCTGAAGACAATTTCATGTGCTGCGAGCGCGGCGCTTCTTTCGGCTACGGCAATTTGGTAAGCGATATGAGAAGCTTGGCCATTATGCGCGAAACGAATGCACCGGTGGTTTTTGATGCGACGCACTCGGTGCAGTTGCCCGGCGGCAACGGCACAAGTTCAGGTGGCAATCGCGCGTTCGTGCCGGTACTGTCCCGGGCGGCGGTTGCCGTCGGCGTCTCAGGGCTGTTTATGGAAACGCACCCGAATCCGACCTGCGCCAAGAGCGATGGCCCCAACATGGTGCCACTTGGTCGCATGCGTGAACTTTTAGAAGGGCTTGTGGCTTTGGACCGTGTGGTCAAGAATCAGCCCCTGCTTGAAAACAGTTTTTAACCGCTTGAGACTGTCGCGGCCGATCGACCGCTTCGGTACAATAGCGGGCAAAGTCGGCTGCTGCCGATTCTTATGATTTTTAAGATCAAGGTGACCGCGTTGGGCGGTCCCTGAAACTTACTTTTGAGGAACTTCCGATATGTCTACGATCAATGCCATCGTCGCTCGTGAAATTTTGGATAGCCGCGGCAACCCCACGGTGGAGTGCGACGTCTATCTTGACAGTGGTGTGATGGGCCGCGCGGCCGTGCCCTCCGGTGCTTCCACCGGTATCCGCGAAGCGCTTGAACTGCGCGACAAGGACGCCCGTTACGGCGGCAAGGGTGTGATGAAGGCCGTGGAAAACATTCACGCCAAGATCCAACCGGCTTTGATCGGTTTTGACGTGACGCAGCAAACTTCGATCGATACGCAAATGATCGAAGACGACGGAACGGAAAATAAGAGCAACTACGGCGCCAACGCCATTTTGGGTGTTTCCATGGCTTGCGCTCGCGCGGCCGCTAACTACTCCGGCTTGCCCCTTTACCGTTATTTGGGCGGCATGGGCGCTGTGCAGATGCCGGTTCCGATGATGAATGTGATCAACGGCGGCGCGCACGCCAACAACAATCTTGATTTGCAAGAATTCATGATCATTCCGTTGGGCGCTCCGAGCTTCCACGAAGCGCTTCGCTATGGCGCGGAAACCTTCCATGCCTTAAAGAAGATCATCAATGGCCGCGGCATGAGCACCGCCGTGGGTGACGAAGGCGGTTTCGCTCCCAATATCGATAGCCATGAAGAAGCCATCGAATTGATTATTGAAGCCATTAAGGCGGCGGGCTACGAACCGGGCAAAGACATCGCGATCGGTTTGGATTGTGCCGCAAGCGAATTCTACGAAGACGGCAAGTACGTTCAAAAGGGTCAGGGCAAGACCTACACCGCCGAAGAATGGATCAAGGTTCTTGAAGGCTGGGTGGCCAAGTACCCGATCATCTCGATCGAAGACGGCATGGCCGAAGTGGATTGGGAAGGCTGGAAGAAACTCACGGACGCTTTGGGCCGCCGTGTTCAATTAGTGGGTGACGATCTTTTTGTGACCAATCCCAAGATTTTGGCCGAAGGCATCCAAAAAGGCGTGGCCAACTCCATTTTGATTAAGGTGAACCAAATCGGCTCCTTGACCGAAACGCTTGCCGCCATTGAAATGGCTAAGCGCGCCGGCTACTCCGTTGTGGTTTCTCACCGCTCCGGCGAAACCGAAGACAGCTTCATCGCCGACCTCGCCGTCGGGGTGAACGCCGGTCAGATCAAGACCGGCTCCATGAGCCGCAGCGACCGCATGGCTAAGTACAATCAATTGCTTCGTATCGAAGAAGAATTGGATGACCAAGCCGTGTATCCGGGCCGCGATGCGTTTTACTGCATCAAGGAATGGTCGTTCTAATTGATCGGATAAAGGCCAAGGCAGATGATTACGCCCGATAGGATCATTAAGTTCCTGTTGCTGCTGTTGCTGTTGATGCTTTGGCCTTTGATCGGCGGTCAAGGGGGTTATATTCGACTGGTGTCGTTGAGCGAAGAGCTTGCCGATATCAAAGAGCAAAATGCGCTCACGTTCGAAGAAAACCAACGCCTGGCCGCCGAAGTTCGCTCCCTGACTCGAGGGGCGGATGCCATTGAAGAACGGGCTCGGTACGATCTCAATATGGTGCGACCCGGTGAAGTGCTATTTCGTATTCAACGTCCTCAGAAAGTGTTGCCCGGCAATGCCATTCCGGCCGACATTATCAATGATCCCTTGTATCGTCCTGCGCCGGTGACTCCTCCTGCGACCAAAGAAGGCGAAAAATAGGGTAAAGGCATTATCCCTGTCGGATTTTTTCCGAAATCTTTTCCCCAGATCGGCTATAACTGAAAGCATCTTGTTCCCTTTTCGAAAGGATTCGAAATGTCTGATGCTGTGATTGTGAAGCCCGAAGAGATGGCTCAATGCGCTGAAGTCGCCGCACAAATTCGACACGCGATTCACCGCTATCCGGAAATTGGTCTCAATCTGACTCAAACGGAAAAAACGATTGTCGAAGCGCTCAAAAGCTTTGGCTGTGAAGACATCACCACCCGCGTGGGCGGCCCTGATGTCGCCGGTGTGGTCTGCGTGATTAAGGGCGATGCGCCCGGGCGCACGATTGGTCTTCGCGCCGACAGTGACGGGCTGCCTTTAAATGAAAATACCGGCCTTCCCTATGCAAGCGAACGTCCCAAGCACATGCACGCCTGCGGCCACGACGGCCATGTCGCGACACTTTTGGCCGTGGTGAAATACTTCATGGCGCACCGCCATTTCGCGGGCACTTTGGTGGCGATTTTTCAGCCCGGTGAAGAAGGTTTCGCGGGCGCGCGCTTTATGGTTGAAGACGGTCTTGTTGAGCGTTTTGGCATCGATGAGTTCTACGCTTTGCACGCCGAGCCCGGACTTGAGGCGGGGTCTGTGGGTTTTGTTTCAGGGTATGCGACGGCCAATGCCGATGCTTTTGAAATTGTCTTTGAAGGCAAAGGGGGGCACGGATCGCGTCCGCAACTCGTCAAAGACCCGGTCGTGGCGATGGGGGAAGCGATTTTAGCTTTGCAGACGATCGTCTCACGCAATATGTCCCCGTACAATGCGGCGGTGGTTTCAGTGTGCTGTGCGCAGGCGGGTGACCCGGACGGCACCAGTGTGATTCCTCAAAAGGCACTTTTGCGCGGCACATCGCGTTCTTATGAACCCGAGGTGCAAGATATGATTGAACGTCGAATGACGGAAATTGCTCAAGGGATCGCGAAAACCTACGATTTAACGGCTGAGGTGAAATACACTCGGCTTTACCCGGCGATGTACAACACCCCGGAAAATGTCGCTGCAGCTCGTGCAATTGCTACACAGACGATAGGGGCGGACAATGTGAAGGAATTCCCCCGAACGACCGGCGGCGAAGATTTCTCCTTTATGCTTTTAAAGCGCCCGGGGTGCTTATTCCGACTCGGTATGAAAGATGCCGAGCACACCGCTCCGGTTCACAATGAACGCTTTAATTTCAACGATAAGGCGATTGCCACCGGCGCCGCGGTTTTGGCGTCCATCGCATTGACGCGAATGAAGGCCTAAAACAAAAACTCTCCTGAGTGAAAAGCTCAGGGGAGTCGAGTCTGCGTCAGATCAATTAATCCACTTTTGTGTTTGAAGCACTTCGTCGGCTTGAGTCTGTCCCCAGACCATCCTTCGGGCTAAATCAACGATTTGTTCCGGTGTGATCTGCTCTAGGGTCATGAGCGGTTCTTGCCCTTGAATTTCAGGCGCGGTGACCGTGTAGAGCCAGAAGTGCCGTCCATCATGGTAAACCGTGAGGTGTTCGCTCGTCTTTTCTCCCTCTTTAATGGCTCGAAAACCGAAAAGATGCGACAGCTGCATTGTCACTGCGGGTTGACCGGTCAACTCCAGCGTGACCTCACGTCGGGGCATTCGCTGCTCGGGATTCTCAAGAAGCGAGATCAAGTCTTCGAACAGCTTTTCCGGATCCGCGGTTTTGGCTTGATTCATCGGTGAGAGCTGCGGGTAACGATCCGTGATTTTGGGCATCACCCGATTCATAAAACGCTCAAGCACTTCGTTTTGGTCGTGCGTGATTATGTCGGCTAAGGCCGGGTCGGCCTGAAAGACGCGGACGTTGATGGCGGCGTGATTTTCATCGGGCACAAGGCATACGAGAAAATGTTCGATGGGCTCAAAAGCCCAGAACTTGTCGCCATCGGCTTTTATATAAAATCCGTCGACTTCTTCACCGCCTTTGACCTGTTGCGGCAAGAACGAATCCAACACATCCTTTAGGTTTTGGTGTGAGACCGCGATCTCTTTGGTCGCGGCATTGATATTGACGGAATAAATGATGCATTCGCCGTCAATGATCAGTTTAAACACCCAGGCAATGAGACCTTCTTTTTTGCCGGTCGTTTCCAAGAAATCATCCGTGATGGCGCGGACCTTCTCGATCGCGTCCTTTTCCGAAAGGTTTCGGATCGGGTAGGGACCGTTTAAGGTCGCGAGGATGGGATTGCCCATCAAATAAAAGCCGCCTTGCAGACCGTCATGATTAAAACCCATGACGTTGTGGTTGGGGTTAGTCTTAAATTCGGTTTTCATGTTTAATTCTTTAGAGTACCTTCAGCGTCAAACAGTTTGACGATATCTTGAGCGCTGAACCGCTCAGTGCGGCCGCAGAAGTCACAGGTGACTTTAAGTTCCCCTTCTTCTTTAACAATTTGAAGCGCTTCCACTTCGCCCAAGTTTCTGATCATTGCCTCAACCTTTTCACGAGAACATGTGCAGGCAAAGCGAGGTTCGGCAGGTTCGAAATATTCAGGCGCTTCTTCCCAAAAAAGTCGGTGAGTGACCTCTTCGGGCGTCAGTGTCAGCAGTTCTTCGTCCGTAATGGTGGCCGCGAGCATTTCAATGCGATTGACACTGTCGGCATCAGCTTTGATGCCTTCATCGTTGCCGCCGAAATCGGGCATCTGTTGAAGCATGAGACCGGCGGCGGCTGTTTCATCGGCAGCAAGCCACAGTTTGGTGTGAATTTGTTCAGACTGCTCCATGTAGCCCATCAGCGCTTCAGCGATGGTTTCGCCCGCCAGAGGCACCACGCCTTGATAAAGCGGCTCGCCCTCACGGCGGTCCTTCGGATCGAGCATAATCGCGCAGCGGCCTTTGCCGTGGGCATTTAAAAGAGCTTTCATGCCCATGGCATCGTTGACCTCTTCGCCCTCATTCATTTTGACAGTGGCGCGCACAAGCAGCCCGTTTCTCACTTCAACAATCGCCAGGCGCACGGGACCGTCGCCCTGCACCTGCATGATGAGCGCGCCTTCGAATTTCAGCGAGCTTGCAAGCAGCATGGAGCCCGCCGTCATTTCACCGATTAGGCGAGTGACGCAAAGGGGCCATTTCTGATATTGACGCATGGCCTTCCAAGCGGTCGTCAGTCGAACCGACGCACCCTTCACCGGTGTGTGTTTAAAGATAAATCTGCTGAGCGTATCGTGTTGAGTCATGATTTGTCCAATCTAACCGATTCGTTTTTTCTCGGTTTGGTAACGAATTTTTTGTTCAATATAGCTTCGGGCATTATCCCGAATTTTTAATTTTTCTTCAGCGGTCAATTCCCGAACGATGCGGCCGGGGCGACCCAAAATCAACACACCGTCGGGAAAGGTTTTATTTTCACTAATCAAAGTGCCCGCGCCGACAAGCGTCTCTCGGCCGATCACCGTGCCGTTGAGAATAACCGCTCCCATGCCGATCAAGCTGCCGTCTCCCACGGTGCAGCCGTGCAAGACGGCGCTGTGGCCGACGGTCACCTCTTTTCCCACACGGCACGGCTTGCCCGGGTCGGTGTGAAGCACAGCGCAGTCCTGAATGTTGCTGCCGCTATCGACTATGATGGGGGCTTCGTCGCCTCGGATGCTTGCGCCCGGCCACACACTGACGTTTTCACCCAAAGTGACATCCGCCGTGACGGTCGAGGCCTCATCGACATAAGCCGACTGAGCAACTGAGGGAATCTTGTCAGAAATTGAAAAAATCGCCATCTATTGCACGTTAAATCATTTAAAGTTAAGGGTTGAATTGTAACGGGTTTAGACACTGATATGAGAATGGATTTACATGTGCACTCGAGTGCAAGCGACGGGGTGTTTTCGCCGACTGAAGTGGTAAGAAAGGCTCATGCCAATGGAGTCGAGGTGATGGCTTTGACCGATCATGACACGGTCGCCGGACTCAAAGAGGCAAGAAAAGAAGCGGAAAAACTCGGGATGCGTTTTATTGATGGCGTGGAGCTCTCGGTTTGTTGGGGCGCAAAAACCATTCATGTGGTTTGCTTGGGGCCCAAAGATTTTGACCCTTATCGGGAATTGTCTGAGACGCTCAGTCGCAGGCGTGATCAGCGCGCCCGCACGATTGCGGCGAAATTCGATGCGATGGGAATTTACAACACTTATGAGCAGGCCCTTGAGCTAGCGGGCAATAAGCTGAATCTGTCGCGTCGGCACTTTGCGTTGGCTTTGGTGCAAAGAGGGACGGTCGGCACGGAAGATGAGGCTTTTGACAAGTACCTCAAAGATAACGGTCCCGCGTATGTGAAAACCGAGTGGATGACTCTTGTCGAAGCGATGCGTTTTATTCGAGAAACGGGGGGCGTGGCGGTCATGGCGCATCCGGGGCGCTACTCTTTTGAGGCGCCCAAAACAACCATTGACCTTCTGGAAGAATTCAAAGCGCTCGGCGGTGACGCGATTGAAGTGACCACGGGCAGCCATTTTGAATCGGAAAATGAGCGTTACACCCGAGTGGCACTCAATATGGGCTTTTTAGCAAGCACGGGCAGTGACTTTCACGGCTTCAAGCCCGGGCGCCCCGAGCCGGGCCTTCAGGAACCATTGCCTGATTATTTGCCCACGGTTTTGCAATTATTGAAAGATCGCTGATCATGCACCATATCTACGACATTGTCATTTACGCGATTCCTTTGATTTTCGCCATTACCATGCATGAATCCGCCCACGGGTGGATGGCGCGCCGTTATGGAGACATGACGGCTTCAATGCTCGGGCGGGTGACGCTTAACCCCATTCCTCACATTGATTTGGTGGGTACGATTATTGTGCCCGGGGTTTTGCTGCTCGGATCCGCGTTGACCGGCTTCGGGGGTGTTCTTTTGGGTTGGGCTAAACCGGTTCCGGTCAATACGCGCAACCTCACGCCGTTTCGTCAGGGAATGTTCATGGTGGCTTTGGCCGGTCCCGCGAGTAATCTTTTGCAGGCGTTTGTGTGGCTGCTCTTACTCAAGATCTTTCTCTGGACGGGCTTTCTCACCCAATCGCTTCTCGATCTGACGATCGCCGGCGTTCTTGTTAACTTTTACCTGATGGCGTTTAATCTGTTGCCTCTGCCGCCTTTGGATGGCGGGCGGATCGTCACGATGCTTTTGCCTTATGAGGCGGCAGTGAAATTTGCCGAAATCGAGCGCTACGGGATGGTCATCCTGGTGGTTCTCATCATCTCGGGATTTTTAACCTATTTCATGCATCCGTTTGTTTGGACGGCCAGACGCCTTCTGACTTGGGCTCTGCTTTGAATTTTTGTTGCAAATTTTGCTTTTCGGCTTTTCCCCACAGAAAGGCTGAAATCGGTACAATAACCAGAATAATTTGATGTAACTGCGCGTCGGTCACTTCGGCGCGCGAATGAGTGAACACAAAATGATTAAAAAAATCGTCCGTACGGGGTTGGCGGTTGCGTTGCCGATGGCATTGGCCGCTTGCTCAACTATTGACTTCAGCCAAGACCGCATTCAATACGAAACGAGCGACTCGCGCGCTCCGTTGGAAATCCCGCCGGATTTGAGCTCTGTTCCGGGCTCTGACCGTTATATGGTGCCCTCTCGCCCGCAGACTGTTTATGCCAGTCAACAGGCTCAGATGGATGCCCAGGCTTCAGGTCATTCCAATAATGGTTTAGTCCTTTTGCCCCAAGGCGAAGTCGCCAAGATCGTGCGTGACGGCAACAACCGTTGGATTCATGTGGACCTCGCCCCCGAAATGGTTTGGCCCATCATGCAGGACTTCTGGACCACGGTCGGTTTATCGCTTTCCCGCCAGGATGCGACGACCGGTGTGATGGAAACCAATTGGGCGGAAAATCGCGCCAAGCTTCCGCAGGACATCATCCGTGGGACGTTGGGTCGTATCGTGGACCTCGTGTATTCGACCGGTGAACGCGATCAGTATCGTGCCCGCATTGAACGTTCCGTTAACGGCGGCTCCGATATCTTTGTGACGCACCGCGCCATGGTCGAAGTTGTCAAGAGCCTCGGCGGTGATAACGAAACGACAGTTTGGCAGCCGGGCCCGAGCGATCCGGAAATGGAAGCGGAAATGCTGACTCGTTTGGCTCAACGCATCAATCAGGAATTTAATCCCGAAGCGGTGAAGAAGTCGGCCAAGGAACATGAAGCGGAAGTTCAAAAGCTGGCGAGCTATCAAGTTGAAGACTCTGTGAGCCAGCTTGAGCAAGACGCCGAAGGCGTGGCCACGAGCATTTTCATCAAGGAAGATTTTGAACGCGCCTGGCGTCGTGTCGCTTTGGCCGTCGATCGCATGGGCTTTACGGTTGAAGATCGTGACCGCTCTCGCGGCTTCTTCCTCGTGCGTTACCTCGACCAAGAATACGAAGAGCAAAAGCGCGCTGAACAAGGTTTCTGGAGCAACGCTTTCGGACGCAACACCCCGGTGGAAGCTCCGCAGTATGTTATCTATCTGCAGCGCTTGTCTGACACCGAATGCCGTGTGCACGTGTTGGGTCCCGACGGCAAGGCCGATCCGACCGGTGTGGCGCCCAGAATCCTTACTTTGTTGAGCGAACAGACGAAGTAACGATTTCGTTGACCAATAGGAAAACAGGGGAGCGTGGACGAGAATAATCCGCACTCCCTTTTCTCTTTTTTGACGAATTTATGTTTAATCTTTTTTTCTCTTTCTCCGGCCGCATGAATCGAGGCCGTTTCTGGGCGGTGATTGCTTTCTGGATGCTTGTGCGCATTGGTGTGCCCTATCTGCTCTACACCTTCGCGATGTTGCCCGGACAGTCGCTCGATATTCAGGATGCCAACGCGAGTCCTGAAATTTTTGAGGCGGGAAAAGTTTATGCCGTGCTCTCAATCATTTCTTTAATCAGCACGGTCTCAGCGGCTGTTCGTCGTCTTCACGATTTTGATGCGAGCGGCTTTTGGGCTATTTTGCTCTTCATTCCGGGCGTTGAATTTATCGCCTATCTTGTGATCGGCTTCATCGGCTCGCAGCGCGGCGCGAACCGTTACGGCTTGAATCCCTTGGGTGAAAACAATATTTATTTCCCCGGCAACGAAGAAATGCGTGTCAAGGAATTGAAAGATTTGGCAGCCCTTTATGAAAAGGGACTCTTATCCGAGGCAGAATACGAAAAAGCCAAAAAAGCTATTTTGAAATAAGGGATAACGATGCAAGTTGCAAAAGATACTCTCGTGACCATTTCGGCCAAAATGTACAACCTTCAGGGCGACTTGATGGAGTCGGCCGATGAATTGGTCTATTTGCACGGCCACAGCGATATTTTCCCGGTGATCGAAAAATCGTTGGAAGGTAAAAAGCCGGGCGATACCGTGACGGTTCAGCTTGAACCCGAAGAGGCTTTCGGCGACTATGATGAAACGGCGCTGATTATTCGTCCTGAAACAGATTTTGATGGTGGTGTTGAAGTGGGGTTGAGCTACACGGAAATCCGAGGTGAAACGCTTGACCGTGTCTATCGGGTCACCGATATTGCCGACGGTGTGGTCGTTTTAGACGGCAATCATCCGCTGGCGGGAATCGGCTTGAAGTTTGAAATCACCGTGAAAAATGTGGAGCCCGTGAAAAAGAGGATGGAAGTCATCGGCAACGATGACGTGGTGGTGCCCTCTTTCCTGCAGGTTTCCGATAAGCCGATGATGGCTAATATCGTTGACGATGCGGGTGATGAGGCGCCTGAGCCTAAGACGCTGCATTAATTATTGAGAACGCTTCGGGCCTTGTCTTTGAGCTCGTAGAGCAGATCCAGGGCCTGACGGGGCGTGAGCTGATCCACGTCCAAGGCGTCGATTTCCTCACAAAGCGCTTGAGTCTGGTTGGGCTCGGGCGCTTTTTCATCGGGCATTTCAACGTGGTTGTCGGCGAACAAATCAAGTTGCTCATTGACTTGGCTGCGTTCCTGCAACTCATTGAGCATCTTGCGGGCGCGGCGGATAACTGAATTGGGAACGCCGGCAAGCTGAGCCACCGCAATACCGTAGCTTTGGTTAGCCGGGCCATCCTGAACTTCATGCAAAAACACGATGCGGTTTTTGTTTTCAGCGGCGGCCACATGCACGTTGGCGACTTCGGGGGCCGTTTGTTCCAGTTTGGTGAGCTCAAAGTAGTGTGTGGCAAAAAGCGTAAAGCTCTTTTTCACATGAGCCAGTTCGTGCGCAATGGCGGCCGCCAGACTCAAACCGTCAAAAGTGGACGTGCCGCGGCCGATTTCATCCATGAGCACGAGACTTTGATCGGTTGCCTGATGCAAAATCGCCGCCGCTTCCGTCATCTCCACCATAAAAGTGGAGCGGCCGCGCGCCAGGTCATCGCTTGCGCCGATTCGGGTAAGAATACGGTCAACGGGGCCGATTTTGGCACTTGCGGCGGGCACAAAACTGCCGATATAGGTGAGCAGCACAATGAGCGCGATCGATCGCATGTATGTTGATTTACCGCCCATGTTGGGCCCGGTAATCACGAGCAGCCGTCTGCCCGGAATCAATCGACAGTCATTAGGGGTATAGCTTTCAATGGCGTCTTCAACCACGGGGTGGCGAGCGCCGGAGATTTCAATGCCGGGAACTTTTTCCAATTTCGGCCGCACCCAATTGGCTCGGGCCGCGTGAAAAGCAAAAGAGGTCAGGACATCCACGCTGGCTGCGGCAACCGCGGCCTTTTGCAACACCGGCACGAAAGCGTCGGCAAACTCCAGCAGTTCGTTATAAAGAGACTTTTGAAGTGCTTGAGAGCGTTCCTGAGCCGAGAGCGCCTTGTCTTCATACTCTTTAAGTTCCGGCGTGATGTAGCGTTCCGTGTTCTTGAGCGTTTGCTTTCTGTGATAGTGTAGGGGGACGCGGTCGGCTTGTCCGCGCGAAATTTCAATGAAAAATCCCTGGACTTTGTTGAATTGCACGCGAAGCGTGGGAATCCCCGTGGCTTCACGCTCACGGATTTCCATTTGTGTGAGAAATTCGCCCACGTTGTCACGAAGCTCCCGCAATGTGGCAAGCTCTTCGTTATAAGAGCTGGCGATCACATCACCATCCCGAAGCTGCACGGCGGGATCGGTCAAAAGCGCGGCGTTGAGTTTTTCATAGAGCGCCGGATCAATCACCAGGTCCGCCGCATTCTGTTCAATGAGGGGATCATCGGCAGTGATGAGTTCTCTGGCGATTTGAGCCAGATGAGGCAATGAATCACGAAGTGCGGCCAATTCCTTGGGGCGAATCGTGCGCATGGCGATGCGCGTGGCCAGACGTTCGAAATCGGGAACGGTCTTTAATTTTTCGCGCACGGACTCTCTTAAATGCTCGGCGATCAAAAAGCTCTCAACGGCCTGATGACGGGCGCTCACAGTCTGCGTATCCCTCAAGGGGTTGTGAATCCATTGTCTGAGCAGACGCGAACCCATGCTCGTTTTGCAGTGATCAAGCAAAGAGAAAAGCGTCGGGCCGTCATCGCCTCTGAGTGTTTGTGTGAGCTCAAGATTGCGGCGGCTCGCAGAGTCCATGCCGACAAATTGACTTTGGACTTCGAGCACCGGGGGCAGCAAGTGAGGAATCGCCTCACACTGGGTGTTTTCCGCATAGGTCAAAAGGGCGCCCGCGGCGCTGACCGCGTCCGGCACCTCATCGAGTCCCCAGGCGGTGAGCTCTTGAACCTGAAATTGATGTTTTAATTTGGCCGTACCGTGGTCGACCGAAAAATGCCATTTCGGAAGCGCGGTGATCGCGGCCGGCAGCCGCAGGGCTTCAATGGTTTCTTTGAAGTCTTCCGGCACCAAAATTTCAGAAGGGGCAATGCGTGTGACTTCGGTGGGCAACTCTTCAAGACTTGTGTTGGCAACGTGAAAGCGCCCGTTGCTTAAAACCAGCCACGCCAAGCCCAAACGAGATCCGTGTCGTCCGGCAGGGGAAACGGCCAAAAGAGCCGCGTCCTGCTTTTGCGGCAAGAGCTCATTTTCCGTCAATGTGCCCGGCGTGACAATGCGCGCGAGCTCACGCTCCAGGGGGCCCTTGCTCGGATCACCGATTTGTTCACAGATCGCGACCGATACGCCTTGCTTAACCAGTCGGGCGAGGTATTGCTCAAGTGTTTTCTCGGGAACGCCCGCCATGGGAATCGGAGCGCCATTGATGTCAGTGCCCCGAGAGGTCAGCGTAATCCCTAAAAGCTTATTGGCTCGGACGGCATCGTCAAAAAACGTTTCGTAAAAGTCACCCATCCGGTACAACACCAAGGTTTCTGGATGCTGAGCTTTGATTTCTAAAAAGCGCCGAATGGCAGGCGTGTGGCCTGCCAAAGGATCGTTTTCAGTTGTCGTCGTTTTTGCTTTTGCCATCACTGAATTCGCTTAAGGTCACGCACCAATATTGATTAGCGGATGTCACCGTAGTTTTTGTTGACTACTGCCAGAAGCTGTCCGAAGACTTTCGGTGTGCCGGCGACGATTTGACCCGTGGTGAGGTAATCGGATTCGCCCTTAAAGTCCGTGACAAGACCGCCCGCTTCAAGAACAAGCAGGGAGCCTGCGGCGATGTCCCAGGCCTTGAGGTTCGGTTCCCAGAAGGCATCAAGACGGCCGGCGGCAACATAGGCCAGGTCCAACGAGGCGGCTCCGGCGCGACGCACACCGCTTGTGGTCTTGGCCAATTGAGAAAAGACCTTCATGTAGGCTTCAACGTCATCGCTCTTGCGGAACGGAAAGCCGGCTCCCACCAACGCTTCGGTCATGGCGGTGCGCTTGCTTACGCGAATTCGGCGGCCGTTTAAGAAAGCGCCCACACCGCGCGTAGCGGTGAAAATCTCATTTTTAACAGGATCGGCTACGACGGCTTCGATGATTTCATTTTGACGCTTTAATGCGATGGAAACCGCGTACTGCGGAAAACCGTGCAGGAAATTGGTTGTGCCGTCCAAGGGATCGATGATCCATTGGAATTCACTGTTTTCAGGACCCGTGAGGCCATTTTCTTCACCAAGAATTTGATGGCGGGGATAAGCTTCACGCAAAATTTCAACGATTGTGCGTTCGCAGGCCACATCCACTTCACTGACAAAGTCAGAATGACCTTTTTTGTGTACTTCCAAAGTCGAGAGGTTGTCAACGGCACGGTTAAGAATAGTGCAGGCTGCGCGGGCAGCTTTCATCGCCGTGTTGAGCATCGGAGAACTCATCGTCGGAATCCTTCTTAAAAGAAAATCGGTTGTTTAGGTAACTACGTGTAGAATCTGAATATTTTAATGATTTTTGCAGTTTTGGTTTTCTGAAAATGTCGACAAGTTCACTGGCTCAACATGTTTGCTTTATCCTGGTCGAGCCGGCTCATCCCGGCAATATCGGTTCAGCGGCTCGCGCCATAAAAACCATGGGCTTTCGCGATTTAAGAGTGGTCAGCCCTTGGGAGGCGGATTACCGCACGCATCCGGAAGCGATCGCGTATTCCACGAGCAGCATCGATGTTCTTGAAGCCAGTCGTTCGTACGACAGTTTGATTGAGGCTTTGGAAGGTGTTGATTTTGCCTGGGCGATGTCGGGCTATGATCGGGAGTTCGGTCCCGCGATTGAACCGGTGAGGACCGTGGCGCAAAAGGCAACGGATTTTATTGCATCGGGACAGGGAAAGATCGCTTTTGTCTTTGGGTGCGAGCGAACGGGCTTATCCAATGAGCAGATGGCGATGTGTCAGGGTTGCGCGGCCATTCCCGCCGATCCGGATTGCACGAGTCTGAATTTATCCCAAGCGGTTCAGATCATGGCCTATGAAATGCATATGGCGATGATTGATGAGAGTAAGACACACGGTGGTCTTTATGATTGGCAGGCACGCTTTGCCGGAGAAAAGCTAGCCGGTCCTCAGGCGGTTGAAGGTTTTTTGAAACATTTTGAGGAAGCCATGATTCACTGCGGCGTTTTAAATCCACAGGAACCTAAACTTTTTATGCCCAGAGTCCGAAGGCTTTTTTCCCGCACGCAACTCACGCAGACTGAAGTGGATTTGCTTCGGGGAGTGTGTTCTCAAATTATTTCGCCTAAAAAAGAAAGAGCCGGGAAAAAGTGTGGCGACAAATGAGCAGTTTCACCGTAACGATCGTGAATTTGAAAAACTGATTTAATTCTTATAAAATCCCCATTCTTACTGAGCAACGCTCAGGTTGTGCGGAGAAGTGGCCGAGAGGCTGAAGGCACACCCCTGCTAAGGGTGCAAGCTCGCAAAACGGGCTTCGGGGGTTCGAATCCCCCCTTCTCCGCCATTTTTTTTGCCCTTATCTTTTGAAAATCTTCCTTTTAAATCAAACCCATTTCCACAAATCCCTTTATTTTCAGGCTTTGTGCCGCGATTATCGTTTCTATCAATCTCTCTCGTTCTCTGTTATTCTTTCGCAAAAATTCGCATAATTTTGAATGCTATTACAAAATCATTAATTTTTTCTCTTTGCTACGCTGCAATGGTGTAGCAATCAAACAGTGATTTTTGTTTATTGACATCCTCCTCGGCGTGAACGCCGAGGATTCCCTACTGATTTTACGGCAAATTGGAAGCAATTTTAGCCTAAAATAACCCCCAGATAGCCAATTGACATTGGCGTTCCTTATATCCCCGCCATTAATGGCGAGGCTTTACGGAACTTGTGGTAATAGAGTTGGACACAGTAAGATGACTCCTGACAACTTCATCTTACTAGCTGGCCCTGGGTTTGATTCCCTGGGCCACTTTTTGTGGATTAAATTAATAAGTTAAAGGGGGTTGATCGCATCGGCAGCAGCCGACTTTATCAACACCCCCTTCAACTCAGCGGATCGATACCCATTCCAAAGTTAAGCGATTGTCCGGTCGAACGACCGCTTCCACATTCTTTTTCATAGCCCATGAGAACATCGGCTGTAACAAAGGAATATGAAGCGCTTCACTTTTTTCCAATTGCAAGACCTCTTGAGCCAAAGTTTGCCGTTTAGTCAAATCTTCAGCCACCGCCAGTTGTTTTAAAAGCGTATCCATTGTGGCGTTGGAAATGCGTCCGATATTGCTGATACCGGCTCCTGATGCGCCGTCATACGTTGCCGATAGTGATTGCATCGGATAATAAGCGTCAAATGTGCTGGATCCCCAGCCGACTAGTCCCGCGGAGGTATCAAAACTCAGCACCTTCGGGAAATATTGGGAGCGCGGCATGGAATGTACATTGACTTTGATGTTGAGTTTGGCCCACATCCCGGCCAATGCCTTGCAGAGATTTTCATCGTTGATCCAGCGGTTATTGGGGGTGTCAAGCGTGAATGCAAAGCCCTTTTCCAGACCGGCTTCTTTAAGCAACGCTTTCGCTTTATTCAGGTCATAAGCGATTGGTTTGGCAATGTCTGCAGAGTAACCGAAAACCGATTGAGAAATCAGTGTGCCGGTGGCGACAGCTTTGCCGCGCATGATGCTTCTGACCAGCGCTTCACGATTAACGGCGAGAGACAAAGCTTGGCGAACCCGAACATCTTTAAAAGGATTGAATGCGAGGGGGTTACCGTCTAAGTCTGTGACGTATGGTGATTGATCGCGGAATTGATCAAGCGCCACCATCATGACACGATCTTCTGCGTGAGAGCGAACTGCGATGTTGGGGTCGCGTTCCAACCGCGCCAGATCCTGTGGCGCGGGGTCCAAAACAAAATCCACTTGACCGGATAGCAACGCAGCGGTACGGGTTGCGGCTGAGCTGATCGGGGTATAGATGACTTTTTCAACATTGCCCAGGCGGTTGGTTTCATCCCACCATTCATGGTTGGCAATAAACTCTGTCCGAACATCGACTTCGCGCTTGGCGAGTTTAAAGGGCCCTGTTCCGTTAGCGTGTCTGGCCAGATAAGATTCTTCTCCTGAGACATAGTTTTGAGGCCGTAGGGTGTTGTGCTTTTCCAACCACTTTTTATTCAGGATCCGCAATTGGGTTAATTGATTTAAAAACACGGGGGAACCGGAAGTGGTTTTAATCAGAACCTGTTTGTCATTGACGACAACCGCCTCGATAATTCCGGAGGCCGCCACTTTGAATTGGCTCTCGGGCATGAGCGCTCGATTGATGGAGTAAGCCACGTCGTCCGCGGTGAGTATTTCGCCCTCATGAAAGCGTACACCATCGCGAATGGTGAAAAGGAAACCGTCCTTAACACGCTCATAGTGAGTCGCCAGAGCCGGCTCCACCTTCATCTGGGCGTTGTAGCGGACAAGACTTTCGTAGACCGCGGCATTGGCGGCGGAGTTTAGCGACTCATTTTGCGCATGCACATCAAAAGTCAGAAAGTCACCTGAACTGCTCCAACGCAATATTTTTTCTTCTTGAGCGCTCGCACTGGCGGATAGACCGACCATGAGCGAGGCGGCAAGCGTCAGAGTAAATAAGCGGCGAGTGATGGGGAAAGATTTTAAAAGCATGGTGAAATCCTCAAAAAACAAGATACAGATGGCGAAGAGAAATCGGTCGCCATCGCGTGTTTTGAAGATTTCTTCGTTTCAACATCCGGTAACTCATCGTTTTCCTTTCTTCAGATGGAACCCGCGAAACCGGAGTTGTAAGAAAAGGCCCGCTTCCGCGGGCCAATTATGGGGGAATATGTCAATAAAACCGTCCGGCCCGCTCTTATGAAGTGAGCCACCACCAACGGTGCAAAGCAACCAAATGAGGTAAAGACAGTTTTTCTTGCATAGTGCTTTCATTGTATAGGTGTGCTCTTGAATCAGAAAATAAGCTTTATTGAGTAATTTTCAGTGAATCTAAGAGGATCTGCTCAGAAAATAAAAAGTTTTCTCAAATTCCAAATTCTTTCGTGAAGAGTAATATGGGCGAATCGTTATGTTGATCCGGTTTTTGATATGACTTCGCAAGCTCCACAAAGCGCTTTGCGCGCGATTTTTTCTCGTACATTCATCGCCATCTCGCTCATCAACATGTTGGGCATGATTGGCTACTACGCGATTTTCGTCGTTTGCACTCGCTATTTGACAGAAGATTTCGGTACTTCTGCGGCTACAGCCGGTTTGGCAACCGGCATTGTTGTGATCGGCTGTTTGGTCGGCCGATTTTTCACCGGCAGCATTATTCGCGATGTCGGCTACCGGCGAGTGCTGGGGATCGGTGTCTTCTTTTTCTTCCTGATGAACGTTGCTTATTTCTTCTCGCATGAAGTCTGGCAGATGTTTGTTGTGCGTTTTATAACCACTTAAATAAAGTCATGGCGTTTTTGCGCCAACAAGGTTGGGTCAGAGCTCTGCGAGGTCGAAAGGGAGGATTTCAGCTTCAACCTGCTGTCTTAACTCTGGGTGTTGGCGAGATCATTAAAACCATTGAAGGAGAGTGCGCATTGATAGATTGTGGTAAGCCGCATTGTCCTTTTAAAGAAAAGGGATGCCCTCTGGTTCCATCTTTAGTGAAAGCGCAGAGGGCATTTTTTGACTCACTCAATGAAAAGACCTTGTCTGAACTGTTAAGCGAATCAGATCTTATGCATTGATCTTGCGCTGAGCGCGCATCATTCCCATCACTCTATCCAAAGGCAACGCCTTAATGACTTTTCCGTCATGAGTCGGCGTGTCACAAGCGGCAAAAAGCGAATTGATGATGGCTTCTTCCGTGGCTTCTATGGCTGCCATAAAAAGAGGAGTCATGTCATCATTTCGGACAACCGGTGCGCCGTGCAGAGCAAAGTCCGGTGCTTTATGTTCAACGCGCACACTTTCATTGGTTGAAAAGGCAATGACAAAGTCGCCCGAGCCGTTTGAAGCCACGCCGCCGGTTTTTGCCATTCCCATGAATGCGCGCTTTGCCAGGCGTTCGAGATTTCTCGCATCAAGCGGAGCGTCGGTAGCCACCACCATCATGATCGAACCGTCTGCGCATTCGATTTCCTTTTGATAGGGAAAGCCGCCCAGCGCTTTGCCGACTTCCACACCGTTGATCGTCAATAGCCCGCCGAAATTGCTCTGGACGATTACCCCAACGGTCCAGCCGCCCATATTCTCAGGCAGTCGGCGGCTCGCCGTTCCGATGCCGGCTTTAAAATCAAAGGCTTTGGTGCCGGTGCCGGCTCCCACACATCCTTCTTCCACCGCTCCGTCCTTTGCTTCGGTAATGGCTTTTAAAACATCTTCGCGTTTTACGAAACGAGCGCGGATATTGTTGATTGCACCGTCATTGGTTTCCCCGACAACACAATTGACCGATTCAATATCGCGGTTTTCCTTGAAACTGAATACATAGTCGATGATGCCATCGATGGCGGAGGCTAAATTGAGCGTATTGGTTAAAACAATCGGCGTTTCGATGTTGCCGAGTTCTTTAATTTGTGGGTAACCCACCATTTTGCCAAAGGCATTGCCAAGAAAAACGCCAGCGGGGACTTTGTGCTGAAAGATGTTGCCGCTGTGAGGAACAATGGCGGTCACTCCGGTTCGCATGCCCTTGCTGTCATCAATTAACGTGACCTGTCCGACTTTGACACCTTTAACATCGGTGATCGCATTATTGAGACCCGTTTTAAAAATCCCGAAAGAAATGCCTAATTCCCGCGGACGCTTGCCTTGATACTGTTGAGCCATATTGAAAATCCTCTGGTAAGGGGGGACGTTGCCTGCCCGACTACAATCAAGCATAACTTTAACATTGCGCGCCAAAAGAATCCGCCGATTGCGCGGGCAATCGGCGGAACTCCTAGTCAGTTATTCGTAGGCGGAAGACTATTTTTTGGACACAATTTTGTTGTGTTCTTTCATCATTTGCATGACCTTGTCAACAGGCAATGCCTTCACAGTCGTTCCTTTGTAAGTCTTTGTGTCCTTGGCAGCAAAGAGGGAATTGATGATGGCTTCTTCCGTGGCTTCAATCGTGGCCATGAATAACGGCGTCATGTTGTCGTTTTGAACCACATCTCTCTTCAAAGTTTCGTTGGCCTTGGCGTCATAAGGAACGCGCATGGATTCGTTCGTTGAGAAGGCAATCACAAAGTCACCCGAACCATTGGAGGCCACGCCGCCAGCTTTGCCCATGCCGAGCCAAGCGCGCTTGGCGACACGTTCGAGGTTGCGTGAGCTCAGGGGTGCGTCGGTAGCCACAATCATCATGATGGAACCGTCTGCGCTTTCAATTTCCTTTTGGTACGGATAGCCGCCTAAGGCTTCACCGACTTCGACGCCGTCAATATTGAGCAGACCGCCGAAGTTTGTTTGCACCAAAACGCCGACAGTGTATCCGCCCATGGACTTCGGCAAGACACGCGAAGCGGTGCCGATGCCGCCTTTAAAGCCGAACGCGACAGTGCCGGTGCCGGCGCCAACACAGCCTTCTTCAACCGGTCCGGACTTGGCGCTTTGAATGGCCTTAAGAACGTCGGACGATTTGACAAAGCGCGCGCGGATATCGTTGATGGAACCGTCATTGGTTTCACCGACGATGGCGTTGACGGATCGCACGTCACCGTTGTCTTTGAAAGAGAATGTGTAGTCGATGATGCCGTCAATACCGGCGGCGACATTGAGCGTGTTGGTCAGCACAATCGGAGTTTCAATGTTGCCGAGTTCCTGAACTTGCGGATAACCTGTCATTTTGCCGAAAGCGTTGGCTAAGAAAACGCCGGCAGGAACCTTGTTCTTAAAGATGTTGTCCGTGTGAGGAACAATCGCAGTGACGCCGGTGTGCATGCCTTTCTTTTCGTCAACCAGAGTGACCTGCCCGACGAGCACTCCTTTGACGTCCGTGATGGCGTTGTTGGCACCGGGATGCAGAACGCCGATTTCAATGCCCATGTCACGCGGGCGGTCGGCGGCCAATGCGAAACTGGTCGCGGTCATAGCGGCAGCCATTAAGACGCCGGCAGCAATTTTCGATAGTTGCATAACTCCCCCTCGAAGCACTCCATGTGCTTCTTCCTCCAATGTACACTCTTTTTTCACTGCTGTCCAAATTAAAAATGTGCATAGGCTAGTTGGGAAAGCCTCTTCTCAA
>CABMQD010000018.1 GCA_902388655.1 uncultured Sutterella sp. | reverse complement strand
TCAGTGGCGCGAGCCGCTGACACAGTAGGGAATCCTCGGCGTTCACGCCGAGGAGGATGTCAATCAGTATTCAAGTTCGTTCTTAGTTCGTAATACTCTCTGGCGTAAGAACATTTATGATGTAAAGCACAATCTGAATTTCAAAAAGCGATATGACTTTGCAAATAACAAAATTCAAACCGCTAGTTTTCCTGTTTTGCCTTTTGAGTGTTCAATCAGCGTCTATTGCAGCGGTTATGAATGAGCAAACGGCTATTGCAAATTGGCGCGCGGGGCTGGAGGTTTCATATCTCTCTGTCGAAAAGTATTGTGACGGTCGTTGCTTTGTCAGCGAGCCGATCAGCAAGGAAACTTTTTCAAGAATGTCAGGCAAGTCTTTTCCGTCTGACTGTACTGTTCCGTTAAAGGATCTCCGTTTCGTTAAGGTCTTGCACTACACAGCCGATGGTCGCATTCGTTTGGGAGAACTTGTCGTCAATCGTGCGATCAGTGAAGAGATTATCGAGATTTTTGAAGAGCTCTTTGCGGTGCGTTATCCGATTGAGAAAATGCTCTTAATTGACGAGTATGAGGCCGATGACATTCGCTCAATGACTGACAACAATTCGTCGGCTTTCAATTTTCGTTTTGTAGCGGGAACGAAGAAACTATCTAACCACAGCCGTGGCATGGCGGTTGATATTAATCCGTTGTTCAATCCTTTTGTGCTGAAAGGGAAGCATGGTGTGATCGTCAGCCCCAAGGCGGGAGCACCGTACGCCGACCGGAATCGTCATTTCACATACAAAATCAATCCCGATGATGCCTGCGTGAGGGCGTTTAAGAAACGAGGCTTTGAGTGGGGAGGCGACTGGAAAACGAGAAAGGACTATCAGCACTTTGAAAAGGTGAGCCGATAGTCCTTGTCAGATCGATTAACGCCGATGGCTTAAACTTGCATCGGCGTCCTTTCGTTATTGGGCTTTTTGGTCGTTAATCAGTTGGGCAAAGCACACACAAGTTTTAAAGGCAATGGGTAAATTCTTTTCGTCCTGGATGTCGAAATCAGGCCGATGATGTCCTTTGTGTTCGCAACCATAAAGGAAATAGGCTGCTTGAGCGCCGTGTTCTGCCACTTTTCGAATCAGCCATGAGCAGTCTTCGGAACCGGTTTGTTCGTGAAAGCGCGGTAAGACTTTAACGCCCGGCACTCGGCGCATGGCTTCTTCCAACTTATCCATGATTTCAGGGCAAACAACAAGTGTTGAAGCTTCGCCCACGCGTTCAATGCGTGCTTTGACCTGGTAAGCTTTTTCAACACCTTCAATGATGTGTTCAACATTTTCGGCCATGAAATCATTGACTTCCTGGGTCATGCCACGAACTTCCATTTGCATCATCGCGTGTGCTGCCACGATATTGCGGCCTTCACCAGCGACAAGTTTTCCAACCGCTACGCGCGAGTCTCCGCCTCCGTGACGCGGGATACCCTGCAGCATCATCGTGGCGCAGGCGGCGGCAACAAGCGCGCTGTGTCCTTTTTCGGGAGCATTGCCCGCGTGAGCCTCAAGTCCCGTGAAATGAATATCAAATTTTGTTGAGGCAAGGAACCCGGCTTCCTGTACACAAATCTCTCCGCTTTTGAGCGCGCCGCCTACGTGGCTACCCACCAACCAGTCCACATCGTCAACAATGCCGGATTCCGCCATGGGCCGTCCACCCCTTACGCCTTCTTCAGCCGGCTGGAATAGGACTTTAAATGTTCCTGTCAGTTCGTCTTTGTGGTCTTGAAGCCAATGGGCGAGCGCCAGTCCCACCGCCGTGTGTCCGTCGTGGCCGCAGGCATGCATGAGACCGGGGCGTTCGCTGGCAAAGCCAAGTTGCGCAGGAAGGTGTGATGTGTCCTCTGACTCGCGCACCGGCAGCGCATCCATGTCAAAGCGGAAAGCCGTGACCGGACCGGGACGTCCGGTATCGATGATGGCTACAGCACCGGTATAGCCCTTGGTTTTTTCAATGAAAGACGCCGGCACACCATGCTTTTGGGCGCGCTCAATCGCGTCTTTAACTTCTGTTTCGTACCGTCCCATGACAAAGTCAGGATTGATGACTTGGGTGCCGGTCAGAAATGGAATATTCCACTGGCGAAGCTTTTCGCATACCAGCCACATCGTTTCAAATTCTGTCCAACCTAACTCGGGCCGCTTGTGAATCGCGCGGCGAGTTTCAATCATTTCTTCCAGATAGCGTTCAGTCATAGCCTTCTCCTCAAAAATAATTTCTAATTTTCGTTGAAAAATTCAGAAGCGCAATTCGGATTAACCACAAAAAAGACCGACTCGCTGGAGTCGGTCTGATGACAAATAATTTCTCAATTATTTCAGCGCCTTTTGGATACTTTCAGCAGCCGTCTTATTGAATCGGTATTGATTGTCCGTAAAAGGCCGGTTGGCGTGCAAAATCCGTCCGGGCAAAACTTGCGGGTGCGGTTTTTTCACCTCGATGAATGCTAAATCCAATGCTCCGCTTTCACTGGAATGAATGCCGATATCGCGGCGGTCGATGTGTTGCGGGAAATTGAGCGCAAGCACTTTAGTGCCGTTAATCGTTTGGATTTTGTAAGAACCATTGGCAACTTTGGGTCCGTCGACTTCACAGAACACCTTGCCGCGTTTGGCGCGATAGATTTCAATATTGCCCGTATTGCCTTTGCGGTTACTGAAACGGATCGCGTAGGGCTGAGAACCCGAACGTTTTTCGTATCGCAGACAATTTGGAATCTTCTCTGAAAAAGCTTTGACAAAGCCTTCCACAGTCTTTTGACCGGTGAAAATATTGACTTCAGGAACAATCAGTTCGGTGCGAAGGCTCGTGATGGTGGGCACATAAGCGACAGAGCCCGGGGCAAATTTTGTCCAGGTGGAAACTTTATCGGATAAGGCCGTTGCCCGACCGTTTTGCAGTTTCAGGTACGAGGCGATGGACTGATCGGATACGTCATAGGCTTTTAATTCAATCGACAAGCCGCTTGCGTTGCCTTGACGAGTGAGATTAATCCTGTTGCCCGCGACGGCTCGCGCCGAGTTCGGAGAGGAGGGGTGCTGCAAGGCGCCGTTTCTCACCGTCCAATCGCGTGTGGTTCCGTAAGAGAAATATTTCGGTGAGCCCTTGGAGTACTGGGTGCTCAGGCGATAGCTTTGCCCGGCCTTTTTCCCCAGCTTATAGAGGCTGTTGTTTTGGTCATAGAAATGATAAACCCCGGTTTGAAAAGCACTCAAGGTGCTGATGTGGGGCAAAGCCTGCGGGTCGCCGGGAAGTGCGGCGGCACAGGCACCGACCAGGGACAGTCCTAAAACTGTGCAGGCGCCGAGCTGAAAGAAAGAAGGCATGGATAAAACCCGAAGTGAGTCAATCAAGAACTCTCTGATTATAGGTTAAATGCCCTAGGAAAAATGTTTCCGAAGGTTTCAGTGTCAAAGGCTTGGGAAAGACAAAACAAGAAAAGGGGAGGTGGTAGGCCCGGTGGGGCTCGAACCCACGACCAACGGATTATGAGTCCGCTGCTCTAACCGACTGAGCTACAGGCCCTCCCTTTATGGAAAAGGAAAAACGATTTTAAAGCAAAGCGCCCTTTTGTGCGAATCGACACTAATCCAATGATTTTTTCCAACCGAATGCGGCCTCATTTTTCAGTTCGCAGTTCTCAAAAATATTTCGAATCGCATCGGAATAATCCTGGAGATTTTTTGCCTTGTAGACGGCTTTGACAGCCCGATCGGCGTTTTCAAAAAGGTTATGTTGGAAAAACCAGTATTCCTTCATGCGCATCAGGGCGTTTTTGAGGTTGCCGAAAGCAACGCAGTAACTTTCAAGCAGTGCGTCATAATAGGTTTTGATTTCAGAAAGGGTAGCAGGTTCTCCGCCTTTTGCCTTTCTGAAAAGTGCAGGGTCTGCCATCAAGGCTCGACCCACCATGATGTGCGCGAGCGGTTGATATTCGTTTTGCACCCGTTCAAGATCAGTCAGTGTGATCACATCGCCGTTGTAGCCCACGGGCATTTTAAGCTGCGGGAAATAGGTTCTCAGCACATGTTCCCGCACCGATCCCTTATAGAAGTCACCTCGTAAGCGAGCATGAATGGTGAGAGACTTCATTTGTGGGTAGTGGTTATAGACGTCCGCCAAGAGGTCGAATTCATCTTCGCAAGCCCAACCGATTCGCGTTTTAACCGAGATCGCGATGGGAAGGTCGGCCGAAAAAATCGCATCTAAAAAGTGTTGCAGTTGAGCCGGTTCCCGCAGAAATCCGGAGCCCTTTCCTTTGGCTACCACGGTCCCCGCGGGGCAGCCTAAATTCAGGTTCACTTCATCGTAACCCAGATCCACCAAAGCTTTTGCAGCCCAGATGAAGTCTTCGGCGCGGCGGGTTAAAAGCTGAGGAATCGCTTTAATGCCGACATTGATGTCCGGCGCCAATTCACGCATTTGCCGATCGGTAAAACGCGGCAAAATCGTGGGTGTGATAAAGGGAAGGTAGTAGGCGTCGGCAGCGCCGAAAAAATGGGCGTGAACACGCCGGAATGGAAAGCCTGTGAGGCCTTCCATCGGCGCGACAACCAAAGGAGTCGAAATCATTGCAAATGGGCTTTCTTTAATTTGGATTCAAAGTCCTTGAGCGATGCGCCGACCACTTTGTGCAAAAGCATAAGCGCGATCACGTTCGGGATCACCATGATACCGTTAAAGAAGTCCGAGAGGGTCCAGACAAGATTGACATGGGTGACTGCGCCCAAAACCAAGAAAGCGCAAACAATGACTCGATAGACAAAAATTCCGCGGCCATGGAAAAGGTAGCGGACGTTTTGTTCACTGAAGAAGTACCAACCGATAATTGTGGAATAGGCGAAGAAGAACAGACAGATCGCCACAAAACCCACACCAGCGCTGCCTAAACCGACGGAGTACGCTTTTTGCGTGAGCGCAATACCGGTGGTATCGAAGTCCATCACACCGGTAACCAAAATGACGAGCACCGTAAAGGTGACGATGAGCACCGTGGTGAAGACTCCGAAAATGGCGACAAGCCCTTGTTCGGCCGGGTGTTCAACTTTGGCTACGGCGTGGGCGTGAGGCGTCGTACCCATACCGGCTTCGTTGGAGAAAAGCCCGCGAGCGACACCAAATTGCATGGCTTTGGCAACCGTCAACCCCAAAGCGCCGCCGCCGACGGCTTCAGGATTAAACGCCGCGGTGAAAATCAATTCGAAAGCGGGGAGAATCTGATCGTAGTGGCAGGCTAACACATAAGAACCGCCGATGAGATACAGGCCCGCCATAAAGGGAACGAGCTTTTCGGTGACGCTCGCTAAACGTCCCATCCCGCCGAACATCACAACGCCCGAGAGAATTGCCACACCGATTCCGGAGGCTAAAAGCGGCACATCAAAGGCTTGATGCAACGCTTGAGAAACCGTGTTGGATTGCACAAGACTGCCCATGCAGCCCATGGTGATGATGGCTACGGCTGAAAAGAAAACCGCCATCGGTTTAAATTTCGGTCCGAGACCTAAGCTCATGTAGAAAGCCGGACCGCCCACCACGCGGTCGTCTTCACCGGTGACTTTATAGGTTTGGGCTAAAACGGCTTCGGCAAAAATTGTGGCCATACCGAAAAACGCAGCTAGCCAGAGCCAAAAGAGCGCGCCTGACCGCCGGCGACAATGGCGGTGGCGGCACCGGCCACGTTACCGGTACCCACTTGGGCGGCAATGGCCGTTGCCAATGCCTGAAAGGAGCTCATGCCCGTGCGGTCCGCGCGTTTGCCAAAGAGGGTGGCGTTATTGAAAAGAAAACGCAGTGCCAATGGGAAAAGACGCAGTTGCACGAAACGCAATTTGATCGTGTAGAAGATGCCCGTTCCGCACAAAAGCGGAATCAGGATGAAAACGCCCCATAGGACGCTGTTGATTTCACCAAATAAATTGTTAAGAAACTCCATTGTCGCCTCATCACCAAGTTAATGCTAAAGAAGGTATCACCGGAGGGTAATCGTTTATTTGGGGAGGAGAGGGTATGGGTTGAAAATGTTCCTCCCCCATAAACGGGATCACTTATAACAGGTCTGATTTGTCCGATTCTAGCAAGAAAAAGCGCCGTGTCAGCTAGTTTTATAGGCAAAAAGACGTACACGGCGCAATATTTTTTATGTGATACGACGCTTTATTCGTTTTTAGCGTACCGTCCTGCAAGACCACTCATCCAGGGGAAAGCTTTTTCGTGTTTTTTCTTAAAGTCTTCAATGAGATTAATGTCTTTCATTGTGGCTTCAAGCATATCCAGACCTTCAAGCAGCATCGTCTGGTGACGATCGGCTAAATCGAAATACCAGACGCGACTGCCATCGGCGCTGCGAATTTCACGGTTTTCAACGCTGATGGTTAATTCTTTGGCTTCGCTGTCCGAGAGGTACTCGAAAAGTTCGCGCGAGGCTTGCGGTGAAATTTTGGCAGCGAGCAAACCATTATTGAAGCAGTTGGAGTAGAAAATTTCTCCGAAGCCTGCCGCCACGACTGCTCGGATGCCATATTGCATCAATCCCCAAACCGCGTGTTCTCGGCTTGAACCGCAGCCGAAATTGGGGCCGGCGACGATGATCTTTGTGTTTTCAAAGCCCGGTTTGTTGAGAACAAAATCGGGATTGACTGAACCATCGGAGAGGTGACGGTGGTTGTAAAGCAGGCCTTTGGCCAAACCGGACTTGTCAATGCCTCTTAAAAATTGTTTGGGCATCAGTTGATCGGTGTCCATGTTGTCGACATTGATCGGAGCGGCTACAGCCGTCAACGTAACGAGTTTTTCCATGATTAATTACTCCAATTCGCCTTTCGGACACAGATAACCCATGACAGCGCTTGCCGCCGCAGTCTCGGGACTGACTAAATGCGTGTGACTGCCGCGCCCTTGGCGGCCTTCAAAGTTGCGGTTGGTGGTGGAGGCGCAGCGTACACCTTCGGCCAAAATGTCATCGTTCATGGCTAGGCAAAGCGAGCAACCGCTCTTGCGCCATTCAAATCCCGCGTCTTTAAAAATACGATCCAATCCCAACGCTTCAGCTTCTTTTCTAACTTGCATGGAACCGGGAACGACCTGGGCACGCACACCCGGCGCGACTTTACGACCTTTGAGCACCCGGGCGGCAGCTTGTAGATCGCACAAGCGAGAATTGGTGCAGGAACCGATAAAGACATGTTGAATCGGTGTCTTAAGAATCGCTTCGCCGGCCGTGAGCTTTTGATAGTGCAAGGCTCGTTCGGCCGCCTCACGGGCGACTGGATCTTCGAAAGCGTCAGGCGACGGAATCTTTTCGCCGAAAGCAATGGCTTGATCGGGGCTCGTTCCCCAGGTGACCATCGGTCGGACTGTGGACGCATCCAATGTCACTTCTTTATCAAAATGCGCGTCAGAGTCACTAAAGAGCATTAAAGCGTAATCAGTCATCGCCTGACGATCGGCTTCGGATAAATTCTTCGCATGATCAAAAACCCACTGAAGGGCTTTTTCATCCGGCGCCACCATTGCTCCGCGAGCGCCCGCTTCGACGGTGAGGTTGCAAAGCGTCATGCGATCTTCAACAGTTAGGGCGCGTACGGCTTCGCCAGTGTATTCCACCACAAGACCTAAGGCGCCTCGTGCGGAAATCTTTCTTAAAACCGCCAAGACCAAATCCTTTGCGGTCGCGTCACCTTGCAGCGAGCCATTGATGGTGATGCGCATGGTGCCCGCCATTCGGTACACCAGTGTTTGCGTAGCCAAAATATGCTCAATTTCAGAGGTTCCGATGCCAAAACCCAAGGCGCCGATCGCGCCGTGCGTGGTGGTGTGGCTGTCGCCGCAAATCACGACCATGCCGGGGCGCACGAGTCCCTGTTCTTCCATGACCACGTGTTCAATTCCTTGAAGGGGATTGTCTGGACTGTAAAAGGCAGAAATTCCGAAACGTTTGCAGTTGGCTTCAAGTGTCTGCGCTTGAATAAGCGAGGCTTCATCATAAATTCTGCGCGGTGTTTCATCGTGGGTGGGGATGATGTGATCAACAACGCAGAGATGAGAGTCGGGGCTCAGCACTGAGATTTGTCTTTGAACTAAGCCGGCAAAAGCTTGAGGGGAGGTGTATTCATTAGCGAAGTGGATGTCGCAGTACAGTAAAACCGTGTTGGGATCAATGACTTTTACCGTATGCGCGTCAACGATTTTTTGATAAAGCGTTTTAGGCATGACGTCTCCTTGAGAAGATGGAGATCAGTTTAACATAAAAAATTATAGATAATGAATAAAAATTTCTATAGCAAACCGATGCAGATCAACTGGATAGTATTTTGGAAAAAATTAGAAAAATCAGTATGAAGATGTGGTAGGAGCTACATTTTTTATTGGAGCAAAGTACCATTGAAAGCATGCTCGCCTAAGGAAATGTTAAATGACAAAAAATCGTTATTTCAATTCATTCACCATCAGACCGATTGCGTGTTAGGGCGATCGATTTGTGAGCTCTGCCTCACGAATCTCAGGTTGATTGATGTTTTCAGTGGAGAAATTGTTGATAATGCAGAAATTTTTGTTGATCAAGGAAAAATTGTTGACGCGGGGTGTGAGTGCAAAGCGCAAGCTCTGAAAACTATTGATTTGTCAGGCGCGATTGTTGCTCCGGGTTTTATTGATGCGCACGTTCATATTGAATCTTCAATGCTCTCGCCCGTGCAGTTTGCGCGTCTTATCGCTCCCTGCGGCACAACCACAATAGTGTCTGATCCTCATGAAATTGCTAACGTTTTAGGCATGGCGGGAATTCGATACATGATGCGAGAAGCGAAAAAAGCAGAGATCAACGTTTTCTTCATGCTTCCAAGTTGTGTGCCCGCAACGCCATTTGAAACATCAGGCGCGTCTCTGTCTGCAAAAGATTTAGTCGAACTGATTGATGATCCCGAAGTGTTAGGCCTAGCTGAGCTCATGAATGTTCCGGGATTCTTGGCAAACAACGCAGATATTTTGAAGAAAGTAGAGATGACTCTGCGTCACCATAAACTCAGTCCGCTCACAGCAGGAGCGGAATTGTCAGCTTATGCGGGTGGTGGCATAACAAGCGATCATGAATGCAGTACAGAAAAAGAGGCGCTTGATCGTATCCGTCGTGGAATGACCGTTTTCATGCGAGAGGGATCGGCAGGCCAAAATGTCTCGGCGCTTGCAGGAGCAGTCACTGAACGTAACAGTCGATTTTTTTGTTTGTGCACGGATGATGCATCAGCCGATGACGTTTACGCAAAGGGACATATTAATAACGTTATTCGGTGCGCGGTAGCTTCTTCAATTGATCCGCTCGATGCCATCCGAATGGCAACGCTCAATCCCGCACTCCATTTTGGTCTTAAAGGGAAAGGAGCAATTGCGCCGGGCTATGATGCTGATTTTGTGGTATTGGAAGATTTGCAGGAATTCCGTGTTCAGTCAACGTGGATTGGCGGACGTGAGGTAGCCCGTGGCGGTCAGATGTTAACCCCTGAACCGAAGGAGGTTGTCGCCCCTGAAGCGTCGGCAACGGTGCACATCCGATCTCCGAAAGAGTACGATCTCACCATTAGTTCAAAGGCCGGCAAAGCTCGGGTAATTGGGATCCGCGCCGGTGATTTAGTGACGGCTCATTTGATTGAGACGGTAAAAACGGATGCTCATGGGTGTGTAGTCTGCAAAGAAATCCGGGGCTTTTGAAATTGGCGGTCATCGAGCGACATCAGTCCACTGGCAACATAGGTTTGGGACTTGTCAAAGGGTTTGTTCAAGAAGGAATGAGTTTCAACGGAGCTATAGCCAGCACCATCGCGCATGATTCTCATAATATTGTTGTCATAGGCGATAACGATGTCGACATGTATGCTGCGATTGAAGCAATTAAAATAATGCAAGGAGGCGTAGTGCTGGTACGTGATTCCCAAGTGATTGAATTCCTACCTTTGGAGATCGCTGGCTTGATGACTGTTGAACCAGCACTGAAAACGGCAAAACGGAAAAGCCGTTTAATTGAAACAGCCCATCGCCAATTCAATGTTAAAGAGTCAGTACATCCGGTGATGACTCTAAGTTTTTTGCCGTTGGCGGTTATTCCTCATTTGCGTGTGACGGATAAAGGTCTTTTTGATGCGGTGAAGTTTTTACATGTAAATATTGATCCGAGCGATTAGTTTTATTCATTTCTAAATTTTTGGTTAAACGTTGATAACAGAAAATCGTTTCAGTTGGTTGTTGGGCGAGGAGTAATTGGAATGGAATGCGACATCAAAGGGCATTATTTCAACAGGAAGGACTCCAATTTCGTTAATGATTCTGGTCACACCTTGATTGTAAAAATGAATATTTTCAGCATGATCGTGATTTAATTGCTGGTGCCTGCAACCGCTTTGTCCCAACGAAAAAGTCCCGCAGTTGATGCATAAAAAAAACGACCTGACGATGGCTCTTTACAGAAAATTAAACGGTTTACCAAAGCAAATAGACCTCGCGGACTAGACCAATAAAAAGAAGCCAAGCCAAAATTGTCCGCCAAACTCCGAAATCTCTTATTTGCTTTGGTATGAGCAACATAAATTGAACAAGCGCATCGAGCGTTAAAACCAACATCTCCATCAACCAAGAGCAAGTCGAGACAATCCAACGACGCGGCCACTTGATATACCAAGGGTCCCAGAAGTGAGGGTCATATTGATTATTCGGGATGTTGGGTTTTTCGATCATGTCTAACCTTTTGAATCTACAAGTAAATTGTAATAAATCAGTCGGAATGATCGATTAAAAAACTTTTGAAAAGACAAAATTTTGAAATGACGAAACGAAAGTATTTCGTCATCAAAAATTCATAAATCCGTCATTGTCAGGTCATATCCGGACTTCAAAATTGCGCTCAAGTTCAAACGACAAATAAACAAACCTTTTTTTATAAGGAACTTCAAAATGAAACGTACTTTGATTTCTGCTTTGGTGGCCGGCTGTGTTGGTTTGGCCTCTTTCGCTGCCGCTGCCGGTACGGTGGTGGTCAATGGCTCCACGACGGTTTTGCCCGCCATGCAAAAGATCAGTGAAACGTTTATGGCCAAGCACAAGGATATTCAGGTGTCCTTGTCGGGCGGCGGTTCCGGCCATGGCATCAAGTCCTTGATGGATAAGACGACGGATGTGGCGATGGCCAGCCGTGATATGAAGCCCGCTGAAGTTGAAAATGTTAAGAAGAACGGCGGTGAAGCCGTTCGCTTCACGGTGGCTATCGACGCTATCGTGCCGGTTGTTCACCCGAAGAACACGGTCAAGGATTTGAGCCTGCAACAGATTCGCGATATTTACGCCGGCCGCATCACCAACTGGAAGGAAGTGGGCGGAGCCGATGCCCGCATCACGGTTGTGAGCCGCGACTCTTCTTCCGGCACGTTTGAAACGTGGGAAGAATTGGTGATGAAGGGTGAACGCGTTCAACAACGCGCGCTCTTGCAAGCTTCCAACGGTGCAGTACTCCAAACGATCGCCAAGAACC
Source organism: uncultured Sutterella sp. (assembly GCA_902388655.1). Lineage (GTDB taxonomy): Bacteria > Pseudomonadota > Gammaproteobacteria > Burkholderiales > Burkholderiaceae_F > Aphodousia. Next base: position 19,407 of record CABMQD010000018.1, on the reverse strand, counting down.
CGAACGCTATCGGTTACGTCGGCTTGGGTTACCTCACCAAGGATATTAAGGGCATTGAAATCGGCGGCATGAAGGCCACGATGAAGACGGCTGAAACGCGTCAATGGCCGCTGTCTCGTGAACTGTATCTCTTTACGAACGGTCAACCCACCGGTGACACGAAGACTTTGATTGACTTCGCCTTGTCTCCGGAAGGCCAAGTGTCTGTGAAGGAAGTCGGTTTCGTTCCGTTGCCTTCCAAGAAGTAATCCGTTATCAAACCCTTTGAGTAATCGTTATGTTATTGATGAAACGAGGCGAGGGGTTTGAAAAGTCTTTGGCAGCGATAGCCTTGCTCTCGATTGTGGCTCTCGCTGCCATTTTGGTTTTTCTTCTCTCTCAAGCTATCCCAATTTTGCGGGAAGTGCCGTTCCTGACTTTTATGTTTGGCACGGATTGGTACCCGACGGGCTCCAACCCGGACTTTGAAATCGGCGCGCTTTTGGTCGCCAGCCTTGCCGTGGCCGCGACCACCACGATGATTTCTTTGCCGATGGGGTTGCTCACCGCCGCTTATCTCGCTTATTTTGCAAGCCCTCGGGTTCGCAGCATCGTAAAGCCTGCGATCGAACTCTTGGCTGCGTTGCCTTCGGTCATTATCGGTTTCTTGGGCATGGTGCTCGTGGCGCCGTGGCTGCAGGAAACGGTTGGGTTGGATTCTGGGCTCAACTGGCTTAACGCTTCAGTGATGTTAAGCCTCATGTGTATCCCTTTTATTTGTTCTATTTCTGAAGACGCGCTTCGTAATGTGCCGGTGGCTTTGTCAGAAGCTTCGCTGGCCTTGGGTGCCACGCGTTGGGAAACGCTCTACAAAGTGCAGTTCCGCTACGCTTTGGGCGGTATTGGAACGGCCATCATGCTTGGTATTTCCCGCGCTTTGGGTGAAACGATGGTGGTCTTGATGGTGGCAGGCGGCGCTGCGATTATTCCGGAAAGCCTTTTTGATCCGTTGCGCCCGATGACGGCTTCCATCGCTGCGGAAATGGCGGAAGCGGCCGTTGGGTCAACGCACTACTACGCGCTTTTTGCCACCGGTCTTGTGCTTTTTATCACAACCTTTATTTTCAACGCGTTCGCTTTTTATCTGACGAAGAAATTCCAGATCGGCGGAAAACATTAAGAGGGATAAAAAATGTCTGCAGAACGTAATCCGACTTGGCGCTACTTCTATCAGCATATCGGTATCAACCTGATGCGCCTGTCAACGCTCTTTAGCGCCGGTGTCATTGTGGCCATTTTGCTTTATCTGCTCGATAACGCATTGCCGGCGCTCTCTTGGGAATTTGTGTTTGATTCGCCCCGTGACATGATGACTGCGGGTGGAGTGTGGCCCTGCATTGTGGGGACTTTCTGGCTTGCCGTGGGTGCCACGATCATCGCCTTGCCGTTGGGAGTCTGCACGGCGGTTTACTTGACCGAATACGGCGGATCCGGGCGCATGGTGGGCGCCATTCGCTTGGCCGTTTCCAACCTCTCCGGTGTTCCGTCGGTGATTTTCGGCTTATTCGGCTTGACTTTCTTCGTGACGATTTGCGGTTTTGGAGTCAGTCTTCTTTCGGGTGTTCTGACCTTAGCCGTGCTTGCGTTGCCGATTGTGATTAACACAACGGAGGCGGCTTTAAATCAAGTGCCTCAAGCGTGGCGCGAAGCCTCGTTGGCCTTGGGTGCCAACAAAAAGCAAACGATCTTTAAGATCATTTTGCCGGCGGCCTTGCCCGGGATTTTGACCGGAAACATTTTGGCATTGTCTCGTGTGGCCGGTGAAACTGCCGCCATCATGTACACGGCCGCGGTGTTTTACACGCCGAAGATGGGCGACTCCATTCTCGACCCGGTGATGAGCTTGCCGTACCACATTTATGTGTTGGCGACTTCCAGCGTCGATGTGGAAGCAACCCGTCCGATGCAGTACGGCACGGCCTGCTTATTGGTGCTGATGGTCTTGGGCTTGAATATGGCCGCGCTTTACATCCGCCAGCGCGCGCAACGCAAGATCGCTCGCCAATAATCACTTTGCCGATTTTCCTAAATAAAACCCGCTCAGCGTGTTTCGCCGAACGGGTCTTTCTCTAACGGAGCCGGATTCAGGTTCAGTTCTTTTTCTTTTTAGTGATGATGGAAGCGACGTTAGGTTTGACGTTGGCGCGGGACAAAATCAAAGGATCCACCGAACCGATCGCCTCCGGATCTTTTTCAGCGTAATCAATAATGGAGAGGACGTAGCGCATGGCGTTTAAACGCGCGCGTTTTTTGTCGTCACTCTTAATCACAGTCCATGGGCACGAAGTCGTATTGGTGGCAAAGAACATCACTTCTTCGACCTTGCTGTAGTCATCCCACTTCGAAAGCGAGGCGATATCAATGGGGGAGAGTTTCCAGCGTTTCAGGGGTTCGATTTCACGCGATTTAAACCGCCGGCGCTGTTCCTCTTGTGTCACTGAGAGCCAGAACTTAATCAAAATGGTGTCCGAGTGGATCAGGTTTTCTTCAAATTGCGGGCACTGACGCAGAAATTCCACGTATTCGGCATCCGAGCAAAAGCCCATGACGCGCTCCACTCCGGCTCGGTTGTACCAGGAACGGTCAAAGAGAACGATTTCTCCCCGCGTGGGCAGATGCGCCACATAGCGTTGGAAATACCATTGACCTTTTTCAGCTTCCGTGGGTTTGGGTAGGGCGACAATTCGTGCACCGCGCGGATTCATGTGTTCCATGAAGGTGCGGATCGTTCCGCCTTTCCCGGCGGCATCGCGTCCTTCAAAAATAATGACAATTTTCTTACCGGTTTCCTTGACCCATTTTTGCAACTTGAGCAACTCCACCTGTAGCGGCAGTTTTTCTTTCTCATAACGCTTGTTGCTCATGCGGTTCTTGTAAGGATATTCCGCCTTTTCCCAGTTCTTCACCAGCTCATCCTCGTTCTCGTGGTTGGGTTCGGCGGCGCGAAGCTTCGCTTTGGCGGCTTTGACCATGATTTTGAGAATGCGAACCTGTTCTTCGGGCGGTTCTTGTTCCAGCGCTTTTTTCAGCGCTTTGCTGTACGTCTGAATCTTTCGTTCAGCCATGGCATCCGATTCAGTGATTGTGACTTCAGCGTCTTTGCGGTTTTCTTTTTTCTTGGTCATGATAAAAATCTTCTACAACACTAACTTTCTCAGAGTATCACCTTTAATCCTGATCGGCACAAAATATTTGTTTTTGATACAAAAAGGCTGCCTTTGAATCAAAGACAGCCGATTTAAAACTCTAACTGATCAATCCATCAGTCAATCAGTGAATCTTTCGGGAATGTCAGGCTGAAGGTTGATCCTTTGCCGGGTTCAGACTGGATGCCCAAACGGCAGTGATTGCGTATGGCCACGTGTTTGACAATGGCCAGTCCCAGACCGGTGCCGCCTTTTTCACGCGAGCGGCTCTTGTCAACCCGGTAGAAGCGCTCTGTGAGGCGGGGAATATCCTCAGGATCAATGCCGATTCCGTTGTCCTTAACGGCAAAGGTCGCCGTTTCATTTTCGGGTTTATAGCGCCAACTGATTTCGATTTTGCCGCCGTCGGGTGTGTAACGAATGGCGTTGGTCACGAGGTTCAGACAGGCGCTTCGGATTTCGTCGACCTGACCCAGAACCGCTTGCGTTGCGGCAATATCGGTGTCAATCGTGTGACGTCCTTGCGAAATGGCAATTCCGTCTTCAGCCAAGCTGGCGACCAGTTTGGGCATATTGACAACTTCAGGCGGATCCGACTCTTGCTCATCTTTACTTTCCAAGCGAGAAAGCGAGAGCAAATCGTTCACCAGATTTTGCATGCGGCTCGCCTCTTCCTGCATGAGCGCCAAGTGCTCGTGAAGAGACTTCTCATTGCGATCATTGCCGTTCAAAATCATGTCCAGAAAGCCCGTAATGACGGTTAGCGGCGTACGCAGTTCGTGGCTGACATTTGCCACGAAATCTTTTCTCATGGAGTCGATTCGGCGCTGTTCGGTAATGTCATGCGTCACCACAATAAAGTGGGATTTGTCAGCGACCACGGCCGAGAGCATCAGGATGCGTCCCGGTTCATGAGACTTCACCTCGATGGGTTTGGTGAAGTCTCCGGCCTCCAGATAATCGATGATTTTCGGATTATCAAAAACGAGGTTGTAGGCCATGCCGAGATGCTTGGTTAACTGAATCCCCAAGTGGGTTTCTGCGGCCGGATTGCACCATTCCACCGTGTGCCCTTTTCTGAACAGAATCACCCCTTCGGGCAATGCCGACAGCGACAGGCGGTAACGGTCGATGCGCGCGGTAAAACGCGTTTGGTCGTTTTTCATCTGTTCGGCTTCCACATCATTCATCCAACCGTTACTCATTTTGAAGATGATGTAGCAGACCAGGGCGGCCAGTGAAATGCAGGTTCCGATCAGCGTTTTTTCAAAACTGACGGTAAGGTACAGAAGCACGGTAATGATCGCCACCAGAATAAGACCAAGAACGCATAAAGACCTGGGTGAAAGATTTTTAGCCGACATCACATTACCCCACTAAAAACAAGAGTCTGTTTAGTTTAATCAGTCAGAAATGTGGGCTCGGTAACCCAAACCGCGAACGGTTTGCAGGAGGTTTTCCGCGCGAGTGCCCTGAAGCTGCTTGCGCAATCGGAGCATATGCACGTCCACCGTGCGCTCATCCACATAAGCATTATCCCAAACCAGGGATAAAAGCATTTCACGGCTGTAAACGCGTTCCGGGTTTTTCGCGAACACCAAAAGCAGTTTAAATTCCTTGGCTGAAAGTGAAAGCGGCTGACCGTCCACTTTGGCTTCAAAGCTTGCCTCTTTCATGACAAGCGGTCCGCAGACGATTTCCGTATTTTTCGATTCTTCTCCGGCCTGAACATGGAATTGGTACCGACGCAGAACCGCCTGAATGCGCGCGATCAGTTCACGCGGCATAAATGGTTTGACAATGTAGTCGTCGGCCCCGGCGTTTAACCCTTTGACACGGTCGGATTCGCTGCCGCGGGCGGTCAGCATAATGACAGGAAGATGCTCGGTTTTGGGATCGGCGTGTAATTTTTCCAGCCAATCAACACCCGAGAGTTCCGGGAGCATGTAGTCGAGCAAAATCAGGTCCGGCGGATTATTTTCAACAATCGTTTGCGCCTTAATGGCATCTTCCGCGCACTCAACTTCGTAGCCTGCGGCCGCGCAGGCAAATGAGATCAACGTTCTGATGGCGGCTTCGTCTTCGACGATCAATATGCGGGCCGCCTTGGTGTTGGAACTCTCACTCATAAAAACCTCTTGAAAACAGTTCACTCAACCCGATTAACGAGTTTCGCTTCAGTAATAATAGGCGAAATTTTTGCCAAAAAAATAAACCTTCGTCTATTTTGACGAAGGTTAAAGAAAGGTCCTAGCCTAATTTCGCCAGATTCTCCGGCAGCGCATCCAATCTCAAGTGCCGGATATCTTCACCGTCTAAGATGAAGATGACGTGTTCGGCAATGTTGGTTGCGTGGTCTCCCAGCCGTTCATAGGCTTTCAAGAGATCGAGGCAGGAGAGAGCTTTTTCCACTTCTTCCGGATGTTCTTTAAGGTACATCGTCACCACTTTGATGCCGGCCTTAAACGCATTATCCACATCGCCGTCAGCACGCAGCGTATTGACCGCGGCGGTCTCTGACAGATTCTTTAAAGCCAGCATCGCCAGATTCACGGTCTTAATCGTCGCTTCAACAATACCCGTATTGGCCAAATCTTCAGAGAGTTTTTCCGGCAAATCGCCGCGGCTTGCCCGAGCGATATTGCGCGCCTGATCGCCCATGCGTTCAAAATCGGTGGCCATTTTTGCGATACCGAAAACGAAACGAAGGTCGGTGGCGGCCGGCTGATGCTTGGCAATCAACAGTGTGGCGCAGCGGTCGGTGGAAACCTCAAGCGCGTTAATGGCGGCGTCACGGTCCTTGACTGATTGCGCAAGGTCAATATCGGCTGTGCGAAACGCTTTGGTGGCGTTGTTAATCTGCTCGACAACGAGATCCCCCATGCTGTAGAGCAGGTGTTTGAGTTCATCCAAGTCTTCGTCGAATTGATGCACAAGGTGCGATTGTGCGGACATAATCATCTTTTACTCCTAATGCTGTTGTCTGATTAACCGAAGCGGCCCGTGATGTAGTCTTCTGTGGCCTTCTTCGTCGGGTGCGTGAAAATCACATCCGTGGGTCCGAATTCAATGAGTTCACCCAGGTACATGTAAGCGGTGAAGTCTGAAATACGGGCGGCCTGCTGCATGCTGTGCGTCACGATGACAACGGTATAGTCTTTTTTCAGCTCATCAATCAGGTTTTCAATTTTGGCGGTGGAAATCGGGTCCAAAGCCGAGCACGGTTCGTCAAGCAACAACACTTCAGGTTTGACGGCGATGGCGCGCGCAATGCACAGGCGCTGTTGCTGACCGCCCGAGAGTGCAAAGCCTGAGGCTTGAAGCTTATCTTTCACATCATTCCAAAGCGCGGCTTTTTTCAAAGCCCATTCAATGCGTTCATCCATTTGCGCCTTGGACAAATTTTCAAAAAGGCGCACGCCATAGGCAATGTTGTCGTAAATGGACATCGGGAAGGGGGTCGGGCGCTGAAACACCATGCCGACCTTGGAGCGAAGACGGTCCACGCCTTCCGTTTTGGTCACAATATTTTCACCATCGAGCCAGATTTCGCCTTCTGCGCGCTGTTCGCCGTAAAGTTCATACATACGGTTAAACGTTCGAAGCAGGGTGGATTTGCCGCAACCCGACGGACCGATGAAGGCCGTGACTTTATTTTCGGCGATAGTGAGATTAATATTTTTGAGCGCATGAAAGGCGCCGTAGTAAAAGTTGAAATTTTTGACCTCAATTTTAGAGGGCATGGTCATATCGGACATCCCGAAGACTCCTTTGTTGATACCTTTATCAATATTGGGCCGAAGTCTAAAAGGCAGGTGTGACCGAACGATGACACCAATGTGACATCTGTATGACAATACGGCGCGCGTTCTGAGTTTTGTGTATGAAAGGGGAATAGAAATGATTCGTCTTGCCTGTGACTACCAGGAAGGTTGCCACCCGAAGATCCTTGAGCGTTTGGTTCAAACCAATCTCGAAAGTACGCCGGGTTACGGCACGGATGTGTACTGCCAAAGTGCTAAGGAAAAGATTAAAGCGGCCTGCAATGCGCCGGACTCGGAAGTCTTTTTGTTAGTGGGCGGCACGCAAACGAACTCCACGGTGATTCGCTCCATTCTGCGTCCCTGTGAAGGGGTGATCGCGGTCACGAGCGGTCATATCAACGGGCACGAAGGCGGCGCCATTGAAATGGGCGGTCATAAGGTGCTTACGATCACGCCCCACGATGGCAAGATGGATGCTTGCGAACTAGATACCTATATAACCGATACGTTTACAGCACCTTCCTGGGATCACGGTGTGATTCCCGCCATGGTTTACATCTCTCAGGCAACGGAAACCGGTTCGGTTTATACACTGGCTGAAATGGAAGCGATCAGCGCGGTTTGCCGCAAGCACGGCATGCCTTTATTTGTCGACGGCGCCCGTTTGGGTTACGCGCTTGTGAGCGAAGGCGCTGATATGACGTTGGCCGATATCGCTCGTTTGGCGGATGTTTTCTATATCGGCGGCACCAAGGTGGGTGCCCTTTTAGGCGAGGCGGTGGTCTTTACGAACACGAAACTTGCGAAGAATTTCTTCACGATTATGAAGCAGGGCGGTGCGGTGCTCGCTAAAGGTCGCTTGTTGGGTCTGCAGTTTGACACACTCTTTACCGATAACCTCTATTTTGAAATCAGCCGTCATGCCATCGCCATGGCGATGAAGCTTAAGCAAGCTCTGAAGGATAAAGGCTATCGTTTCTATGCCGAAAGTCCCTCGAATCAACAATTTGTGATTATGGAAAACGGTAAATTGGCGGAACTTGAAAAAGAAGTGAAGGTTACGCATTGGTGCAAAGTCGACGACTGCCACACAGCGGTTCGCTTCTGCACCAGTTGGGCAACGACTGAAGAAAATATTGATCGCGTGATCTCGCTGCTCTAATACTTTCGCACTAAAAAAGAACGGATGTCTTTTCAATCAGGCATCCGTTCTTTGACGATCAGAAAAAGAAAAGTTAATTGACGACTTCAACAATCGCTGTAATTTCCGTTGCCGCGCCTTCGGGCAATTCGTAGGCGCCTAATGCAATCCGAGTGCCGACACCGGCCGCCCCGTACAAATCGCGGAAAAGTTCCGAGGCACCGTTAATGACCTGAGGGTGTTCTTCAAATCCCTTGGCGCATCGAACAAAACCGGTCAAATGCACAAATTGCTTGACCCGATCCAGGTCACCTAATTCTCGCTTAAGAACCGAAAGGATGTTAAGAGCGCTCAGTTGCGCAGCCTTTTTGCCTTCTTCAATGGAAAGCGTTTCACCGACAATGCCTTTGTATTGCAACACACTGTTGATATCCGGTGTTTGCCCCGAAACATAAACAAGATTGCCCACGCGGCGAGTGTAAACGTAAAGCCCTGCGGGCTCGGCCACCGCCGGCAATTCCAATCCCATTTTCCGGAGTTTTTCTTCAATAACCATCACTGGCTCCTTATTTCAGATTTTGTTTAAACCATTGGACCACTTTGTCAATGATGGGTTTTTGAAACCACACCGTATCACCGTGTCCGGCGCCCTCAACCTTAACATAGGTGACTCGATTGCCGCTGTCTTTGAGGGCTTGGTAGAGCTGATCGCTTTGCACGGGTGAGACCAATTTATCTTCCGTGCCGTGCAAAATTAAAAACGGAGGCAGTCCTTTTTTGATGTGACCCAAGGAACTGGCCGCGAGCGCCTTATCCGACGTTGATTGAATGGCCGCGCCCGGAAAATCTCGGAAAGCGACGCCGTTAATCAGAAGCGCTTCCGTTACAGCGGCGGACTCATGAACTTTTTGAGTGGCCTTATCAAACCCTGCGCCGATATTTCTGAGGTCGGAAATGCCGTAGAGGGTCACTGCGGCCTGAACTGCGGAATTTACCTGAAGGTTATCGCCCTTATCGAATTGTTTTTCATTACCGGTGACCGCGACCATTTGGGAGAGATAACCGCCTGCGGAGTCACCGAGAACGCCGATTTTATCCGGATCAATGCCATAGACCTCCGCGTTGGCTCTCAAATAGCGCACGGCGGCCTTTCCATCTTCTAAAATCGCGGGGAATTTATTCGGCACCACGCGGTATTCAGCAGCGGCCACCACAAATCCTGCCTTGGCTAAGGCAAATCGCATTTCAATAAATTTTTCATAGTCAGCGCTTGTGAAGCCGCCGCCGGGGAAGTAGATGATCGCCGGTTTTTTCTGGGCGGTTCTCGGCACCAACAGCGTCATGCGCATGGTGCGGTTGGCGCGTTTTGAACGAATTTGCGAATAGATGACGCTGCCGATTTCGTCAATTTGGTTTTCCGTAACTTCGACGCGCATTGTTTCACTCTGGGCCTGTGAAGCAGGAGCCGCCCAAGCGGTTGACATGAGAGCGGCCGCGGCAGCGGTCAAGGCAAAAATCTTCAGAGTTCCCACTTCAGTATCTCCTAAAAAAATCGGTTGGTCATGCGGCCAACCGAGATGCGGTTAAGGAATGTTTCGGAGCAATTCTCGAGCGAGGCGTTCGGCCTCAAGCATGTTCTCAGTCATGTTGCGTCCGAGGCTTTGCGCAATGCCCGTGCGTTCGAGCTGATGCAGAGTGTGCCCCGTGGCGCCGCTGATGATGAGTTCAAAATTGCGGCGCTTTAACGCACGCTGATACGTGGCGATGATGTCCATGGCGGAGTTATCAATGTTCATCAAAGCCGCGCAGTTAAGAATCACCACCTTGTTGGCATTGCGGGCGGTAATGCGTTTCGGATCCGTCATGTGCGAAAGCTTTGAGACGGAACCGAAAAAGAGCGACCCCTGCAGGCGCCAGGCTTCAATACCCTCGGGCGTGTCCGCCGGCAACGTCATTTGAGTGACGCTTGTCAAAGTGTTCATGCGATAAATGAAGAAGACGCACGAAATCACCAGGCCGACTTCCACAGCAACCGTAAGGTCAAAAATAACAGTGAGCAAGAACGTGGCAAGCAGCGTGACCTTATAGGACATTGTCATGCGGCGCAGGCGCTTAAATTCTGCCCAATTGCCCATGTTGCTTGCGACGTTAAGCAAGATGGCCGAAAGGGCGGCAAGCGGAATATTGGAAGCCAGGGGTGCCGCGGCTAGGATCACAACCAAAAGCGTGATGGCGTGCACAACACCGGAGACCGGAGAGACCGCACCGCTCTTAATGTTGGTGACGGTACGCGCGATGGTGCCGGTGGCCGGAATACCGCCAAAGAACGGTACAACAAGATTGGCGATGCCCTGACCCATCAATTCTTGGTTCGGATTGTGGCGATCGTCGGTGAGGGTATCGGCCACCCGTGCGCACAAAAGCGATTCAATGGCGCCCAAAAGAGCGATGGTGACCATTGGGCCCACTAAGTGACGAACATTTTCCCAGTCAAAGTCCGGGACCTGGATGGAAGGCAGTGTTTGAGGAATGCCGCCGAATTTGCTGCCGATGGTTTCTACCGGAAGGTTAAGGCTTGTGACGGCAATCGTGGAAACAACCAGCACAATCACCGTGCCGGGGATCTTGGCAATCCAACGCTTCCAGGCGGCCACGCGCGTGGAGGTGTCTTTAGGCCAGAAACGAACAATCGCAAACGAGATGATGGCAATGGCAAGCGCGTAGAAATTGACGGTTTCAATGTGTGTGAAGATCGCATTCATCTGCCCGAAAAAGTCAGCGGGCATTTTGTCAATGCTCAAACCCAGAAAATCCTTGACTTGAGAGAGCGCAATCAGCACCGCGATACCGTTGGTGAAACCGATCACAATGGAAATCGGGATAAAGCGAATGAAACTGCCGATCTTAAATAGCCCCATGAGCAGTAGCAAAATACCACTGCCGATTGTGGCGATCATGAGGTTGGCTAAACCGTAATTGGCGATGATGCCGTAGATGATCACAATGAAGGCACCCGCGGGACCGCCGATCTGAACACGGCAACCGCCCAAAATCGCGATTAAAAAGCCCGCAATGATGGAGGTGTAGATACCGGCTTCAGGGGTAACACCGGAGGCAATGGCAAAAGCCATCGCCAAAGGCAAGGCCACCATACCGACCGTTAGGCCGGAGCTGATGTCTCGAGCAAGACTGTGCGCGCTGTAATGACCGATCAGGTCAAAACTGGCCGGATGAAACGGCTCAAGGGGAATGTGCTCCCGAAAATTTTTAAAAGCTTGAGCGAAGCTCATTTTATTTTTATAGGAAAAGAGAGTTATTAATTAAGTATTGGCTTTCCGTTGGAAAAACAGTTGGCACCGGGCCAACTGTTTTTCTCGGATCATATTAATTCTTAACGAAGCCGCATACCGGGTTTGGCGCCGGCCTGAGGTTCGAGAATAAAGAGACCGTCCTTATCATCGGCTCCGCTTGCCGACAAGAGCATACCTTCGCTCACACCGAAACGCATCTTGCGCGGAGCGAGGTTGGCGATGACCACCGTCAATTTGCCTTCCAAATCCTTCGGATCATAGAAGGCTTGAATGCCGGAGAAAATATTGCGGGTTTTGCCTTCGCCGATATCAACGGTCAAACGCAAAAGCTTCGTGGATCCCTCAACCTTTTCACACTTGACGATTTTAGCCACACGCATGTCGAGCTTGGCAAAGTCATTGATCGTGACTTCCGGGGCGATTTCTTCACCGCACGGCGCAACGGGTTTGACTTCCTGAACGACCGGCGGGATGAGCGCGTCAAGCTGCTTCATATCGCAGCGCTGCATCAGGTGCGTGAAAGGTTTGATCTGTACATCGGAGGTGAGCGGTCGAAGCGCGCTCTCCCACGTCAGTTCACCGCAGTTTAAGAATTCTTCAACCTTGGCGGCCGTGGCGGGCAGCACAGGCTTTAACATCAACGTCATCAGACGGAAAGCTTCCAGAGACACCGAGCAGACTTCATGGAGTTTGTCTCGATTGTCTTCAGACTTTGCCAATTCCCAGGGCTTTTCACGGTCAATGAATTCGTTGACCGAGTCGGCCATCGACATGATGGCGCGAAGAGCGCGAGAGTATTCGCGTTGGTTGTAAAGAGCGGCAATGCCTTCAACGGCGTTGCGCATCACTTTGATGAGGGTGTGATCGGCCACGCAGTCGCTCACGCGAGCGTTAAAGCGTTTATTAATAAAGCCCGCGGCGCGGCTGGCGATATTGATGTATTTACCGATCAAGTCGGAATTGACGCGAGCCATGAAGTCGCTCTTGCTGAAATCCACGTCATCGTTCGTCGGCCCCATCTTAGCGGCTAAGTAGTAACGAAGCCATTCGGCGTTCATGCCGAGTTCCAGATACTTCAAGGGGCTGATGCCGGTGCCGCGGCTCTTACTCATCTTGCGGCCGTCAACAGTCATGAAGCCGTGCACGAACACGTTGTCGGGCACGCGGTACGGCTGACCGGAAAAGTGCAGCATGGCGGGCCAGAAAAGCGTGTGGAAATAAACGATGTCTTTACCGATGAAGTGAATCTGTTCGGTCTTCTCATCATTGAGGAATTTCCAGAAATCAAAGCCCGTTTTCTTGGAGTAATTCATGAGGCTCGCGTAATAACCCACCGGGGCGTCGAGCCAGACATAGAAATACTTACCGGGGGCGTCGGGGATCGGAATGCCGAAATACGGTTCGTCACGGGAAATATCCCAGTCACCGAGTTTGCCTTCGCCAAGCCATTCTTCGTCTTTGGCGCGGATTTCAGGCTGCACGCGGTCGGCGCCGCTCTTGCCCTTGCCGTTGACCCAGTCGCGCAGGAACGCCACACAGGCCGGATCGGACAGGCGGAAGAAGTAGTGCGTGGATTTGCGCAACTCCGGTTTGGCTCCGGACAATGCTGAGAAGGGATTGATCAGTTCTGTGGGTGAATAGACCGCGCCGCATTTTTCGCAGTTGTCGCCGTATTGATCTTCGGCTCCGCAGCGGGGGCACGTTCCCTTAATGAAACGGTCGGCAAGGAACATGCCTTTGACCGGATCGTAAAATTGTTCGATGTCTTTCGTGTAAATCAGACCGGCGGCTTTCAGTCGTTTATAGATGTCTTGGGATAAAAAGACATTTTCTTCACTGTCGGTTGAGTACCAGTGATCGAATTTGATGTGAAAACCGTCCAGATATTGTTTGCGGCCGGCAGCGATGCGTGCCACGAACTCTTGCGGCGTGATACCTTCTTTTTGCGCGGCGATCATCATCGGGGCGCCATGCGTGTCATCTGCGCCGACAAAATGAACGGTGTGTCCATACATTCGTTGCGTGCGCACCCAAATGTCGGCCTGGATATATTCCATGATATGGCCGATATGGAAATGACCGTTGGCATACGGCAGCGCTGTTGTCACGAATATTTGACGTTTTTGCATGATGAAATGTCCCGAAAATTGGCCGGAAAAAAGAATAAAAGAGGTCGTTATTTTAGCAAAGCCCCTGGATTTTCTCTCTTTGGATCTTGAGCTTGTCACGGAAAAATCGGAAAATACGTTCTATTGTCAAAACGGAGTCAGATTGTGAATAAAAAAGAATTAGTGTTGAAAGTCTTGAGCGGCGTTGTTGATCCGTGGATGAATTGCGACTACCTATCGGCCCGGATGGCGAAGGTCGATGATGAGGGGCAAGCCGTAAAGGTGGAATTGGGCTATCCTGCCGCGAGCGTAAAGGATGAAGTTCGCGCAAGGATTGAAAAGGCGCTTCATGACGCAGGACTGGAAGTTAAAGTTGAGGTGGAGCAAAAGATTATTGCCCACGCCGTTCAGCGGACCCTTAAAGTTTTGCCTAACGTAAAGAACATCATCGCGGTCTCAAGCGGCAAAGGTGGGGTAGGAAAAAGCACGGTCGCCGCTAACCTGGCTTTGGCGTTGGCCGCAGAAGGCGCTAAAGTCGGCATGCTCGATGCGGACATTTATGGCCCCAGCCAGCCGATGATGCTGGGCGCTTTGGGTCGACCCATGACCAATGACGGACAAAACATGAATCCGATCGTCTCTCACGGCATCGAAATCAACTCCATCGGTTTTTTAATTGATCCGGATGAACCTATGATTTGGCGCGGTCCTCTGGTGGCCCAGGCGCTCACGCAGCTCTTGATGCAAACAAATTGGCACGATCTGGATTATTTGGTGATCGATATGCCGCCGGGTACGGGCGACATTCAATTGACGCTTTCGCAAACGGTTCCGGTAACGGGAGCCATCGTGGTGACCACGCCTCAGGACATTGCGCTTTTGGATGCGAAGAAAGGCTTGCGCATGTTCCAAAAGGTCAATGTGCCGATTTTGGGGTTGGTGGAAAATATGTCGGTTTTTGTTTGCCCGCAATGCGGTCATGTGGAGCATATCTTTGGAGAGGGCGGCGCCAAGCGCATGAGCGAAACCTATCACGTGGATGTTTTGGGTCAGCTGCCGCTTGATGCGAAGATTCGTGAAGAAGCCGATTCCGGCGCTCCGACGGTTATTTCGTCGCCGCAGTCTTTGGCGGGCAAGGTTTACCGTGAAATCGCCTTAAAGGCGGCCGCGGCTATTGCCAAAACCGCCAAGGATATGTCGCTGAAGATGCCGAGCGTTCGCGTGGAGAATAACTGATGCCTCTGGTTTCACCGGACTATCGGGCGCCTCGCTGGCTTGCGGGGGCGCAGATTCAAACGATTTTTGCCGCTAAGGTCTGTAAAAAACCTGAAGTGGTGTATCGCCGTGAGCGTTGGGAGACACCTGACGGAGATTTCACGGATGTGGATTGGGCAACCCCAGAGGTGGCCGATCCTGAAGCACCCATCTTGGTGCATTTTCATGGCTTGGAAGGCAGTTCTCGAAGCCACTATGCGCTAGCGCTCATGCACGAAACCGTTAAGCGGGGCTGGCGCGGCTGTGTATCGATCTTTAGAAGCTGCTCCGGTGAACTGAATCGAAGTATAAAAACGTATCACGCCGGCGATATTGACCAGGTGCAATGGGTTTTGGAAACGGTCAGAGCCCGGTATCCCGAGGCGCCCTTATATGCGGTCGGCGTATCACTGGGCGGCAATCAACTGGCGCTTTTTTGCGGTAAACGCGCTCAAACGGCTAAAAAACTGTTGACCGCTGCGGCCTCAGTGGCGGCTCCCGTGGATTTGGTCGCAGGCAGCAATTTGCTTCGATTTGGGTTTAATCGGCTCTACTCCAAAATGTTTTTGGATACGCTGATCCCGAAGGTCATTAAAAAGTGCGAACAAATGCCTGAAATGCGCAAAATTGTCGACGAAGAGGCAATTAAGAAGTGCAAGAACTTCTATGACTTTGATTCCCTTTACACAGCGCCTGTGCACGGTTTCAAGAGCGCAATGGATTACTGGACAAAAGCTTCGGCCAAGCCCTGGCTCAAATATGTTGAAGTCCCGCTATTGCTTTTAAATGCGAAAAATGATCCTTTTATGCCGGAGTGGGCTTTGCCGACATTGAACGATGTTTCTGATTTTGTCTGGCTTGATCAGCCTGAAGAAGGGGGGCACGTGGGTTTCCCGACAGGCAATCCTCCAGGGAAAATCGATTATCTTCCGAATCGTATTTTCAGGTTTTTTACGCAAAAGCAATGAAAGTCCGGTGTTGGCGAAAGTGTGCAACCCTGTTATAGTCGAAGTGGGCTAATTTTGCGGGAGAGATAACGATGAGTGTGCGTTTGACGGTTTTAAGCGCGGTTGTTTTGACAGCGTTCTCTTCCGTGTCGTTAGCGGCGACATCAAACCTTTGCGGAGCTCAAACATCCTCATTGGAATTTGTCATTGACGGCTCTTATTCCATGGGACAAGCATATCTGAGCGTCGCCAATGGTGAGGCTTCGGAGACTTCGCAAGCCGATTCGACAAAGCTTGATTACGCGTTGCGATTTATCGGCTCGGTGGTTGAAAAAATGCCCGCGGAGGAGTCGATGGTAAGCGCGGTGGGCAGTTTCGCCCCATCTGTCCGACTGATATCCCCTTCAAAGCGAACCACAAAAGAATTGGTTAAATCTCTTTCTGAGCTGAAGCTGGCGCCTTCAACGGTTTCCTCAAACAGTCTTGATAAAAAGGATTTGGATTACTTTGCCCGCAGACGCAAAGCGGCCACGGTTCTATTTTTCATCACTGACGGAGACTTGGATAAGGGATCTTATGATCCATACAAGGTTTTGCAGACTTTTTATCAAAATAATCCCAAAAGCTGTGTTCATTTCATCTCTTTGGCTCAAAACAAAACAGAAGAAGCTTTCATTGCAAGGCTGAGGCAAACAGGAGCCTGTTCCACAGTGACGACCATGGCCGAGATGGTTGCGGATCCTTCCCTCGTCACTGAGCTCGTGCAATCCAATGTTTACCGTGATTGCAAGGGTGAGGGCAGAGTGGCAATTTCCGGTATTCCTTTTATTAAAAAAACTGATGTCTTGGATAAAAGGGCTATAGCCATGTTGGAAAAAACGATGCCGGTTTTGGCCGCTCGTTCCGTCGATGAGCCGATAACCATTGTGGGCTGGACCGACGCCGAAGGTGACTCTGTTTACAACAAACGTGTGGCTCTTTCCAGAGCTCAAGCCGTAAAAGACTATTTTGTAAGTAAGGGAGTCGACGAGCGCCGCATAAGCGTGCGCGGCGCGGGCGAGTCGGATAAGTTCAGTAACGCCAGTGAAGCAGGTCGACGTCTCAATCGCCGTGTTGATGTTATCTTAGGTCGCTAGGCTATTTGTCTGAAAAGTCCTTCTGCATCGAAAGCAGTTGCGCAAGGCGCAACTGACCGGGCGTGTTGGTCAGTTTTGTCTTTGCCTCAAAGAGTTTGTCAAATTTTTCGGCCTCTTTTTGATCGAAGTTGTAGATGGGATCTTCAAAATATCGCCCTTGAATCCCTTTAAGTGCTTTTGGAAAAAGCTCCCGAATCTGCAGAGCCGCGAAGTATTTGTTTTCCGAAGTCCTGATACGGTGTTTCTCGGCGGCAACGAAACCGACTTTGCTGTAGAAGTCGGGATCACCGCACAGCACAATTGCCTTGAAACCTAATTTCAGTGCTTCGGCGGCAGCCCTCTCGATCAGTTTCCGACCGATGCCTTTACCACTAGTTCCGTAAAGCCCCGACATTGATGTCGGGGATATAAGGAACGCCGATGATAATCGGCTACCGGGGCGTGTTTTGCTGTTCAATGTACTGCTTAATGATGGATAAGGGCGCGCCCCCGCAGCTCGCCGCAAAGTACGATGGAGACCACAGGGCTCCCTTCCAGAGCTGCTTTTGGATGCTCTCGTGCCCCTTTCGACGGATCATTCGACTCGATACTCCCTTGAGGCTGTTGACCAATTTCGCCACCGACACCTTCGGCGGATACGTCACTAACAGGTGGACATGATCGTTTTCTCCGTCAAACTCCACCAACTCACTTTCAAAATCTCGACACACCGAATCAAAGGTCTCTCTTAAATCGGCCAAAATCTCTTTTGTGAATACATCCCTTCGGTACTTTGTCACAAAGACCAAGTGAACATGCATCTGAAAAACACAGTGTCTGCCATGCCGAATATCGTCCTCTTGCATCTTGAATTCTCCCTCATAGACCAAGTAAAATTCTACCCCATGTTGTTCCGTCAAGGCTTTCTCTTCAAACTCAAACCCAATGGCCGACAAGCCCGCCAAATGGCTCGCTATGCCGGTTGTTGCCGCTATGTCTACAACAAAGGCTTGAGTTGGGTTAAAGAACAATACGAGAAGAAAACCGGTCAACGTCCCAGCTACAAAAATTTATCCGCCTTATTGCCGGAGTGGAAAAGGGATCCACAAACGCAGTGGCTCTCCGAGTGCTACTCACAATGTCTTCAGCAATCCATGAAGGATCTGTCGCGAGCGTATTCGAACTTCTTTTCCGGTCGTGCGGCCTTTCCTGTTTTTCATCGTAAACACGGATCATCGGACGGTTTTCGCTACCCACAAGGTTTCAAACTCGATGAAAGCGGTAAACAAGTGTATTTGCCGGGCATCGGCTTTGTGAAATACCGCCGAAGTCGCTATATCGAAGGCAAAGCCAAGAATATGACGGTGATGCGTAAGGCCGACGGCTGGTACGTGTCCATTCAAACGGAGTATGAAAAGGAAGTGCCGAGTCACCACGGCGACGAAGTGGGAATGGACATGGGAGTTGTGTGGTTTTGCACTCTATCGGACGGAACACAAATTGCGCCGTGCAATGCGTTAAAAAAGCATTTAAAGAAACTGGCGCAAAAACAAAGGGCACTGTCACGCAAACAAAAGTTCAGCAAGAACTGGAAAAAAGAGCGGAAATCGATAGCGAAGCTGCATCAGCGAATCGGCAACATCCGTCAGGACTATATCAACAAGGTGGCGTTGGATCTGAGCAAAAAACACGCGGTGATCTATCGTGAAGACTTGAAGATAAAGAACATGACGGGCAGTGCCGCGGGGACGCCGGAGGCGCCGGGTTGCAAAGTCGCTCAGAAATCGGGTTTGAACCGTGCGATATTGGATCAGGGTTGGGGAAAATTTTTCCGACGGTTGGACTGGAAATGCGAGCAAAGAGGAGCGACGGTGATCAAAGTTGCTCCGCAATATACTTCGAGGACATGTCCGAATTGCGGCTACGAGTCGAAAGAGAACCGACCGAGTCAGTCGAAGTTCAAGTGCGTGAAATGCGGCTATGGAGGGCATGCCGACATAGTCGGTGCGATTAACATTAAGGTGCGCGGGCAGCGCATGTCAGCCTGTGGGGAACCCGATGAAAAGGATCGGGTTCGAGTGAATCGGCGGATGGAGACACTCCATGGCGCGGATCAGCAGCAGGAACCCATCGAAGCGATCATCGGCGAGAGCCGATGACGCCGTAGGGAATCCTCGGCGTTCACGACGGGGAGGATGTCAAGTTGAAAATCAGGATGCACACTGATCGGACCGAGTGTGAGAACTTCTACTTTAGTCCGGTTGTCGGTAAGGATATGGCCTTTAACGAAGACAACATTGCCGACAATTCTGTGATCAAGCACCGCCACCAGGTCTAAATCTTTAACGAATGCGGGACAATCTCGCATAATGTGGAGCAAAAAATGCTCAGAACAACCCGGAGCGTATTGATTCCAAAACGCTTCTCTAGCCAGATCTTCCGTCTGGGCAAAATCTTCAGGTCTTTCTTGCCGAATTTTAAAATTCATCAGTAGTGTCCAAATCGAACTTTAAAAATGCAGCTAAATTCTGTTCGTCTCCGGTAGGGAAATAACGGACAGAAAAATGGCGGTTTTCTTATTA
>CABMQD010000017.1 GCA_902388655.1 uncultured Sutterella sp. | reverse complement strand
GGAGCAGTTTTTACCATAAGCGAAAAATCTCTATTCGGGAGATCCGAGATAACCAATTAGCTCAATGGATTAGGTTCATTGAAGATAAATTCTTTTATACGATCGGTCGTCGAATGGGAGCTTTAATTAAACGAGAATTTGGTCAAGAGGTGAGTGAAAGTCGAATTCAACGAGTGATGAGCAAATACCACTTAGGGGCTCGAATACGTCGTATTCGTACCGCTAAACCTCATGCGGGCAAAGCGTATCAGGCCAGCTTGCCACCGAATCTATTGAATAGGCACTTCCAAGCTGATAAGCCAAGATCTCGGTTAGTGACGGATGTGACTTATGTTCCGTACTACGAGAATAATCAATGGCATTGGGGGTATCTATCCCTAGTGCAAGATTTGTTTGATCGATCTATAACGGCCTGGGTGTTTGAACGCAAACAGGATAATCGATTGGCCAATCGAACCTTACAAATTCTGTCGTTTCGAGATTTGGATTCAGCGGTCATGCTGCATAGCGACCGAGGAGCCATTTATACAGCCACCAGCTTCAGAGAGACTTTACGCTTAATGGGAATACAGCATAGTTTCTCAAGACGCGGTAATTGCTACGACAATGCCACAATGGAGTGTTTCAATGGTACCTTTAAAGTAGAGGCTTTGTATAACCCACTATGGTTGAAGAGTGAGCGTCCAAGTTTTAAAGAACAACAAGAACTAATCGGCCGGTACATTAGTTTTTATAACAATGACCGACCGAGTTCTGTTCTTGGTAACCAAACACCGAAGGAATATTTGGAAGATTACCTTCGAAAAGCAAATGGTAAGTAACTTATAATTTTTACTAGTAATTTACTGTCTAAAATTTCCGTACCAGTTCATCTTTTTAGACTGTTCTTGTTTTAACCAATTATTTAATGTCGGCACGGAAATACCATTGTTGTGGCAAAACGCTTTCTTAGACTCCGTTGTGACCGCAAAACGATTCAAAATCTCGTTTCGCATTTCACTGGAGTAGCGCTTCGGACGTCTTGTGCCCTCGTTGAAAAAGCTGATTTGATCATGCCTGTAGAGCAAATGCCAATATTTGGCGCGGCTCACGGATACCGACAACGCCTTGGCGACTTTTTTATATCCATATCCCTGTTTAAATAGTTCCAATGCTTTTTGCCGTTCGGTGAAAGACTCGTCGTCGAACTTTGCCCACGAATTATCGTTTTGCAGATAACTTTCATACCACTGACGAACCGTGGGGTAGCTGTAACCCAATCGCTCAGTCACGGTCTGCGGCCCCATCCCAGCACGAAAACAGGCGAGCGCCACCTGTTTATCCTGTTTTGTAAAAAGTCTCTGTTTTGCCATCTGATCTCTCCCGATAAATACTAATTTGTTATAGTCAAAGCTAGAAAAGCACTGCTGACGTTTATCTTGATTTACGAGTAAGGGGAGGATTTCCCGGAAACGACGATATTTTCCAGGTTGAGAATGTATTCAGAAACCGCTGCTTGCTGTACAACCACCGGGCTCAAAAAAAATGAAACTTTCGTCTTCATAGCAGCCCCGATCAAATCACTTTCGATTTTTATTCAGTTTTTCATATATTCTTCCATGAAATCAAGAGGGATAACCCTTGAAAAGTAGGTAAAACCTATCAGAAAAAAATGAAATAACTGCTGAAAAATTCAAGAAATTTTATTTTTCTCAAGATAATGGTCGACAAATCAATCAGCACGTATCAGGAAAAACTCTTTTTGAAACTCAAGAAAAAGGTGCCTGACCGAACTGGCGATCAGACACCTGAATTGCCCAACCTGAAGCCATTAAGCCGCTAAGGCTTCCAGACGCTTAATGGCCATATTGGCCACCACGCTGACAGCCAACGGAAGCACTTCATCGTTGAAGTCAAAATTGGGGTTGTGCAAACTTACCGTATGGTTTTCATCCTTGATTCCGACGCGAATGATGCAGCCGGGAACCCGCTGCAGATATTCGCTAAAGTCTTCGGAGCTCATGAAGGGATCAATCACTTTGACGTGATCCTTGCCCAACAAGTCGCCCGTCACCTTCAGCGCTGCTTCGGTCTGAGCCGGGCTATTGATGACAGAACCGCATTCATGAACATATTTGATCTCCGCTTCACAGCCATTGGCTTCGGCAATAGCGGGCACCATCGTCTTGACGGTTTGTTCAATCTGCACGCGAGTTTCCGGCAGGAATGTGCGAATCGTTCCGCTCAAAGTGCAGAAAGCGGGCACCACATTGACCGCTTCATATCGCCCGGCGTTAATCGAACAGATAGACAAAACGGCCGTGTCAATAGGATTCACTTTACGGGAAACAATGGTTTGCAGGGCGGTGACAATCTGGGCGGCGACCGGAATCGGATCAACGCCCAAATGGGGACGACCGCCGTGAGTTCCCTTGCCTTTCACGGTCACATAAAGGCTGTCGGAAGCCGCCTGCAAGGGACCGGGTTTAAAGCCGATCACTCCCTTAGGCAACATCGGCTCGGTGTGGCCGCCATAGATTTCTTCAATCCCATATTTTTCAAGTAAGCCGGCCTCAATTAACGCGCGAGCCCCACCGCTGATTTCTTCCGCAGGCTGGAACACCAAGACAACTTTACCCGGAAAATCGCGATGTGAAGCTAAATAGCGAGCAGCACCCAAAAGCCACGTCGTATGTCCGTCGTGACCGCAGGCGTGAGCATAGCCTTCGTTTTGGCTTTGCCATTCTTTCCCGCACTGATCGTTCATCGGCAAACAGTCCATGTCAGCGCGCACGCCGATCGTATGACCGGGGCGATTGCCTCCGACAACCGCCACCACGGCGCCTTTGACTAAATCCGTGTTGATGTCGTTGATACCCCATTGGCGCAGATGCTCGCAGATAATACCGACGGTGCGTTCGGTGTTAAAACCGTACTCCGGGTGACTGTGAAAATCATGACGAATCGCTATCAGTTCATCGGCCCAATCGGCAACTCCCGGCAACAGGCGATCAGCTAAAACAATCGGCATTTCCTTCTCCTCAAATAACTGCCTGCGGCAGTGATAGACAAATTCTCAAGCTTCTCGGTATTGATATTTCCGAAGCCATGTCTGCCACTTTAACACTATTCGGTTAATCTTCCATAGGTCAATCCATTCAGAAACGTTAAGAATTCTTTCGCCGTATAATTTCGCAATCTCTTTTTCCTCAACAAGATAGCTCTCTATATTTCTGTCTTTGTTGAACAGACTGGATCTCACAATTAAAACTATTTCTTTGAAAGGAGTGGGTGACGGGAAATCACATTTGAATTTTCCCTAAACCTCTGAGCACCATGAAAGCACTCAAAGAGCGCATCATTAAAGACGGCAAATGCCTCGATGGCGGCATTCTTAAGGTCGATAACTTCATCAATCACCAAATGGACCCCATCTTGATGAAGTCCATGGCTGTGGAGTTTGTTCGTCGCTTTGCCGGCACCGATATCAACAAAATCCTCACGATTGAAGCCAGCGGCATTGCTCCGGCCATCATGGTGGGTTACTTGTTGGAATTGCCCGTGGTGTTTGCTAAGAAAAATGTGCCCAGCACAATGGACAACATGCTCGCCACCAAGGTGTTCTCCTTTACCAAAAACCGCAGCTATGACGTTTGCGTAAGCAAAGACTTCCTTGGTCCAGGTGACAAAGTTCTCTTTATCGATGACTTTTTAGCTAACGGCAACGCCGCCAAGGGTATCCTTGATTTAGTCACACAAGCCGGAGCGGAACTCGTCGGCATGGGCTTTTTGATTGAAAAAGGTTTCCAAGCGGGCGGCAATGAACTGCGTGGCATGGGTATTCACGTTGAATCGCTTGCCATCATCGACAGCCTTGATAACAATAAGATCACCCTTCGTTAAAGGATAAAAAGTGGCCGAGTTAAACCTTGAAGAACACGTTAACCCTGCTAAAACGTCCGAATTGATCTACGGTCTTGAAGACCGTCCACCGCTTAAAGAAACGCTTTTTGCCGCTCTGCAGCATATGCTGGCTATTTTCGTCGCCATTGTGACGCCGCCATTGATTATCGCGGGCGCCCTGCAGTTGGATCTTGAAACCACCGGCTACCTCGTGTCCATGTCGCTGATGGTCTCGGGCATTGCAACATTTATACAATGCCACACCGTGGGTCCCATCGGTTGCGGTCTGCTGTGTATTCAGGGTACAAGCTTTTCCTTTATCGGACCGATTATTTCAGCCGGTTTAACCGGAGGACTTTCGGCCATTTTCGGAGCCGCAATCATGGCCTCCACGGTGGAAATGTTTGTAAGCCGCATTTTGAAATACACCCAGCGAGTGATCACGCCGCTCGTCTCCGGCATCGTGGTGACGCTAATCGGCATGAGTCTCATTAAGGTCGGCATTATCGCCTGCGGCGGCGGATATGCCGCTAAAGCCGCCGGTACCTTCGGCAGCTTTCAGAACCTGGGCATCGCCGCCTTAGTGCTTTTTTCCATTATTTTCTTTAACCGCAGCGCCAACCGCTACCTTCGCATGAGTTCCATCGTCATCGGTCTTGCGATCGGTTACGCCGTCTCCTGGTTCTGCGGCATGGTGGACTTTTCTTCGGTCAAAAGCTACGGCGGTTTCAATATCCCGGTTCCGTTTAAATATGGAATCTCCTTTGATTGGGGCGCGATCATCGGCTTGGCGCTTGTTTATCTCATCACCGCCATTGAAGCGTACGGGGATGTCACGGCCAACTCCATGATTTCCGGTCAGCCCTTCCGTGGTGAACGTTTTATGAAACGAGCCCAAGGGGGCATTTTGGCCGATGGCTTTAATTCCATGATCGCCGGCATGCTCAATTCATTCCCCAATTCAATCTTTGCGCAAAATAACGGCATGATTCAGTTAACCGGCGTCGCCAGCCGTTACGTGGGTTACTTCATTGCCGGATTCTTAGTGCTGCTGGGACTCTTTCCGGCTATCGGGCTGGTCTTTTCGTTGATGCCCGATCCGGTCTTAGGCGGAGCCACTTTGTTAATGTTTGGCACCGTCGCCGCCGCCGGCATGCGTATCATTGCAAGCCAACGCATTGACCGTAAAGCCATCTTAGTCATCGCCCTGAGTTTCTCTTTTGGTTTGAGCGTTGAACTGGTTCCTGAAATTTTGAGTCAATTCCCGGAAACGCTGAAAAATATCTTCGCCTCCGGCATCACCACTGGCGGACTCACCGCGATTGTGGCCAATACTCTCATTCATATTGAAGAGTACGAAGACAACAAAAACGACTGATTTTGATGAGGCGCTCTTGAGAATTTCAGGAGCGCTTTGTTTTTGTCTTAAGTTCCATAAGGCATTTCGCTTAATGGACTTACGTTAAAAGACCTTCCAAAACCGTTATACTTTCCGAATTCGCTTAATTAACTGTGATTGGATAGCACTATGCGTGAAACCTACTCTCCGCAAATCGTTGAAGCAGAGGTTCAGTCCGCCTGGAAAAAGGGCGACGTGTACCATGCTCACGAACATGCTAAGGACAAGAACGGTAAAGAAAAACCCAAGTTCTATGTCCTGTCCATGCTGCCTTACCCGAGCGGCAAGCTCCACATGGGCCACGTCCGTAACTACACATTAAACGACGTAATGTACCGTTACCTTCGCATGAAGGGCTACAACGTCATGACCCCGATGGGCTGGGATGCCTTCGGCCTGCCAGCAGAAAACGCCGCCATTAATCACGGCATCGCGCCGGCCAAGTGGACGTTTGACAACATCGCCGAAATGAAAAACCAAATGCAGCCTCTGGGTTTGGCATTTGACTGGAGCCGCGAAGTCGCCACGTGCACCCCTGAGTACTATCGCTGGAATCAGTGGATGTTCCTGAAGATGTTGGAAAAGGGCATCTGCTATCGCAAAACGCAAATTGTTAACTGGGACCCGGTTGACAAGACGGTGCTTGCTAACGAACAAGTGGTCGACGGTCGCGGCTGGCGTTCCGGCGCTGTGGTGGAAAAGCGCGAAATCCCGGGTTACTACCTCGGCATCACCCAGTATGCCGATGAATTGCTCAAGGATTTGGATATCCTTAAAGGTTGGCCGGAACAAGTCCGCAGCATGCAGGAACACTGGATCGGCAAATCCGTCGGTGTGAAACTGGCCTTCCCGTACACAATTGACGGCAAGGAAGAAAAACTGCAGGTCTTTACAACTCGCGCCGATACGCTCATGGGGGTTACCTTTGTGGCAGTGGCCGCGGAGCACCCGCTTGCCAAGCGCCTCGCCCAAGACAATCCCAATGTGGACGCGTTTATCAAAGAGTGCGCCAAGGGCGGTGTCAGTGAAGCGGACCTTGCCACTCGCGAAAAAGAAGGCGTGCCCACTGGCTTTTGCGTTAAACACCCGCTCACCGGCGCTGATGTTCCGGTATGGGTCGGCAACTATGTGTTGATGAGCTACGGTGAAGGCGCTGTGATGGGCGTGCCGGCTCACGACGAACGCGATTTTGCTTTTGCAAAGAAATACGGTCTGCCGATCAAACAAGTTGTCGGCATGCCCGGTAAGACCTACTCGACTGATGCCTGGGAAGAATGGTATGCCGACAAGAGCGATGCCACCCAACTGGTCAATTCCGGTGAATTTGACGGTCTTAATGTCCATCAAGGCATCGACAAGATCGCCGATGCGCTTGCAGCCAAAGGATTAGGGGAAAAACAAACTCAATTCCGCATCCGCGACTGGGGTATCAGCCGTCAACGTTATTGGGGCACTCCCATTCCGATCATCAACTGCCCGCACTGCGGTCCAGTTCCCGTGCCTGAAAAGGATCTGCCGGTGGTGTTGCCGACGGACTTGGTTCCGGACGGTTCCGGCAACCCCTTGAATAAGTGCGAATCCTTCCTGAAGTGCAAGTGTCCGGTTTGCGGCGGCGACGCTACTCGCGAAACCGACACCATGGACACCTTTGTGGATTCTTCCTGGTACTTCATGCGTTACTGCTCGCCCGACTGTGATACCGCCATGGTTGACGAGCGCAACGATTACTGGGCTCCGGTTGATCAATATATCGGCGGCATTGAACACGCGGTTTTGCACTTGCTCTATGCGCGCTTCTGGACGAAGGTCATGCGCGACTTGGGACTGGTGAAATTCGATGAACCCTTCACTCGGCTCTTTACCCAAGGGATGCTCACCGCCGAGTGCTACTACCGTGAATTGCCCGACGGTAAGAAGCGCTGGTACTACCCGGACGAAATTGAAATTTTCTACGACGAAAAAGCGCGTCCGGTCCGCGCGATCGCCAAGGATGACGGATTGCCCGTCACCATGGGGGGCGTCGAGAAGATGAGTAAGTCGAAGAATAACGTCGTGGAACCGAAGACGATCATCGATAAGTTCGGCGCGGATACGGCTCGCAGCTTTGTGATGTTCGCGGGACCTCCCGATCAATCCGCCGCTTGGAGCAATTCCGGCGCTGAAGGCACCTATCGCTTCCTGCGCAGACTGTGGAACTGGTGCTTCAAGAATAAAGAAGCGATTGCTCGAGCAGCCTCTGTCGATACCGGCGTCATGACTGCTGAGCAAAAGAATCTTCGTCGCGACATCTATACGTCGCTCAAGCAAGCGACCGGTGACATTGACCGTATGCAATACAACACGGTTGTCTCCGCCACGATGAAGATGCTCAATTCGCTCGAAAGCGCTAAGTTTGAACAAAGCACCGGAGCCGACGCTGTTCTTAAAGAATGCGCAAGCATTCTGATTCGTACGCTCTACCCAATCGCGCCGCATATCACGACGCAATTGTGGCAAGACTTGGGCTTTGAGGCTGAAATGGGAGCCATTCTTGATGCTCCGTGGCCTGAAGTCGACGAAAAAGCGTTGGTGGCCGATGACATGACGCTTGTCGTTCAAGTCAACGGCAAGCTGCGCGGTTCTGTTACCGTGCCGGCTCAAGCGGCTAAGGAAGAAATCGAGCAGGCCGCGCTTGCCAACGAAAATGTGAAGAAATTCACCGACGACAAGACGATCCGCAAGATCATTATTGTGCCCAAGAAGCTCGTTAACATCGTCGCTGCTTAATTTGCGCTTATAAGACGAAATCGGTCCCGAAACCCTCAAGGTTTCGGGACTTTTTTGCCCTATAATGAGCCTATTGTTTTTAAGCATTTCTATTTGGGAATTCGATTATGGCTTTGGCCCGACGCTCATTTCTTCTTTCTGCGCTTGCCTTTTCTGTGATGGCCGGCGGTTGCGGTTTTCATCTGCGCGGACAAACGACGTTGCCTTTTGAAACTTTATACGTCAATATGCCCATCAACGATAAAATCGCCGCCAATATCAGACGCATGATCGCCGCCTCAACCAATGTCACGATCGTTCAGCAAGCCAGTCAAGCCGATGCCATTTTGGAACTTGTTTCCTCGGGCCGCCACCGTGATGTGATTTCCATGAATATGCAAGGTGAAGAGCGTGATTACGAATTGACGCTCAATATGACTTTCCGCCTTGTTGATCCGGACGGTGAAGAATTTTTCCCGCCGACCACCTTCACCGCCTCTCGGAGCATGTACTACAACGACGATGAATACCTCTCCCGAAGCGCTCAGGAAGACATCCTCTATTCTGAAATGCAGCAAAGTTTGATCAATCAGCTGTTGGGTCGCTTGTCTGCCGTCAAACCGATTACCAATGAATATTAAAAGCGAAGAGTTGGAGCGAGTACTTGAGCGCGAACGCGCTCAAGGATCATTGTCGCCCCTTTGGATTATCGTTGGCGAAGAGCCGCTATTGGCGCTGGAAGCCGGTGATGCTTTGCGAAGCGCCGCCAAAGATCTCGGCTACTCTGAACGTGTGGTGCTCGCGATGAGCTCGGTGAGTGACTGGTCTCCTCTCATTGACGCCGTCAGCTCTGTTTCTCTTTTTGATGACAAAAAAATTATCGAACTGCGCTTTTTATCTTCCGGTCCGGGTGTCAAAGGTGCCAAGGTATTGGCACAGTTTGCCGAACTAGTCCCCCAGATTGATTCCACGGTCACGGTCATTCACCTGACTCAGGCGGACTATTCCACTCAAAAAGCCTCTTGGTTTAAGGCGCTTGCCGCCTGCGGTAACGTTGTTTCCTGTCAACCGATTTCTCATTCACAGTATCCGACCTGGATTCGCGACCGTTTGCGTCGTCAGGGGCAAAGCATGCAGGAGCAAGCCTTGACCTTTTTTGCCGAACAAACTGAAGGCAATCTCATGGCCGCCAAGCAAGAACTCATGAAGCTTGAGCTTCTCTATCCCGGAAAAGAATTAACTCTTCGGGAAGTGGAAGACTGTGTGATGAATGTTTCTCGCTACAGCGTCGAAGATTTGCTCGAAGCGATTGCCCAAGGCGATGTGGCTCGCACAACCCGCACGGTCAACGGCATGCAGTCCGAAGATGAACCGATGCCCTTTATTCTGATGCGTCTGAGCAGTTTCCTGCGCGACGCGCTTGCGCTCACCATCGACCGACAAGCGCCGGTAATGCCTTCTGTGCGAGCGCTGACCTCACAGCTTGCACGCCGCTCGACTTCGACCAAAATGGCCAATATGCTTGACCGATGCGCCGATCTCGACCGCTTGGCCAAGGGGCTCACTGTACAAAATCGAGATGATGTCTGGTCTGAACTCAAGACCTTGTGTGTGTTTCTTGCCCATGTCTCCACTAGGAACTAACCGTCATGCCTGCCTACCACTTTTTCGCAGTTTGTCCACGCACTCTTGAACCGATTCTCGCCGAAGAACTGAAAGCGCTCGGCGCACAGAATATCAAAGTGAACGCCGGCGGAGTTCTTTTTGAAGGCGCTCTGTCTTTAGCTATGGCCGCCTGCCTGCGCAGCCGCTACGCCAGCCGAATTCTGCTTCGCATTGCCACACGCCAATACTATGACAGCCACGACATCTACGACATGGCCCATGTGTTGCCTTGGGAACGATTCTTCGATTCCGACGCCAAAATCCGAGTGGATGTCACCGCCCATCGTTCCCCTCTTGAAAGTTTGGATTTCACCACTCTTCGAATCAAAGACGGTATTTGCGATCGTTTCCGTGAAGGCTGCGGCAAGCGCCCCAGTATTGAGAAAAGCAATCCCGATGTGCGCATCCATGCGTTTATCAATGAACGGTACTGCACGTTTTATTTGAATCTGTCGGGCGAACCGCTTTTCAAACGAGGCTGGCGTGTAGAAAAAGGAGAGGCTCCGCTTAAAGAAAACATGGCGGCCGGTCTCTTAGCGCTTTCGGGCTGGACACCCGATCAACCATTGCTTGACCCCTTCTGCGGCTCAGGCACAATCGCCATTGAAGCGGCCCAAATTGCCTGCTCTATCGCTCCGGGACTCAATCGTTCTTTCGCATTTGAAAAGCTGCACATCTTTGATAAGCAGGAGTGGGAAGAAATGAAAGAGGATGCCAAGGCTGAGGTTAACCTGCACGCGCCGGTGCAAATTTGCGCCAGCGACATTTCCACCATTGTTGTCGGAAAGGCTCAAGCCAATGCCCAACGCGCAGGATTGCAAAAGCTTCTGGATGACGGCCGCTTAAATTTCACTCAATGCGACGCGCGTCAAGTGCAGGCGCCGGCTTCGACCGGACTCATTGTCACCAATCCTCCCTATGGTGAACAATCCAATCCGAAGAGCGCCACCGTCGCCTCAATGATGAAAAATGTCGCGGATAATTTGAAAAAACAATTCTCCGGCTGGACCGCCTGGATGCTTACGAGCGACCGCAAATTGCCGAGTCAAATGCGATTGTCCGAATCCAGAAAGATCGTGATTTTCAACGGCCCGCTGGAATGCCGATTTTTTAAATTCGATATGGTGAAGGGCTCTTTCCGAAATAAGAAAGCTGAGCAGGAAAATAATTAACGAAAAACCAATAACTTCGTTAATACGAAACCTAAGACCAGGCTGGTTGCCGATGAAAGCACCAGTGTCACAAGCGGATACCAATCGCTTTGATCCGCGCACCAGCCGATTCCCCAAGAGATGGAAGCCATGATGACCACCATCTTGACGTAGCCCGCAAAGTTCTGCTCTTTTTTAAAGGTGATCCTGGCGTTCATCACGTAGGAAAACGTCACCGCAATCAAAAAGCCCGCCAGATTTGAAAGGCTCTGACTACAGTCGGCAAAATGATAGAAGCAGCCGAATGCTCCTCAGTGAATTCCCGTATTAATCACACCGATGAATGCGTAAGTCAAAAACTGCTTAAGCCTTTCATCTGTTTTGAGCTGCATCATCCAATCCCTTTGCCACTAGTTCCGACAACTCCACAATGTCCATTCCGGAGAGCACCTTATCGTCGCTCATCGCGCTCTCGAACATCGTCAGGCAATGCGGGCAACCGACCGCCACCGTTGAGGCGGATCGACGCAAATCCGTCAATCGAATGAAGTTGATTTTCTTCGTTGAGCTTTCCATCCACATTTGACCGCCGCCCGCGCCGCAGCACATCGCCGTCTTGCCTCTTTGAAGATTTTCAACTCGTGTAATCCCCTCAATACCGTCTAAAATCTTTCGGGGTGTTCCCACGCTGTTGTTGTAACGCGCCATATAACAAGGATCGTGAAAAACAATCTTTTCGGCCTGTTTTAATTTCGGTTTGATACGTCCTGATTCCAATAATTCCGAAATCAATTGAGTATGGCTCACCACATCAAACTTTCCACCCTCAAATTGAGGATATTCATTTTTGAGCGTGTTAAAACAGTGGGGGCAATGCGCCAGAATGCGTTTAAATTGATATTTATGCAAATTCTCAATATTTTCCAACGCGGCTAGTTGGAAGGTATATTCCTCCCCGCTTCGGCGGGCAAAATCACCGTGACAACGTTCTTCTCGCATCACCGCAAAAGAGACACCGGCCGCCTGCAAAATCTTCACCATAGAACGGGCAATTTTTTGGGCGCGACGATCGTAAGACGCTGAGCATCCCACCCAATAGAGATAATCAACCGGCTTACCCTCCGTGGCCACAGGAACATCGAGCCCTTTTGCCCAATCCAAACGAGAAGCTGGATCCATACCCCAGGGATTGCCGACACTTTGTGTATTTTGCAAAGCCTTGGTGAGACCGGCGGGGAATTCTCCCAATTCAAGCGCAAGGTGTCTGCGCATGTCCACAATCGTGGATGGCAAATCCAATCTGGCCGGACAGGCCTGCATACAAGCGCCGCACGTTGTGCAACTCCAGAGCGCCTCTTTGCTGACAATCTCACCCACCAATACCTTGTCATTGGGTCGGTGAAGTCGTTTTTTCAGACTCATGACAAGCGCCTTGGGGTCAAGCGGAGCACCGGCGCGCAAGGCCGGACACACTTCAGAACAACGTCCGCATTCGGTGCAGGCATCAAAGTCCAAGCGCTGCTTCCAGGTAAATTGGTCAAATTCCGATACCCCGAATGATTCCTGCTCTTCGATGTCTTCAATTTTGTCCAGTTGTCCCTTGGGAGCAAGTTTGCGCCAATAAATATTGGCCGGTGCCTTAAACATGTGACCGAAGAATGTAAACGGAATTAAACCGACAAAGATAAGCGCGCCCGCGCCGTGCACTAGCCACCAGGTAAAGTGGGCACCTTGAAGCTGTTCGGGTGTGAACATCTCAAGAAATACCAAAGAGAACGCATAACCCACCGGCGAATAAACCGCCCACTCCGGCTGTTGGGCCGCAAGACGCAATCCTTCGACAATAAATCCCGTGAAAACAATGACCGCCAATGAGGTCAATATCCAGGCAAAACGCCAGGAACGCTCTAATTTCTTACCCTTAACGGCAAAGCGTCTGACAGCGGCGACGGCCAAGGCTATCAATGTCAGCAAGCCCGCAATATCCAGAATAAATTTATAGGCCAGGTAGATATTGCCCTTGAGCAGGCGGACGTCAAACAGATAGTGACCTATGTCCCAATCCAGCACAGCCGTGGCCGTTCCGAAAAAGAGAAAGACAAAACCCCAAAAAAGAAAAAAGTGAATCAGACCGCCCGGTGTCTTTAATAAACGACGGTGCATGAAAGCATCGCGCCAAAGACCGAGCCATCGTTCCTTTTTGGCTTGAGGCAGTGACTGTGGGCGCCCCGCGCGCCACAAGCGAACGCACTGACAGATGCCGATCACACAAGCAACGGCAGCAACCAATCCGACCACATAAACACCAATTTCCGCCCAAAAGGGAATGTTCCAAAACGCCGGACGAATCGGCAAGGATTCCATAACTTATTTCCTCTAATACTTGATGGATGACCACACTTTGTCGAGCCGTTTAACACTAACCGGCATCGGTGTGCGCAACTTCTGAGCAAAAAGAGACACCCTGAGTTCCTCGATCATCCAACGGAATTCTTCCAATCGACTATCTGTCACCCCTTTGCGTGCCGCGATCTCTCTATCGTACAGGGTTACAAACCGAACCACATCACGCATTTTCTGAGCATCTTTTTCAGGTTCATCTCGCCGTTTTTCAAGTCTGACCAGTACTGCCTTGAGGTAACGGGGATAGTGTGACAGATGCGAGTAGCCAATTTTAAGCAAAAAGTCCTTAAAAAACAGGCCTTTTAATTGGCGTTCAATATCTTCAAGAACCCATTTGTCCGAACAGTTTTTTAACTTTTTGGAAACGTTGCCCGTCTCAGCGACCACTTCGCTCAACAATCGGGAAATATCCTGGGCAATCAGATTCAACTTTCCCTTGGCATCCTGACGTCTTGATTCAAACTGCTCAGAATTAACCGGCAAAGGCTCACACAGCGCGCACTGCATCAGTGACGCGTCAATCACGGCTTCACGCATTGCCTCAAAACTGTCGAAGACCTCCGCCATGCAATCCAACATTGCCGCCTGCATCTGCACAGATTGAAGCGGTTTGAGATTTTTCTCCAAGTAGCGGATTTGTTCTCGCAATTGCAATTTAAAAAGCCGCAAGAGTCCTTTTCGATGTTGGCGCATAGCCTCGTCAGGACTATCAAAAACTTCCAGCGAACAGTACGTCTCGTGATCCACCAAAGCCGGATGACCGATTAGAGATTGCCCCTTTCGTTTAATTTCCATAATGTCGGGCAATTCACCGAAATTCCATTCCGTAATTTGTTGCTCACTATCATGAGAAATTTCGCTGTCTTCTGCGGCCACCTCCTGAAATGATTTCTGTGCCTGAGCACCTAATTCGGATTTAAGCGCAGCCAAATTTCTTCCCATTTCAATCTGCCGGCCATATTCATCCAAAATCTTGAAATTCATTGTGAGATGGGCCGGTAGCTGCTCCAACTTAAAGTCCTGCACATTGGGACGAACTGCGCACTGAGACTCAATATCCTCACAAAGCACCTGAAGAAGATTTTTTTGACCGGCAATGGCCTCATTTCTTTGAACGAATCCCTTCGCATAGTCAGCTAAAGGCACACAATGCCGACGGTAGCGTTGCGGCAAACTCTTGATTAAAAGTTGAACCTTTTCCTTGAGCATACCGGGCACGAGCCACTGGCAGCGAACTTCATCAATCAAATTCAAAGCGTATAGCGGAACCGCCAATGTGACCCCGTCTCTCGGGCTACCGGGTTCGAAATGATAGGTCAGCGCCATTGAGACCCCTTTCATTTCCATCATTTTTGGAAAATACTCGGTCGTGATGCCGCTTGCTTCATGGCGCATTAATTCATCTCGAGACAAGTAAAGCAGTTTCGGATTATCCTTTTCCGCTTTACTTCTCCATTGATCAAAAGTCACTGCACTGACGACTTCGGAAGGCAAGTGTTGGTCATAAAACTGCACGATTAATTCATCGTCAACCAACACATCCAACCGCCGGGCTTTGTGCTCAAGATTGCGGATTTCACGGACCAACTGCTGATTATGTTTAAAGAAAGGCGCCTGACTTTCAAATTCACCGTTTACCAACGCTTCTCTAATGAACAGTTCTCGGCAAAGCGCCGGATCTTTATCTGTATAAGTCACTTTTCGTTGGCCATAGACCGTGAGCCCGTAAATGGTCCCCTTTTCCATGGCCATGACCGCACCAGCTTTTTTCTCCCAATGAGGCTCCGAATAGCTCTTTTTAATTAAGTGAGCCCCCACGCGCTCAATCCATTGAGGATCCACGTCCGCCACGGTTCTCGCAAACAAGCGGGAAGTTTCCATCAATTCTGCCGCCATGATCCAGCGACCGCATTTTTTTACCCGAGGCGAACCCGGCCAAATAAAAAACTTAATCCCTCGAGCTCCTAAAAACGGAGCCGATTTCGGTTCAGCATCCGGAATCTTGTACCCAAGATTGCCTAACAGACCGGTTAAAAGCGCGGTGTGAACCTGCTCGTAATTGGCTTCTTTTTCATTGAGCTTCCACCCCAGTTCGGCGGTCAGTTCCTTGAGCTGACGATAAACATCACGCCATTCGCGCAAACGTCTCGGGCTTAAGAATTTCCGACGAAATTCCTCGGTTAATTTGCGGTTGCTTTCTTTGTGTTCCATGGCGTTTTGCACATAACGCCATAATTTCACAAAAGTCGTGAAATCACTTTTATCATCGGCCATGGATCGATGCACATTATCGGCCGCTTCCTGACGATCCAGGGGACGTTCTCTGGGATCTTGAACAGAGAGTGCGCTCGCGATGATCAGTACCTCAGACAGGGAACCATTATCCTTAGCCGCCAAAAGCATGCGAGCTACTTTGGGGTCAACCGGCAGTTTGGCTAAAGCGCGCCCCACCTCCGTGAGGCGTTCTCGGTCATCGAGCGCATTGAGTTCCTTTAAAAGTGAAATCCCATCGACAATGGCTCGGTTGGGAGGAGCCTGAACAAAAGGAAAAGCTCTGACATCACCCAACTTTAAAGATTTCATTCGAAGAATGGCCGCCGCCAAATTGGTCCGCATGATTTCAGAATCCGTAAAAGGCGGACGGCGAGCGAAATCTTCCTCACTGTAGAGCCGAATACAAACCCCGTTGGCCACTCGGCCGCAGCGACCGCTTCGTTGATTCGCCGAAGCTTGACTGACCGGTTCAATCAAAAGCTGATCAACCTTATTGCGGTATGAATAGCGTTTCACACGAGCCAGGCCCGTATCGACCACATAGTGAATACCCGGCACAGTGATGGATGTTTCCGCAACATTGGTGGACAAGACAATACGCCGCTTTTCACTGGGTTTGAAAACTTTTTCCTGTTCGGCCGCTGAAAGCCTTGCGTACAAAGGAAGAATTTCCGTGGTTGGCGGTTGAGAGCGTGTGAGCAACTCCGCCGCTTCACGAATTTCGCGCTCTCCCGGCAGGAACACCAAAATATCCCCCGGTCCTTCTCGACACAGCTCATCACAAGCATCGGAAATCGCCAACATAAGACTTTTATCATCGGTCTCATCTTCGTCTTCGGGAGCCCGATAACGGATTTCCACCGGATAGGTTCGTCCTGAAACCGTGAGCACGGGCGCAGGCTCACCTTTTTCATCTGCGAAATGTTTGGCAAAGCGCTCGCTGTCAATCGTTGCGGAAGTCACAATGACTTTTAAATCCGGGCGCTTTTTTAATAGTCCTTTTAAATACCCCAAAAGAAAATCGATATTGATGCTTCGTTCATGCGCTTCATCAATAATGATCGTGTCATAAGCCTTTAAGAGCGGATCTCCTTGCGTTTCTGCAAGCAGTATGCCATCGGTCATTAATTTAACCTTGGCCCCCGGCTCTGTGCGGTCGGTGAAACGGATTTTAAAACCCACCCATTGTCCGAGTTCTGTTCCGGTTTCTTCGGCCAATCGTTTCGCTATGGATGAGGCGGCGATACGCCGAGGTTGTGTGTGAGCAATCTTGCCTTTGCGCCCTCGTCCAGCCAATACACATAGTTTAGGCAACTGAGTGGTTTTCCCGGATCCTGTTTCACCACACAAGATCAGCACCCGATTTTTTCGAATGGCTTCAATGATCTCCTCGGCGCGTTGCGAAACGGGTAAACCAGGCATTGGCGTCAAACGAGCTTTAGAAGACGGTTGCCTGCCCGGTTTTTCTTTCTTTTGATGGGCATCTAATGACTGAGCCTCGGATTGCCGGGCTTTTGCACGCAGCGATTCTTTTTTCTTTTCCTGAGCCTCTGCCTGCTCACGAGCCTGCTGCACTCTCGCCTGCATCAAACCGCTTAATTGATCTCGAAGACTATTTCCGCTCACCGCGTCAACCTCAAACTTAAATTTCTACGCAAGACAAATTTCAATTGAATTCTTACAATAAACGACAGTTTCATTTAACCATAGGAGAGACACGCAGTATGACTCGCATGGTCCACTGTCTCAAATTGAACAAAGAGGCCGAAGGTCTCGATTACGCCCCGCTTCCCGGTCCTCTTGGCCAGAAGGTTTATGAAAATATCTCCAAAGAAGCCTGGAATGAGTGGATTCGTCTGCAGACGATGATGGTCAACGAATACCAACTCAATCTGGCCGATCCCGAAGCCAGAAAACACTTGCTCGGACAGATGCAAAAATACCTTTTCGGCGACGGCGTGGAAAACGTTCCTAACTACACTCCGCCGAAATAAGTTCAGAGGGCACCTGCAGGTGCCCTTTTTCTCTTTATGGCTTGAATGTTTTAACGCCGTCTTCAGTGCCAAGCAAGAGTACATCGGCCCCTCGTTTGGCAAAAAGACCGACCGTGACCACACCCACAATCTGGTTGAGCTTTTCTTCCCACACAACGGGATCTTCCATTGCCCAGCCATGCACGTCCAGAATCTTATTGCCGTTGTCGGTTGTAAAGTCCCGCAAAACAGGCTTGCCACCCAGCTTTTCAATTTCACTGCTCACGGCTCTGACCGCCATCGGAATCACTTCAATCGGCAAAGGGAATTGCCCCAACACATCAACCTTTTTGGAAGCATCCGCAATACAGACAAAGGTATCGGAAACCATCGCCACAATCTTCTCACGCGTTAAGGCTCCGCCACCGCCCTTAATCATCGCAAAATGCGGATCAATCTCATCGGCTCCGTCCACATATACGCTAATGCGCTCCACCTCATTGAGGTCGAGAACTTTAAATCCATAAGACTGAAGTTTTTGGGTTGAACGAACGCTGCTTGAGACACAAGCCGGAACCGAAATACCACTTTCTTTAAGCGCGTCAATAAAGCAATCCACCGTTGAACCGGTGCCAACACCAAGGATTTCTCCGGGTTTGACGTATTTAAGAGCCGCACGGCCGACCGCTTGTTTTAATTCTTGCTGATTCATGGCTTCCTCTTTAAAACCATTGACAAACTGCCCGAATTTTAGCAAAGGCTTGCTCTCCCAAGGAAAGTTTTAACGGTTTGAACTGCGCTTTGAAAGTGCACTTTCTCCAACGCTTTTGATTTGATGCTCAAGCTTTTTTATGTTCGCAAAAGCAAAGTCCTAGCAAGACAATGTTTGCATAGTTATTATTTGAACTTGGAACTTTTTTGACATAGCGCACAGTGGAAAGAGCAACCCCAATTTTCGCCGTTGAAACTTTTAAAAGTTTAGGCGATAAGGCATTTCGCGGACAGAGCATGTTCGGGATCATCATGACCTGGATCATGCTTATTTGCGTGATTATCGGTATGCTCTTTATCGGTCGCGTCATTCAGTCCGAAGACCAGAAGGCTCAACTCTCGCAGTTGCATCAGACGACTGAATTATGGGCCGACTCCTTTTCGATTCGGCTGAATTCGGACTTGGAACGCCTCAATCAACTTCATCACGCCTTACCCTCAAACCAAACATTTCGAGAAAATTTGCCGCGTTTACAAACACAATCTCGAGAGTTGATGCAGGATCGCGCGGAAATTTTGGAAATTAACTATCTGGACACCAGAAATCGGGTGCTCGCCTCTTTTGCCTCACCGCACCCCTTCGGTGACATCACTTTCCGGATTGGCGAGTACTATCAGCGCGCCAGTACAGCGACAGCAATTTCAAGAACCAAGCGGACAGGCTCTTCCTCATTCTCTGAACCCTATTCTCTGCCGATTGAAGGTTCTCCTTTTATTGACTTGGTTTCCCCGGCTGTTATCGGCGGCACACACTACCTTCAAATTTCGCGTATCTCCATTTGGTCGCTGTTGCGTCAGGCCACACAAAACCGACGCGATTCCTCCCTGCGAACCAGCTTGCTCTACAACGACACTCCGATTGTCGCCGCCAGCACCGACTCTCGCAGACAAACGATTACATTCAGGATGAATTTGGCACCGCTACCGGCGGGGTTTGAACTGCAGGTTTCCAGTTACGCTCAAGGACTATTAACTCAAAACACGCTCTTTTGGGTGATCAGCGCATTAGGGATTTTCTTAATCGTCGCTCTCCTGGGTTTGATCCGATTTAACTGGCGGCAAAACAGCATTGAAACAGCGCTGCGTGCCGAATCCGCACTGAGAAAAACCATCGCCGACAGTCAGCTTTCCGGTTTACAAGTGACGGATCGTAACGGTCGTATTGTTTACACAAACCGTACATTCACCGACCTGCTGGGACTCAGTTCAAACGAACATTTAATCGGACAGTTGCCTCCGTATTCGTACTGGCCAAAGGGAGACGCAGGTTTTCGTTTAATGGAACTTTTTGACACCATTAAACGCGGTCAGATGGCTACCACCAGTTACGAATTTCACCCGATAAGATCGGACGGATCCACATTCAGTGCCTTTATTTATATTTCACCGATGATTACCGTGGAAGGCACGCATTTGGGGTGGCTCTGGACATTGACTGATATTTCAGAAATCCGTCAGGCTCAGGAACGAGTCACTGCCGCACATGAACGATTTACCCGCGTGCTCGAATCCATGCAGGACGCCATTAGCGTTGTGGATCCGCAAAGCAACATCCTGCTTTTTTCCAATACGGTTTACGACAAACTTTTTGGTTCAGATAGTGTGGGTCATATCCGCGCGCATAAAGAGTTGCTCAATCAGCTTGGAAAAAAACGGGCTCAGAATGCCGTTGACATTGCCGGCGACATTTACGTCGAAGACATGGATAAATGGTTCGAGCTGCACGAAAGAATAATTACCTGGACTGACCGGACGGACGTGCGTTTGCAAATTCTCTCGGATATCACTGAGAGACGAAAAAATGAAAATCTATTGGCCGAACAACAGGCTCGCTCTGAACTGAATTCGCGGCTGGTCACCATGGGTGAGATGGCGAGCTCTCTTGCCCACGAATTAAATCAGCCGCTTACCGCCATCTCCAACTATGCGTTTCTTGTCGGCAGCATGATGAAAAAAGCCGGCGTGCCTGAAGAACATGAGATGTTCTACTCGGTCTCTCGCATTGAAGCTCAAGCGCAGAGGGCCGCCGGCATTATTCAGCGAAT
The DNA here is from genome assembly GCA_902388655.1 of uncultured Sutterella sp. GTDB lineage: Bacteria > Pseudomonadota > Gammaproteobacteria > Burkholderiales > Burkholderiaceae_F > Aphodousia. Next base: position 18,328 of record CABMQD010000017.1, on the reverse strand, counting down.
TCGTTCCTTCACCAAACGCAGTGAACCCAAGATGGAATCCATCCCAGTTATCAACTTGGTCAATGAAGTGATGGAGTTGGCCAATATTCAGGCTCGTCGTCACAAAGCAAAACTGCAGTATTACATTGCGCAGGATATTTCTAACGTCTGGTGTGATGAAATTATGATTGAACAGGTCCTGCTCAATCTGATCAAAAACGGCATCGAAGCCAGCGCCGGTATTGAGGGACAAAAGCCGGAAGTCACCCTGACGATTTATTCCACTATTGAACACAATGTTGTTTTTGAAGTGGCCGATAATGGGGTCGGCATTGACGACGAACATAAAGCTCAGTTATTTGATCCTTTCTTTACAACCAAATCCACCGGAATGGGCATGGGGCTCAACATCTGCAGAACCATTGTGGAGCTCCACCACGGACGCTTGAGTATTTCGGACAACATCGGACGAGGCACAATCTTTACGTTGATGTTGCCTTCCGAAAACCAACAAACAGGTTAAAATGATTTGTTATTGAAAATCACGGCTTATTGCCCACTTTGAAATTATGTCTTTTCCTACATTCAATTTTGACAATATCCGCAAAGAACCTCTCGGGACCGTTTACCTTGTCGATGACGATGCTGATGTCCGCGACTCTCTGCGCAGACTCTTGGAGTCGCAGGACTATCGGGTAGAAGCCTACGACAGCGGCGAAGCGTTTATCGCAAAATATGACCCCAATGCGATTGCCGTGCTGCTGCTCGACCAACGTATGCCCGGTATGCCAGGCACCGAAGTGCAGGATCATTTGATCGCACGCAAGGCAACCATTCCTATTGTGTTCCTGACCGGTCACGGTGATGTGCCGATGGCTGTCAGCGCATTGAAAAAAGGGGCCGCGGATTTCATGCAAAAGCCGGTGAAAATTGAGGTGCTTTTACCGCTTCTTTCCCGTCTCTTGTCTGAGGCTCGCGAACAGCGTGTCAAAAACGAAAGACAATCCTTGAATGAAGCGATGCTTTCCAAGCTGACCCCACGTGAACAACAAGTGCTCGAACGCATCGTGGCCGGCCGCTTGAATAAACAAATTGCTGACGATCTTGGTATTTCCATTAAGACGGTGGAAGCACATCGCGCCTCCATTATGGATAAGACCAACTCAGGAACCGTGGCCGATTTGATGCGTGTAGTTATGAGCGCTAACAAACAAATCTAGTCCGCGTGACAGGAAAACCAATTAAGAAAAAGTCCGCCGGTTTCGGCGGACTTTCCATAAGGAAATCATTTTATGGCAGCTCAAATTATTGACGGTAAAGCAGTAGCTCAAGCCATCCGAGCTCGGACAAAGGCGGCCGCCTCGAAACTTCGCAGAGCGCCCGCTTTGGCTGTGGTCATGGTCGGTGAAAATCCCGCAAGCGCCGTGTATGTCCGAAATAAAGTCAAAGCCTGTAACGAAGTAGGCATTACATCCATTGAGCATCGACTGCCTGCCGACTGCACGGATGAGCGTCTGCTTGAAGTGATTTGTGCCCTCAATGAGGACGCAAGCGTTGACGGCATTCTGGTTCAGCTACCTTTGCCTGAACACATGCACGCGGGGTTAATTCTGGAGACCATTGATCCGAGCAAAGACGTAGACGGTTTTCATATCTATAACACGGGGAAACTGGTTACCACCGGAGGCGGATTCAAACCCTGCACACCGGCCGGCATTATTGAGTTGCTCAAAGCCATTGACTACCCAATTGAAGGAAAGCACGCCGTTATTCTCGGCCGCTCCAACATCGTAGGGAAACCGCTGGCGATGCTCATGCTGCAGGAAAATGCCACTGTGACCATGACGCACAGTCATACCCCCAACCTGAAGCACTATACTCAGGACGCCGATATCCTCGTGGCCGCAATCGGACGGGCCAAGTATGTGACCGCGGATATGGTTAAACCCGGTGCCGTTGTCATTGATGTCGGCACCAATCGGGATGAAAACGGAAAGTTGTGCGGTGATGTTGATACAGAAAGAGTCAAAGAGGTAGCCGGCTGGATTACTCCTGTTCCGGGCGGAGTCGGCCCAATGACGATTGCCATGCTGATGCACAATACTCTTGTGTCAGCTCAAAAGCGTCAAAACATACTTTGACGCTAGAAAGGGAGTCGCTCGGCAACTCCCTAACATGACTCGTCAAAATCGTCAGCCCGCACCACCTGTCGGGCTACTTCCATGGTAAATCCCCGAGCCAGTAAATAACGCATCTGCTTACCACGTTCCTTGTAATCCTGCGCGGGAACTCCGAAGCGCTTGTGCCAAAGCTGCTTTGCTCTCTCATACTCTCCGACTTCCAATTCTTCCAGAGCCTGAGTGATCACGTCATTGGAGACGCCGTTTGCTTTCAGCTCATAGGCTAATCGCGCGTTGCCGTAGCGACTGCAACGAATCCTCACACGAGACCGCGCAAAACGTTCGTCCGAGAGGTAGCCCTTTTGCTGCAATTCATCCAAAACCTTTTGCAGATCCTCTTCGGTTTCAAATTCACCCAAATAACGACGCAGCTTCTGTTGCAGCTCCAATCGACTGTACTCGCGGCGAGACAAATACCGCACAGCCCGAGCTTTTAAGCTCAGGCTTTCACGGCTATGGCGACGAGCACCAGCGTCTTGGGTATTTTCCGGGTTAGAGTTCATCGGACAAAGCGGCAGATTCAGACTTCTTCAGCGACTTGACACCCTTTAACTCACGAATCTTATCTTCAACTTCCGTCATGATCTCCGGATTACTCTTTAAAAATTCGCGTGCGTTGTCACGGCCTTGACCGATCTTATTGCCTTGATAGCTGTACCATGCGCCGGATTTTTGGATCAAATTCAATTCCACAGCCATATCGATCACTTCACCCTCATGAGAAATGCCGTCGCCATAGAGGATGTCGAACTGAGCGGTCTTAAACGGAGGAGCGACCTTGTTCTTGACCACTTTCACTTTGGTGTCCGAACCGATCACTTCATCGCCCTTCTTGATCGCACCGACACGGCGGATATCCAAACGCACGGAACTGTAGAACTTCAATGCGTTACCACCCGTGGTGGTTTCCGGATTGCCATAACTGACACCGATCTTCATACGAATTTGGTTGATGAAAATCACCAACGTATTGGTGCGCTTAATGGAGGAGGTCAACTTTCTCAAAGCCTGACTCATTAAACGAGCCTGAAGCCCCGGCAAGGCTTCCCCCATCTCACCTTCAATTTCCGCCTGAGGTGTTAATGCGGCCACCGAATCAATCACCACCATGTCCACGGAACCGGAACGAACCAAAGCATCGCAGATTTCCAACGCCTGTTCACCGGTATCCGGCTGAGAAATCAACAGATCGGACAGATTGACACCAAGGCGTTGCGCATACTGGATATCCAAAGCGTGTTCCGCATCAATATAAGCACAGGTTCCACCCGTTTTTTGCATTTGTGAAACAACGTGCAGCGCCAAAGTCGTCTTACCCGAAGATTCCGGTCCGTAAATTTCGATGATTCTTCCGCGCGGCAAACCACCGACTCCCAATGCAAGGTCCAATCCCAAAGAACCGGTGGAGACAACATCAATGTCTTCACTCATGCCTTTATCACCCATGCGCATAATGGAGCCTTTGCCGAATTGCTTTTCGATTTGAGCCAATGCGGCGCTCAAAGCTTTCTTTCGTTCTTCGCCCTCAACGCGTTCGACTCGCGGTAACGTTTTCTTTTCAGCCATTGTCTTTCCTTCAACAGTTATCGTGTGCCCAGCTCTTTTCGATATTTGATCTTCAATATATTTTTTAAATACATCTTTTAAAAAGTATCAACATTGATCAATATCTCTAAATTCGGGCGATTCGTTTTATTCATACTTCGAATTATTCACTATAAAAGATCATTTGTCGAGACTTAAAATTGTTAAATTTATTATCGTTTACCCTAACCTTTGTATCAAATAATGATCTTTATCAAAAACTATTTAATTCCCTATTTTTATTTTTTTATTAAGTAAGATTTGACAAATCTTTTTTGATGAGGCATCATTTCGCACTCGGTTGGACACGTTACCTGTGGGCTTGTCCCGCTCGTTAAACAAACGGGTCGTTAGCTCAGTCGGTAGAGCAGCGGACTTTTAATCCGTTGGTCGAGAGTTCGAGTCTCTCACGACCCACCACCACCGAAAATTTTGAAGGTTTGGGAGCGTAGCTCAGTTGGTAGAGCAGCGGACTCTTAATCCGTCGGTCCAGAGTTCGAGTCTCTGCGCTCCCACCAAACCTCTTCAAAAACGTGATTGGCATTGGGAGCGTAGCTCAGTTGGTAGAGCAGCGGACTCTTAATCCGTCGGTCCAGAGTTCGAGTCTCTGCGCTCCCACCATCGCCTTTCTCTCGATTCTTCAATTTCCATCAGCTTTCGTCTCTTCCTCAATCGACAAGCTATAAGTTTTTTCTTTTTATTACCCTCTTTTTTCTCCAAAAACCGACACTTACCATTAAAATGATTCTCTTGTTCAGATCAGTGATTGGTTTTCCCGGAAATGTTTTTTCTACCGACACCCGATGATACGGATCGTTTAGGTCAACTGCTTGCACGTTGTCTTCTCAGAGAGCGAGAAAGGATCCTGAAACAAGGATTTAATATCCGCCTAGAAGGTAATTTGGGAGCCGGCAAAACCAGTCTCACTCGGGCGACGTTGCGCGCCTTGGGCGTGACCGGTCGAATTAAGAGTCCCACCTTCACGCTTTTGGAAACCTATCCAATTGATTCGGAACTGGAAGTTTTTCACTTTGATTTTTACCGATTTGAAACACCGGAAGAGTTTCTCGATGCCGGCTTCAGGGATAACTTCGCCCCCGCGCACATTACATTTTGTGAATGGAGCGAAAAGGCCGGCGGTTGTTTGCCTGATGCAGATTTAACGATTTACTTGGAACCGCTTGAAGACGGCCGTCGAGCCGACTGCGTTGCCGCTTCCGTTTTCGGTTCAAAAGTTTTAGAAGTATTGAATAAAGCATGGACATCTCACGAAGAACACTGATCAGTACCACGACGGGAACCTTAGCGCTGACACTTCTCCCTGTTCGTCCGGCACACGCCGCGCAAATGGTCGACGTTCGCATGTGGCCTGCTGAAGAATATACCCGCGTAACACTAGAACATGATCAACCGATTAAGTTCAAATATTTTTTGGTTCGCTCGCCCATGCCTTATCGTTTGGTTGTCGACATTGAAGGATTGACACTGACAGCCAAATTGCAAAAAATGATTTCGGATGTCTCTCCGAACGACCCTTATATCAAGGCGGTGCGAATCGGTCAATTCTCGCCCACTGTCGTGCGCCTGGTGATGGATCTTAAAAGTGAAGTCCGACCGGAAGTTTTCTCCCTGAAACCGGTGGCCAACTATAAATATCGTCTGATTTTCGATATTTACCCCGTTGCGGATGAAGATCCCATCGCAGGGGTCATCGCCGGTTTAAACAATAAAACCCAAGAGGGCGACCCTTTGGGAGACCTGTTGGCCAAAAATCGCCAGGATACAACCGACGCTTCCAAAAAGAGCGCCACTTCTGCCGCGACCTCCCAAAAACCTCAACAAGCCGCTAAAGCTGATTCTTCTAAAGCCAAGTCTCAGACTCAAACGGCAAAGTCAAAGACTGCGCAAGAAGAGAAAAAAAAGCAGACAAAGCCTGTTGCAGCTCCCAAAAAACGAGATATCGTTATCGTGGTGGATGCCGGACACGGAGGTGAAGACCCCGGCGCTGTCGGCAAACGAAAAACCTACGAAAAACACATCACGCTCTCGATTGCCAAACGCCTTGAACGGCTGATTAAACGGGAAAAAGGAATGAAGGTGGTCATGACTCGCTCAAGTGACCACTTCGTCAGTTTGAGCCAACGGGTCATGATCGCGCAAAAAGCCAAAGCTCACCTTTTTGTCAGTATCCACGCAGACGCCTGGACCAAACCATCGGCCAAAGGGGCTTCGGTTTACGCACTTGCCGAAAGAGGGGCGACAAGCTCGGCCGCCCGCTGGCTAGCCAAGAACCAAAACGAAGCGGACTTAATCGGCGGAGCCAACTTCAAAGAAGTTGACCGACGACTACAGTCGGTATTGGTTGACATGACCACTTCATGGAAAATCAACTATAGCCTCGAACTCGGACACAGCGTTTTACAGTACCTGAGCAAAGTCAACACACTGCACCGCAGACAAGTTGAACAGGCCGGCTTTTTAGTTTTAAAGGCACCGGGAATCCCTTCAATTCTCGTTGAAACAGCATTCATCAGCAATCCGCAGGAAGAGCGAAAACTGAAAACCGCTTCTTATCAACAAAAAGTGGCCGACGCCATATTAAAAGGCATTAAAGCGCAGGTAAAGAAAAACGACTCCATCATGCAAAGTTAGCGTTTAGAAAACTTTTGCAACGGAACTTTTTAACCTGACGAGCGCTTTCTGGCTAAAATTACCTAATTAGATTGATTTTTAACTCAAGGACATCGCAATCATGGCTATCGTCTCTTTACGTCAATTACTGGATCATGCCGCAGAGAACGGATATGGCGTTCCGGCTTTCAACGTGAATAACTTGGAACAAGTACAGGCCATTATGTCGGCAGCCCAAGAAGTGGGCGCCCCAGTGATCATGCAGGCTTCAGCAGGCGCCCGTCGCTACACCGGTGAACTCTTCCTGAAAAGCCTGATTCAGGCTGCCGTTGAAACCTACCCTGACGTCCCTGTTTGCATGCACCAAGACCATGGCCAAAACCCCGCGGTCTGCCAAGGCGCAATCCGCATGGGATTTTCGTCCGTCATGATGGATGGCTCGTTGCAAGCGGATGGTAAGACTATCGCCAGTTACGACTACAACGTGAATGTGACCCGTCAGGTCGTTGATATGGCTCATTGCATCGGGGTCAGCGTCGAAGGCGAATTGGGCTGCCTGGGTTCTTTGGAAACCATGAAGGGTGACAAAGAAGACGGACACGGCACTGATGCCAAGATGACTCGCGATCAGCTGTTGACCGATCCAGATCAAGCAGCCGATTTCGTGGAAAAGACTCAGTTGGATGCGTTAGCGATTGCCATCGGCACCAGCCACGGCGCCTATAAGTTCACGCGTAAGCCCACCGGCGATATTTTGGCCATTGACCGCGTCAAGGAAATCCATCGCCGTCTGCCTAATACGCACTTGGTTATGCACGGTTCTTCTTCTGTTCCTCAGGAATATCTCGCTGAAATTCGTGAATTCGGCGGTCAATTCCGTGAAACCTATGGCGTGCCTGTGGAAGAAATCCAGGAAGCTATCAAACACGGTGTTCGTAAAGTCAACATCGATACCGACATCCGTTTGGCTATGACCGCTGCGGTTCGTCGTTTCCTTGTTGAAAATCCCACGAAGTTTGATCCGCGCGAATACCTCAAAGCCGCACGCAAAGCGGCCTATGAACTCTGCAAACAACGCTATCTTGATTTTGGCTGCGAAGGTCAAGGCGCTCGCATCAAACCCATCGATCTTTTCACGATGGCCAAGCGCTATTCCAGTGGCGAATTAAAACAAAACGTGATCTAAACGGATCTTGTTGAGATAAAAGAGGGGAGGCTTCTCCCCTCTTATTGACTGACATAAAATGGCTGACGCAAAAGATCTCAAAGGTAAAACCGGTTTTAAACGGCTGAGGAATGCCTTTCATTATTCCAAAGACGGTTTTATTGCGGCTTATCAATCAGAGGAAGCCTTCCGACAAGAGTTTTGGCTCTTAGTCATTGGGGTTATCATTGCGCTGCTTTTGCCGATCTCGTTACTGCAAACTGTTGCGCTTATTGGTGCGCTTTTGTTGCTCTTAATTGTTGAAATTCTCAATTCAGCCATCGAAGCCGCCATTGATCGAATCGGTCCGGAAATTCATCCCCTATCCAAACGTGCCAAAGATATGGGAAGTTGTGCTGTTCTAATGGCCTGTTTCTTAGCCGCCATCATTTGGCTTGCCGTTCTTGTGGATTGCTTTCTCTAAAACATCCTGTCTAAGTATTGTTTTTAGCACAAACAATTCTGCGTCAGAAATCCAAATCACTTGATTTGGTCCAATTTAATAGCTAAAAATGGCAAATCCTGACCAACTTTCTGGAAACCACAATGCAAGTAAAAGGTTGACGCATCTTCGTCAATCGGCTCTGTTACAAAAAGAACTGCTCCTGTAATTTCTGCAACCTTGAGAAAATTTTGAAGTGCGTGGCGCAATAAGGCTCGACCAATGCCCAATCCCTGAAATTTTTTAGAAACGGCTAAACGACCCAATAAAACAGCCGGGATAGGATCTGGCATATTTCGACGAATAACCACCCTTGTTCCTTCGTGGGCCAGGCAATAGTTTGAAATACAGTAAAACCCTACAACTTCTTTTTTATCAGAAAGCAGAACATAGGTTCGACTTCCGCCACTAGCCTCATTGCTTCGAGATTTCAGTTCAAACCATGCATTTAATGAAAGTTTTCCGCAATCAAACTTTGATAACTCTTCATCTGAAACTGCGGACAACGAATAAATCCCATCTAAACGAGCTTTCTCACTCATTTTTTGATTCCCACGGGTAGGAAGTCTTCATCGTTTTAGACAGGCGATCACTTACATCCTTCGCTGTCGGCTTATTCAGATAATTAAGAACATTATCGAATTGGCTATCGGTCAAATAAGTAATTTTCCGATCCAACTGAGACGCAAAAATTGCCTCAAGTCCCTGAACAATCAGATCAGTTTTTGAAAGCTGACTCGTTTTAGCTAGCTCATCAAGCCTTTTTGCAGTGAACTCAGGCAAGCGAATTGAAATAGCGACACTCATACCAATCTCCTAATGCTGAGAGAATTTTAAACTTGCGTATATCATTTTGCAATACATTGTTTTAAGCAGTTGTCCAAGCCCCGACATCCCTGCATCAAAAATCCTCGCAGACAGTACAAAAACCGTTAGAATGTATCCGTTAAACCGTTGGCAATGGGCCAACCCAATTTTTTAACGGAATCAATCGATCATGCCCATTCTTGATACTTCTTTACACTCTTTAAAGCGTATCTATCGCGGAAAGGTCCGCGACAGCTATGAGCTCGGCGATGACAAACTTTTGATTATCGCAACGGACCGTATCTCTGCATTTGACGTGATTCTTGACGACCCCATCCCCTATAAAGGCATGGTGTTGCAGGCACTCACTGACTTTTGGTTTGAAAAGCTCAAAGGCATTGTGCCAAATCATTTAACAGGTATTGATCCCACGACGGTTGTTGCCGAAGACGAAGTTGATCAAGTCAAAGGGCGTTCGGTTGTCGCCATGAAGCTCAAACCGATTCCCATTGAATGTGTGGTTCGCGGCTATATCATTGGCGGCGGTTGGAAGGATTATCAGGCCACAGGCAAAGTTTGTGGCATTGAACTGCCGAGTGGTCTCAAGCAAGCTCAAAAGTTGCCCCAACCGATCTTCACACCGGCGGCCAAAATGGAAGTGGGCACTCACGACGAAAATATTTCGTTTGAGCAAGCGGTTGAATTAGTGGGTGAAGATGTTGCCCGCCAAATTCGTGATTATTCCATTGAGCTTTACACGCGCGCGGCTGAATATGCTCTGACAAAGGGCATCATCATTGCCGATACGAAGTTTGAGTTCGGTCTCGACAAAGACGGTACTGTTCGCCTGATGGATGAAGTGCTCACACCGGATTCTTCTCGTTTCTGGCCTGCCGATCAATACAGCGAAGGCATTTCGCCTCCCTCTTTTGACAAGCAGTTTGTCCGTGATTGGCTTGAAACCCAACCATGGAATAAAACGGCTCCGGCTCCGCGCGCTCCTGAAGAAATTTTGGAAAAAACCTCTCAGAAGTATCGTGAAGCTCTGCGCCGTTTAGCCGGTCATGACGTGGCATAAGACGGTCATTAACTAGTTGATATTTCGGCGCGGAGAAGAACTCTCCGCGCCCTTGTTGTTTTTTTAATAGGTAATGTAACTATGCAAAACACTCCTGTTGTCGGTGTTGTTATGGGTTCCAACTCTGACTGGGACATCATGAAAAATGCGTGCGATATTCTCAAAGAATTCGGCGTACCGTTTGAAGCGCAAGTCGTTTCCGCACACCGCATGCCCGATGAGATGTTCCGTTATGCCGAAACGGCTCAGGAGCGCGGCATCAAGGTAATTATTGCCGGAGCGGGCGGCGCCGCGCACTTACCCGGTATGTTGGCCGCCAAGACCGTGGTCCCGGTTTTAGGCGTTCCCATTCCGTCACGCTACTTGCGAGGCGAAGATTCTCTGCTTTCTATTGTCCAAATGCCCAAGGGCGTTCCCGTCGCCACCTTTGCTATTGGTGAAGCCGGAGCCGGAAACGCCGCGCTTTTTGCCATTGAAATGTTGGCGGGTTTTGGTTGTCAGGAAATGCGAGAAAAGATCACCGCATTCCGCCGTGCGCAAAACGAAAAAGCACGCAATATGGTTTTGCCCCTCTAATTAAAACGGATCATCATGCAAAAAAAATTGCCGTTAAACCCCGGAGAAATGTTGGGGATGATGGGTGGCGGTCAGCTGGGTCGCATGTTCGCTGTTGAGGCTGCCTACATGGGTTACCACGTGACAGTGCTTGAACCCGGTGAACAACCGCCTGCCGCCGAAGTTTCGCTCAAACACATCGCTGAACCCTATTTGAGTGAAAGCGGTTTGGATCGTCTGGCCGAACAAAGCTGTGCTGTCAGTACGGAATTTGAAAATGTTCCTGCGCAAGCGCTCGATCGCCTGTCGCTCAACACGTTTGTGGCTCCGCCGGGTTCCGCCGTTGCCGTTGCGCAGGACCGCAATACCGAGAAGCACTTTATTGACACACAAGCTCACGTCCCGGTTGCGCCTCATTGCCGTATTGCCAGCGAAGCCGACATTGAGGCCGCCGATGAGAGTCTCTTCCCCGCTATCTTAAAAACCGCGCGCTTGGGCTACGATGGCAAGGGGCAGGTGTTGGTGGATAATCGTTCACAACTTCGGGAAGCCTTTAAAACGCTCAAAGAAGTAGACTGCATTTTGGAAAAGCGCTTAAAGCTTTTCAAAGAAGTCTCTGTGATTGTTGCGCGCTCCCATAATGGTCAAACCGCAACGTTCCCGGTTTGCGAAAATCGACATAAAAACGGCATTCTTGCCGTCACGGTCATGCCTGCCCGAGTCAGCGACGAAATTTCCAATCAAGCCAGACAATATGCCACTCAAATTGTCGATGCTCTGCACTACGTCGGCGTTTTATGTGTTGAATTCTTTGTTCTGGAAGACGGCTCTATTGTTGCCAATGAAATGGCTCCCCGCCCGCACAATTCCGGGCATGCGACCATTGACGCCTGCTGGAGCAATCAATTTGAACAGCAGCTGCGCTGCATGACGGGTCAACCGTTGGCCGACACGACTCAACATTCTCCTGCCGTCATGCTGAATCTCTTAGGTGACATTTGGTTTGATGGTGACAAACATCGTGAACCAGATTGGTCTAAGGTGTTGGCTGTTCCCGGCGCCAAGCTGCACCTATACGGTAAAGCTCAGGCCCGCAAAGCTCGCAAGATGGGACACGTCACTTGTCTCGGTCATACTATCGAAGAAGCTTTGCAACGAGCTCGAGAAGTCGCCGAAATTTTGAATTTACCGGAGCCTCAATAATGCAAGCTGTTGATGAACGGGCAATCCGTGCAGCCGTTGATGTTTTGGAATGTTCCGGCTTGGTCGCCATGCCTACGGAAACGGTTTACGGTTTAGCGGCCAATGCGGAAGACGAAAAAGCGGTCCGAAAAATATTTGAAGCCAAAAACCGCCCCACTACTCACCCGCTGATTGTTCATATCACGGGTGAAGAGGCGTTGGATCACTGGGCAACAAATATTCCACAAAGTGCTTATATCCTGGCACGACGCTTCTGGCCCGGTCCCCTCACCATGATTTTGAAAAAATCAGATGCGGTTGGCGACTGGATTACAGGTGGGCAAGATTCTGTCGGTCTTCGTTGCCCCTCTCATCCTTGGGCGATGGCGTTGATTAAAGCTTTCGCAGGTAAACATCATCGTGGGCTGGCTGCGCCGTCAGCCAACACGTTTGGCCGCATCTCGCCAACCACGGCGCAACATGTGCGTGATGATTTAGGTGAAAAACCTAAGGGCAAGGTGGATTTCATATTGGACGGCGGCGATTGTGAAGTCGGCGTGGAATCCACCATTATCAACTTAAGTGGGGAGCACCCTGAAATTCTGCGTCACGGCGCTGTGACGCGAAAAATGCTTGAAGAAGCTCTGGGATGCGCGGTTCCGGACGGAGGACAAGATTCTCCCCGAGTTTCCGGTTCTTTAAAGAGCCACTATGCGCCGAAAACCAAAGTGATGTTATCGGACAATATCGCCTCGGATATCGAAAAATTCAAAGACATGAAGTTGGCGGTCATGGCTTCGGAAAAGGCACTGGTCCAAACGCCCTCTCATGTTGTCAAATGGTTTGTCGCCCCGGACAATGCTATCGATTACATGCATGTGCTCTATGTGCGCCTGCATGAGTTGGATCAGGCCGGCGCAGACCGTATTTTGATTGAGACGCCACCCACGGGCGATGCGTGGAATGCAGTTCAAGATCGATTGGCTCGTGCATCAGCCTGAATAAAATGACGGAAGTTCTTACCAGACTATCCAAGCGAATCAGTGAGTTGGGTATCGCCTCGCGTCGCGAGGCTGACGCTTGGATAGACAAAGGTTGGGTCAGAGTAAACGGTGAAACCGCCACTTTGGGCATGAAAGTGACTCCAAGCGATCGGATCCAGATTTCATCCAAAGCCAAAGCTGAACAACAAAAACGGGTGACCATCCTGCTCAATAAACCGGTGGGATACGTCAGCGGTCAAGCCGAAGACGGCTATGAACCCGCGAAAGTTCTCGTAACGGCGCAGAATCATTGGGTGCGGGATGATTCCGGTTTTCGTTTTCATCCCTCACAACTCAATCACCTGGTGCCTGCCGGTCGTCTCGATATTGACTCAGTCGGCCTGTTGGTTCTCACTCAAGACGGTCGGGTAGCCAAAACGATTATCGGGGAGACAAGCGAAATCGAAAAGGAATACATCGTCCGTGTCGTCAATTCAGACGGTTCGAGTCCGAAATTGTCTCAGGAGCAATTAAAACTTTTAAATTTTGGGCTCAATCTTGACGGAAAGCCGCTCTTACCGGCTCAAGTTTCTTGGCTCAATGATGACGAATTGCGTTTTATCCTCAAAGAAGGGAAAAAGAGGCAGATTCGCCGCATGTGCGAAGCGGTCGGACTAAAAGTATTGAGACTCAAACGAGTGCGTGTAGGCCGCGTCGTCTTGGGGAACTTACCTGTCGGTCAATGGCGTTATCTCAAGCCCGGTGAATACTTCTAACTTGATGAATTCGGTATGCAAAATCGGGCCGTTTTAGCACAACTTCTTTTGGTCTTTGTCACCCTACTGTGGGGTTCGACCTTCCTGACATTGCAAATTGCCCTTCAATGGGCCGATCCCGTTGTTATCGTCGCTTTGCGTTTTGTTTTAGCTTCCTGCATTGTTTTTTGCATCCTCAAGGGTAATGTGCGGGCCATTACCGCTTATGAGTGGAAAGCAGGCTTTTTCATCGGTTTAAGTATTTTCGGAGTGTACACTCTTCAGACGATCGGTCTGGGTTCTATTCCCAGCAGTACTTCGGCTTTTCTGACCGGACTTTATGTCGCGTTTGTTCCGCTTCTGCAGTGGATTGTTCAGAAAGTCGTACCTCAACCGATGACTATCGTTACGATCGTGTTGGCTTTTGCCGGCATGACACTGTTTGCCAACCCGTTTGCGGTCAGTTTTTCAGGACAAATCGGTGAATGGATCACCGTGTTAAGTGCCCTAATCTGCGCGGTTGAAATCCTTTCGATCAGCTACTTTGCCAAGGGCTGCCGCCCGCTTCAACTGAGTTTTACTCAGTTGGTCACAGTAGCCGTTTTAGCCCTCTTTACCCTACTGTGGCACGAGCCCATTTGCCCGACGCAGTGGACTTGGGGGCTGGGAGTTTGTGTGGGAGCACTTGCCGCGATCGTCAGTTTCGTTCAATTTGGCATCGGCTGGGCTTTAAAATATGTTCCGGCAATGAAAGCCACTTTAATTTACGCCTTGGAACCGGTTTTTGCGGGAATTATCGGCTGGCTTGCGGGCGAACACTTCGGATTCTCGGAACTAACCGGCGCCGCACTCATCATCATCGCGGTTTTAATAACAGCCTGGCGGCCAGGCAAACGCCAAGATAATGGGGGCGACTCGCTATGACTGAAAAAAGAGCGATCGGTTTTTTTGACTCCGGCTGGGGTGGTCTTTCCATCATGAAAACGGCCAGAGAAATGTTACCCCTTGAAGATTTCATCTATGTCGCTGATTGCGGATATGCGCCTTATGGAGATCAAACTCATGAATTCATCGTTGAAAGGGCGCGCAAAATTGCCTCTTTTCTTTTTGACGAAAAACAAGTCAAAGCATTAGTCATTGCCTGCAACACAGCTACAGCTGAAGCCATTGACACGTTACGTCAAGAGCGGCCTGAAAGCATTATTATCGGTGTGGAACCCGCCATTAAACCTGCCGTCAGCCTTTCCAAAAATAAATGCATCGGCATGATTTCCACGACCCGTACCGCTCATTCCGCTCGCTACCTCAGTCTTGTAAAGCGTTTCGGTCACAATGCCCGCATTCTTTCCGTTGGTTGCCCGGGGCTGATGGATTGTGTTGAAGCCGGTGAATTTGAGACCGAGGCCACTCAAAAACTTCTTCACCGCTATCTGGACAATCTGATCAAAGCCGGTATTGATACTTTGGTTTTAGGTTGCACCCACTACCCGTTTTTAACTTCATGCATTCGCTCAATCGTCGGCCCGGAGGTCCTCATCTACGAACCGAGCCCTGCCGTTGCCAAACACCTCAAGGACAGACTCCATGCAGCGCATGCGCTCAGTGAGAATCAAGAAGGCAAAGAAATCTTCTACGTAAGCGGTTTCAACGAACAAAGAAAAAGCGTGGCCGTCCGACTCTGGGGAAGCACCACGCTTTTCAAAAATTTAATCGTCTAAGCTTCAATCAAAAACTCTTTCATCTTTTCCCTCAGATCCTGAGGTATCGGTGTGGAACGACGATTTTCAGAGTCAATACAAACCATTACTTCACGGCATTTCACGTGCAGCTCTTCGCCCTTATAAAACTCAATTTCAACCGTAAAGGAGCTGTTGCCGATGTGGCTTACCCACAAACGCATTTCCCCTTGATCGCCAATGTGAAAGGGTTTAAAAAAATCCGAATGAACTGAAACCACCGGAATCAATACATCATGGCTGGGCATTTTTTCCCAAGGAAAACCCATACCCTCTCGGAACCAATCTTCAGTCAGACCGTTAAAGAGCACGAAAAAATTCGGATGAAAAACAATACCGGCCGGATCACAATGCGCAAAACGAATCATGCAGGATTTTTTAAACACTTTTCCCATTTTTCTACGACTCCTTACTGTCAATGAGTACCGCTCTGACGGGACTGGCTTCCAATCCCCGAATTTTTAGTGGCAAAGCGATGAGCTGGTAGTCACCTTCCGTGACTGTGGATAAGTCAAGATTCTCCAAAATGAGAGCGCCTGCGTCAATAGCCAAAACATGGGATTGAAGTTCCTCATCATCAACCCTATCGATACTCGGCGTATCAATCCCTATTACCCTGACACCGCAATTAAGCAGATACCGAACCGCTTCAGGCGCAAGAGAAGCAAAGTCTGCTGTCCATTGATCCGGCACTCGAAATCCCGTTTTAATCAGCACGCGTTCACGGGTAATCACAGGAATATCCTCAGCGCGAATTACCCTCTGTCCGATGATTTCGACCACCTGACACGGACCGATGAGCTCTTGCGGTTCAATCTCCGAAATGTCACCCAAACGATTTAAGTGCAAAGGCGCATCAACATGCGCCCCTAAATGCGCGCTCATTGTTAGGGTTCCAATCCGCGCTTGAGATGATTGAGCAAATTGCAAAGTCAAAGGGGCATCTCCGGGATACACAGGAGATGCCTCAGTCACTAACGGAGAGATATCGATGATTTTCACAGAGAGCGGGGATCCAATTGTTGATCTTTTTCACCCGACAATTTGTTGACGACATCACGGGCGATTTCAATCATCGTCAGAGGTGCGCACCCCTCCGCCTTGTTGTTGGTCACCACAAAGCTCTTTTGCTCTGACTTTTGCGCCACATCGAGCAAATGCACAATCCCCGATCGCGTGGCCGGATCCGGATGCACGATTCGGTTAAAAGGCGCATAAGTCATCTTGGCCACACCGTGGCGCTGAATCGGATTCAAAGACCAACGAACGACCAGGGGGCCTTTCATTTTCCAATCTTCTCCTTCGGCTTCGGGATCCTCAAAGTAGCGCAAAGCGGCCGTTTGACGAATCACATCGGGCATCGAAGGATGAACGCCCACAACGAGTCGCACACCGGTCGGACGCAACGCGTTTAAAAGTCGTTTTGTGTAAATTGAAAGCGTGCGAACCTCAACGGCATATACCGGACGCTCTCCTTCCACTTCCTTGGGCAAGTCAGCGAAAAACTGAGCGATTCGATCAATGTAGCTATAACATTCAGCCTGTGTAGGCAAAAGCGGACGAGGAATCGGCGAAAGCTGAAACACCAAGGGACCTGCATTTTCCCCTAACCCGTTGATCACCGGGTAAACAAATTCATGCATAGCCGCATGCAGATCCAAGAAGTCCTGATTCAGTGAACGGAAACGACCTTTAGGATCACGTTTCACGGCATCGGTCACACTTTGCGGCGCTTTAATCAGAAAACGAAAATCTTCATCAACCTGATTGGCCATAGCGGCGTAAGACATTTCATTAAGCGTGCCGAAAAATGACCAGTCAATCCCGACAGCCCGTAACACCGGATGTTTGCAATAAGCGGTCAAGCCGCGCTTTGTCAGATCTTCAACTCCGCTGGTTTCTCCCCACACGATGCCTTTCCATCCCGGGAAATTCCAACTGGCACACCCGAGATAAATCGATCGAGGCAATAAACGCCCGAGACGCAGAACATCCTGAGAGGGTGTAACCGGAGTAATTGGAGAAGAAGTCACTTCGTCAAAACTGTAAGGGTCTGTCGAAAATTGATCAAACATATCACTTGCCCAATCTGTGTATCACAAAAAAACAAAAAAATTCGCAACTAAATGAGTGCTCTACTTTGAGTATACGACCGAAAATAACACGACACCCGATCGTAACTGAGTAATTTTGCTAAGAATTTCGAAAAATAGCAGAAAAAAGGCCCTACTTCAATTCCTGAAGCGGGGCCTCAATAACCATCTGATTATTTTAGAAAAGCTCTATATGCCGTTTCCAAGTACTTTTATGCTTTTGGAGCGGGCGCTTTCGGAGCACGCGGTTGCGGTTTTACGGCAGGAGCGGGTGGCTTCAAAAGACTGCCAGTGTTGACAATATGATCAAATTCGGCCATTTTTTCATCACCCAATACTTTTTGAAGCTCACCGCGAGCTTTGACATATGCGTCAAAAGCCTTTGCGTGCTCATTCATAAAGGCACTTCGTGCTTCCAGTCTGGCCTGACGAGGCATGCCCGGTTCAAAAGCATCACGGCGTTCAAAGCGCACCTGAGCCAGATCACCGTAGGCTTTCTGCATTTGCTGCCACGCTTTCTGTTGAGCACTCACTCCCAGCACGGAACCAACCTCATTGATAAAATCTGTCGCTTCTTCACGATTCATGTGGAAAGTGTGCACTCCCCTATTCATCGGAGCACGAAAAGCCGCTTTGTGGTGAGGACCGATTCTCGGGCGATCGGGGTAATAATCACAAGGGGCGGCGTCATAGCGATGATGCCAACCCGGACCGGGGTGGTCATCCCAACAGGGAGCGCCATGCCAGGCAAAACTGCTCAAAGGAATAAGACCGGCGGAAACGATGGCGGCAATGATTAAAGGTTTTTTTATCATAGTTTTCTCCCCTACCAGAAAAATGTCCCCCGCGAGTCGTTGCAGCATCGCAGGGGAAGTAAAGACTTTAGCTTGCTTGCAATTGCAGTGTACGTGAGACTCTCGCAACAATCTTTTGGCAACTGTGTATTTTTGTTATGGACCTGTGTCTGCCTGTAATCACAATCCTTGGCAAAAAACCACGAAAATCAAGCGAGTTCTTCCAAGGTCCGTGCGTTGCATTTGATACAATGTTGGCGTCTTGACATCCTCCTCGGCGTGAACGCCGAGGATTCCCTACTGTGTCAGCGGCTCGCGCCACTGA
>CABMQD010000016.1 GCA_902388655.1 uncultured Sutterella sp. | reverse complement strand
TCAGTGGCGCGAGCCGCTGACACAGTAGGGAATCCTCGGCGTTCACGCCGAGGAGGATGTCAAGCCCTTGGAAATCCCTTTATTAGATTGGAGCTCTCTGAAGTTGTGCGGTTTTGAGGGCTACGTATGGAGAGCGAGGACGGCCGCGTTAACCGCCATTCCGCCCCAACCGCAAATCCCGAGGATACCGATACGATCAGGGTCAACATCATTGCGAGTCGAGAGATAGTCTACGGCCGCAATGAAGTATCGAAGAACACGGACATCCATAAAAATTTTCCTTTAATGAATCTTTGAAAAAGTGTACTTTTCGCTTATTCTAAGTTATCTGGGTAAGACTTCTTGTTTAATGGACTCGAGAAAAAGATACTGTGAAAAACAGACCGAAAAAAATATGTCAGACAGAAGAACTTTTTTAAAAGGCTCGTTAATCGCGACGCTGGCTCTAGGAGCCGCTCAGGCAAAAGAGACAGAAGGAGAACTTGCGTCCTCGCAATGGATCAGCATTATTGACTTGGATCGTTGTGACGGTTGCGAGGGTAGCTCCGTACCCGCTTGCGTAAATGCTTGTCGCCAATTCAACGAAGACCGTTTCCCAAAACCTGCGAAACCTCTTCAGCCTTATTGGCCTCAAAAGACATACGAGGACTTCTCCAATAGCCGAGATCGGATTGACAGGCTCACCCCGTATAACTGGCTTTATGTTGAAAAAATCGTAATGCAGAACGGGAAGACTGTTTTTGCTCCCAGGCGCTGTATGCACTGTTTCGATGCCCCCTGTCGCAAAATCTGTCCTTTTGGAGCGATTGAACGTTCGGAGCAGGGGGCGCTGCAAATTAATCCCGATGTGTGCTTCGGAGGAGCTAAATGCCGTGATGTCTGCCCTTGGCAAGTGCCTCAGCGACAGGCCGGCGTGGGGATTTATTTGAAAGTGGCCCCGAAGTTTGCTGGAGGCGGCGTTATGTACAAATGTGACTTCTGTGCGGAAAGGCTCAAAAAAGGAGAAACTCCCGTTTGCGCGCAAAGTTGCCCTCAAAATGCTATGAGTTTTTTGCCGCTTAAAGAGGCAGTGAGCAAGCTTCAGGAAATCGCTCGCGGACGTTACGTATACGGCTTAAACGAAAATGGCGGAACGGCCACTTGGTACGTTTCATCGGTTCCTTTTGAGGAAATTCGATCCGTAATGCAAAAAGGGAAGAAGGCCGAAACGAATGATGGTCGAGCAGGATTCCCGGCAGTAGAGCCAGCGCTGGAAGCTTCATCCGGATGGGCTTTGGCAACGCTTGCGGCACCCGTTGTTGCGATAGGTGCGGCATATTTGATTGCCAAACGCAAAAAGAATCAAAATCAAACGGAATCGGAGGATGAAAAATGAAAGTATTGCGTCAAACCCGACGTAACCGTTTGGTTCACTGGGGGATCGCTTTATCGTGTTTCGGATTGATTGTGACAGGAATTTTGCAGATGCCGGTCGCAAAACGCTACGGGCTTACAGCGTTATTTCCTTCCACGGCGGACTTTTTCGCAACGCTGCCTTGGCATTATTTATTTGCGGTGATATTTACTTTTCTTTGTGTCTTTCATATCGCTGTGCATGCGATGGAAGACTCTTTTGACATCGTGCCGAAAAAAGGAGACGTTAGCAAAAGCATCCAAATCATTAAAGCGCTGTTGACCGGTCAAGATGAGCCGCCTTCAGAGAAATATCTGCCCGAACAGCGTCTGGCCTGGGCTTCATTTGCTGCGGTTTTTGCACTTGTCATCGTGACGGGATTATTGAAAACATTGAAAAATCTTTCGGGAATTGAGTTAGCTGATCCCATGCTTTTTTGGTTGGCTCAACTTCACAACCTGGGAATGATTCTTACGATTCTTCTTTTTGTGGGGCACATGGCAGCTTTCATATTTAAAGCCAATCGTTTTCTGATTCCGGCGATGTTTTCCGGCTACGTGGACGCCGACTACGTGCGACATCGACACAGTCTTTGGAACATAGACAACAACTGAAAGGGCGTCGATGTTGACGCCCTGGAGGACGGTTAGATTAAGTGATTTTCTTTGAGCCAGGTTTGAATTTTGCTCAAAGAATACGATGAACCGTAAGCGGTGATGCCTTTTCTGACATCTGCCTTTGGGAACTTCTTTCGGATATCTTCTTCGCAGCTTGACATGCCGCCACCCCCGTGGGTAACAAAGGGCAGTATGACTTTGCCGGAAAGGTCGTGTTGATCCATGAAGGTGAAAATCGGCATGCTAACATGGCTCCACCAATTAGGTGTACCGAGCAAAATGGTGGAGTATTGGGACAGATCGGGGACGTCGTTTCGGATTGCTGGACGGTCGCCTCGCTGAAGCTGTTCTCGCGCCAAATCAACCGTTGCGCGGTAGGCTTGCGGGTAAGGTTCGACCGTACGAATTTCGTAAAGGTCAGCCTTTAATTCACTAGCAATAGCTTGTGCCATAGCACGCGTATTCCCGGACCAAGAGTAAAACACAACCAATGCTTGGGAAGCGGTTTGCGAGTAAGTTAAGGGGGCGTCGCTTGCGATGGCAGCGGCTAACATTGATTTTAGGAACGCTTTTCTTGTCAGCATTACTATAACTCCTTACACAAGTGATGCTTAAACTTTATCTGCTGTCAATTTGGATCAATAGAACAAAGTTATTGCATTTTTGCCTGATTTTGCCGACAAAAGAAAGAAAATCGCAACGATTTGTATCTAACAAAAAAAGCCCGCCGCTTTATGAGCAACGGGCTCAGTTTTAAGGAGTTAACTGTTATTTTTGACCGCAGTGGCAGTGATGATCCTGTCCGCTGCATCCCTCATGAGCACACTCGCAGTGTCCGTGCTGATGAGAGTGATGTTGTTTGCTACAGGCTTGTTGCATATTGCTCTGAAGACCGCCTGCTAAATAGGCGTTGAGTGCATCGTCAGCCGTTCCGCTGATACCGGCGACCAGTTCAATGCCTGCCTGGGTGACGCCTTGAATGGCTCCCTCACCGATACCACCGCAGATAACACAATTGATCCCGTTTTCTAACAACACACTCAGCATTGCTCCGTGTCCGCGGCCTTCAGTTGCAATGCTTTCAGTCTTGACGATTTGATTGTTTTCCACGGTATAGACTTTAAAGGTGGAAGCCATGCCGAAATGTTGATAAATATTTTCGTGCTTCACCGGAATAGCGATTTTCATAATCTTCTCTCCTTCAACAAAATTCCTGGCCGATTGAAAATTTCTGCGTTGACATTGTCCTCGACAACAATCGTTGTTATCGTTTTCGCAAATTCGATAATTGCCGCCTGTAATGAGGATCGACTTGCCGTTGACGAGGGCGTCGGCGATTTTGAAACGCGCCTTTTCGTAAATCTCGGTTACGGTTGTGCGAGAGATCTGCATCTGTTTGGCGCACTGCTCATGCGTCATTTTGTGAAAATCAACGAGTCGAATCGCTTCGAACTCATCAACGAGCAGCGCCACCGGAGCGGCGTTATGACTGCAACTTGGGTGAAAATTCCTAAAAGCGGGTTCTGTGCACACTCGGCGGCAACGGCTATGTTTTGGCATCGATACTCATCCTCAAATCCGACATATGTCGGATATAGAGTAGTCCGATTATCTCAAAAAAGCAAATCTTGTTTTGTTTAACAAGGAGGTGAAAGCGGAGATATTTTTAGTGACATGGTGGTAATTAAGCAAAATAAGATTGGAGAGTGAGCTGTTTAGCCAATTTGAGCGAATTTAAAGAAAATAACGAAAAAAGAACGCAAAAAACGGTAGATGATGACAAATTTTCTATAGTTTGCTACAAAAGTCTTTGAAAATTAGTGTGATGAGGTCGGAAAGAGGGACTATTAAACTGAAGTATTAATTTTTTAATTGATCTCGATCTGTTTTGATTTTTATTTAATTGTTGATATTTTAAGTTCTATTGCACATAACTCGTTGGGAGGCTATCGAAATGAAGTGAATGAGTGACATTGAAAAAGTCATTCCTACGATGAATATCTTATTTTTTCTGAGAAAAAAAGAATAAGTAGAAAAAATGCCTTGCCAGCCCTTTTAATCTTGACTAATATCAAAAAGTAAAAGCCTCTTAACATAGGTTTAAATCAATAATCTTCAAACTGGCATCTCTGGCATTATCAGCGATCCGCCCGTTGGACGAATCACAAGGAGCTCCTTTATGAAGCACCATGAATCCAGTATTGAAATTGGCGCGATCAGCAACAAATCGAAGCTGATCCCTTTAATCCTCGGTCCCTTGGCGGCGTTGGTTTTTTATTTTGTACTGCCGGAGCAGTACATAACGTCCGCCGGAAACACCGAAGTCTTTTCGCATGCCGCGCGAGCGTGCGCCGCCATTGTCTTGTGGATGGCAATCTGGTGGTTTACGGAAGCTGTTCCCATCGCGGTAACTTCTCTTTTGCCTATTGTGCTTTTCCCTCTTTTTGAAGTAATGGGTTCTTCGGATACTTTAAAAGAGTATGCAAACGGCACGATTTTCCTCTTTTTAGGCGGTTTTTTAATTGCGGCCGGGATCGCTCGTTGGCATTTAGACCGTCGCATTGCGTTACTGACGATTCGAATTGTTGGAACTAAGCCGCAGCAGATTATTCTTGGCTTGTTGCTCTCCACTTCATTTATTTCCGCTTGGGTCAGCAACACGGCAACAGCGGCCATGATGGTGCCGATTGCATTGGCCGTGTTGAAAGTGGTTCGAACAACCCGAGGTGAAGCGGCTATTGATCGAGCGGAACATAATTTTGGCGTTTGCGTTTTATTGGCTGTAGCGTACGGTGCGAGTTTGGGCGGCGTCTTGACTTTGATTGGCACCCCGCCGAACGGGATCTTCGCCCGCTTTGTGGAACAAACTTACGGTGTCACAGTGAGTTTTATCGATTGGATGCTGATTGCTTTTCCGATCGTCCTTGTCATGATTGTGGTTACGCAACTCTTAATGACAAAGGTGCTCTTTCGAGATTTGATTGATGATTTGCCCGGTGGCAAGGATTGGGTAACGCATGAGTACTCTAAGTTAGGCCCTATGTCCCGAGGCGAAAAGATCGTTTTGACGGTTTTTGTCTCGGCTGCTCTTTTGTGGTGTTTTGGCCCCCTAATTCGAGGAATCGAAATTGCCGGTACTTTGCCCTTTAAGCCTCTGTCGGATACGGTCATTGCGATGGCCGCGGGCATTATTCTTTTCATCATTCCGGTGGACTACAAGCGTGGCGTGCACGCACTGGACTGGTCAAGCGCAAGCGATACGGTTGCCTGGGACGTTTTGCTGTTGTTTGGTGGCGGTTTATCGATGGCCGCGGCTATCCAGAAGACAGGATTGGCTGACATCATTGGCGCTCAGGCCACGGTGCTTTCTTCAATGCCTGAAGTAGCGGCGATCAGCGGACTGACTACGTTGACGGTTTTTGCCTCTGAATTTACGTCAAATACGGCACTGGCTGCGACAATGATGCCTTTGGTGTCCGCGGTGGCTGATTCCACCGGAATGCATCCCGAAGCCCTATTGGTTGCGACAACATTCGGCGCCTCTTTGGCTTTCATGATGCCGGTGGGGACGCCTCCTAATGCGATTATTTTCGGTACCGGACGTATCCGGATCGGTGAGATGATTCGCGCGGGTTTCTGGCTCAATGTGTGTGGCATTGTTGTCGTGACATTGATCTGTTCCGTTTTCAGTGTTGGAATGATTCCTTAGCGACGAAAAGGAAAGCTTCTGGAAACGAAAAAATAACTTTGCAATTATGGATACTATCTATTGATAGTATTCGATGGGGAGAGCACAATAATTAGATGTGCTCTCTTTTCTTTCAGGCTTTAAATCATGACTGAAAATACGAAAAAAACGATCAAAACCAAACGAGGTCCTTATCGCAGCCAATTGGTTGCCCGAGGCGATGTTTCTCACGCCCGGGTGACAGAAGAAGTGCAAGGGATTGTGACAGACGAAACCACTCAAGCGGCAGACCAAAAAGAGCTCGAAGCGTTAAGTACGATTCTCAACGGCGAGGCTCCCGCTGATCGCATTCGGCTTTTGCGCCTGCTGCTTCGGCAAGAGCGCTTGAATTATGCGGCCATCAGTTCCCGCGATGACAATCCTGATGATATTTTGGTTAAGGATTGGCGCTCCGGTGTCTATCCCTATAAGAATCGTTTGAATCGCAAAACGTACGAAAAAGAAAAATTTGCTCTGCAGGTTGAGCTCTTGAAGCTTCAGGCCTGGGTGAAGGAGACCGGCCAGCGCGTGGTTATTCTTTTTGAGGGGCGTGATGCGGCCGGTAAAGGTGGAACCATCAAACGCTTTATGGAGCATATCAATCCCCGCGGAGCTCGTGTCGTTGCTTTGGAAAAGCCCAATGAACGGGAACTCGGACAGTGGTATTTCCAGCGCTATGTTGAACATCTGCCCACTCGTGGGGAAATGGTGCTCTTTGACCGCTCTTGGTACAACCGTGCGGGGGTTGAGCGTGTCATGGGATTCTGTACACCTCAACAATATGACCGCTTCATGGAAGAGTGCCCTGAATTTGAACGCAATTTGGTCCGCAACGGTATCTATGTCATCAAGTTCTGGTTCTCGGTGAGTCGCGATGAGCAAAAACGCCGCTTTAAAGAACGAAAGATTCACCCTTTAAAGCGCTGGAAACTCTCGCCGATTGATGTGGCATCTTTGTCGAAATGGGATGATTACACGCAAGCTAAGGAAATGATGTTCCTCAATACCGATACGGTGGAATGCCCTTGGATTGTGGTCAAGAGCGATGACAAAAAACGCGCTCGTTTAAATGCGATGCGATACGTCTTGCATCTGCTGCCTTACACAAACAAGAATGAAAACGCTATCGGTCCGGTGGATCCTTTGATTGTCGGACGCGCCAATATTGTATTTGAACAAGGCGAAGAGCCGACGATTAAGCCGGTTGTCAAAAAATAAGTCTTTATTTATTTTACGGTCTTAAGTCTTTTCACAGGTTTAAGACCGATTTTTGAATTTGAAAAGATTGTGTACATGGTATATAGTTCGATATCGAATTAACGAGGACGCTATGAAGAATTTTCTTCCAATCTATGCAAATGCGGCCAAGCTTCGCGCAATGGGTAATGCCTATATTGTGGAATCTCTTGAAAGAGCGGGATTAACCGCAGTTGTCCCCAGTCATGGTGACGTTATGAAGCTTCTATTCGAGAATGGGGCATGCAATATGAGCGAGTTGGCTCGCCGAGTTGGTCGAACAAAATCCACGATGACGGTTTTAGTTAACAAATTAGAGAAAGAAGGGTATGTGCGAAAAATTTCAGATCCCGAGGACAGTCGTGGAGTTTTAGTTGAATTAACCTCCAAGGGGCAGGCGCTTGAGCCGATCTTTGAAGATATTTCGAATGGTTTGGAAGAGAAAATCGCGGCTAAACTGAACCCTAAGGAAATGCAAGTGCTTGATGATTTACTGAAAAAGTGTGTTGAATAATTTTTAGAGCTGCGGTTATCGCGACTGCAGCGTTTTTATTGTCTAAATAGTTCGATGTCGAACAAAGGAGCAAAAATGAGTAACTTTAAATCTTTTCGTTT
Source organism: uncultured Sutterella sp. (assembly GCA_902388655.1). Classification (GTDB taxonomy): domain Bacteria; phylum Pseudomonadota; class Gammaproteobacteria; order Burkholderiales; family Burkholderiaceae_F; genus Aphodousia. Next base: position 37,710 of record CABMQD010000016.1, on the reverse strand, counting down.
TGACCCGAAGAGTGATCGTGTGGAGTTGCATAACGTTTTGGATTTGACTGGAGCTGAGGTGTCATTTAACAACTTGCCGGCTGGAGTCAGTATTCCATTTGTGCATAAGCACACTAGTAATGAAGAGCTCTATGTTGTGCTGTCAGGAAAAGGTATGTTTTTTGTTGATGGCGAAGAATTTGAAATGACAGAGGGAGATTGTGTTCGCGTGGATCCAAATGCCCAACGTTGTCTTAAGGCTGCTGATGACAGTCCGCTTCGTTACGTGTGTATCCAAACCCGTGCTCAAAGCCTGCAAGGCTTAACTTTGGACGATGCCGTGGTTTCAGAAGATTTTCTGAAGCCATCCTGGTTGAAAAAATAGCTTAATACCGGCTTGCATTAAATCTATTTGTTATTTGTCATTGTCCGGTTTGGTGAAAAACCTGTTTTCAAGTACTATTGCCTGAGAAAAACTCTCATCGAAATGGTCATGAAAGTGAATAAATTGAAAACAGGTTTACTTATTCTTGCTGCGGCTGTAGCGCTTACCGGTTGCGGTGAAGAAGATGTGGGTGATGTTTCTTTGGGTATTTTTACGCTCAAAGATATCAAGATCAACCGATTTGTCGATCCAGTGGTCACCGGTGTCACTTGCCACGTGGCCAGTATTGAAGCCAATTTGGCTTTAAGTGATCCGTCCAACAACTCCATAGAGTGTCACCGCACCGGACCGATCACTCGCCAAATGATTGAGGCCATCGACAAAAGTAAAGATGGTGAAGTGATTTTCACGCGCTCAAAGAGCGTGTTTCTGAAAAACATGAAGATTCGCCGAATTTATGATGCCGAGGCTCAAACGCTGTTGTATGTCGCCTATTCCACCAAGGAGATCAGCGGCAGCTTCCATCATTCGCTTTCCGCGATTCCTCTTTATGGAACAGATGGCTACATTAAGCCACTGCCCAAGGTTCAATAATTCCACCGAGAGATAAAAATAACCCTCATTATTTTGCGTTTTATTGAAAATAAACAAAAATCAATGAGGGTTTTCCCACTTTTGGTTAAAAATGAGTTATCCAAAGTTATCCACAGAAATTGTGAATAACTTTTACATTTTTTTAAGAAAACCTAAGTGGAACAGCAGGTTAAGTCGTTGCTTAAAAAAGAGGCATTTGTGGGAATTTCAGCGAACTTGTCCTCGATACCGTCCTGTATTGTCATAAAAACGGCCATTGGCATCTTCACGACCTAAATAGCGTCCGGAACTGTCGTAGTGGCGCCCGCTGGAATCTACGCGGCCCTGATAACGACCGCTACTGTCGTAAACCCGACCGGCGCTGTCCATCCGTCCCTGGTAGCGACCACTGCTGTCATAGTGCCTGCCGTTGTTGTCGACTCGGCCTTGATAGCGTCCCGTATGGTCATAGATACGACCGTTGTCAATGCGGCCTTCATAACGACCGCTATCGTCGTAGTAGCGTCCATCGTGATGAGAAAAGCCGTGACCGTGAGCCCAAGCAACGCCGGTAAAAATCAAACTGAAAATACTGGCGAAAAGAAAAAAGATTTTTTGCATAAAGCCTCCACTATCTAAAAGCGTACGCTGAATCGCTTCAATTTGTGCAACAAAAAGAAAAAGCCGAAAAACAAAGTTGCTTTTCGGCCTTGGCGTGTCAAGTGAAGGTGTTACAACTGTGCGACTTTTGCAAATGCGACCTTCGCTGCACGGATTGTTTCTTCAATAACTTCATCAGTGTGAGTGATGGAAACGAAACCGGCTTCGAAAACAGACGGAGCAAAATAAACGCCTTGTTCCAGCATCGAGTGGAAGAACACATTGAAGCGCTTGGTATCCGATTTCATGACATCGCTGAAACCTTCCGGACACTGATCCAAGAAGTAGAGTCCAAACATGCCTCCAACGCTTTGAGCGCAGAAAGGTACGCCGGCTTCTTTAGCCGCGGCGGCAAGTCCCTCGGCCAATTTCTTGGTCTGAGCGGTGAGTTTGTCGTAAAAACCAGGTTCTTGAATAAGTTTTAAAGTTGTCAGCCCACAAGCCACCGCCACAGGATTACCGGAGAGCGTGCCCGCTTGATAGACAGGACCGCACGGAGCGATTTTTTCCATCACGTCCCGTCTGCCACCGAAGGCCGCAACAGGCATTCCACCGCCGATCACTTTGCCAAACATCGTAATATCAGGCGTTACCCCGTAGAGGCTTTGAGCGCCGCGAAGGGCCACTCTGAAACCGGTCATGACTTCGTCAACAATCAATAGCGCGCCGTATTGCGTGCAAAGTTCACGCATGGCGTGAATGAATTCCGGTTTGCCGGGCACCATATTCATGTTGCCGGCGACCGCTTCGACAATAACGCAGGCAATGTCATCACCGTAACGTTCGAAAGCGTCTTTGAGCTGCCGAGGATTGTTGTATTCAAGCACAAGAGTGTGTTCGGTGACGCCGGCCGGGACACCCGCGGAACTGGGGTTACCGAAAGTGAGCATGCCTGATCCCGCTTTAACCAGGAGGCTGTCGCTGTGACCGTGATAGCAGCCCTCAAACTTCACGATTTTGTTGCGGCCCGTAAAACCGCGGGCCAAACGAATGGCGCTCATGCCGGCTTCAGTGCCGGAACTCACCAAACGAACCTCTTCAATCGAAGGAATGATTTTCTTGATTTCTTCTGCAATGAGGATTTCTCTCTGAGTGGCGCAGCCGAAGGTGAGCCCCATGTCGACGGCGTCATGTACGGCGCGGATCACTTCGGGGTTGTTATGTCCTAAAATCATGGGGCCCCAAGAGCCGATGTAGTCAATGTAGCGTTTGCCATCTTCATCCCACATGTAGGGCCCCTGCGCCTTTTTCATAAAGCGCGGAGCTCCGCCCACGGAGCCGAAGGCACGCACCGGAGAGTTCACCCCGCCCGGAATGCTTTTACGGGCACGTTCAAACAAAGAATCATTGATATCCATATTCATTTCCTTAGAAAGCGTAGCCGACGCCTAAGTTAAAACTGGTGTTGGCGGGTTTGAAGCGGCCTTCAAGATGCCCGTTCTCTCCATACTCGACATCACGGAAGAACGGGAAATTCACGGTCATGTCACCCATCAGGCGCCAATGATCAGACATTGCCCAGGTAAAACCGGTTTGCACAACAGGATTGATGCTGTGCTCCTTATAGTCGGCTTCTCCGCGAGATTTTAATTCCGAATACGCCGCGCCCGCGCCGACGTGCAATCTCATGGCATCGAGAACTTCGAAGTGATATTGAAGCATAAGATTGGTGTTGGTCAGACGATAGTCGTTAACCACACGGCCGTCAGACTTGAGGTCGTGGTCACTTTGTTGATAGCTTAAATCGATAGCCCAATGGCGATCAAGAAAGTGTCGGATGCCGAATTTAAAGCCGGATTCCGAGCTTAGGGTGAAACTGCCGTCGAAGTCACCGTCACCGCTGGAGAGATCGGTTTTGACCCAGGAGCCCTGGGCATAAAATTCCGTGTTATTGGCCCAGGCCGAAGCCTTGGATTCAGGCCAAGGGGCAAAGCGTCTGGCTTGATCGTCAAATTCAAACTTTGAGAAGAAGAAAAAGACGTTGGAAAATGGAATATAGGTGGCATACACATTAAAAAGGTCAGTGCCTGCGCTCACCAGCGGGAGAGGCACCGGAATGGGCAGCCAGTTGTAGTCTTGTCTGAATGTGAAGCCGGCCGTATAGCCTGCTCCCAGATGAAAACCGGAGTTTGCGATCGGAAAGCGTGCAAGCCACGCGTAACCGACGATCGGTTCAAGTTCGTAGTGTGAGTCGCGAAATAGCATCATGTAGACCAAGCGCTCATTGCCGCGTTCATCAATGATTCCGCGAGAAATACCCGCTCCGAACGGATACGCATTTTCTTCATCGCGATTGTCATAGTCCCAACGGGGGTGGTTGGTATAGGCCGGCACTAAAACCCCGGTGCGACCGTTCTCAATAATGTCGTGCATGCCGTTTAACTGATTGCCGACAAACCCGGCGTCAGGATAAGGGGAAGCGGCTCCCGGCAAGGTTTCAACGAAACTGTCCACAAAGCCGGCTTGGGCGACAATGGTTGCAAAAGAGAGGGAGGTTGCCAGGGCAATCTTTTTTAACGAAAACACGAAATAATCCTTTATTGATTCTGAGATAAGTCAAAGAAAACGCACAATTATTTCATGTTTTAAAGTGTTTCTCCACCTGAGAATTTTTCAAGAAAAAATTTGGATACAATCGGAGTTCTTTCTTGGTTTGTATAACGTGTGGCCATGCTTCTGAGCTTACTTTTCTTGTACATCGTTTTTCTGATTTTGATCAGTGTTTTTCGTTCAAGAAATGCTGAAACATTAAATGCGCGTAACTTTCTTACCGGCAGCGCCACGGCGGGAGCACTGCTTTGCGCTCTCTCACTCGTCAGCACCATTATCGGCGGTTCTGCCACTTTGGGTATCGGATCTTTAGCGCAAAAAATCGGCACAGCTGCTTTTTGGTGGTTGGGCGTGGGAGCGATCGGTCTCGTTTTGCATGGTTTGTGGATCGCGCCGATAATTCGATCGATCGGAGCGTGCACGCTCCCCGATGTTTTGGGAAGATTGGTCGGAGACAACGCCCGGCGGTGGAGTGCGTTCATTATCGTTGTCAGTTGGGTTGGTGTGGTCGCCGCGCAATTTACTGCTCTTCGTACGCTTCTGACCGATATTCTCCCGACCGCCCAAGGTGAATGGATTTATTTGCTGCTTGCAATGGCCATTATTTTGCATACGGCGTTTGGCGGACAGAAAGCTGTTATTCGCACGGATGCATTGCAGACGACGATTTTGACCGTCGGTTTTGTTTCCGCCGCGCTATGGTGTGTTAACAATCAAGAGTTATCGATAGGTCATATTGATCCGATTCCTTTTAACAGTTCTTTTTCTTTTTGGGATTGGTTAAAGCTTTGTCTCTTGGTGGGCATTACTTACGTCGTGGGGCCAGATATCTTTTCCAGAACATTTGCCGCGAAAACGAATCGTGCCGCCTCGTTGGGAGCTTGGGCGGCTGCGGTGCTGCTATTGTTTTTTGCTGTCATTATCACGCTTTTGGCGATGTGCAATCTCTCTGCCGCCAATCCTTTATCCGGTTGGCTAGCTGAGACTTCGAGCATGCCCGGCATGATAAAAATCGCTTTGGCGTTAGGTTTGGTGAGTGCATTGGCGGGGTCCGCCGATACGGTTTTGTTGTCTGCAGCAGGCATTGTGGAAAAAGATTTGCTCGGAGGCGACCGTTCGTCACGTTTGAGAAAACTGGTGGCATTGTTTGGCTTTGGGGCGCTGATTCTGACTTATCAATCCGGCGATATTATCGGTTGGCTTTTATATGCCTATGCGCTTTTTGTACCGGGTGTGGCCGCACCGCTTTTAGTGCTTTTGCTCTGCAAGGCGAGCTCTGTCAATGGAAAACTTTGGTTAATTGGGGCGGGAATCGGTGGCTTGATGGGATTGACGGCAAACCTCACCGGTTGGTCTTTGTCGATAGCCGGTGTTGTAATTTCCATGATTTTCGCCTGGCGCTCCGTTAACCGATTTTCTCAGTCAAAGAGCTTCGCCTCAGAAGAAAAAATTTAGCTAAAATGCGCCCCTGGTAAAGCTTGCCACGACGATCGCGGGAACTTCGGTTCACGAGGAAAGTCCGGACTCCACAGAGCACCGTAGCAGCTAACGGCTGCCTGCCGCAAGGTACGGATTAGAGCAACAGAGACGAGCCGACGTTAGGGTCGGGTGAAACGGGCAATCTCTACGGGGAGCAACATCAAATAGGCAACCGCTGATCCTGCTCGGGGAGGTTGCGGGTAGATGGCTTGAGGCAAGGCGTGAGTCTTGTCCTAGATGAATGATTGTCGGCTAAGAGGTTATCCCTCTTGGAACATAATCCGGCTTATCGGTGAGCTTTGCCTTCTTTTTTTTCAACGACTTCTTTTTCTTTCCCAAAAATATTTTTTTTGTTTTGCGCCGAAACTCTGCACTCGGAGTAGGATTGCGTGGTTAAAACAATAACATTTTCGGTTTTGTTAATTTGAAAGATCAACGATCTCTCGTTAGGTCGCACGCGGATGAAGGTATCGGTCAATGCTTTCATCCGCGTTTTCTTAAAAAAATCCCCGAAAGAGGAACCTTTCAGGGAGAGGGGACGGCGAGGTGCCCATCGCCGTCCATTCAGAGAAAGAAAAGTGGTATTAGGAAACCGGAATGATCGGAATAATTTTGGGGCCTTTACCCGCGTCTTTTTTCGCCATGGATTTCATCCAACAATACATGCCGAAGAGAATCCCCAAGGCGACAATAATGCAGACCGTTGAATAAGCGGGCGCGGCTGAAAAATTCGCGACGCGGTAGAAAATCGTGGCGGCGCTGTAGCCCAATGCTAAAGTCCAGGCACAGGCAAAAATTGTCCACTTTGTGCCTACTTCCCGGTAAATGGCGGCAACGGCAGCCACGCAAGGGACATAAAGCAAGACCATCAAAAGATAGGCAAAGACAGCGGAGGTCGACCCGAACAATGTTTTGATGGTGTCAATAGTGCCAAGCGAAACGCCTTGCTCTTCGGCCGCTGTAGCTTGATCGGAGAGATCGTCAACGCGAATACCCATCGGATCGGAAAGGGCATCTGTCAGACCAGCCAAATTTTCACCGACAACACTGAAGGCCTCAGACACTGTAGCGCTCAAAGAGAATCCTTCTTCATAGGCGGCTTCTTCCGGTGCTTGCGCCGCGGCTCTTGCCGCTTCATCAACGCTTAAAGTGTCATAGAGGGAATTCAGTGTTCCTACAACGGCTTCTTTAGCGAAGATACCCGTGAAGACTCCTACAGCGGCCGGCCAATTTTGTTCTTGAATGCCCATCGGTTCAAAGACGGGGACAATCGTTTTTCCAATTTCAGAGAGCACAGATTTCTCACTGTCTTCATTGCCGAAAGAACCGTCTGTTCCCATGGAATTTAAAAACGACAGGCAAGCCACAATGACCACGATAACTTTACCGGCGCGGAACATGAATGTTCTCACGCGATCCCAAGTGCGCAGCATCACGCCCTTTAAAGTCGGGATGTGATACGGAGGCATTTCCATGACGAAGGCGCCGGCCGCACCGGGCAGAGCCGTTCGTTTCAAGAGAAAGCCCGTGAAAATCGCCGCGGCGATGCCGATTAAGTAAAGCCCGAAGACTAAGTTTTGTCCGTTTGTGGGCCAGAAAGCCGTGGCAAACAGCACATAGACAGGCAAGCGAGCACCGCAACTCATAAAGGGTGTCATCATCACAGTGATGATGCGGTCACTGGCGCGGTCCATGGTGCGCGTGGCCATAATAGCCGGCACGTTGCAGCCGAAACCGACAAGCAGCGGAACAAAGGCTTTGCCCGGCAAACCCAAAGCGCGCATCAGACGGTCCATCACAAAGGCGGCGCGGGCCATGTAGCCGGATTCTTCCAAGATGGCCAAAAACAGGAACATGAAGAAAACGACCGGGATGAACGTGGAGATCGTTTGCAGGCCGCCTCCGATGCCGTTTGATAGGAACACGGTAAGCCACTGCGGCGTGCCCAGTGAGGTGAGCCACTGACTCAGGCCGTCGACGAAAATACCGCCCACAAGAATATCGAAAAAGTCGATGAAGACTGCGCCGAAATTCTGTGTAAAGAGGAAGGTGACGTACATGATCAAAAGGAAAATCGGCAGCCCCAGCCAACGATTTAAAATCACGCGGTCAATTCGGTCGGTTAACGTGCCGGTCACTTCATTGGCACGGACAAGAACTTTTTGAGCGATTTGAGACACCAGATCATATCGGGCGTTGGTGATTTCGATATCGGTGTTGCCTTCAAAATGTCGGTCGGTTTCTTCGACAATTTGAAGAACTTTGCTGAGATCGCGCCCCTCAAATTTGCTTTCAATGCCCGGGGCATGTTCAAGAAATTGGAGAGCGAACCAGCGGCCGTTTTCCTGAAGCATTAACTCAGAACAAATGTCAGAGACGGCGTTTTCGATTTTTTCACTGTAAGCAACCTTGGTTTGGATACCGGTCGGCGCATCCAAGAAATTAACGAGTGCTTTTTTTAGATCGTCAATGCCTTTATTGCGGTTTGCCACTAAACCGATCACCGGGCAACCCAGCTCTTTTTTGAGGGCATCGAGATCCAGTTTGATCTTGTGCTGCTTGGCAATATCAAGCATATTGACGACAACGATCATTGGAACACGCATTTCAATGAGCTGGGTTGTGAGATAGAGGTTTCGTTCCAAATTGGAGGCGTCAATGATATTGACAACCACCTGAGCCTCACCACTCAAGAGATAATCTCTCGCGACGATTTCGTCTTCGCCTGAAATCGACGTGGGCGTCACCGAGTAGATGCCCGGGAGGTCAACGACTTCAATGTCGTGATTCTCAAATGAGAAATTGCCGGTCTTTTTATCGACAGTGACGCCTGGCCAGTTGCCGACCCGTTGACGGGACCCCGTTAAGGCGTTAAATAAAGTGGTTTTCCCACAATTGGGATTGCCGATAAGGCTAATGATATGTTTACTCATGACGTATTCCTTTCCCCATTAGCCGATTGGCTCAATATCGAGAATTTCCGCCTCATCTTTTCGAACAGTAATAAGGCAGCCACGAATGCGGATTTCGATGGGATCGCCCAATGGGGCGACACGGATAATTTCAACGGTACTGCCGGGGGTGACACCCAGCATCAGCAAACGTCTGCGATATTCAGGCGTGGAGGTCGCCATGGATTTAACGCGACCTTTCGCACCGATGGGCATATCTTTGAGCTGCATAGGAGAGAGTTCCTTCGTTTAGAAAACAAAAATCTTTTGAGCGGTTTGGTAGTTGACACCGATTCGGGTATCGCCGACCGCAAGAAGAAGCGGCTCATTGACGGCGCGTTGCAAAACGCGCACGGTGCCGCCTCGGTGCAGTCCAAGCTGAGACAATCGCGCCTGTTCAGACGCGTCCAACTTCATATGAACGACGGTCAGATCGCTCATCAGACTCGATTCGGTAAGCGGGTGAATTCGTGACATAGTTTTTTTCATTAATAAACACCAACGTTCGGAATGAACGCTTCATTTGTTGCAATGTTAATAGGAATCATTATCAATATCAAGGGCCTATCACTGTGTTTTGTTAAAACTATAGGATTGGCATCAATCTATTAACTTATTGAAAATACTTAAAAAGTATTGATTTAAGTATTTGAGATAAAGAAAAAACAGATAACAAATGAGAATTGTTATCTGTTTTTGGTTGTTAGGAAGCCTTGCTCAGGAAGGCGTTAAAGTCGTCTCAAGAGACAGACGTGTCGTTGGCAGCTTTAATTCTCAGTTCGCCCTTCAAAGTCACGTCACGGATAGTGTAGGGAATGGAAATATTTTCAGCGTTAAAACGCTCAAGAACCTCTTTCATGATGCTGGAGCGCAAAACCGAAGTGCCGTTTTCGGGATCTTTGACCCAGAAGCTGAGCTTCAGATTGATGCCATCGTTGCCAAAGCCGGAAACCACAGCCCAAGGCGCCGGGGTGGCAAGAACTCTTGCCTGACGTTTGGCGATGTCGACCAATATCGCCAGCGCGCGGTTGACGTCACACTCATAGCCGATGCTGGTTTCAACGGTTGCCACCGATGCCCGATCAGTAAAAGTGAAGTTCTTGACGTTTTGGGTGACAAAAGTTTCATTCGGGATGATCATCTCTTCGCCGGAAAAATTGCGAAGCACGGAGTAACGGGTTTTGATTTGAGTGATTTTTCCGTTAAAGCCATCGACTTCCACGGTATCACCGATTTTCACGGAGTGATCAAACAAGATGATGAAACCGGAAATATAGTTGGAGGCGATTTTCTGAAGACCAAACCCCAAACCGACACCGATGGCGCCTCCAAAAACACTCAAAACGGTTAAATTCAGGCCCATCGCAGACAGCGAAACCAAAACGGCGATGGCCATAAAGCAAATGTGAATGAGCCGAGAGAGAACGATTTTGAGGTTATTGTCGATATCTCGGGCTGAGTTTAAGGCGCTGTCACAGAGGTTTGAGAGCCAGTGCGCGATCAAAACCGAAATAACCACCGTGACGATTCCGACAAATAACGCCCATAGCGTGAGTGAATCGGTTCCGATCGGCAAATTGATGTCGCGCATTGCCTGAATGAACTTGGGCAAAACGCCAACAATTTCCAAAATCGCCAAAATCCAAAAGACGACATAAAGCGGTTTTTTAATTTGCCGCAAAATGCTGTCGGTGGCGATAAAGGCGGCAAAAACCTGAATGAGGAAAACAAGGAGCGCCCAGGCGTAAAAGATTTGATAGCCGAGATTGATCAGATTGAAATTTGATGCGCTCAAGAGTTCTCGATCAGAAATGATGGAAGCGCCTAAGGACAAAAAGAGCGCGGCAAAGACGGAAAAGAAAAGTTTTCTTGTCAGTCTCAGGAAGAATCGCGCAAGCTTATGGCTGACATTGTCTTTTGAGAAATAGCCTTCCCAGTGTCTGATTCGATTGCCCAGAAGATGCGAAACCGCTAAAGATAAGACGATGGCGAGAATAATGGCAACCACTTGATACCAAAAAACGCTCTGCGAGATCTCGTACGAAATCAGCTCTGAGGTCGATTGAAAGAAGGTGATGAAATTTTGCACGATCGACGTTTGCATTTTGTATTTCGCTTGAAAAGAGATTTAGGAAACATAGTCTAGAACGTTGAGTTCAATTTGTTGTTAAGAAGACGAAGAAAATTGAAAGCGAACGCAACAGAAGCGAGAAGAAATAAACATTTCGTTCTTTGCTGTTATTCAAAAGTAGACGTTTTTGGGGGTTAAATTTTTCTTTTTCCGTCTGTATGATAAGGACAGATTTTTTAGCGCTTTTGCTTTCTAAAGGATTTGACATGCAAAACCTCGATAAGATCATGAAACCCCGCGCCATTGCAGTAATCGGCGCTTCCACAAAAGCTCATACGATCGGCTCCGATATTATGAAAAGACTTCAGGAGTACGGTTTCAAAGGAAACATCTATCCGGTCAATCCGAAAGGGGGCATTATCGAGGGTTTGCAGGCTTATCCGACGGTTCTTGATGTGCCCGGAGAAGTCGATCTCGCCATCGTTGTCGTGAATGCGAAATTTGTGCTCTCGACGATTGATCAGTGTCATGAAAAAGGTGTCGGCGGGTTGTGCGTCATCAGCGCCGGTTTTAAGGAAACAGGCAAGGACGGCGCCGAACTTGAAAAAGCGCTTTTAGAGAAGGTGCGCGCTTATGGGATGCGCTGTGTTGGCCCGAATTGCTTGGGCGTGGTCAATACGCATCCCGATATTCGAATGGACGGTTGCTTTGCTGAAAGCCTGCCTGAGCGCGGTGGCATCGGGTTTGTGTCGCAGTCGGGGGCTCTGGGCGGCGGCATTCTCAATATTTTGAAGGATTTGAATTTAGGTTTTGCCCAATTTATCTCCATTGGGAATCAGGCCGATGTCAATGCAGAAACGGCCATTGAATATTGGGAAAACGAAGAAGATGTCAAGCAAATTCTGCTTTACATGGAATCGATTCAAAATCCGGCCAACTTCAGAAAGTTGGCCACGCGAGTGTCTAAGAAGAAACCGATTTTGGCTTTGAAGGCCGGCCGTAGCGCCGCGGGGGCGAGCGCCGCCTCATCTCATACGGGGTCGCTTGCCGGCGCTGATAAGGCAGCTCATGCCTTGCTGACACAGTCCGGCGTCATTCGTGAATACTCTCTCGAGAATCTGTTTGCCACCGCCAAGGTTTTTGCCAACTGCCCGATCCCGAAGGGTGATCGCGTGGCCATTATCACCAATTCCGGCGGTCCTGGCATTATGGCAACGGATGCGGTTTGTGAGTACGGAATGAAGATGGCACCCCTTGCCGATGCGACCAAAGAAAAGCTTCGTTCTTTCCTGCCCGCGGCGGCTTCGGTAAAGAATCCGGTGGATATGATTGCCTCGGCGCCGATCGAACACTATAAGCAAACGCTTGAGACGGTGCTCGAAGACGACAACGTCGACATGGTCATCGTGATTTACCTGCCGTTCTTGGGATTGAAAGATATCGATGTGGCCCGAGCCGTGATGGAAATTAAGGCGCAGCACCCAGAAAAGCCGATCGTGGGCGTGTTTATGACGAAGAGCGAATTTTTCGCGCAATTGTCCGATATGCAGGTTAACGTCCCGTTCTTTATGTACGCTGAACAGGCCGCCGACGGTTTAAATCGCCTGAATCAACAGCGTATTTGGGTTCAAAAGCCCGAGGGCAAGAGTCCGGTCTTTGCCGTGGATCGTGAACGCGCGCGAGAAATCATTATGCAAAGCGCCTCTCAAGGCCGCGAGCAACTGACGACTCGCGAAAGTATCGATGTGCTCGATGCCTATGGTATTCGCGTTTGCCGCTCCGGCTTCGCCGTCAGTGAAGAAGAGGCGGTGGCTGTGGCCGAACGAGTGGGTTATCCCGTTGTGATGAAGATGACCTCAAAGACCACCTCTCACAAAACGGATGTGGGCGGTGTTCGCGTCAACATTCGCAGTGCCGAAGAGTTACGCTCTCAATATCAGGACCTGATCGCCAAGCTCAAAGAGAAGAATTTGTTGGATGGTCTCGAAGGGGTGATCATTCAGGAAATGGTTAAGGGCTCTCGTGAAATGGTTTGCGGTGTGGCGACCGATCCTCAATACGGACATATGGTGATGTTCGGTTTGGGGGGTGTTTTCATCGAAGTTATGAAAGACGTGACTTTCCGCATGGCTCCGCTCACTGATGTTGACGCCGATGAGATGATCAAGGGAGTTAAGGCCTATAAGCTTCTTGAAGGAGCACGAGGAACGACTCCGGCGCAAATGGATCAGCTTCGTGAGTGCCTCTTGAGAATTTCTCAATTAGTGGGTGATTTCCCGGCGATCACGGAGCTCGATATCAATCCGCTGATTATCAGTGAAAAGAATGGCGAGGGGATCGCGGTTGACGGCCGCATCAAGGTTGATCTGAAGAAGCTCTAAGTGAAGCGAAAAAGCGCCGAGATGAAAATCAAGGCGCTTTTTCGATGGGTGATACTTATTTGTCTGAAATTCGATTTAAGAACGCATCAATCAGTGTACGGGCTTGAGGAAGATTAAAGAGCGTATGGGGCGCTCCGGGCAGTAGCACAATAGTAGCGTCTTTGTGGTCTTTGAGCGTTTGGGCCGCGTGACCCAATGCGCTGTCATTGTCCAGGTAGCTGTTGGCGCGGCTAAAGTAAGGATCCGTGCCGCTCATGATATTTAATACAGGACAATCTTGTGGAATATGGGTCCTGTGTTCTGTGACGTGGTAGTTGTTTTCACAACTCCAGGACAGTATCAGGCGGGCCGATTCCTGAATTTCAGATTGATTTTCGAACCGGGCAACGCTGACGCCGCCTTCGCTGGTACCGGCAAGTACCAGACAGTCTCCCAAAAACGGCAACGCTTTTACGTGTTGCACTGCGTATTGAAGCTCCTCGTAGCGAAGTGCGTGGATTTTTTCGTACGTTTCGCGTGCAATGGGCGAGCTGTATGTTATCCGGTCTTCGGTTTGCATGGAGTCCGGGGCGATCAAAGCCCAGCCCATTTGAGCCAGGTGTTGTGCAAATTCTCGGATGGCGGGATTGACACCGGAGCTGCCGTGCATGAATAAAACAGTCGGCAGCTTGTGGGTTACGGTAGGTAACTGATCAAGAGTGCCTGTGTAGACAGAGCCATCGTCAAGTTTCAATGTGACATAAGCCTTCTCGAAAGTGGCTTTGAGTGTGGCAGGCGTATGTTGATCGACATGCCCCATCACTTTTCCAGTCAATTCAATGGTCATTTTGTATAAAGAGGCGGAGACTAAGCTCCGCCTGAAAATTAGATTAGAAGAATAATCCGACGACGGTGAGCATCACAACGTAACCCACCAGGCAGGGGATGGCGGTGCGTTTGACCATGGTAAGCGGATTAACCTTGGCAAAACCGGCCACAATAATGATGACACCGGCAACCGGCGACATGGCGCGCAACATTTCAGCGGCCGTGTGCATCATCACCATCATTGAAATACCGTCAACGCCCATCGCTTGAGCGACGTCCGGAACGATGTGAGCCAAGCTGGTGAAGGCAGCCACACCCGAACCGGTGAGAACCGTCACCAAACCGATAATGGCCGAGAGCACAACACCCATGCCGGTGCTGCCCAAACCGATGCCTTGAGCGGAGTCAATCAGCAGATCAACGATGCCGACATTTTGTAAGCCTTTAGCAAAGAAGGCGGCCACGAAGATCAAACCGACGGTGCTCGTCAGAATGCTGCCCATGCCTTTAAACATGGCAAAAGACAAATCAAAGGATTCTTTTACGTTGCGGCGAATCACCAGGTCAAAGAGGAATGCGATGAACCAGCACAGGAACATGGCCGTCGGCACGCTCAATGTCACGGTCTTAAAGACCATCTTGTTGAAAATGAGCAAGAAGATGATCGGCATGATCGGAAAGAGCGCATAGATCGCGGGAGTCTTTTCCAAATCTTTGCGCTTGGCTTCCAATTCACTCAAATCAGCCACCTCACCGGTGCCTTCCTTTTTGTCGAAATAGTATTGGACAAAAACGTGGGCAATAGCCATGGCGGCAATCGTGGGAACGGCCATTGGCAATTGGTAACGCACAAGGTATTCAATCGGTTCCAAATGAACCAATTGAGCGGCCAGATTGGCGGTGCCGGATGCCGGAGCATAGCCGATTGCCAACACGGAGGCGACGACAGCCGCGGCGGCCAAGGGGGAGCAACCCACACGGATAATCACGGGGTAGACCGTCACCACCATCAACATGGCCAGACCCGCCGCCGAAGTGATCACAAGCGACAGGCAGTGCCCGAAGATGAACACGGCGGCAAGAATCATGTACGGATTCTTGATAAACGATAGCGGTTTGGTGCAAACCGTTACGAAACGGTCCGAGGCACCGATTGCCTGCATGTAAGCGGCAAAACCGCCGGAAATCAAAATGATGAAGCCGACACCGGCGACTTGCGATGTGCTGATGGTTTTCAGTAACTCAATGAGGTCGAAACCGATAAAACCCGTGCTGCCTTTAGCTAAAAGTGCGTCCATGCCGCCCATGAGCGCGAGGACGTTGAGCAAAAGACCACCCAGGAAGAGAACCATGTTGACTTGGTACTTTTTAACAATAGCCCAACCGGTCAACACCAAAACGAGTACACCTAACCAAGGTGTGATTGATGACATTGTTATCTCCGGAAGTGGTGAAAAGAAGAGTTGAAGAACCCAAAAATGGGGCGAAGTTACAGTCGAACTTTAAATTAGAGAATACGTTATGTGCAAATCAGGAAAATTACCGAAAATTAAGAAAGATTACTTAAGGAGAGAATCAAAAACTCAGAAGTATATCAAATAAGATATTATTTCACCTGCGATCTGAATTAGTTGTTTAGGTACGTTCAAACAACTATATCCTGTGTCAAGACATCTTTGCTCGAAGAAATTAGAAAAAAATAATGGAAATTCCTTGACTTAGTCTCTAGATCCTTTTAAATTTCGGTGTAAGAAAGTGGGAAAAAGTGGAAGTTTGTGCCCTAAATGGAGCGCAAACCGCTTTTTCGTCTTCATACGGATTATTTGGGTGGACTAATGTTTCAAGGCACCTCTTTGCTAGTGCTCGACGCAAAAGGCCGTCTCTCGTTACCTGCGAAGTATCGGGAGAGCCTTCTTGTGCCCAGTCAGGGAGAAGTGACTTTGACGCGCCACCCGGACGGATGTGTGCTGATTTATCCCCGCTCGGAATGGATTCAGACAAGGGCAAAACTGGCTTCGTTGCCATATTCGGCCCGTACATTGCAGCGTGTCATGTTGGGTAGTGCCTGTGATGTGAGCGCCGACGCTTCCGGCCGATTGCAGGTGCCGGGAGATTTACGCAGTCTCTGCGGTTTGAGCCGTGAAGTCACCTTAATCGGGTTGGGTAATCGCTTTGAATTGTGGGATCAGGCGAAGTACATGCAGTTTGAAAATGATGAACTCAAAAAAGGATTGCCGCCTGACGTGTTTGATTTAGTGCTGTAGGAGAGGGTGAATGCAAACACGCTTTGTGCACCTCTCCGTGATGGCTGAGGTGGCGCCGCCCTTGGTGGTAACAGATCCTAACGGAACGTACGTTGACGCAACGTTCGGCCGGGGCGGTCATTCACGTCGAATCCTTTCGCTGCTATCCCCGCAAGGCAAACTTTTCGCCTTCGACAGAGATCCCCAAGCTATTGAATCTGCAAAGGAAATCGAGGATTCTCGATTTTCTGTCATACATGCGCCCTTTTCACGGATGCGTGAAGAGTTGGCTCTAAAAGGAATTCAAAGGGTCAACGGTATTTTCATGGATATTGGCGTCTCAAGCCCACAAATTGATGACGCTTCCCGGGGGTTCTCTTTCCGTATGGATGGTCCTCTGGACATGCGCATGGATACCACCACCGGGCCAACAGCGGCCCAGTGGCTGGCCACTGCCTCAGAAGAGGAAATTGCCCGTGTGATTCACACACTGGGTGAAGAACGATACGCAAGAAAAATAGCCAAGGCGATCGTTCAGACACGGCAGTCGACAGCGCTTCAGACGACCCAACAACTAGCGAAGCTTGTCGCGCAAGTGGTGCCTGCAAATAAGAAAGATCCCACACAAAATCCGGCGACACGAACTTTTCAGGCGATTCGCATTCATATCAACAGCGAATTGGATGAACTGTCGCAGGCGCTTGAATCGAGTATGGATTTGCTCGATGACGGCGGCCGTATCGCTGTGATTACCTTTCATTCACTCGAAGATCGGATCGTCAAGCGCTTTTTCGATGAAAAAGCGCATCCTGAAAAATCAGTCGATTCCCGATTGCCTTTGCGGATGAGTGAGTTGCCGGCACCGGAATTGTCGGATGTAAGACGCATTTTGCCGACGCCAGAGGAGTGCGAAGGCAATCCTCGGGCCAGAAGCGCCATTTTGAGAGTGGCAACGCGTGTTCGTTCGGGGAGGTCGGCATGATTCGTTTCGGTTTCCTGACGTTTGTCCGCCAAAAATGGAGCATGATTTCCATCGTGTTGCTGTTGCTTGCAGTGGTTTGGATTGCGCTTTTGATTGTTAACAATCAGTACAAAGTTCGCGCATTGATCTCTGATATTGAGCAGGAGCAGGAACTGGCGCGCCGTCTGCAGGATGAACAGCGTGAAATCAACATCGAGTTGGCCAAAGTCACATTACCCGGATATATCGCTTCCGGCGCTCGGGAAATGGGCTTGGAACCTGCGCGCAACGAAAACACGGTGATTTTGCAGCCTAAACCCGTGCCGCGTTTTGTCACACGTAAAGAGGGGGATCCGTCATGATGCGAGAACCCTTAAGCACGCGTGTGCTGAACTTCCTGAAGAATCGTTGGCATAAGTTCTGGAGCGAGGATACGGCGCCCAGAATGCCGAAACGCTCCAAGGAACGTGACAAAGAATGGCGCGCGCTCGAAATCTCTCAGAAACGCTCCCATATGGTTTTGGGAGCGCTCGTGGGTATTTTCGTGGTGTGTTTCTTGCGGGCGGGTTACTTGCAGTGTTTCAATACCGACTTTTTGCAAAAGCAAGGTGAAGTTCGCTACGCCAGAACGTTGGAAATTGCCGCAGGTCGTGGACAAATTTTTGACCGCAATGGCGTGGTTCTTGCGGCGACTTTGCCGGCTCGCAGTATTTGGGCGACGACCAATCTTGTCACAGCGACTCCGCAGCAAATCAGTCAATTGTCCGATTTGTTGGGTGTATCGGAGCGCACGCTTCAGAAGCGTCTTGCTCGCAAAGATGCTTTCGTTAACTTAGCCCGTCAGGTGGAAATGGATGTCGTGCGTCAGGTGCAGGCTATGCACTTGGACGGGTTGACATTCTCACCGGACGTCAAGCGTCATTACCCGGGCGGCGAAGTCTCCGCGCATATTGTTGGCTTCAATAATCGTGAAGATCATGGTCAGGAAGGCGTGGAGTTGGCCAACGACAAGACTTTGACCGGTCAAAACGGCTCGCGTCGGGTGATTCGCGACCGTTTGGGTCACATCATTGAAGAAATGTGGACTCAGGAACCGGTACCGGGGCAGGATTTGCATCTTTCGATTGATTCCCGAATTCAATACATCGCCTATACGGCCGTGCGAAGCGCGGTTGAAAAGCACCAGGCGAAGGCCGGCGCCGTGGTAGTGGCTGACTCTATTACCGGCGAAATTTTGGCTTTGGTCAGTTGGCCGGGATTTGACCCCAATGACCGCAGCACGTTTGCGTTCGACAAAATCCGCAATCGAGTGGTGACTGATACTTATGAGCCGGGCTCCATCATGAAGCCCTTTGCCATTGCCAAGGCATTGGACATGGGGATTGTACGTCCTGACAGCCTGATTCAGACGGCGCCGGGAAGCATCATGGTGGCTGATCGAAAAATCAGCGATACCCGTGATTTCGGCTTGCTAAGCGTCTCTCAGGTAATCGCCAAGTCGTCGAACGTGGGTACGGTGAAGATTGCTTTGCAGATTCCGGCTCAGACACTTTGGGAGACATACAGCCGTTTAGGTTTTGGGCAGGCTCCTCAGGTGGGATTCCCGGGAGCAGTGGCCGGTCGTCTTCGCCCCGCGAAATCTTGGGGACCGGTTGAACAGGCGACCATTTCTTATGGTTACGGCTTGTCGACCTCTTTGATGCAAATCGCACAGGCTTACACGGTTTTTGCCCGTAACGGCGATGTCATCCCGCTCACATTAATGAAACAGGATCATCCGGCAGCCGGTGAACAGGTTTATCGGCCTGAGGTTGCCCGTCAGATGCGCGCCATGATGATGACTACGGTGCACCGTGGCGGTACGGCCTCCAGACTGAAAGTGACGGGGTACACGGTCGCCGGTAAGACCGGGACGGTTTATAAAGTCAAAAACGGTGAATACGTGAAGGATTATGTGGCCTCCTTTGTGGGCGTGGCCCCGGCTACACAGCCGCGTCTGGTGGTGGCAGTCATGATTGACGAACCGAAGGACTCGGGACACGTGGGTGGCGTGGTTGCAGCGCCTGTGTTTGGAGAAGTGGTTGAGGCGGCATTGCGGACGCTACTTGTGAATCCTGACGATCCGATGATGGTGGCCGGCGGTGGCCTCTTGGCAAGGACAACGCATTAAACGAATTAGCCGCGCAGTGTGATCAGTCGCGACTAACGATAAGACACTCGAAAGTGAAATCCCTATGGTAGACAACATCCAATCTTATGTCAGTTTATTAAAGCGTCTGGCTCCGCAGGCCTCACGCTTGACTTTGGATTCCCGGCATTTGCGGGAAGGAGATGTCTTCATTGCGATTCCCGGACTGCATCGGGACGGGAGAGATTTTTTAGCGCAGGCGGCCGAAAAAGCCTCAGCTCTTGTTTACGAGGATGATGGTATTCGCCGCACGTTTGGAGTGCCTGCGATTGCTGTGCCGGAGTTGGGGCGTCATGTGGGAGAATTTGCTGCCGGTTTTTATCGCGATCCGAGTGCATCATTATTTGGCATCGGCATCACAGGAACCAACGGGAAAACGACCTCTTCGCATTGGATGGCTCAGTTATTTACCCATTTAGGGGAAAAATGTGCGGCCATTGGCACGATCGGCTGCTTTATGGAAGGTCACTCTTTTGAAAGCGCTCCGTTGACAACACCCGATGCCGTCACGCTGCAGGGGCTGTATCGGACACTCGTAAAGAATCAGGCTAAAGCGTTTGCCATTGAGGCGAGTTCCATCGGACTGGAGCAGGGGCGATTGCAGGGCACACGTTTTGACGTGGCAGTTTTTACGAATTTAACGCGTGATCATCTCGATTACCATCATGACATGCATGCCTATGAACGCGCCAAAGGGATCCTTTTTGACTGGCCGGGTCTTCAGCATGCGGTCATCAATATCGATGACGAAGCGGGATGCCGGTTTGCCGAACGCTGCGCGCACCGTGGAATTCACACGATCGTGACAACAATGCGAGGCGCAATTGCGCTGACCGGCACTCATTTGCTGGCGGCCGAAAATGTTCGTCCGATGCCCGAAGGCATGCAGTTTGACATTGTGTTTGGCGCAGAGCGTCACACGGTTAATCTGTCGGTCTTTGGTGCGTTCAATATCTCGAATTTATTGGGTGTAATCGGTGCAGCACTGTGTCGAGGATTTGCCTTATCAGAGATTGTTGAAAAATTACCGTTATTGATTGCACCGGCGGGAAGAATGCAAAAAGTGCCGCACGATGGAGCGGCGTTGGCGATTGTCGATTACAGCCATACGCCCGATGCGGTCCAAAAAGCTCTGGAAGCTCTCCGTGGCGTGGCGAAAGTGCGCCGCGGTAAATTGTGGGTTGTTTTGGGAGCGGGAGGAGATCGTGACGCAGGCAAGCGGCCCATCATGGCTCGCGTGGCTGAAGAAAACGCCGATCATGTCATTTTGACCAGCGACAATCCGAGATCGGAAGATCCCAACGAAATACTTCGTCAAATGCTCGCCGGAGCGCAAACATCGCCCCGAGTCATCGTTGATCGTCGTGAAGCCATTTCAACCGCGATTAAGGAGGCGGCCGCAGAAGATGTGGTGCTTATTGCCGGCAAGGGCCACGAGCTTTATCAGGAAATTGAGGGCGTCAAGCATCCGTTTAGCGACGTGATTGAAGCCAGAAATGCTCAGTGGCTTAAGAATCCGCCTTCGGGCGCACTTTTAAATGTGAAGTTTTTATCAAAACTTCTGCCGGGATCCCACCTGTTTGGTAGCGACGTTCCTTTCACCAATGTTTGCACAGACACTCGAAAAGTCACTCAAGGTTCACTGTTCTTTGCTTTGAAAGGGGAACGCTTTGATGGGCACGATTTTGCTGATCAAGCCATGAAGGCCGGGGCTGTCGCGCTCGTTGTCGATCACGAACTTTATTGTCCGTTGCCTCAAATCATTGTTAAAGACGTGAAGATGGCCCTAGGGGTGACTTCCGGCTTTTGGCGTCGCGGTCGTTCGTTGGCATTGGCGGCTGTCGCCGGCAGTAACGGTAAGACAACCACAACGCAGATGATCGCCACGATTTTGAAACTGCGTTATGGTGACAATGCTTTCTCGACCCAGGGTAACCTCAATAACGACATCGGTGTTCCGTTGATGCTCTGGAGCTTGCGCGATCATCATGAAGCGGCGGTAATCGAAACCGGTATGAATCACGTGGGCGAAATGCGTTATTTAAGCGGCCTTGTTCAGCCGACGATCGCCTTGGTGACGAACGCCCAACGTGAACACCAGGAGTTTTTGCAAACGGTGGAAGCAACCGCTCGCGAAAACGGTGAAGTTTTCCGCGTGTTGCCTTTAAGCGGCATCGCAGTGATCCCATCGGATGACCCTTGCCGATCGATTTGGTTGGAAATGGCTCAGCACGCCAATATCATGACGTTCGGCATCGATGCCATGTCGGATGTGACCGGTTGTGTGAAAACGGATACCAATGGCATGACCGCGTTGATCAAGACACCGGTGGGAACATTTGAGGCGAAAATGAAGGTTCGTGGTGAACACAACTTCAAGAATGCCTTAGCGGCAACAGCGGTCTGTCTTGCTATGAATGTTTCCTTAGAAATGATTCAGCGCGGTTTGGAATCGTTTGAAGCGGTTAAGGGGCGCGGTCAGGTGCATCAGGTCGGCAATATGACCATTATTGACGATGCCTATAATGCCAATCCCGACAGTATGAAAGCGGCGATTGATTTGCTGACAAGCTATCCGGCTCCAAGACTCTTTATCGTGGGGGATATGGGAGAACTGGGCGCAAGAAGCATTTCTTACCACGAAGAAGTCGGCGCTTATGCCGCGGAAAAGCACATCGACGGCTTCTATGCGACCGGTCAGAATATGCGCTACGCCGTGCAAAAATTTAAGTCACTCGCTCCCAAGGCTCATGCGTTGTGGCAGCCGGATCGGGATAAATTTATCGAAACGGTTCTTAAAGACAGCCGTGATTATCGTACGACAAGCGTCAAGGCTTCGAATTACATGAAACTCTCGACAGTGGTCAATGCTCTTGTCGCGGAAGCAAATAAAGAAAAGAAGGATTAAGGCATGCTTCTGGAATTATTTCGTTGGCTCGGCGAAGATATCCGCGCCTTTCAGGTTTTTAACTACCTAAGTTTGCGGGCGGTTCTAGCGGCGCTCACGGCTTTGGCGATCGGTTTTATGGCCGGCCCCGCCACCATTCGCTATTTGCGTGAAATGAAAATGGGGCAGGCGGTTCGCACTAACGGCCCGAAAACTCACATTGTCAAAGACGGCACGCCGACGATGGGCGGCGTGCTGATTTTGATTGCCATCGGTTTGTCGACCCTGTTGTGGATGGATCTGAGCAACCGCTTTGTTTGGGTGGTTCTTTTCGTGACACTGGGATTCGGTTGGATCGGTTGGGTTGATGACTATCGCAAAGTGGTGCACCATGACCCCAAGGGGATGAGCGCTAAGGAAAAATTCGGTTGGCAATCTTTGATCGGAATTATCGCTTCCATTTATTTGGCTTTTGCCATCAGCGCACCCAACGACATTCACGTTGTTCATATGTTGCTCGGTTGGGTTGAATCGGGTTTCCCGATGCAAATGCCTCCGCATGCGGACCTGATCATTCCGTTTTTCAAGCACTTTGCGTATCCCTTGGGAATCTTCGGTTTCATCATCCTGACCTTTGTGGTTATTGTGGGTACGAGTAATGCTGTGAATCTGACCGATGGGTTGGATGGTTTGGCTATTTTGCCGGCGGCCATGGTTGGCAGTGCTCTGGGAATTTTCGCTTACGTGGAAGGTCGTGTGGACTTCGCCCGGTATTTGCTCTTTCCCTATATTCCCGGCGCGGGTGAGTTAGTGGTAGTGTGCGCGGCGTTGGCCGGAGCCGGTTTGGCCTTCCTTTGGTTTAACGCGCACCCGGCTCAGGTGTTTATGGGCGACGTTGGCGCCTTGGCGTTAGGCGGTACGCTCGGCACCGTGGCGGTGATTACTCGCCAGGAATTTGTCTTGGCGATCATGGGCGGCATCTTTGTTGTGGAAACGCTCTCCGTTATGATTCAGACAACGTACTTCAGACTGTCGGGCGGCAAACGCATTTTCTTGATGGCGCCGATTCATCACCACTTTGAATTGAAAGGGTGGAAAGAAACCCAGGTGGTGACGCGGTTTTGGATTATCACGTTCATTCTTGTGTTGATCGGTTTGTCGACGTTAAAGATTCGATAGAGGCATGGTCATGCAGAAAAAGGCTTTGATTATCGGTTTAGGGGCTTCGGGGGAAGCCTGCGCAAAATTTTTACTCAACCGAGACTGGTTTGTGTATGCGACCGATACGCGCAAAGAGCCACCGGCCCTTTCCCGTTTGAGTGATACAAGCGGATTTGAATTCATGGGGTTGGACGATGCACCGAAGGCTTTGCAGGACAGTGCTCTCTTAGTGATGTCGCCCGGTATCAGTCCGTGGCACTCCGCCGTGACCCCTTTGGTTAAAGAGGCGCTCTCACAGGGCATTGAAATGGTCGGCGAAATTGAGCTTTTCGCCCGAGAATTAGCCAAATTGAAGCTTGAGCGAGGCTACGATCCTAAGGTGATCGCTGTCACCGGCACTAATGGAAAAACAACTACGACGGTGCTTACGACAAAGATGGCCTCAGCCTGCGGCTTGAAAGCGGTCGCTGCCGGCAATATCGGTCCCAATGCGGTCGCTGAATTGGATCGTTACCTGAGAGCGGATGATCTTCCCGATGTGTGGGTATTGGAGTTGTCCAGTTTTCAGTTGGAAACGACGTCTTCTTTAGCGCCTGATGCTGCTGCACTTTTAAACATTACTCAGGATCATTTGGACTGGCATGGCGGAATGAACGAGTATGTGGCGGCTAAGGGGCATATCTTTGCTCACGAAAAAACCGCGCGGATTTTAAATCGCGATGATGCGACAGTGATGAATTTTGCCGCCGCGGATCGTCGGGTCTTTACCTTTGGCGTGGGGGCTCCTCAGAACGCCAATGAATGGGGTCTAATCGAAAAAGATTCTTTGATTTGGCTTGCCTTCAATGAGGATGATTCGGTTCAACTCACTAAGCGCAAGGTTCTTGAAGGTCATGTTTTGCAGCCCTTGATGCCCGAAGAGGCTCTGCACATCCGTGGACGTCACAATACAATGAATGCTCTTGCCGCTTTGGCTCTTATCCATGCGGCGGATCTTCCGATCAGTGATGCCCTGCGGGCATTGGCTCAATACCGAGGCGAACCGCATCGCGTTGAATATGTGATGACCGTGAATTCGGTTGATTACATTGATGACAGTAAAGGCACTAATGTAGGGGCTACGGTGGCGGCTTTGGAAGGCTTGGGAGCCAATGGAACGCGTCTTGTGGTGATTTTGGGTGGTGATGGCAAGGGGCAGGACTTCTCGCCGATCGCTCAATCCATGGCGCGCCACGCTCGAGCCGCGGTTTTGATCGGACGTGATGCGCCTCTCATTGAAAAAGCGCTCGCGGGTTCGGCTTATCCGATTGAGCATGCCAAGGATATGCCTGAAGCGGTCCGCAAGGCTTCTCAATTAGCTCAGCCTCACGATTGTGTTTTGCTTTCACCGGCCTGCGCCAGTTGGGATATGTTCAAGGACTATGCCGAGCGTTCTGCGATTTTTATTGCCTCCGCTCAGGCACTGGCTGCTGAAACTCAGCAATGATCGATATTAAGAGCCTGATTTTCCGTAGAGACAAAAAGCGAGAGGACTGGTCGTCCAGGAACTCTTTTGCCACGATTTCGCCGATTGACTACAGCGTCATCGCGGTCATTTTGGCCCTGCTGATTTTGGGGCTCGTGATGGTCTACTCCGCTTCCATTTCTTTGGGGGACTCGCCGAAGTATCAAACAACACCCAGCCATTTCGCGGTCAGGCATGCCATTTACATCGGCGTCGGTCTGATGTGTTCTTTCTTTGTCTTCAAACTGCACATGCCGCGTTGGTATGTGCTCAGTTATCCTCTGGGTGTTTTCGGTATTCTTCTTCTGATCTCGGTTTTTATTCCCGGCTTAGGGCACGAAGTCAACGGCTCAACCCGTTGGATCGGTTTTGGCGCGGTGAATTTGCAAGTCTCTGAGGTCGTGAAATTTGTCTCTGTATTGGTGATTTCTCACTTTGTGGTCAATCGACAGGCCTATATGCACTCGTATACCCGAGGGCTTATTCCGGTGATGCTCTATATCGGCATGGTGGCGATGCTTTTGTCGTTGCAACCGGACTTGGGGGCAACCGTTGTGATCAGCGCCATTGTGTTGGGCGTGGTGTTTTTAGGGGGCTTAAGTTGGCGAATCATCATTCCGTTCGGAGCCGTGATTTTCACCGTCATTGTGGCTTCCATTGCTTTGTCGCCTTGGCGAACCGCGCGTGTGTTCGCTTATCTCTACCCATGGGATATTGAAAATCAGCTCGGTAAAGCTTATCAGCTCACCCATTCCTTGATTGCGTTTGGGCGAGGAGAATTATTTGGCGTGGGGCTGGGGGCCAGCGTTGAGAAAATGCACTACTTGCCGGAAGCTCATACGGACTTTATTTTGGCGGTGATAGGCGAAGAGTTGGGACTGGTTGGATTCACGTTTGTATTGTTGCTTTTTTATTGGCTTGTGCGTCGCTCATTTGAGATCGGCCGTCAGGCGGTGCGTTTGGAATTGGTTTTCTCCGGTTTGGTTGCCCAGGGCATCGGACTTTGGATCGGTGTCCAGGCGTTGATTAACATTGGCGTGGCCATCGGCGTGTTCCCGACAAAAGGTCTGACATTGCCATTGGTTAGCTACGGCGGCTCATCCATTGTGGTCACCTTGTGCGCGTTAGCGCTTTTGTTGCGAGTGGATTACGAAAATCGTCTTTTAATGAGAGGCAAGAGGAGACGGTGATGCAAAAAAAACATCTGATTATTGCGGCAGCTGGCACCGGCGGCCATGTGATGCCGGGTTTGGCTGTGGCCGAAGAAATGAAAAAACGCGGCTGGACCGTCTCTTGGATCGGAACACCGGTCGGAATGGAATCGCGGTTGGTCGGTCAAAAACATATTGAATTTGATGCCCTGGACTTCACCGGTATGCGAGGCAAAGGGCTCAAGCACATGATTGGCGGCGCTTTGAAATTGATTAAAGCGTGTTTTGCCGCCAAGAAAATTGTGGAACACAGACAGGCTGCGGCTCTTTTTTCCACGGGTGGCTACATCGCTGTGCCCGCGGCTTTTGGAGCTCGCTCAAAAAATAAACCGTTAATCATGATGAACTGTGACGCGGGCAGCTTGATGAGTGTTCGCGCCGTGATGCCCTGGGCTCAAGCGGTTATGTGTGGTTTTGACGGAGAGTGCGCTCAGAGAGCGGGAGCTAAAGCTGTTGTCTCAGGCAATCCCGTTCGAGAAGATATTCTGGCTTTGCCGGAACCGGCCGAGCGTTATGCGGGCCGTACAGGCAAAATGCACTTGTTGGTATTCGGCGGTTCCTTAGGTGCTCAGGTTCTCAATGAGACGGTTCCGGCGGCGTTGGCCAAATACGATCCGGCGGATCGTCCGACCATTACCCATCAGTGTGGGAAAAATGCGGTTGAATCCGTTAAAGCGCTCTACGCCAAGTATGGTGTTGAGGCCGAGGTGGTGAGTTTTATTGATGATATGGCAAGCGCCTATCAAAGAGCCGATGTGGTTGTATGCCGAGCTGGCGCCACGACGGTGAGTGAACTCACGGCCGGTGGGGTGCCTGCTATTTTAGTGCCCTTTGTGGTTTCGACCACGCAACATCAATTGGGTAACGCTCGCTATATGCAAGAGGAGGGCGCTGGTATGTTGCTTGAGCAAAAAGATTTGACGCCGGACAGCCTGTACGAAAAGTTAAGTCGTTTGACTCGTGAAGATTTGCTCGCTATGGCCACTAAGGCTCGAAGCCTTGCAAAACGGGGGGCTGCTCAGACAGTAGCCGATACTATCGAACGTTTGGCAAAATAATAGTTTCTGAAGTGTGCGAGTAAGGCAAAAATATCATGCGATTTGCGGTTAATAAAATTCACTTTGTGGGTATCGGCGGAACCGGTATGAACGGTATCGCCGAGGTGTTGGTGACTTTGGGTTATCAGGTGACCGGCTCCGATATGGCTACGAATGCGGCCACCGAAAGACTGCAAGGGTTGGGTGTCAAAATTTTCCATGAACATTCGGCCGAGAACGTCAAAGGCGCCGATGTTGTGGTGATTTCTTCGGCCATTAAAGCGGACAATCCCGAAGTGGTTGCGGCTCGCCAAGCTCGAATTCCCGTGGTGCCGCGCGCGGTGATGCTCGCCGAATTGATGCGTTTTAGAAGCGGGATTGCCATTGCGGGGGCTCATGGGAAAACCACTACGACGTCTTTGGTGGCAAGCCTTTTGGCCGCAGGCGGGTTGGACCCGACCTTTGTAATTGGCGGTCGATTAAATTCAGCCGGCGCCAACGCTCGACTGGGACGTGGTGAATTTATTGTGGCCGAAGCGGATGAATCGGATGCCTCATTTTTGTATCTCTCTCCGGTGATTGCGGCGGTGACCAATATTGATGCCGACCACATGGACACCTATGACCACAATTTTGACAAACTCAAACAGGCCTTTATTGACTTCTTAACTCGCCTGCCGTTTTATGGGAAGGCGGTGCTTTGTTTGGACGACGAAAATGTTCGCTCCATCATTCCGCGTGTGCCTCGTTCGGTGGTGACCTACGGTTTGGACGAAAATGCGGATGTACGGGCGGTGGATATTCGGGCCGATGGCACTCAAATGTGTTTCACCGTTTTGCGTGAGGGTCGAGATCCCTTGCCGGTGCGCTTGAATTTACCGGGACTTCACAACGTCAGAAACAGTTTGGCGGCAATTGCCATCGCCACGATGGCCGATGTTTCGGATGAAAATATCAAGTCTGCCTTGGAAAACTTCACCGGTGTCGGCCGCCGTTTCAGCCGTTATGGTGAAATTGCGCTTCCCGCTGGTGGCACCTTTACCCTGATTGATGATTACGGTCATCATCCCCACGAAATGAAGGCTACGCTTGAAGCCGTGCGCGGCGCTTTCCCCGGGCGCCGGGTGTTGGTAGCTTTCCAACCGCACCGCTACACACGCACACGTGACTGCTTTGAAGATTTTGTGAAGGTCTTAAGCAGTGTGGAAGCCTTGGTTTTGGCCGATGTTTATCCGGCCGGTGAGGCGCCGATTGTGGGAGCGGACGGTCGCTCGCTTGCCCGAGCGATTAGAATTGTCGGTCAGACTGAATTGGTTTTTGTGGATACGCCCGCAGAAATGGACGAAGCCATCATGAAACTGGCCCGTGACGGAGATGTGGTTGTGACGATGGGCGCCGGCAGTGTCGGCGGGGTGCCCGGCCGTCTGAAAGCCCGAGCCGGCGAAACCAACAAATAAGGATTGATTAAATGCAAGAGACGAAGAAAGAAATTAAACCCGAAAGTTTGGGTAAAGTGGTTTTGCTTTTGGGCGGCATGTCCAGCGAGCGAGAAGTTTCTTTGATGAGCGGCAAGGGGGTGTACGATGCCTTAACTGACGCCGGCGTTGACGTTACCCGTTTTGATCCGAAAGAACAGTCTATTTCTGAATTGGAAAAGGGCGGCTACGACAGAGCTTTTATCGCGTTGCACGGACGCTATGGTGAAGACGGTAGCATCCAGGGCGTATTGGAATATCTGGGTGTGCCTTATACGGGACCGGGGGTAAAGACCAGCGCCATCGCCATTGATAAAAATTTGACCAAGCAGATTTGGCGTGAACGCCAAATTCCTTGTCCGAAGGGCATGTTGGTTTCGCCCGACAGTGATTTGCATTTTGTGATGCAGGAATTGGGACGTGACTTGGTGGTGAAACCTGCTCGCGAGGGCTCCAGTATCGGTTTGACCAAGCTGAAGGACGCAACGGTAGAGGATCTGCGGGTAGCCATTGAAAAGGCAGCGGTTTTGGATCGTCACGTTTTGGTCGAGGAACGAATTTTCGGACGTGAGTTGACTGTTGCCGTAATGGGCGCCGGCCAAGATGCCAAGGTTCTTCCGATTATTGAAATCATTGCTCCGAACGGTGATTACGACTATCAAAATAAGTACTTCACCAACGATGTGCGTTACGAATGCCCGGCTAAGCTCTCCGATGATATTCGCGAGGATATTTCGCGCGCGTGCCTGAGCGCCTATCGCGCGTTGGGAGCCCGAGGCTGGAGCCGAATTGACCTTATTTTGGCCGATGACGGCTCGTTTAGTCTTTTGGAAATGAATACGTCTCCGGGCATGACGGCTCACTCTCTGGTGCCTTTGGCTGCTAAAAACGCCGGCATGAGTTATCAAGAGCTTGTGCTTCAGATTCTGTCTGAGGCTCGACTGGATTTCGCGCACTCCTAAAACCGGCTGATGAAGCGAATTCTCAAAGCGGTTCTGGTTGCGTTTGCGGTATTGATGCTGCTTGCTGCGGTCGCGGTAAGCAGCTTTCCGCGTTATGCCGAGTCGTTTTTTACAATTCGCGCAGTGGAATTAACGGGTGAAATTGATCATATTTCATCCGTTCATTTCCGGAGGGCTTTGGGTAATACCACTTCGGGAACATTTTTCAATATTGATTTGGCCGCTATTCGAGAGGCGGCGTTGAAAGCGCCTTGGGTCAAGGCTGTGAATGTTAGAAGGGTGTGGCCAAACAAAATCAATATTGAAATCACGGAATATAAAGCGCTTGCCTTGTGGGAAGACGGTCGTTTGGTTTCAGTGGACGGCGAGCTTTTCGCAGCCAACCCCGAAGAGGCGGATAATCCCATGGCGTTGCCGGAATTTTTCGGACGAGCTGAGATGGTTCAAGAAGTCACCCGTCGCTACAAGCGTTTTAATAAAATGCTTCAGGTTGTTATGCCCAAGGCCCGAGTGACGGAAGTGAGCGTTAATGACCGCGATAGTTGGGCTTTGGCCATTTCCTCGGACGAAATTCCGCCGACTCGTATTGAATTGGGGGTTGAGCACGAAAATTGGACCCTCGAGGATCGTTTCGGCATTGTTATCGTACAATATCCTGATGTCGTTAAGTTGATGAAGGGCGCGCCGTCCAGCATTGACGCAAGGTATGAATTGGCTTTTTCTGCAACGCTGCCTGAAAAAAGTCTGAGAATTTATCGCTCGCAAGACGGGCGACGTCAGGCGGCGGAATCCATTGCAGAATCCAACAGGCAAACGAGTGGTGCAAGATGAAAGAAAACAAAAAAATAGTCACCGCATTGGATATCGGATCCAGCAAGATCCTTGCCGTTGTTGCAGAAATTTATAAAGACGGAACGTTCCGTGTTTTAGGACAGGGCCGCACCGAATCGCAGGGGGTTCTTGACGGCAATGTCACGAGTCCTGAAGAACTCCAACCACAAGTTAAAAACGCTTTAGTTGAGGCTTTCGGTATTGCGGGGAAAATGCCTGGCACCGAAACTTGCACGAATATTTCCGGAAAATCCCTGGAAGGGAAAGATTCAAGCGCGGAAATGCCTTTGCGCGGGCGCACGGTGACGCTCACGGACATGAAAAATGTCCAGAGCCTTGCGCAAGAAGCCATTGATATGAAGGAAGACCAGCGTCTCATTAAGTCAGAGCTTTTGTACTACATGCTCGACGATCAGGATGAGGGCTTTGTCGGACAAAATCCTCTGGATGCGAAGAGCTCCCGTATTTCGGCTCATATGCACTCGGCGGTGGCCAGCGCCGCCAATGCCATCAATCGCATGAAGGTTATTCGCCGCAGCGGCATGGATATTTCACACATGTTGCCTGAGGCGTGGGCCAGCGGATACGCGGTTCTGACTGAAGACGAAATTCAAAATGGGGTGGTGTTAATTGATATTGGCGCAGGCACAACCGATGTGGCTGTTTTCATGGCGGGCGTTCCGCGTTTTACCTATACGTTAAATTATGGGGGCAGGCGGATTACACAACGTTTGAGCGGTTATTTGCACTGCACCATGCAGCAGGCTGAAGCGATTAAAAATAAACTCGATTTGCGCTGCAATCCGGAAGATTCCGAAGTCATCCTTTATCGCGCGCCGATTGAAGAGGGCGGACGCAAGTATTCAAAGCTTGAGCTTTCGAAGATTATTTACAAAGAAGTTCGAAATCTAAACTTATCCATTGGTAAAAAGCTTTTCGAGGCCGGATGGTACACGACCGATAACGGCGCCCCCTGCAATAAACTCACCGGAGGCATTGTTTTAACGGGTGGGACCGCTCTTTTACTCGGTATCACTGAACTTTTTTCTGCGATGCCCGGTCCTTTGGCCTATACCTTCAGTACTCGTTTGGGACGCTCGCACTATAGCGGCGACGCCTGCATTGGTTTGAATTCACCGAAAGAAAGCGCGGTGATGGGGCTTATTGCCTATGAGGCTCAGCTTTTCCGGGATGGCGAAGACACGGAAGGTGAACTGGATTCTTCCAACGATTCTCGTTGGGCTAAATTCAAGCGCTTTGTCACGGAGTTCTTTATCGGTCAGTACTGATTGATCACTCAAAAGCGTTGATCTGACCGACAGCTTAGAACGTCCAACCCAACGTGAGACCGACATTAACACCGGAGCTATCGTCTCTGAAAAGTTCTCCTCCGACATCAAGGTTTGCGTAGAAATCCTCATGCATACCTATTGTGAAAAAATGACGATAGCGACATACTGTTCTTGATAGTTTCTTAAATTACAAAGATCATATGTCGGACAGAAGAAACTTTTTAAAAAAACGTTTGGGACTGCGTTCTTGATCGGCACGTTGCACGCCAAAGAAGCACAAGCAGAACCGTCTTCATCTCAATGGGTAAGCATTATTGATTTGGATCTATGCGACGGTTGTGTCGGATCTGAGATTCCTGATTGTGTGGCAGCTTGCAGACAACACAATAAAGAACGTTTCCCGGAGCCGAAAAAACCGTTGAAGCCATATTGGCCTCAGAAGATATTTGAAGATTTTTCCGATCAGCGTGACAGGATTGATCGTCTGACACCATATAACTGGCTCTATGTTGAGAAAGTGATTTTGGAGGACGGAAAAACTGTTTTTGCCCCGAGGCGCTGCATGCATTGCTTCGATGCGCCTTGCCGAAAAATTTGTCCTTTCGGTGCAATTGATCGCTCAAAGGAAGGCGCTTTGCAAATCAATCCCGAAGTTTGCTTTGGCGGGGCTAAATGCCGTGATGTGTGTCCTTGGCAAGTGCCTCAACGCCAGGCGGGTGTCGGGCTTTATTTGGATGTGGCTCCAAAGTTTGCGGGCGGAGGAGTGATGTACAAGTGCAATTTTTGTGCCGACAGCTTACGAAAAGGCGAGGAGCCTCTTTGCAGTCTCAATTGTCCTAAAAAAGCGATGATCTTTTTACCTCTTAAAGAGGCAATTGAAAAACTTCGTCAAATTGCAGAGGGGCGCCAGGTGTATGGACTTAATGAGAATGGCGGCACGGCAACTTGGTATGTCAGTTCAGTTCCTTTTGAGAAGATTCAGGTGGCGATGTTAAAAACAAAAAGGATATCGGACAACGATGGCAGACCAGGATTCCCCAATGTCAATCCTGAGCTTGAAAATTCATTTAATTGGGCGGCGGCGACTCTGGCTGCGCCCGTTGCAGCCGTTGGACTCGCCTATTTAATCGCACGGCGTAATAAAAAGAGAAATAAAACGAAAACGGGGGATTGACAATGAAAGTTTTTCGACAGACTCTTCGTAATCGTTTGGTTCATTGGGGAATCGCTTTGTCGTGTTTGGGTTTAATAGTGACCGGTATTTTGCAAATGCCCGTGGCAAAGCGTTATGGAATAACCTTAATTTTCCCCTCGACGGCTGATTTTTTCGTGACCTTGCCCTGGCATTACGCTTTCGCAGTGGTCTTCACTTTTCTGTGTATTTTCCATGTTGTGGTTCACGCCATGGAAGGCTCTTTTGACATTGTGCCTAAAAAAGGGGATTTCACTAAAAGTATTCAAATCATAAAAGCGCTATTAACTGGAAAGGAAGAGCCGCCATCAGAAAAATACCTCCCTGAGCAGCGCTTGGCTTGGGCGGCTTTTGCTGTTGTTTTTGCGCTTCTCATTGTGACCGGACTATTAAAAACATTGAAAAACATTCCTGGTATCGAATTCGCTGACCCGACGCTTTTTTGGTTAGCTCAACTTCATAATTTGGGGATGATTCTGACTATTGTTCTCTTTTTGGGTCACATGGCTGCCTTTATTTTCAAAGCGAACCGATTTTTAATTCCAGCCATGTTTACCGGTTACGTAGACGCACAATACGCCAAACACAGGCATAAGTTGTGGAAAATTGATAGGTAGTCGTCCGACAATATAATTTGAGCCGTTTCATCAGAAACGGCTCAAAAAGTGATTAAACCAACGTATCTCCTAGTGCTTTGATTCTGTCATCAAGTCCAGCCAAAGCTAAAAGTAACAAGATTGATTTTTGTTCACAGGCTTCAACGCCGGTAGGGTCAAACCACTCGTTAAGAGTGTGGGTGCCATATTCACGACCTCCTCGACCGAGGCAGACACCCGGAATGCCTTTTGCCAAAGCCATATTGGTGTTGGTGCAACCGCCGGGTTTCAGACACGGCTCAATTCCCAGAGACCGAGTGACTGCTTTCGTAGTTTGAATTATCCGGCAGTCATTCGCTTGACAGCCGGCCGGCACGTCTAATTCCTTTTCGTAACTGACTTTAATCAGTCCAGGACTACCCTTGCGATCGTTTTCAAGCTTTGCACCCAATTCAAATGCTTCTATCATTTTCGCGTTTAAGCTGTCCAATTCACTCTGACTGTTTGATCGGGCATTAATTTTGAAGGTACATTTTTGTGCGATACCATGAATTGCTTGTCCGCCCTCTATAAGACTAACCGTGAGAGTCGTTTTAGGATCTGACGGAAGTTCAATGTCAGCGATTAAGGCCGCGGCTCGCGTCGCTGCGTGTATTGCGCTGGGCATTTGACTGGCTGTCCATGCATGACCGCCTGGTCCCGTGAATGTCACACACCAGTCCACCATTCCGGTAGCGTTCGCATAGAAGACGTTGTTGCTTGGTCCGTCTATGGAGATGGCTGCCAATACCTCGGTTTTTCCGTCAAGACTATCCAGAAGAGTCTTCATGCCGAGCATGCCCCCGAGGCCTTCTTCGCAGACAGTCGCCGCGATGATAATGTCATGATAGGGTCGAAGCCCTGTTTTTTTAAGTGCTGAAAAGACAGCAAGGTTGGCTGCTATCGCGCGCGTGTCATCGCAAATGCCGGGGCAGTGAATGAGACCTTCATCATCAACAGAAATGCCTTTGACATCTCCAAACGAAAAGACTGTATCCAGGTGACCTTCAAGAAGAACTGATTTGCCGGTATTGCCCACGCCCGGCCAAACGCCCCAGACATTGAAATGCTCATCAATAACGACATCCTTTAGACCCGCTTCGCGTAAAAGATCTGCGTATCTTTTCGCCTTTTTTTCTTCGTGGAAGGTAGGCGCCTCAATAAGAGTCAATTCTTTTTGTATTTCAATAGTTTCAGGTAATTTATCTTTGACAAGGCGGAGTGCGTCTTGAACATCACTTTGTTCAAGGAGGCATTCAACGGTTAGCAGAATGTCTCGGTCATACTTATTCTCATTCATGGCGATTGCCCTCAATAACAAAATGGCTTCCCCGGGAGGGGAAGCCGTTTAAAGAGAATGAACTAGGCAAAAATTGTCAATATGCCCGGTACGAAAATAAACAGTATTAAAAGCAGGACGTATGTGCCGATATAAGGCAACACTTCCTTGACCACGCTTTCAAAACTGACGTTGGCAATGTTGGCTGCAATAAATAGGTTCAGTCCGACGGGCGGAGTAAATTGCCCGACGGCTAAAGCGATGATCGTAAAGACGCCGAAGTAAACATTGTCGATGTGCAACGCATTGACTACGCCCATCATCGTCGGAACGAAAATCACAAGAGCTGCGACGTTATCAAGGAAAGTTCCCATGACCAGTAACACGAACAACACAATAAACATCACAACGGTGACGTCACTTGTCCAATTCATAATGCCGGCGGCAATGGATTGTGGTAATTGTTCGTAGGTGATAATGAAACCGAACAGGTTCGCAGTACCCATCAGGAACATGATCAAGGCAGAGCTTTCAGCTGTATCACGGAAAATCTTAATAAGTGACTTCCAAGTCAGGTTTCTATAAACAAAGAAGCCGATGATCAAACCGTAAAGACAGGCAACGGCAGCCGATTCTGTCGGTGTGAAAACGCCTGCGTAAATGCCACCCAAAATGATAAAAGGCATCATCAACGCCAAAATACTGCCGCGGACAATTTCGCCGACTTTTTCCTTAGGAACCGGAGGCTCGGCTTGAAGACCCGAGCGTTTGGCTATGACATAGTTGGTGAACACCAACGCCGCTGCGATCATGATGCCCGGCACAATGCCGCAAAGAAACATTGCGCCGATGGATGCCCCCGAAGAAACACCGTACACCACCATTGTGAGGCTTGGCGGAATAATTAAACCCAACGCGCCGGAAGCGGCGACCACGGCGGCAGAAAAAGCGCCGTTGTAACCGCGTTTGGACATTGAGGGAATCATAATGGAGCCAATGGCTGCGGTTGTCGCCGGAGCTGATCCGGAAATGGCTCCGAAAAAGGCCGAAGCGCCAGTGCTGACGTGCGCCAAACCTCCGGGATATTTACCGACCATCAGAGAGGCAAGCCCCACCAATCGGTCGGAAATTTTCGCCTCAGCCATGATGGCGCCGGCCAACATGAAAAGGGGAATGGCCATGTAAGTGAAGGTGTTAACGCCGTTGAAGATTTTTTGTGGTAACAGCAACAACGGCATGTGACTGCAAGTGACCAACGCCAAGACAGAGGCGATACCTAATGCGACCGCAATCGGGACGCTGATGAGCAGCATTATGAAGAAGGCAACAAATAAGACAGTGACCATAATCTGCTCCTCTATTGTTTTTGACCGTTGCGGTAATTTTGAATTTCTTCGTAAATTTGCTTAATGATGTAAACAATTGAGATGGCGGCAGAGATCGGGATAGAAATCACGATGTAGCCGACCGGAATGCCGGTGGAGGGGGACATTTGCATCATAGAGCGCTGAGTAAGTGTCCAACCGTAGTCAAGCAGCAAATAGAAGAAAATGATCATGGCGGCGTAAGACAGAAGCCGCACAAAAAGCCGCACATTCAAAGGAAACTTTTCAACCAAAAAAGTCACGGCGATGTGAGTTTTATTGTAAACGGCGCAGGTGCTGCCAAACATTACAACGTAGACCATGGCATAGATGGCCAGTTCTTGCCCTTCCGGGAAAGGGATACTTAAGCAATAGCGACAAACAATACCAATTAACACAAGCACAGTCATGAACATGGTTATTAGTGCCGCACATACTCCAATGAAATAGTTGAACTTATCGAGAAATTTCATGACTAGGCTTCCTAACAACAAGCACTTCACAGAGGGAGGTCTCCCGGCGCGAGAGCGCCGAGAGACAGTGGCTGATTAATTAGCCGGCAACACACGCCTGAACTTCTTCAATGAGCTTAGCGTTAAGGGTCTTCTTCCATTTTTCGATAACCGGTTCTACGGCTTTACGGAACGGAGCCTTGTCAACGTCGGTGATCTTCATGCCAAAGCCAGCGATTTGCTTCCATTGTTGGACTTCAAGATCGTCCACCATCTTGGTGTGGATCGGGCCCATTTCACGCCCAGCCTGAAGAATCGCCTTTTGATAATCCTTCGGCATGCGTTCAAGCAAGGCCTTGTTCATCAAGATAGGCGAAGACATATGGATGTGACCGGTGCGACTCACATACTTTTGAACTTCGTAGTACTTTTGAGTGACGATGTGGGCGGGCGGGTTTTCTTGACCGTCAACTGTCTTCAATTGCAGAGCGGAGTAAAGTTCGCCGAAGGAAACAACCGTCGGGTTGGCGCCCAGGGCCTTAAATGTATCCACGAAGACTTCCCCTTCCGGCACGCGAATGTTCATACCTTTCATATCAGCAGGCGTTTTGATTTCTCTTAAATTATTGCTGACATGGCGCATGCCGTTTTCCCACCAGCCGATCACAATGGCTCCGTGCGGTTCCACCAATGCGGCGAATTTTTCACCGAGCGGACCATCGAAGACCTTGCGGTAGTCATTGTCATCGTTGAAGATGAAGGGGAGATTGCCGATACCCATATCGGGGATCCAGTTGGACAAAATTGTGTCAGAAGTTTGGCACAGATCATGCGTTCCCATCATGACGCCTTCGGTAATTTCCAATTGCTTACCCAATTGGTCAGAAGGGAAAACCGCCACGGAAACACCACCACCGGTTAATTCGGTGACGCGTTTACCGAAAAGTTCGGCGATTGCCTGATAATGGTGGTCGGGAGCGCCCGTATGGCCGAACTTAAGGTTAAATTCAGCCTTGGCCGCCTGAGCCATCCCTGTCATACTGAATGCTGTTAAGGCAGAAAGGGCTTTAAGACAGTCGCGACGAGATAACATAATGGTCCATCCTCAGTAGTGTCCAAATCGAACTTTAAAAATGCAGCTAAATTCTGTTCGTCTCCGGTAGGGAAATAACGGACAGAAAAATGGCGGTTTTCTTATTA
>CABMQD010000015.1 GCA_902388655.1 uncultured Sutterella sp. | reverse complement strand
CTGATGGAGCTGACACTTGAAAGACGCCATAGGTTGTTTGCCCCGTTATGTTTGGTAACTGGGCTTCGAGATATGTGCCAACCTGTGCAATGCTCGTAACGCCTTGTACGACACGCCCGTCGAGGTCGGGTAATACTGCATAGGATGTGGAGTCTCCTTTGAATTCATCAAAAAGCCACAACAATTCACAAAGAGTCGGAGCATCTCCGTGGTCTAATTGCGAACCGTCACACTGCAGATAACCGGCAGGAACAGACTTTGCGATCATAGGGACAATGGCCCCTGTCGGCAACGGTGCGGCTAACTGTGCGATAGCCTGAGCGACCAGTTGCGGGGTCATAAGTTTGTTATTCACTTCTCCCGCTTTGGCTTCGGCACTCGTCGCAATTGCTTCAGTTGCGATCTTTGCAAAAGTCAGTGTCGCATCCGCTATTTGCGCCTGTGTTATTGTTTTTGACGCAATCTGCGCGGCTGTGATGGCTAAGTCAGCGATTTTTGCAGTGCTGATGGTTTTGTTTGCAAGCTTTGCCGCAGTAATCGTTGCGTCGACGATTTTTGCCGCATTCAAAGAAGCGTTAAGGATCTTCGCGCCGTTAATTGAACCATCTGCGACATTCGCAGGGACATACTTCACAAGCGCAGACAAGAAATTCGTGTAAAAGTCTTGATCTTCAAGCTTTGCATCTTGATTCAATTGCGAAACAATGAGTTGCCCCATCACCCAAGACGCCAACGCGCCTTGCGAGAAAATGCGGTTCATGTGTGCACTTCGGGCAATGCCTGCAACAAAGCCGTTTTCAACTTCGGAGCGAGACTGCCAGTCGCTGAATTCAATAACGTTCGCACCTTGACCATTCGCGAATCGCAAAAGTTCATTCGTAGCCATATCGGGATCCTTGAAATGAAAAAAGCCGCCCCGGTTGCCCGAGACGGCTCTTAAAAAGAATGTTTTTAGTTATTTAGAAAAGAGGTTCTGCCCACGCGGACTCATCGAATCCGCTGAGTTGATCGCTTTGAATATCAAACGCAAAAAACGGGGTGTCGACTTCACTAGTCACAAAATACGTGCTGATCTGGACACCTGCCGGTTTAAAAGGCGAGATCTGCTTACTGAAAAGCGCTTTCTGTGCGCTCGTAAGCAATGCCCCCATGACACCTATGGTGATCGTCATGTCTTGGAAGTCTTGAATTACGACGTTGTTTTTCAAAAAAACGGAGTTCCACGCTTTGTAGGCTTCGTCTGCCGTACCGTCCCATGAATTCGCGGCGATCTTGAGCTGGATTAATGTGCGATACGTATCATCATCGAGCGAAACAATTCCTGTGAGCGGATCGTAGTCTCCGCGCCAGATACCGGTATCAAAGCCGACATCCGCAGTTCCGTCCAATTCAAAATAAACGCCCTCGAGAACTGCATCGATACGTCTTGAAACGCCAACCCATTCACCAACAACGTCAAGCTGCGCACCAACGGCCGTGTCCACGTCATACAAAGACGGGACGCTTTCCATGAGCTGACCAAGTTGCACAAAAGGCGCAAGTGAAGTCTCCAGCGTTGCTCGGAATTTCGGCCTGTCTCGATGCTGTGACGGAACACGATTCAGATAATCTTCAATCTTCATCTTCAACCACCAAGTCGATGTCCTCGATATCACATTGAAGCACTTCATTGAACGCGGTCGCGACATTTTGCATCTGCATCGTGCCGTCGTTCTTTGCGAGCTTGATGCTTACGATGTCGTAGGTCGAATCGTTCGGATCGTTTTCAAGATTAGCCGGAACGTACAGCTTAGAGAGATAAAGCGTTGCGCCAATGCCGAGAGAATTGATGTAATCGCATACTTGCTTCTTAAGCTCTTCGCCATACGTCGACGCATATCCGAGCAATGGTTTAATAGTTACTTCGACTTTGATCTGAACGACAGTCGGGCGGAAAAATCGGATCGTGATAGTCATCATCGTCGAATCGGTCAGCGTAATCGCTGTACTTCCGTAAGTCCCCGTCCCCGCCGTCTTACGACGTCGAATGACTTCTGCGATTTCGTTCGAATCCCCGCCTTCGACGACTGCACTAATTGAGTGTGAAGGAATGCCGTTTTTGTCGGTTTCACTCGTGTCGTTCTCATACATGCGCAGGCGCGTAACACCGTCGAGCGTCATCAATTCGCCTTGAATCCCTTGAAGAACCGACTGTGATGGTTGCGCTGTGGAATTCGTCTGAAGAACTCGCAGTTCTGCGTCTGTCTGTGCTTCCTTACCAACGGCGGCGACGTTTGGATTAGAAACGCTAATCCAGCCGTCGGTCGGCGTGGCAATACGAGACACCGCCCCGGCGGAGGCTTCAATTGCTCCAGTTTCGTCGGCTGTTGCAGTCACGGTAATTTGCCCAGAGACGGGGATTGTGACGGTTTCAGGCAAGGACCATAAGTTGTCTGCGCTATCCCGTACCTTACCGTTTGTAATCACCGTGCCAGCATTGCCAACAATGACAACGTCGACTGTTGAGTGCGTTGCCGGATTAGCTTTAATTCCGTTTATCTTGATCTGACGACGTAAGGCATCGCCTGATGCAGTTGATGGGCTGTATCGATTAAAGGTTGCAGCGCACAAACTCGCAAGATCATATTGAGACTGTGCAATGTGCGTCACCCACTGACCGTCTTGAGTATCTGCGTCAAGATTTACGTCTTGACCGTAAATTTGCTTAAACGCCTCACGATTGAACTCGAGAAAGTCCTCAAAATCGGCAAGATGGAACCCTGAGTCGTCAATGTACGCTAATTCAGAAACGCTCTTAGGCATTGATTGTCACCTCTCCATAATCTGTTTCAAGTTCAATGGTGAATGTGGCATGACGTGTTTGTGAGTCTTGGTTTGCGTCAAAAGAAATCAAACGTCTCACGCCGGGAGTATTCAAAATCCTTTCCTGGATGGCTCGTAAAGAGCTTGCTTCCGTCCCTCGTCCAAGAACCTCTTCTCGGTAAGGAGTGCCTTCGTCTTGATCGAGATACCACTCCTTTGTCCAAAGCATCAAACGAGTCAACACAGACTGCGTGACCGCTTCGACTTGGTCTTTGTAGTAGTCCTTCGAGCCGTGGCCGAAAACCATGTCTCCTGAAGCGTCGAGTTTTCGATATCGCATTTTTAAACCTTCGCGGGGCCAGTATCGCCACCGCTATCACCCGTGTGCCTGTGGTTCTTAAGGCTGATCTCATCGGCCTTTACGTCACCGCCCGTAATTGTCATGTTTCCACTAACAGAAGCACCTGAACCGCCCGACACAGCCATGCCACCTTCGCCAGTAATTAGCTCTGTTACCTTAAGGGGACCGTTTATCGTAAGGGGGCCGTTTATCGTATTAGACGGGCAATTAACCGTTGTAGTCTGAGCTTCCACAGTCGCAGATCCACTCTTGACATTGACGGCACCGACGATATTGATATCGAGCGATCCGTTTTTCAGACTGATGTAGTCGCTTCGACTATCAGTTCTTAGCTCAACGGCATTCGCTTGCACATTTTTGAGTTTTCGAGGTTGGGATGTTGGCCCAAATATCGCAAAAGCGTCTGAAAGATCGTGCTGTCTGTCATCGATAGGCTTTTGAACGCCCCCCGATTGCCACCACGAGTCAATACATCGTTCACCAAAAACGACCAGGCATTCATCGCCGACCGCTACTGGGAAAGTCAAAGAAAAGCCGCCTGCCCGTGGCCAAATAATCGGAACGTCAGTGAGGAGTGGCATATTGAC
Source organism: uncultured Sutterella sp. (assembly GCA_902388655.1). Classification (GTDB taxonomy): domain Bacteria; phylum Pseudomonadota; class Gammaproteobacteria; order Burkholderiales; family Burkholderiaceae_F; genus Aphodousia. Next base: position 46,277 of record CABMQD010000015.1, on the reverse strand, counting down.
CCACTTCGCAACCCCCGACTGATCGACGATTTTCCCTTGGATTGCAAGCTGAACAGTCACTGTCTGCCTACTCAAGTCGACTTCTTTGACAATACCGGGGGAGGCTGTGCGAAGATTCCCGAGCATTTGTTCGATTCTCAATTGCTGAAGCTCTTCAGGATTCGCTACGCGTTCTTTTTGAAGCATTTCTTAAACCTGTGTCGTGCGTTTTGTTGACTGATCAATAGCTGTTGCTTTGACTTCTGTCTGCCAAACATTCCCATGTGTATCACCGGAGTGCTTGACCGAAAGAATCTTGTACGTCCCTTTGACAAAACGGGATTCAATTTGAAGCGGATCGTAAATTTTGAGTTGCGGGTTAAGACAAGCAATAGCCGTCACACCATCTTTGTCGCTTACCGGCGAGCCAATTAACCCACTTTCAGGGGTTAAAACAAACGCAATAACACCCGCACGCGCGGCGTTTTGTTTACAGAAAACAACCTGCCCATCTTGGATCGACCATTGGCATTGTGATGACTTAGCAACCAGTCGAGCATAATCTCTCGAAGCGCCAAACATCGTTCGACCACGCGGGTATTTGATCGCTTCATCAACACCCGATGCGTCGATCCCACGAGTGCCACGCTCTGACATAGTGCTTGCGACTGTATTCGCAATGTCTTTGCTTGAGTAACCACTCGAAATTGTCTGATTGACGACAGAAAACGAGTACGCATTATCTCCGTCACCGGCATCAATGACAGTCGTTGATTCCGTCCCCTCGATTGTTCGCGTGGCGCTGATGATATTTCCATCGAAGATGACGCCGTAATTGTCATCGTAGCCAGCCTGAAGAACAATTCGCTTCATATCCCCGTTTAGTAAATATGAGGCCGTCGTTTCAGAAAGGTTCGTAATCTCGATATGAGCCTTATTAGGCTGTTCGGCAGCACTTTTTTCGACAGAAAAGACAACCCGGAAACCCGAGAGATCAAGCGCATGACCATTTTGATCCGCGATCAGAAGCTCTATTTTGCGTCCGAAGTTTTTCATTGAATCGTCACTAAAAGATGAGCATCAGAGCCTAGATTTTCAAAGGTCGCTTCACCAGTGCCGTCACCGTCTACATAAACGTGAAGCCCAAAACCAAGATTCAGGTGCTCGTACTGTTCAAGCAGATCCTGACCACGAACAAGGGCAAGATTGCAGATAAGCCAATCCGATTCGCTTCGGCCAATGTCCAAAGTCCATCGTTGCATAGGCACATTAAAGTGCGTTCGCATTACAAACTGTTGTCCTGCAATCTCTATGTCAAACTTTTCGGGACGATTATTTAAAGGGATTTCAAAGACTGCCATCTTCAGTTAAAAATCTTGTAAAGATCGCTCTCAGGAACTTCGGACTCTTGCAACTGCTTCTTGCCGGTCTGTGCAGTTGACTGCGTAAGAGAAGCATCCGCCTGGCGCTCAACAGGTGGCAATAAGGTTGTCATCGCCTGAGTAATTAAGACCTGACGCATTGTTAGTTGGCACCGAAGAACACGCCCTGTGTGACTGTCTTGAGAACAAGACAGAGTCAAAAGTTTCATGTTCCGGTACGTTTTCAGCCCGGTCGATGCGTCAAATGTCTCTTTGCTTAAAAGAAGTTCATGGAGTTTTGCGTATGTTTGCTCGGGATTCGACTCTTGTCCGAACACAATCTCCCAAGTCAAAACATCAGGATCCCGGATTACGTCATCGTTTCCAGTAAGCCCGCCTTCGATCGGATATTCAGTTACCTGAACCTGAGAAGAATGGCTCTCTGAAATCGAACAAAAATCAGTAAATTCCGCAAACGAGCGTTTCGGGGTAATCGTTAAAAAACCAACTAAAGTCTCAAATGCGGTTCCTGTTAAACCCGTAAGTTGAGTTTCCCAAAAAGACATTATTGAGCGCCTCCGTAAACTCTCGCCGTATCAACGGCGATGGCTCTGGCTTCAGCTCCGCTTGAGACATTAATCGTTTGACTCAAAGTGCGGGTATTCGTCGTGTTGTTTGTTGTGTTTTGATTATTTATTGAAGAAGGTGCAATCGCTTGGCTCGGAGGAGTGTTTTTAACAGCCATGGCGGCATTCAATCCGTCTGGTTGGCCGTCATCCCCAGAAGAGAAAAGACCGAAAAGCCCCTTAGCCACTTTCGATATTCCTCCAAAGATATTGGAGAAGAAAGCCAAAAAGTTTTCTACGACCCCCTTCATACCATCAAATAGGTTACCCCATGCGGTACTGAGCATTTCTGTGTTGCCCGTAAACAAAGCTACCGCACCACCCAATACCGTCTGAAGAAGTCCTCCGAAGGATTGAACAATCGACATGACGAAGCCGAAAACACTTGAGCAAACGTTGGCAAAGTTTTGCAACGCTCCGCTGTTTTCAAGATAGCCGTAAAAATTAGCGATTGCATCGGAAACGGCGTTGATTGTGTTGACAAGCGGGACCCAGAAGCTGAAGAAGCTCTTGCCGCCCTGCATGGCAACGTCGAAGTCGTTCTTCAGGAGACCAATAACGCTGATCAGCGCTGTAATAGCAGTTACGACCTTGCCAATGGGCGACATTGCAAAGACAACGTTAATCGTTTTCCATGCCGCCGCAATCCCTGCCACAAGCGCAGGGACAGGCCCCAATGCACTCGCAAAGTAGAGCACCGTTTCGACAAGATTCCTGACGACACGGATGGCGACCTCAAAAGCCGTGACGAATGGGGAAAGCACTTCGAGAATCCCATCCCCATTTTCAATGATCCAGTGTGAGAATGTTTCGAATACATCTTTTATCGCCGGCATGATGCGCACGGCGATTGCTGTAAAAAGATCATTGAAGGACCGGCTCATACGGCCGATGCCATCGTTAAATTCAGCACTAACAGACGCGACTTCATCAGCGTTTAGTCCCAATAGTTCCATGCGCTTGTTGTACTCGGCTTCGAGCGCGGTAGTGTCGCTCGTGAGCACTTCAAGCATGGTTCTATCCATGCCCAAACGCTGAATCATCGCAGACTGTTCGGCTTGAGACAGACCGTCAAGTTTGCTTCTCAAGTCATCAATAACTTGTGATACAGACTTGACCGTCCCGTCTGAATTTCGAGCTGAGAGCCCGAATTTCTCAAACGCCTGAGCACCGCGACCTACTCCATTAGCAGCTTCACCGATTGCACGACTCAAACCTTCGATTGATGCTTGAGCAGTTTGTGCGTCAGAGCCAGCCATCTCAGCAACAAAGCCGAAACGATCAAGTTCTTCTACAGTGACATTCCCCATTCGGGTTGCTGCATCGCCCATAGAGTCAAAACGATTCGCCGTTTCACGAAGCGCCATGGCAAACGAACCCGTGACAAGAGCCGAACCGAGCATTTGAGTGATCGATAGGAAACGGTCGGACACCTGAGTGACTGCGTTCTCGGCTTCGTCGAAAGATTGCTGATCAACAAGGCCTTTAAAGCTGATCGCAAACTGTTTTAAGACTTCAATTGCCATGAGTTTCTCTAATGGTTTCGTGAATCCGGCGCTCGTTTTCGTCACTAATACGAAGCGCGGTGTTCATGATGTAGATGTCAGCCAAATCGACAGTCCCGTCTTTGAGGCTTTCGTATTTGATAAGCCCGCGCATGACAGGGGTCATCACGAAGGCGTACGGGATGTCGAGTAGCTGTGCTCTTTTAAGCAGGGGATCTACTTCAGTTTTTGGGCTTTTAACTGAAGCAACTTCTCGAAAAAACGTTCAAAGTTGAACTTGAAAGACTCGGCTGCGACTTCAAGGAGGTCTGCAATATCCGAGAGATTTTGATTCATGACGACACGTTGTCCGTTATCTGATTTACCGATCAAAGGCATTTCAGTGCCATTGACGAGCAATTTCACGGCCCTGTCGCTGAGCAAATGATTGAAAATCAAGTTGCGTCGCATGTCGGACGGTAATGCTTTCAGCATTTGAACAGCTACGAAACCAATGAATTGCATATCCTGCATCTTTGCGATGTTGGCGGTCGTCGTACTGATGACTTCAACAGCCACAGGATAAAGGATATCCATCATGTCGTACTGTTCAAAAGCATCAAGCTTCTTCAGGCGAAGATCAACGCCGTTTACTTTGATGTCCTTTTCCATTTGCATCTGTCATTTACCCCTAAGAAGCGACACGAGTAATTGAGCCCGCCGAAATCGTGATCGTGCGCGTCGCATTACCGCGCTTATCGATCTTTTCGCCTGAGATGCGTTGAATTGCGCACTTCGAAGCGGTAAACGCTTCATTGAAATCTCGGTTGGTAATCGAGAGCGTATCTCGTCCCTTTGTGCCAGAAGCGCGTTGCGCTGCCTGAAGAGTCACGAAGTACGCGTAGACTGGACTATTTGCCATCACAACAATGTCGATTGTGCCGCTTGAGCCCATGTATTCAGACCACAAAGTCGAGCCGTCAGCACCGTTCGAACGCTCGCCGAAATCCTCGTCCATGTTGATAGTGATGCCGTCTTCGGCAAGACCCTGCTTAAGGTCAAACGCAGCCGCGCCATAAGCCGAATATGAGGCATTTGCATGCGCAAGCGTAAAGCTTTCCTTTGACATTTTTATTTCCTCATACGATTAGCGATTGACCGTGCCGACGATGTCGACACTTTCGATTGCCCCGGCAAGCTTGCCGGCCCACTGGAACGGTTGAGACTTACGAGCTTCTCGGTCGGATTGGTCTTGGTTATCTACACTGTCAACCCACACGTAGTAACCGGATTCGAGATAGTCTCCATCCTTGAGGTCTCCGAATCCTTCAGAGTTCCACTTGCCCGGAGCAAGCAAACCGTTTTCAACACCTTGCTGAAGTGCGCCTTCAATTGCGCTCTTGATCATGTTGTGACCGTCATCGGTCTGTGAGAACTTCGTCTTGCTTTGATAAAGCTTGTTGTAAACAGCCGTCTCAATGGCGTTATTCAACCAGTCAAGGCCATGGCGTTCATCTGCGTGCGTGCCGTTGCACATGACACCATTTTCAATGATGTAGGTGTCGTTTTCGTAGGTCGCATACACATTGATGTTGCGGTCTTCCAGATTCTTGACCTGCGTCGGTGTGAGAATGCTCGGCTGAATGCTCGGCGCTTGCTTGAACTTCAACGTGATCGTGGTGTTCATTCCGTTAAAATTCACGGAGAACATGCGCCCCAGAGCAGATGCGGCAAAGTACGGATTTAAACGATAGGCAGCATCATCGGCGTCGTAGTCCGCATAAAAGCAAATCGTTCGGTCATACTGACCGCGCATGAGCTTCGATGCAATGTCGTTAGATTCGGGCGTGTACGCAGTGCTCGCGAGCGTGCTGTCCGTCGTCGTGAAGCCATAAATATGACTTTCGGCAGAGCTTTGAATCGACTGAGCAATCGTGAAGATATCGTTATCTTCAAGATCTTTGGCTGTGGCTGTGACAAGACCGTAAAAATCGCGACCGTAGTCGTCGAGCAGACGGCTCAGGCAATTAGAAAGCGGGTCGCTTTCATCTTTACCATTGATAACACTGGCACCGCTCGCTGTTGTTAAGCCCAAGAGTGCGCTGATGTCCGTTACGCCTGAGCCTGCGCCAGTAGGTGCTGAAGCAAGCGTAATACTCGAAGATGCGCCAGTCGTGTTGGATGTGATCAATAAATGATCGCCAGAAACCGTGCATTTGCCGTAGGTCGTGAGCTTGGTCGTGATCAAAGCGGCAATATCGCCAATTTCGAGACACTCACTCGTGTCCATGTCGACGATATCTATTTCGTGAGCATCAATAGTGATCTTGAAGCCACACTTTTCATGCTGCAACTCATTAAAAGTCGTTGCATAAGGGCCACCTTGAAGTTGTGCGGCCGTCGGCGAATTGAACCAGCGAGCCACCTTCAGATCGAGGGGCTTCGGACTTTGTGAGAAGTAAGCCTGAGCGGCTAAAGTTTCAGGTGCATCAGCTCCGAAATCGCCGGCGACAGACTCGTAGTCGTTGTAGCTACGATAGCCCTCGACGGCTGTCATCACAGGCGAATCACCAAGCACCATGAGGATGCCGAAACCGCGTTTCTGCGCAGCCATCGGCGAGGCGCTGATCGTCGCATTGACGATGCGTCGTACTGATAAAGCCATTTGTAACCTCTATCGAGAAACGTTCGGTTTCGTGACGATTTCGAGCAAAGATCGAATCGCCCACTTGCGCCGATACGTGTAGTTGAATGAAATTTCGAGATCGACTCTTTGGAAGCGGTGTTGACCGAAAATTTCGTAAAACTCAGGCGTGATCGTTGTATCGACAAACCCGAGACCTACTTTTTGAAGGTCATGAACGTTTTGATGGAACTGACAGGCGTCAGAGACAAACTGGGCAAGCGTTCGAGCGCTTGGACCGTAAAAGGTCACCAGCACCATCAGCGTGCCCGAGTATTGAACAAACTGATAATCGTCAGTCTGCTCAAGAATGACAGGGGTTCCCTCTTGCGTGAGTTGCCCAAATGAAAACAGGGCGTAGTTTTCGCCCTGTTTCACTTTGACATTGCGCTTTGCGCTCGATGGGATAACACGATCGCTTTGCAAAGCAAAAAGCTTCACAAGCCATTCTTGGAAAGTATCCTCAAACGACTTGTCCAGAATGTTGATCGGAGTCTGATCAAGTAATCCTTCTTTCTGACTAGTCGTCATTGGAAACCCTCCTCATGAGCGAGCGGCAGTAGTTGCCATTCGGCATGAAGTCCTCGACCTGACACACCTCATAGACTTGGCCTTCAAAAACGATCATGTCGGCTCCATTCTTGGGATCCCCCGCACAGAGTTTTTCTTTCGTGTAAATCGCCAAGGTTTCTGTTGTCACACCACCCGCTGTTTCAGCAAGCCGTTGCATATCCTCCGCCGTTGCCGGCTGAACGACTGCAATGATTCGCTTTTCTGTTTTCTCGTAAGTCGGGCGGCCATGGTCGTCGCCAGTTATGCGAGAAGAACACAAGGTGCATGAAGAACAAAAATCCGTATCGTCCATTAAGAAGCTGAGATCAAGCATTTATGACCCTGAAGTGAATGGCGTTGAGAAGTTGACCCGTGTCGATCAAAGCCTTCGTGCGATCAAGTCCTCGTCTACGACGCATTTCAAGCGTCTCTTCAGACAATGGCTTCATCTTGTATTGCTCGCGGATATTTGCTTTTGCTTGGTCGCGGAAGCCAGTCCCTACAATCGTTAAAGCATTTTTAAGCCCTTGTCGGTTCCCGCTCAGTGCATCAAGAATGGCACCACGGACCTGTTTAATCGCCCACTCACGCTTGCGCTCAAATGCAGGCTGAAGGAACGGACGTTTAGGAATGTGCGCAGCAGGAGAGCCATACTCATGGATGTAACCAAGGGTGGCGTTTGTAAGTGGATCGCCCTTTTGTCTCTCTTCGTTTTTATCTTCAAGAAAGCCGAAAATCACATCCATATCGGTGAGTGACGTAAGCCCACGCATAACCCTCTGATAGCCCGTGTCTTTCTCAACGAAATCGACGAGTTTCTTTACGGCCATGTTGAGCGTCCTACAACAATCGTCGGCAGCCTTCTGTAACGCTTCAGGAGCGCCCAAAAGAGCCGTCCGTATTTTGTTAAATTCCACTCACCTGCCTCAGCATCTGTCCCCGTCCCTGTGTCATAAGACACATTCGCAGAACCGACCGCTTTGGAAGCTATCGGCCGCTTCAGCTCGGTTGCCTTTGCGCTCGTATCTTCCCCGCTTCCTAAGATGGTCAAGTGATGCGCCGCAAACAGCATTCGACCGTAGTCCGTCTCTTTGCCGAACCTTCCATCCGAAACGGAATTGATGGCTTGCGATAAAAAGTATTCGCAACGGCCTTGTCCATAAGACTCAAACTCTGGAAAAACCGTAAGGAATACTTCAAGACTTGGCGTTTGTTTGTTTTCGGGCATAACTTTGACCATCAAAAAAGCCTCCGAACTGGAGGCTTAGAGGTTGTCGACGTAGAGCAACGTTTCGGGATGGCGCAATTGAACTTGAGCCAATCGCCAAAGATACGTTGCACCGATTTCGGTCTTGAGTTCCCAGTTCTTGTAGCGCCAGCAAGGCAGCATGCTGTACTTCACATAGCGGAGATCCGGCGTATAGAACAGCATACGATCAGATTTTGAGTCTCCAATACCTGCCAATTCCTTAACTTGGAAAACCTTGAAGCCGCCGCGGTACTTTGCCGCATAGGATTGTTTTTCAAGATAATCAATCAAGCTGACCTTGTTGTCATCGGGCATTTTCAAGCTAAAGAGCGTCATGTATTGAGCCGGAGACACAAGCAAAGTGGACGGAACGATCACATCATCTGCCACTTCTTGAGACAGGCGCATAGCGGCGTCCAAAGCCTTGATGATTTTGGCCACATCGGGAGAGGCGGCCTTTAACAAGCCGTCGCCGACATCGGTTTCAACATTGGCAGAGTTGAGCAAACCGGTCACGCCGTTTTCGGTGTCACCGAGGTAGCCAACATACTGGGCCTCTTGATTGAAGATATCGTTGATGAGCGATACCTTTTCAGAGGTTAGGTTCAAGTTGTAAGCCTGAGCCTCTTCGACCTCTAATTCCGTCCAAGAAGCTTCACGGCCACCAGTCATAACCGGCACCGCTTCTGCAGAAGTTTCCAAAGAAACAGATTTGAGGTCATTTGCCTTCAAATTAACCCAGGAGCGTCCTGCCATTGCTTGCGTACCTTGACCAGCGCCGCCTGTAATACGAGTTTGAATCACAGCACGAACAACTTTTGAAAGGTCATTCTTGATCGGAATGTCGCGCGTGTAGGTATAGTCAGCAAGAGGTTTGATGACTTCATTGTCAGTTGCCACAAGATTCTTGTGAACAAAGTCAAGAATTTTCTGATCAATCGGCATTTTTATGTCCTTAATTCAGATAACAAAAAAAGCGGATTTCTCCGCTTCTCATTGAGTTGTTGATTGCAAAATTTCGGGTGTTAGCCGCCTACACCGCCAGTAGCTTCCGGGTGAGGAATCAGCGGTGTTGCTATGACTTGAATTTCAGCTACGCCGTCGGCTTGGCCGTCAGCAGCAAACACAGCGCGAATAGCTACATTGCTAGTTGCGGTGGTGGTGAACTTCTTGGTCGAAGCGTTCCAATAAACCGGCGCACCGCGGCTTGGAGTTTCTTCAGCGGTCATGGGGACTTGAACAAAGCCTTCCGAAATCACAGCTTGCGTGCTGTCCAAGAAGTCATTGTTGAAGCCGTGCTGGTTGCGAATCACGATGCCCCACATCAGGCTCATGTCATCACCAGCTGCCATGGCGACTGCCTTGCCAGACGAGATTTTCACAGGCGTGCCCACGTCCAACGGCGTGTCACCACGGTTCACGGTTTTGATTACTGCACCGGCTTGAGTGATCGCGCCGGCAAGACCCGCCTTGCGGCGATAGCCCGTTGCATAAGTAGTCATTTACTTTCTCCAGAAAAATGAAGTTTTGAAAAAACAGAAGGATTACTTCCAAAGCGCTGCGGCCTGTTCAAGCCAGCTCTTAGACGTTTCAGGCTTGGCATCTTTCTTAACGTTGGCGGCGGTATCTTCGATCGCTCGGGCGCGCACAGAGGCGGCGGCCATCTTCAGATACTTAGGCGCCTCGTCCTTCTTAATGCTTGCAACACCACCAAAGGAATCGATAAAAGCCTTGCCAAAGCCGCTCTCGGCGAACTCTTCAAGCGCCTTAATGGCGAGGTCGGGCGTTTTACTATCGAGCTTAGGAGCGACCGTGGCGGCGTCTTTAATGACATCCTCGTCGTTCTTCTTTTGCTCGTCAGCCTTTTCCTTAGCTTGCTTAGCCTCTTCGTCGCGCTTTTTGAACGCTTCGTCGATACACTTTTGGACGTCTTCAATAGTCAAGGATTTCGGTTCCTTCGGTTCTTGCGGTTCCTTTGGTTCATCTCCATCCTTGGGGTCCGCATCTTGCTGTTGGGACGCCTTCAGCTCTTCGAGTTGCTTCTTGAGTGCTTCGTTTTCTTCAGTAAGCGCCTTGATGACTTCGTCCTTGTTGTCATCTTTCTTGGGGTTAAAAATTCCCATTTGCTTCTCCGTTTCAGTTACTGTCTTAGAGTCTTTGAGCGCACACATGGCACCACATCGACCCTCTTTCACAATAGCGACGTGGTTTCCAAGGATTCGGCTTTCCAAGCCGACGCCTCCGCCCACGTCCTTGACGACAGACACGTAACCGATGGACAGTTCCGTGGTATCGCCTTTCGTCACGGAGGCAATGGCTTCTTGATCTTCGATAAACAAATCTGCGATCAAACAGCCAGATTCAGGATCAGGCCGGACTCTTTGCATGTGTCCGACCGAAAATTCAGAAACATTTTTCGGATCAACCGGAAATGGCTCAGGGTGCCCAAGACAAATGGGCTTCCCCTCGAAACTCTTTACAGTCTCGTCTGCGAAAAGCTCGCTTGCTGTTCGGACGACCTCGACTGTTTCCCGCCCGTCGGGTTTCACTTGCGGCACATCCGAGGCGACATAAGTTCGCGCGCCCACACGTGCAATAGGGCAGCCCTTAATAACGAGAAAACCCTCACGGCTCATCGAGCGGTTTTCGGAAAGCTTCAAATATTCGTCATACATTTTTGATTAAGGTAAAAGTGGCTCTTGATAGCACCGACAGTTATAGATTCCACCGGGGTGATAGAACTGCCCGGGTTCAACTTCAGGAGGGTTGTCAAAATCGCAGATTTTCCCTTCCATGTCAGCGTGAGATTCGCGCACATCCTCGTCTTTCACAGTTCGCCAGATGTATTGCTTAATGCCTACCTCTTGTGCTTGAGATCTGACAATTAAACTTTGAGTTTTTGCGATCTCAGTGCGTGCCAGCCTGCGAGCAGCAAACTCTGGATATCCTGGCTGTAATCCTTGCAGTTGTTCGATGTACTTTGCCGCCCGATCCCCCGTGGCGGTGGCGGCCTTCACCGCGATCTCTTGTGCTTGCAAAGCCGCCTTCGTTGGCAGGGTAGTGATTAGGTTCACCTCTTCTTGCAACTGCTGAGTAAGCATGCTTTGGACGATCGGCGAATCAGGCGGAACGATGATCCCAGCCTTTTTCCAGTCACCGTTGAGTAAAAAGACCTGCCGATTGATGATCTGCCCCCAAAACGTTTGAGCCCAAGGCACAAGGCTTTCGGAGTACCGCGAAAGCTGCGTCGTCATTGCGACTGGATCATCAAGACGACCGTCAGCAGAAACGTGACTTGAAATGATCGCTTGAACAATTCGAGCAATACGTTGATAGTTTCGGTTGACTGCTATTCGGTAGGTTTTTTCGTGGTTAAACGCCGCCATTGTTTTCTGGTTCCGTCATCCCTTCAGGCATCGGGAGTTTCGGCTCTTTGAGCGCTTCAATCTCTTCGGGAGTTACAGACGCAAAGAATCCCGTCTGCTCTGCCTGACGCTTAATTTCGTTTAGAGCTCGATCCGGGGAAAGTAATCCCGCTTCATAAACTTGAAGAATCGTTTGCACAGATTGCTGCGCCAGTTGAGCCTTCTCGGCTACGCTCGGCTGGATAATCGGAATGAAATTAAAGTCGAGGTTTGACGCATCCCTTCCGTTCGTTTCTAGTAAGACTTTGGCAATGCGATAGACTGCATCTCGGAGCTGTGCCTCTTGGTCACGCTTGACCGCCTGGGCGTAAAGCTTCATGTCGGTGTCACCAGTCGAGAATCCCGACGGCGAAATACCGAATAAGCGAACGAGCGGAATGTCCGTTGCACCGGCTACGTCTTCATTGAATTGATTGAAGATATCTTTAAAGCCGCCGAAACTGAACGATTGCGACTGGAAGGTATCTTCGGAATCCGTTACAGTCAGGCTCGAGATATTCTGAGACGCATTGATGACCGACATCGCTTTAATTATCGCATCAGCTTGATCTTCGTTGCCCGGTTGCATCGCCTGCCAAAAACCCTTCACGCCAATGTAGCGGAGGTGGCATCGTTTCATGAGCTCAGCAACACCGACATTTGCGCCTTCGCGGCGTTCCAGTGCAGTGTAGAGTAGCTGGACGTAGCTTTCCCCCCATAGATCATTGACCTGCGCAAGCTCATTCGGGAGTTTACGTCCTATGAAGCGAATTGCGCGGCTGGCATCAAGCTTGTAGTTTTGAGCGTAAATGCGAGGCGAAATCTGGTAGGAAATCGGCTCGCCTTCTCGCTCGCCAGTGGCAAGCTTTGATGTGTCTGGTGTGATTTCCCATCGATCGAAAACTCGGAGACCAAGGAAATTACCATTCGTATTCAATGGCTCATCCGGTCGCATGTCCTTCATGCGAATTTCTACGATCGAACCACCATACAGCCGAGCCCACGTGATAGCCTCTGCGAGCTTTTGCCAGATCTTATAACGGGCAAACTGCTGTTCAAGGTACTCGGCATCGTCAGCATCAATAAGCCACTCCACGCCCTCACTTGTCATGTCTTCCGCAAAGATCGTACAAATTTTTGCCGGAATCCACGAGGTGAGATATAGATTCTGAAGTTCGACAGAAGTTAGACGGTGTGTCCCAAAAAGATCACCTACACGTGACTTAAATGATCCGCCAACGTATTCAATTCCGTCGGCGTAGTAGTTCATGCTGTCTCGAATGATCGTGATTTCTCGGTCTTCGAATTTCTTTGCCGTTCGTTTCGACATAATCAGTTCGTAAAAATAGCCGCCCACGGCGTCGAAGGAACGCCGAGCGTTAGATTGATAAGATCGACAAGCACGTCAACCTGGTCATCATGGGCGTGCTTCATATCACCTCGGAAGGCTTCACATTCAGCAATGAAGTCAGACACCCACGGAGCGTTTTCAGGCAGGTAAACTCGCCCGGCTTCGATATACCCAAGAACGTCTTGCAATCGGGTCAGCTTGTCCGTGTCTCTTTCAATACCCTTAATCGGTATAGGAGGAGTTCCACGTTTTAGTTCTTGGATTAGTGTTGTTCCTGATGCCTTATCTTCTACGTAAAACTCGCGACAGACACCGTTTTTAAAATCGCGTTGCTTTATCCAAAAATCAATTGCATTGCGTTTGAGATCCGGGGATTCCCATTTACCCCTGCGCCAGTCTGTGATGTAAAGGTTTTTCTCCTTGCTCACACCAGCGCATCCGAACACAGAAAAGTCGTTTGCTTCTTTTGTTTTGAGAGCTGTATCAGAGTCAATAAGTCGGTATTTAAGCTCTGGCAATTGCTTGTAGCGTTTAAACCAACTGCTCTTAATGATGTTCCCGCCAAGAACTGTCGGCCGTCCTTGATACAGTGACGCCCAGTCTGAAGATCCAACCGCCCCCTTGATCTTTAACAAGCTTTCAAGCGGATAACGCTCTGGGTGAAGGGCTTCGCCTGCTTTTCGATGCGGTTCATCGTGTTCAGCAATAGCCGGATAATTGATGACCTTCCATTTGTCGCCCCCGTTTTTCTCTTCTTTGAGCAACATGCCGAGTAGGTCATCGACATGCCACCGTGTGCACATAACGATGACGCCGCCACCGGGTGACAAACGAGTGTATGCCGTCGAGGTGTACCACTCATAAATGCTCTGGCGAACCGTTGCAGAGTTCGCAGACTTTCTGTCTTTGACCGGGTCGTCAATAATCAGAATATCCGCACCCATGCCGGTAATGCCGCCTCCGACACCGCAGGAACGGTACGAGCCTGAGTGCCCAACGATTTCAAAGAGGTCAGACGTTCGGATGTAAGCGCCCTTCGATGTGGTGCGAACATTCGAGGCGTTCAGATTTGTTTCCGGAAAGGCCGCGTGGTACAGGTCATTGTCGATTACGCGCTGCACGTCTCGATTGAACCGCTGCGCCATATCCGCGCCGTAGCTCGTCGCAATGATCTGAAGGTCTGGATCAATTCCAAATGCATAAGCAGGGAACTTTCTCGATACGAGTTCACTTTTCCCGCTTCGTGGGGGCATTGAGATCATCAGCCGTGGCGATTTTTTATCGCGCACGTCTTGCAGAAACTGCTCAAGCGTCTCGCAGATTTCACGATGCACCCAGCCCATCTTGTAGCCAGGAGTCGTAAAAAGCACAAAGGGAGCAAAGCCCGCTCTTGCTGCTCGCCGTTTTAATTCAAAGATTGCAGCCTTTTTGTAATCACTTGCTGTCGGTATCATCAGTTAATCTGGCAAAGCGCATCAAGTCGTCCATGCTCATGCCCTTCATGGCGTCGGACAAGTCCAAATTTGTTCCGTCGTCCTCAATTTCAATTCGTCTGTTCTGCAAGCCGCCCTTTCGTCGTGCGACTATCTTCAAGCGAGCCTCAACACGCAAACGAGACCGGGGCACGTTGTCGAATCGCCTTTTTTTGATTGTGATTTTCTTGCCTGATTTCTCAACGATCTGTTCTTCAGAGATATGTTCAGCGTCTGCGATTTCGAGAACAGAATCCTCTAAAACCTCATCGCCAAAGTCCCTCGCGCGCGCGAAGTCCTTGCGAAAGTCGGGATATCGGGTTGTCCACGAATAAACTGTATCTGGACTAATCCCAAGCTCTTCACATACCGAAACGAGTGTTCGGCCACAGGCCAGTGCATTAAGCAATCTTTCGACAAGCTCAGGGGAATATTTTTTCCTTCTCCCTTGATTACTTTCCAATAATTTCATGAGTTGTCCCTCTCGGAGAGGGGCTGTTCCGAGTTACGCCGAGTCAATTTCAACCGTGGCGTTAGAACTTCCACAGATTGTTAAAAAACTCCTCGGTTGCAGTGTCATCTCCGAGAGGAGATTGGTCACTGCATAAGATCGTTGTAAGCGACCTTATCGGATTCTCGAACGGCTCTTTGCCCCGTGAGGTTTTGCCAACGTTCAATGATTACATCGCAGTAGCACGGATCAAGCTCAATGATTCGAGCACTTCGCCCAGACTGTTCGCAAGCGATGAGTGTTGTTCCAGAACCTCCAAAAGAATCTAAAACGATGTCGCCGGGCTTTGTGCTATTCCCAATGAGATATTGGAACAGACCGACGGGTTTCATTGTCGGATGCTCGGCGTTTCGATTCGGTCGGTCAAATTCGAGGATGGTTGTTTGACTTCTGTCGGAGTACCAATTGTGAGCTGCTCCGTCTTTCCACCCATACAAGCAAGGCTCGTGTTGCCATTGGTAGTCCTGGCGGCCTAAAACGAACGTGTTCTTTGACCAGATCAGACATTCGCGGACTTTCCAGCCTACGTCGCGACAAGCGCCTCGGAAATTGAACCCTTCAGAATCCGCATGCCAGATGTAAAAAGCCGCTCCCTCTTTTAAAACAGAATCGGCTGCGCCGTACGCTGAAACTAAAAAACGACGGAAGGATTCGTCGTCCATCTCGTCGTTTTGAATTGTTAGGGCGTCTTTTGTTTTGCCTTGATACGCGACATTGTATGGCGGGTCAGTAAGCCACAGATCGGCTATTCCCCCCCCATGACCTCTTGAACATCTTCAACAGAGGTACTATCCCCACACATCAGGCGATGCGTGCCAAGAATCCAAACTTCACCGCGTTTTGTTTTTGGATTTTTCGGCGGCTCGGGGGCCTCAACGTCTTCCACGCCTTCGACCTCGCGATCGAGATCCGCCATCATTTCTCTGATCTCTTCGTCGCTGAAGCCCGTCTTGGAAAGCTCAAAGCCTTCTTTTTCGAGTTCTGCAAACTCGAGCTTGAGCATTTCCTCATCCCAACCGGCATCTAATGCCAAGCGGTTGTCTGCGATGATGTACGCGCGCTTTTGCGCTTCTGTCAACCCTGACAGTTCAATCGTAGGGACTTTTTCAAGTCCAAGCTTTCGGGCAGCAAGCACACGACCATGCCCCGCAATAATTCCGCTTTCACCGTCAATCAGGATCGGATTAGTCCAACCGAATTCTTTTATTGATGCGGCGATTCGTTCGATCTGCTCATCGGAGTGTGTACGAGCATTTCGCGCATAAGGTATCAGTTCAGAAACGTCCCGATAAACAACTTTTAAATCTTGTTTTTGCATAAAAAGAAACGGGCGATGCTTTTACACACCGCCCGTTGAGGAGCTTCCTTGGGAGAAGGAAAAACTTCAGCTGTTGAAAATGTTGGCTCTGGAGGCAGGACTCGAACCTGCGACTCGATGATTAACAGTCATCTGCTCTACCGACTGAACTACTCCAGAAACGAAAAAGGTAAAATGTGAAGTTAAAAGAACAAATACTTAGCCGTTATGAAAGAATTTATATTGAACAATAAAGGTAAGGCCACGTGGATGTTTTTTTGCATCCTTGGTTGTTTATCAGTACAAAATCAACCAGACGCGACAATGGAAATAGCTGCTTTCCTTGGTTGGGCGGTTGGCGTTCCTTTTGTTCTCTATAAATGCGAACAACACAACCTTGATCACAAATGGATTTGGGCTATTTTTAGCCTCATTTTCCCGTGGGTTGGCCCGTTTGTTTTTGCTTTAATCATGGGCGGGAAAATACAAAAATCTAAGACACATTCCATAGCCAACGATGATGAAAAGACTGATCTCGAAAAAGAAATCGGAAACGATCCCGTCAAAGAAAAATATCTTGTCAACCTCATCGAAGGAAAGCGTCCCACCGTTTTCAGTGCCGAGTCAATGCCTTTTGTGTGGCCAGAAGATGACTTTTTACTCTTCTCTACGAGAACACGAGCTTTCGGGATCAAAAAAGGTCGTAAATACGTTGCCGGCTCTCGAGGTGCTTCGATAAGAGTCGCCAAAGGCGTGAGTTTTAGAGTAGGCAATGCCAGAGGCCATTCTGAATCGGTCGACACTAAAGACGAATACGGAGAATCCGCCTTAATTGCAATAACAAATAAATCCGTATTTGTTCAAGCAACTAATGGAACGGTTAAACAATGGAGCCGTAACTCTATCAACTCAGTCGATGCCTTCCAAGACGGCATAAGAATGGATTTCAACAAAGGTATTCCTCTTTTATTTAAGCTTAATTCACTTTTTGATGTTGCTTGCGCTAGGCAGGCAGCTCTGTTCAAAGAGAAACCCTAATCAAAAAGCCCGTTGCATATCGCTTCGGGCTTCTTTTTACGTTTCTTCCGGGCACGGCAAAGGCGCCTCAAAGGGGCGCTTTCTCTACACAGTGCTTTTAAACCGGAACCATCCAAATTGTTGGGAGTAATGTTAATGCCCCAAAAACGAATGTCAACCCCCAATATTTTTAGGGGTTCCGCTCATTATTTCATTCTCCGTAAAGCGTTGAAAAATACGCAAGCGCAGATCTAATCATGTTCTTCACTTGCCACCGTGGCACTCGAAAAGATTTCGAGAACGCCTTGACGCTTTCGTTGCACCCTCTCGGGTTTGCACTGGGGTCAAGATAGAACATGGCCAAAACTTCCTTGTCACGATAATGCCCCCGCCAAAGCTCAGGGTCATTCATGATCTTGTCAACCTTGCGGGCAATGAGTTGCTTTTCGATCCGCGTCATCGGGATGGGTTTGCCGAGCGTCAGTCCTCGACGAGCGGCGTTCGGGTTGTCCTTGTCAGCCACTTTCTGCTCGATTCGTTTCAGCTCTTCTTCTGCGTTTCTGACCGACATCATGAGCGAATACAGCGGATTGACGCCTGTTCTCTTCCGTTCTTTCTGCGACCATGCCCAGAAGCGTAAAAACTCCTGCATGGTTCGCAATTTCTCTTCCTGCGGATCTCCGATGAACTCCATAACACCTCTTACAACTCATTGCCCAATAATCTCAAGGCTTCTTCGGCGGTCATCACGACGAGCCACTTTTCACCATCGGCGCGGCAAAACACAACCGGCCGTTCTCCGTCCTTGCAAGAGTCTCTCGCTTGCCCTATCCAGTCATAAATCCCGCCGATCCGGGCGCGGCGCTTGACTTCGATGTGATACGGACCGACGGCGATGTCGCAACCACCCTCTCGAGTTTGAGAAAGATTGCGCTTTGCTTCGACACCGAGCATGTCTTGAATCAAGTGACAGACTTCCCGCTCCCCTGCTGCGCCTTTTGTTCTTTGAGATTTGCCCATGTCAGCCCTCCGTTCTCAGAAGTTCAAAGTAAGGAGTTCCGGTAAAAGGATCTCGGGGGTCAACGTCCCAGTAACTCACCGTAAAGTTCAAAGCAGGAATTTTTGATTTTCGACCGTTAACATAGAAAAATGCCCGTTTAAATCCTCTTTTCTCGAGAACAGATTTGATCTCGTATGCCTTCGGGAAAAAGTCTCCAGCGTTAAACATCGTGTCATAGCTCTCACACAAAAGTTCGATCTTGATGTTGCGAGCTTCAAGTTTCGGATCGTGTGTATCTTTAAACCCCTTTAAAAGCGCCTTGCTCGCTTCTTCGACTACGACATGCGTCTTTTCCCAAGGAGAAACTTCAACGCGAACAGTAAAGCGTTTTGCCGCCTTCCTGACGATTTCCTCTGCTCTTTGCCCTGCGTGGAATTGATCATCAAATTTGTTCGACATAACGATTTATCTCCTCGTAGCGCTTTTTCAAAAATTCGACATGCTTAACAATGTCTCTTCGCTTCATAAGTCCATTTGCAACTACTCTGGCGGCTTGATCTGAAAGGTGCGCGTAAATTGTATGAACGGCTTTTGTTGCGTCGCCGTGTTGCGCCATTTGCAGCACAAAGACCCGCTCGCATTCTGTGAGCCGCTTCTCGTCTTTGCAGTAGTTCCTTTTCACTTACTCCCCTCCTTTTGATAATCAAAAAGCCAAGCCAAAAGCGAAAGCAACGTTACGAACGGAGCTGAAATGACCAACACAGTGAAAAACACCACCAAAGCGACAGAAATAGCTACGTAATAAGCTATTTCGCATGAGCCTTTCAAGATACTCATAACCACCTCACGCACGCGAATCCAAGAGCAATCAAGCCCGCAACGACACAAACGATTTCAAGAATGAATTCACTCATTTCAAAGGCAACCTCCACAACAACCACGACACTCAAGCTGTTTGTTCACAGCATCTTCGATTTTGTCTACCAGTAGCTTGAGTTCATCAGGCAAGTTTTCTTCACGAACCTTCCAATCACCCTCTTCAACGATTTCGTCGGCATAAGTTGCCCCAAATCCGCAATGGCCACCGGAACGTAAAGCGTTATCCAACTCATATCTTTTGCCGTTGACTTCTAAAACAAGCGTTCCAAAGCACAGTGTTGGATAACGGCCCGTGTAATCGATGATCTTGATCCCTGCCATTACGCCGCCTCCGGTTTCGGATTGAACATCGGGAGCTTCCCGAACTCGACGAGGTCCTCCTTTCGGTACTTCGTGTGCTTTTCTGCTTCGTTCTTGTCAGCAGTGCTCAAAAGGCTGTCGATGTTCTTTGTCGATTCGAGAACGCGATGCGCTTCAGCGAGAACTCGATCTACGAGAAAAGTCTCAAGAGCCATTCCGATATAAGTCGCATCAAACCGCACGCCATTGATGCGAAGCATATGTATGCCGTCAACGCAGTCTCGAAACTGCTTCTTGTCGGCCATGTTGACACCCTCGGGCAAAAGCTTTACGCGATCCAAAAGCTCTGCGCAGCCTCGGACAACCTTCCACTCGTCGGAATTTTTGGGCGGGTCGTACTGCGTGCAAATGCGCGCGTAGTCGAGAAGCTTGTGGTAGATCGGATGGTTGCGAAGGACGATTGTCATCGCCCCGCGAACGTATTGATCCTGAGCCGCCGCATGAAATGCGCACATGCCACCGAAACTTGGCCAGCCATCGCAGTCACCACAAATGCAGCGTTTCGGCTCTGGCGTTTGCTTTTCTTTTTTCGCCCTTGCTTTCGCGTATTGAGTCGTGTTCATTTCCATGGTGTGTTACCTCGACAAATACTTTCCTTCGCAGATCTTCGTGTAGTTCGAAAGCTTGAAGATCCAATCGAAATCCGCGTGCCACTCGCGACCGTTGTTTCCCATAAGGAAGTCGCAAGTCTTTATGTATTCGAAATAGCGTCGGAAGTAAGCGATGCCGTCTTCCTGCGTTTGGAAGTCCCCGTCCTTCATGCAGTCGCGCCAGCGCGCGCGCATGTCTTTCTGGCGCGTTGGCGTGAGCTTCTGGCACATGCCTAGGAACGGGCCAAGAATCTCATTGAAGTCGGCGATGATTTTTTTGTACGGGCAGTCGATCCCCTTTTTCGGTTTTTCGACTTCGGAGGCTTGAGGGTCGGAAACGGCAGTTTCCACAATTCCATCTTCAGATGGAATATATATATCCTGTTCCTGCTCCTGTTCCTGGATGCGCGATGCCGTCTCGTTGGCATCTTTTATGTCATCTGGGATGGCATGCGAGATGGCATCTTTTATGTCATCTGGGATGGCAGAGCGAACCCCCTCAGATAGCCCAAAAATAGTGGGTTTAAGGTGCGATAAAGCGAGTGCCAAAAGGTTGCACTCGGGCATCAAATCAATGAGACCAGCCCATCCTTTCACCGCATTTGGACCGTTTGGTGGGTTGTACTTTAGGAAGTTCGGAATGAAGATGAAGCCTGCCTTTTCGTCAACCATCAACATTCCCATCTGGCATAGCGTCTGGATGGCATCGAGCATGGCATCTGGTTGCCATCCGAGTTCCATCGCGAGTGCCACCGACCTCGATCGAAGCATGCCAAGTTGGTTGGTGTCCGGATGTGTCAGTACGAGAAAGAAAGCCAGCTTGGACTTGTCGTCCAATTCCCTGAACTTCCTGTCGTTCCAAATCCGAGTGTCGATTTTTCTATAGCGAGCCATGATGCCCTCTAGGCTTTCCGGCGACTTTTTACCGGCTCTTTGAAGTATTTAGGGCAAAGAATGAATTCAGGAATCCCCGTGAGGCGTGCAACTTCTGCAGCCTTGCGATACGAGATGTATCCTTTCTTTCTCCAATCGCTAACCGCCTGATGCGTCACTCCGACAGCGTCGGCGAGAAATTGATCTTTGCCGCCAAGAGCGTTGACCGCTCGATTGACTGGATTGTTTTCTTGTAGAGTCACTTGCATCTCCGCGATTTTTATTGCGAAATCTTACACCACTTTCGCAAGTGATAGCAAGTGACACTTGCGCAATATGTTTTTACCTACTTTTGATAAAGTGTGAGAAAATGCAAGTAAACATTGAGTTGGAGATCGTAGATGTCTTGCGGTGAACGAATAAGCGAGTTAATGAAATCAAAGAGATTGACTCAACAAGAAGTCGCTGACAAAATCGGTGTAGCTCGTCAGTCCATTTCCTTGTGGCAAAAAGATCAAACCGCCCCGAGCGGTAAAAATCTCGAAAAATTAGCCGCTGCCCTTGGAACCACTTCAGGCTACCTTCTTTTCGGCCAAGAGTCCTCTTCAGTTAAAACTTTTGACAACGGCGACACGCCCCCAGACGATGTTGTCGTGATCCATGAGTACCGCCTGACATTCGGAGCCAGCCCAACCGGCATAGAAGCATCTCCGGAATGGGAAATCGTCGACGACGGTGATGACTACTGGTATAAACGAACCTTTTTCCAAAAACGGCACTTAAATCCGGATAGATGTAAGCGCGCCCGCGTTTCGGGCGACAGTATGGAGCCTACGATTTGTGACGGAGACACCTTCTTGTTCTTTGAAGAGTGCGACTCAAGGCCCGGATGCGTTGTAATTGCCGACGGTCAAATTTATGCAATTTCCGTAGAAGGGCAGCTAAAAGTTAAGCGTCTTTCCAAATCAAAAGACGGCATAGTCGTCCGATCGGATAACCCATCATATCCACCAGAAACCTACTCCGGAGACGACTTGGCCAAATTGAGAATTTACGGGAAAGTCATAGAAATCAGCAGATCTTTCTGATCAAATTTAAAACATATCCATCGAAGCCTCGGCGCCCGTCGAGGCTTTTTTGTTGCCCTAAGCGTGACGATTTGTCACGACTTGACAGCGTCTAGTCAATTTCTTTTGCCTCTTTTTGATTTAACGCAAGGTTTACTTGCAAACATGTTAAATTTTTGTGCAAGTTTTTCTTGCTATATTCTTGCGTCGGTGTAAAATTCTTTGCAAGTTAAATTGCGGTTCGCCGCAAGTTTTCTTAACAAAGGAGAAACATCATGCAAGACAAAGAAAAGACAGACTGGTTCGAAGCAATCGCTCCTTGGATTGTGGCCGGAGTGTTTTTCGCTTGGCTTGCATGGTGCTCTCCGGACATCCAACTCTGGTTCTCCAGATTCTAATTTTTAAGAGGCTCACCATGACAAAGAAGATTTGGAAACTTACCGAAAAAGCGGCTCAATTCATCTATTCCGTTTGCCCGGACGAAGTTACCGCCGCGCAACTCACGAAGCAAGCCTACGTTTGCTTCAACAGCGAACAGACCTGTGTGGATTTCACTCTCGCTACGCTCAATCCGGGCAAAACCCTTGAATGCAAGGCCACGATCAGGCTCTGGCGCGAAGAGTGCTGCGTTTTCGTCGAAGACGAAGAAATCGACCGCCCGTGGGAGTTGACCGCTGAAGAAATCGCCCAGATCGGCGAAGACGAAGATGAAGATGATGCCGACTCCGCTGATGAACGCGACGGTATTTTGAACTGCGTTGTGATCGTCAAACACGGGAATGATGACGAAACCGCCGAAGAGAAGAAGGACAACGAGTAAGCGGAGGGCACCATGAACCAACTCACTGTTAAGACCGAAAACACGGGTTTGATGCTCGAACCCACGAACACACACGAAGCGCTTGAGCTTGCTGACCGCTTGGCTAAGAGCCAACTAATCCCGAAAAACTTTCAAGGCCGCCCGAATGACGTATTCGTCGCAATGCTATGGTCTCGCAACCTTGGGATGCCGATTGTGCAAGGCTTGCAAAACATCGCAGTCATCAATGGACGCCCGTCTATCTGGGGCGACGCCGCTCTGGCGATTGTCAAGGCGAGCGGCTTGCTCGAAAGTTTCAAAGAAACGCTCGCCGGCATGGGCGACTCCATGACAGCCACTTGCACGATCGTCCGCAAGAACGAAGTCGAGGCGTACACGGCCAGCTTCAGCGTTTATGACGCAAAGCTCGCAGGTCTTTGGGGCAAGCAAGGTCCGTGGAAGCAATACCCAAAGCGAATGCTTGCGCTACGGGCCAGAGGCTTTGCTCTGCGTAATGCCTTCCCGGACATACTGCTCGGCATTGGCATTGCTGAAGAAGAGCAAGACATCACTCCTGCAGACACGCAAGCCGAACCGAAGCCGATCAACGAACAAAAAGCCGCTCCTCGCAAGCCTGTTCGCAAATCAGCCGCCGAGGCTCCCATCGAGGACGCAAAAGAGGTCCAGACGGTTCAGGAGCCTGAGCCGGCTCCTTTTGAAGAACCTGCTCAAGATGAACAGCCTACCGATTTGTTCGGCGGCCTGCCTCAAGAAAACGAGGCAAACAAAGGAATGACGGTCGAGGACGTTCAGGCCGCGCTCGATAAGTGCGCGAGCCTGCAGGAAATGAAGGATCTGTACAACGGTCTGCCGCTCGAGCTCAAGACTCAAGTGAAACAACTGTTCTCAAGCCGCCGCACGGCACTCGGAGTGTAGTCATGCTGTCAGTGACAAACGTTTTTGTACCGAAGTTTGACGAAGAGAAGCACCGATACACGACCGAAAGCGGTCTGAGACTTCCGAGCGTCACGCAAATTTTGCACCCGATTTCGCTTTCTCTTTACGAGGGTGTTGATCCGGAAACCCTCCGATTGAAAGCGGAACTCGGGAGCGCAGTTCATAGCTGCATCGAATATCTGATCGAAGATGATCTTGACGAAAGCAGCATCGATTTGAGCTGGAAGCCTTACGTAGACGCTTGGAAATACTGGCGCTCGGTCTATCAGCCGAATTTCCTGCACACCGAGTTGCGACTTGGCTGCGAGCTTTTCTGCGGAACAGTTGACTGCATCTGCGAAATCGCAGGCGACTTTTATGTAATCGACTGGAAAACGACAGACAAGCTGATGAAGACAGTCGGTCCGCAGACCGCTGCGTATGAGCTTTTAGCTCGCGATTACGCAAAGAGCCAGTCGATGCTTCACAGAGCGGCGCTTCAGTTGAAGCCGAACGGACAGTTCGTCTTTGAACGCTTCTCAGACGTCAATGACTACGCCATTTTCGAACACCTTTTAATCGTGAATCAATGGATGCACAAATGACAGAACAAACCACACAAATCACTCTGCAAATGCCTGAAGACTTCATGGAGAAGTCGCTCAAAGTCAAGGCGATGGCTGAAGCCTTGGTTGTCTGGGACGATGAAGGCTACAAGGCCGCAACGGACTTCGCCTCGTCCTGCAAAGCGGCGATCAATGCAATCGAAAAGCGTCGTGTCGCAGTCAAAGAGCCGTACAAAAAGGCGGTCGAAGCGATCGACTCAAAAGCAAAAGAGCTGAAGAAGCCCTTTGAAGAAGCGATGAAGATCGCTCAAGACTTGTCTTATGCGTACCTTCGCGAGCAGGAACGTAAGAAAGAAGAAGCCCGGCAAAAAGCGCTTCAAGAAGCCGCCGCTGAGCGAGCCAAGATTGAAAAACAACTTGAGATTGAAGAAGCAAAAGTTGTCGAAACTACGACGCACGAAGAACGCATCGCTCAAGAAGCCAAGGTGATCGACCTGAAGAACCAAGCTCAGTCCGTCGGTGCTGTCACTCCGATCAAGGAAACTGTGAAGAGCAATGCTGGTCTGACTCTGAAGAAGAAGTTCAAGCCCGAGGTTGTCGACATGGTTGCGTTCATCAAGTGGTGCGCCACGAACGTCGACGCGATTCCTGCGGTGGTCACTTTCTTAAAAGTCGAACAAGGCAAGCTCAACACGTTTGTGAACGCCACGCAGGGCGCCCAGAAGATGGACGGCGTCAGTATCAATCAAGTGACTTCAGTCAGCACTCGCGCAAAGAAAGGCTCCGGCGCATAACGATTTTTGGGGGAAATTCAGTTGAGTCCTGAAGGGGACGTTTGGTGAGCCATGAACGAGAACGCCTGAAAAGTACCCCAACTATTTTTAACGAGGAAAACATGAAAGCTTTTTCAGAACAACTGCCTGCGATATCCGCCGGTGCGCTTGATGAAGATCTGACGCAAGCGCTCGCTGACGGTGTCGAATTTCTCGACGCCAACGGCGGCACATTCGAGATCAATCTAAAGCTCAAGCTGAGCCAGGTCATCAATCGCGCGGGCGTCATGATCAAGATCACGCACGACGTGCAAACAAAATTCCCGAAGCCGAAGCCCGCCGAGTTCACGATGTTCTTGGGACCTGACGGAGACCTTCTGCTTGAGAACCCCCGGCAAGGAAACCTCCCCTTCAAAGAAGTGAAGACGGAAAACCCCAAGCCTGAAGTAATCCCCACTTTCGTCAGAAAGACGGCGATCATCGTTGATAAAGAAACAGGAGAAATCCAATCATGAGCGAAGTTATTAAAAAACCGTTCGAACCGAACATCAAGTTTGTCGACCAACGACCCATTTTGATCAAAGACTCCGACGGATGCTTTGACGATCTTGAGGATTATCTGACGAAGCCTACGCGCATTCGTCTGGATGAGAATCTCACAAACTTCGCTTCATTTGTTGAAGCTTGCGACACCCGCTTGGATAAAGAAGAAGCAGCTATTTACACGCGGATTATTGACCAACCGAAGTTCAACAACTTTAAGTTCACTGCCTTCGCAAAAGATTGCAGAAACGGTAATCCCGAATGGCGAGACGATTTCATTTTCCGTTTTGAAGGATTGTTCACGAAACACACCCGGGACTGGCTCGCTCGCGACGAATATGAAATGGATCAGAACATTTTTGCTCTGTTTATCGATAAGCACCTTGATGACATACGTTGTCGCGAGGAAGACCGAAAGCTGTATCCGTCGCAAATCGAACTCTTCAATTTCGTCACGACGCTTCAAGACTCTAAGAACGACCGTTTTTCTCGCAAGGTCAATATTCAGAATGGCGATGTGTCTGTGAGCCTTGAGCGCGAATCCGATGACGGCACGATGCAACAGCTGAAGCTCTTTGAGCGATTCCCGATCGTTCTGCAGATCTACGAAGGGTTTCCGGAGTATCAAGTCGAAGCAAAGCTTCGTTTCCGCATCCGCGACGGGCAGGTCTATTTCTTCTATGACATCCACGGATTGGAAGAAATGTTCATCGCCGCTCGCAACTGGGCTGTCAACGAATTGAAAGAAAAGACCGGTCTTCCGGTTTACATCTAAACGAAACGGAGGGGCCTTGTCCCCTCCAGGGGACGAACATGAAAAAACGTTTGGAAAGAGATACTGGAGAGCTTGGCACGTTGATGTGTGACGTCAAACAAGTCGCCGCGGCTTGCAACATCGGGATTTCGACTGTTTGGAATCTGGTCAAAGAAGACCCGACCTTCCCGAAGCCGATTTACCTCTCCCCCCGCGTCGTTCGCTGGCCAAATTCAGAAATCATTGAATGGGTCAAGGCGAGAGCGGCCGCTCGAAATGAAACAGCTCTGGAGGCAGCATGAGCCAGATTTTCTTTTACGCAGCGGCTCTGTTCATTTTCTGCACTGTGATCGCTGTTGAATTTTTCGGAGTTTGCTGAGATGCCGAAGAGCAAAAAACCTCGTCACGCTTACAAGCGCAAAGTCGGCACGAATTTCTGGAATGTTCGAGAAGAGAACCTCGACATCATCAGAGAAAACTTCGCACGCCTTGAGCTGAAGTCTCTTGTCAACCTCGAAAAAGGCGAATGTATCGACGATGACTTTTATGAGTTCAGAGACTTTGTGAACTGGGGCATTGTCGCAGTCAGCACAAGAGACGATTACACGTTTCAGAGCGAAGTCAACGAGACTTGCGAAAGACTGCGTCAGGCCGTTGCGGCCATTACCGAGATCCAAGTGCGAGGTCGTAAGAACTGGGGACATTACGTTGCAAAAGCTGAAGAGCTTGACTTGATCCGTGTTGCAATTGAATTTGTCGGGAATCTGATGCTTGAGTCTGTGAAGAAGTGCCCTGTTCGTATGGTCCGAGAGTGGGAAACGATGCTCAAAGTCAGCCGAAGTGTGATGTATGGGCAACCGGTCAAAAACACGACAAAAGCATTAAGAAAATCGGTCGGGAGATAGTGATGGTTGATGTTGCGGTTTATGTTGAATTTAAAGCGAAGGCACTCATAAAAGAGCTTTCTGAAAGCTTTGATATTCGTAAGTGTGGTGATCTGTATCAGACGCTGGGAGACTTGCTAAAGCTCGAATCTGAAACCGAATTTGAAAAAACTGGTTTCATTGTCCCTAACGGCGGTCCGCTCCCAGACCCAGTCGCAGAGGCAATTTATTCTGCTGTCGAGAAGTCTCAAGTGCCCCCCCCAAGAAGGCTCGGAAGGTACAGAAGCCGTACTTAAAACGCGGAGAAAAACAGACGATCATCGACCTCATTTTGGATAGGTTTTTCGAAGAGTCAAAGTCTGGAAAAACGGAATTCGTTTTTTACGGAAAAGATTTCGGCGTAAGTGGAGAGTATCTGCAGAAGAACATCTTCAACACGCTCAACTCAAACAAAACGAAAATGAATCGATTCCCAGATCTGAAGATAAGGTACATGACTATCCCCGGCGGCGTTAGCTGCCATATTGGTAGGAAGGAGCAATAAATGACGAAATTAAATCCGAGATACAAAGACGGATATATCTCATGGGCAAGCTTTATGGATGACGAAACTGTAAAACAAATAAATAATCTTGTCGCCCATCCTTTTGTACAAATTCCCGTGGCTGTTATGCCTGACTGTCATGCTGGCGCTGGTGCAACTATTGGATCTGTTTTCAAAACGTTCAACAATACGATCATTCCAATGGCAGTTGGCGTTGACATCGGCTGCGGGATGCGCGCTGCAGAACTTGATACAGAATTCTGTCTCAAAATTGAAAAGTTTGACACGGAAGAAAGACGTAGAAAGTTCTTTGATGAAGTTTCTTCGATTGTACCGGTTGGATTTAACGGATTTAATGCTGAGAACAGCGTGCACAAATACTATTTGGAGCAGAATCAAAAGGCGTTGAACTGGCGAATAGATGGATTAGTTAATTCAAAAGATTTCAACTTTAAATCTAAAGAAGAAGAAAGATGGTTTAGTGAGACCGCTATCAGACAACTTGGGACACTCGGCGGTGGGAATCATTTTTTATCTTTGATGTCAACAAAAGATGAATCAAAGTGGTTTTTAGTGGTGCATAGCGGCAGTCGTCGTATTGGGCACTTCTGCGCAACTCGTTTTTATGAAGAGGCAGCGCAAAAGATGGAATCTCAATTCGGTGACGATTGGGGTAGTTACCTTCGTGACAGAAATTTGGCTTACCTTCAAGGCGAAGATGCTAATCGTTACTTCCGAGTCCAGCGATGGTTACTAGAGTACGCCGAATTGAATCGTTTTCTCATAGTTGATCGCATACAAGATCTCTTAGGAGTTGCATGTACATGCCATATTGAC
Source organism: uncultured Sutterella sp. (assembly GCA_902388655.1). Classification (GTDB taxonomy): domain Bacteria; phylum Pseudomonadota; class Gammaproteobacteria; order Burkholderiales; family Burkholderiaceae_F; genus Aphodousia. Next base: position 17,886 of record CABMQD010000015.1, on the reverse strand, counting down.
ACAACACATAACTTTGTCAGACGTGCGGGAAACAACCGTTTTTTGACTCGAAAAGGGGCTTGTTCTGCGAAAAAGGACGAGTGGGTCATCATTCCAGGATCGATGGGATCGGAAACTTACATCGTAAAAGGACTCGGAAATCCGGGCAGTTTTAATTCATGTTCTCACGGTGCCGGTCGCAGAATGAGCCGCTCTCAGGCAAAAAAGACCTTCACGATTGAAGATGTTGTGTCTCAAACTGAAGGTGTCGTCTGCAAGAAGGACGAAAGCATCTTAGATGAACTTCCTCAAGCATATAAGGACATAAAGACCGTTATGGAAGATCAAAAAGATCTCGTGGAAATTATCTATGAACTTCATGACCGAGTTTGCATAAAGGGGTAGGCCATGATTGTTATTGACTACAGCAAAATTGAAAACGAAAACGGTGGAGCCAGAACGCTTCTTTTTAATGAATGTGACATTGATCGCGTGATAGATGAAGTAAAGAGAGGGACTTGGACGTTAAAAGCCGTTACTCACTATGACTGGTATAGCTGGGTTAATCAATTCGTTGCAATCAGTGAAGATTACGGAATTGTCGCCGGAGACTTTGAAGAAACCGTTATCGCGAGTAGCCAGGAAGCACTAGATGACTTTCTCAAGCACTTCCCGTATTACGAATGGAATTATGCAGATATTTGATGAGGAGACGAACAGTGAAACACAATGGATTAGCAAACCTGTTTCTCGGTTTTATTTATGGAGGCTCATTCACTTATGTCCATACCTTCGTGGATGACTTGCTATTTAGGATCGTATTGATGAGTGCCATTTTGGCCCTTGAGTTTGGTTTAGCTTGTTTTTTGTATGACTTTGTGAAGGACTGAAATGACGCACGTTGATTGGACCCCGTATCCAGAAGAGAAACCGCCTTGCACTGATGACTACCTCATTACGATAAAAAAAGGTAGAAAGCTATGCGTCACTAAAGATTGTTATGACATTAGTGAAGGCGAATTCGAGATTGAATTCAATGCAAAAATTATCGCTTGGGCAAAAATGCCCGAGCCGTACAGACCCGAAGGAGATAACAAGTGAACTGGCAATTACTAAAAAATGTCAACCCACCGATCGGGAAAATTATCCATCTCTATGATGCAAACTCGCAGAGTGTACTTTATGCGAGAAGAGTTGGGCCCCGTGGCCAGAATCTCCAATTTTCTCAGACATATCAAAACGGCGGAATTGGAATACATCCCTTCGAGCTCGACTATAAAAATTTCAGAGAAGAGTTTGGAGACAAGATCTACTGGTCACTTTTTGTCAAACCTTGAGTAAAATTAAAGCAGACAAAATCCCCGGCAACTTGAACGATGAACGCCGGGGATTTTTCGTCTAGCAAATGTCCTATGCTCACCACTATGCTCACCATAATTTCTCAAAGTGACTTCGTGTACCGAAAATGCTGAATTTACGAATCCTCTCACCCGACCATCTTTCAAAATTGCGATCTGTTGTCAGATCGCTTTTTTTATTGTCTCGTTCTAAGAACTCCACTATTTCCAGGCTATCCATTGAAACAATATAGTTTGTCTTGCGTTGTCACGTGTCTATATTCTTTGTCTCAAGCTCGTGGTTTTTGCCACAAATAGATGCCCCCAATGAACTCATCAGGGAGCAAAAAAGACCAAATTCTCGGATTTATGGGGAGCATAAAACGGCACCTTGGGAGAAAAACATGCCGAAAACAGCCGAGTGAATCACAAAAGAGACACTGTAGGCATGGTGTGCAAATGGGAGAGGTCCATTAGTAATGCACGGGCAACCAACCAAAGAAACGATTAAGGCACTCAAACAGCCAGTGAAGCGACGAACGAAAATTGCTTACGACTCAATTTCTAAACTTAGATCACTATGCTCAAGAACACTTTCTTTAACTTGATGGCCAAGAGCAACGAGATAAAGGTTCGCGCCTTCACGACGCGCGAACTTCATTGCGGGAACGAAGTCACTATCTCCGGTAACCAATACAAGGATTTGAACAATGCCCTTCAATGTTAAAGCCGCGATGTCCATACCAATACGCATGTCAACACCCTTCTGCGAAATCTTGGGCTTTACATCGTCCTTTGAAATTGATACGGAATCTGCTTTTTTGTTGAGAACTGAAGATCGATCAGTCCATCCTTGAAATGATGTTTCTCCCATACGCATTGCAAAGAATGGCTCTTTTTTCAATTCGCTGAAAAGTGTCTCTGTTCTGGAAGCAAGTGGAGTTGTTGAGAAATCAATCATTCCTCCCTGCAACGGCATTTTCTCTTTAACTGAAAGAGGAAATGCGTCATAAAAATAGACTCTATGCAGGTCGTGGTTTTTCAATGCGTCATGATTTTTTATTTTTTCAACCAGATTAATGATGTCTGTCTTAGTCGCTGGCTTTTTAGATGTACCTAACTTTCTACGGGCGAATCCACCATCAATCAAAATTGCGTATTTCATGAGTGCACAAAAAAAAGAGAGGTACTGCACCGGTCGAAGGTCGAGCCTTCTGTTATATGTCACCGGTGATTGACCTCGTTTTTATCGTGGCCTCATTTATGTAAATACAACTACCTTGTCAAAGTGTTAGGGCAAAATAGAAATGTCCGCTTTTTAGTGTTTTTTACAAAAATCGGCTATGGATGTGATCTTTAACCGATTACCTAACTTCCTTTCTTATTTCTTCTCAAAAGTATTCTTCAAGCCAATTCTTTTTGATAAAGCTTTGGCATTACAAGATAATTGATGCGGAAAAGGACTTCAAACTGAAGTCCTTTTTCCTTATTGAACAAAGTTCAACGACAGATTAGTTCCAAATTAGAGGAAAATCAGCGAAGAACCCACCGTCGTGATCGTGGCGATAATCATCACGGGAATCGTGCGACGTGCCACTTCAAACGGAGACAAGTTAGCGATGCTGGACACGGCGATCATGACGCCTGCAATCGGAGACATTGATCGCGCGATACCGGCAGTCAATTGAACCGGGCAAGCCATCACAACAGTTTCCCAACCGACAGCCTTGGCAGCGCTAGGCAGCAGACCGGAGAAAGCAAAGAATGCGGCATTACCGGAACCCGTCACCAAGGCGGCAACAATCATGATGGTACACATCACAAAGAGCATCAAAACACCGCCAGCGCTTTCCATAGAAGCCGCCGCATCAATGATCGTGTCAATGCCGCCCGTCAACTTCAAACCTTCGGCAAAAACACTTGCGCAGATAATCAGCGCAACGGTTGTACCAAACACCTTACCCATTCCGGTAAAGAAGGTCTTTGTGCCATTGACGCATTCTTTAAAGTTACGGTTGGTGAGCAAATGCACAATGAAAGCCGTAAACATGCAAGTCACGATACAGGTTTGAATACTTAAGCGAACACCGACAATGCCAAACTTGGAGAAAACAAAGAGCAAGGCGATCGGCATGACCGGCAGCAAAGCATAGAACCAGGGGGCATCGGGAGCCTTCGCGACTGCCTTATCGCTTTTGACAATCGCCTGAAGACCGAAGTCAGCTTCCGTTAAACGACCGCTAGCCAAGTCACGCTTATCAAACCAACGTTGGATGTACATGTGCGAGAAGCAAATCGCGATCATCGTCACGATAGCCACCGGAATTTGTCCTTCGATAAACCAGGTCATCACATCCAAATCCGAGAGCTTGGAACCCAAAATGGAGTTGGCGGAGGCCGGTCCCAAGTCCAAGCAGCTCGCCGTGGCGATGATAGCAGCAGCGGAAAGTTTTGAGACACCCACGGACATCAAAAGCGGATAAATCGTGAGCATCAACAAAACACCCAAACCAACCGCAGAGGGAATGAAAATATTCATGATTTGACCGGCAACGTAGGCCAAACCCAAAAGCAGATAAGGAGATTTGACGTAGCTCAGAGGCTTGGAACAAACACGCACCAACGCTTTTGTGGCACCGATACTGTCAAGGTATTCAGCAAAGCCGCTGATCAACATAATCTGCAGACCCAAGCCACCCAAAGTGGACTTGGAAATATTCGTGAACCATTCGAAGATATCGAACACAAAATTATTCGTGCTCTTTTTCAACAAAGGATCAGGACTGACGCACATGGCGATGAAGATAAGCAATACGCCGACCAAAAACAAAGACCACGGGGCGTAATACTTTTTGACCACTAAATAGCCGACCAGGATCACTCCCAGCACAACCATCAAGATACCGAACATGAAGTTTCCTCCAGATTGAAATAATAGAAAGGTGTAAACACCGAGCTCGGGAATCTAGCGCTCCCTTAGCTTTCGGATCAGATTCCTCCGATCCCATTCATTACAAAAGTCATACAACGCAACGTTGACGAACTTTCGCGATGATTTTCTCTGCGACTTTTATCTCTGCCATTCAGAGCGCCTCCCTCTGCTTTTAAGTGAGAGACCTAACCAATAGAAGAAAAAGCCGCGACAATGATCTCATTTTCAATCAGCGTGCATTTTGGATAAATCAATATTGTTTCATCCGAAATAGAGAATTCAATTTCTCTTTGGCAACCGCCCATTTAAAGCCAAGATCAAGGTTTTGAAATTACTTAAAAAAAGTCAGGGAGAGGATATCAAATATTTGTCTGTTCGTTGTGAAATTACGCGTGTTTTTTCGGTTAATTTGAAGAGGTCGTTTGTGTTAGATCACCTAAGCGGCACTCAGATCAATTACGCAAAGAGCCCCCTCCCTGAATTTGGGTCAGATCTCTCGCTGCAGGGGTCTTCGCCCCAACCATTCTGAAATTTGTTCAAACGCTTGTTGAATTGCCACCGGCAATAAATTTTCAATCGGTTGATGATATGTGTTCTGAGCAATGATGTCGCCTAAAAAACCGGAATATTCCGCTTTTTTCTTCTCCAATCTGCGTTTAAGTTCCCTTGGGCTCATCGCCATCATCCGCTCATATTGAAGACGTTTGGACTGAGCGGATATATTGGGAGAGGCATTGCAAGACCATAGCGCGTCATAAATCTCCCGCTTAAGTTGAGTCTTGTAGACAAGTTCACCTTCCATTGCCAGCCCCGGTGAAAGGAAAAAGACCCCGCTGCGGTTTTGCTTAGCGGAAAAATGAAGCCGTCTTTCCGTATCTCGCAATTGCTTTAACACAACGTGCCTGGCATCCCCATCGTTATCACTGATCACACAGAAAGGCTTTCTCAGACTTAAAGCCAACATGAGAAACGGAGCATAGCTCTTACCGTCCACACCCATAATACTGATCCCAAAAGCGCTCGGATCTTCACCAAAATAAGCCTGAAACATTCCCCGAATCAATTGCTCTTCAGTGACCCCTTCAACAAAAATCAAACCTGTGGCAAAAAGGCTTTCTCCACGAAAACGCAAAATCAAGCGCTTAATCGCGCGTGTTTCCGCAGGATCAATGTTCTGAGGTAACCAGCGAACATCAATATTTTCACCCACTCTCAGCATGCTTCTGAATTCATGCGGTTCACAAACGGAGGCCACATAGGGCGAGTGCGTCGAGACGATGAACTGATGAGAGAGCGCTTTCAGTTGCGCCATGAGCGCTCTTTGCGCATTGGGGTGTAAGTGAATTTCAGGCTCTTCGGCCGCAATCAACATAAATAAGGGTTTGTTTTGTATCGCTGCCTGTTTTGCCAGCAAATCTATCAGCAACACAATCGACAAAATCGCAACGCTCTTTTGACTACCCTTGCCTTGCAGAGCCGAAAAAGGAAGAATTTTTTCCGAATCCGTTTTTACAAGCGAGAAAAACTCCTGAATGTTATCAGCCGTCAGTGACACCGCTTCAGGCAACTGCGCCCCCGGACCTTCCAAACTTTGACACAACGAATCCAACAACACTCGCAAATCTTCAATGGGTTTATCCGCATAATCGGGGTGCTTCTTTATGGCCGAACCCAGACGCTTGACCATGAGACTCACAAAAGATTTTTCATTTTTGAGATCTTCCCGAAGATTTTCCTCCGCGTCAATGCTGACAAATTGAAGCGAACTCGGCAGACCAGCCAACTCATAAGCGAGTTTTTCTCCATCCCAATGCGTAATAACAAAACGTTTCTTTTCAATTTGACCGTTGGGCAAGCGTTTAAAAAGGGTTCTGAACGCAAAATATTCACGACGATAATGATCTCTGCTAATCATGCCGCTGAATTCCTTAAGCCACTCATCGCCAAATGTTGACAGGCGTTTGTATTCACTATTTAGGGGTACAAAACGGACATCCACCCACAGTTCATTGCCAAACTCACCCGCTGCATCAACGTGGAAGTCCTCCTTCACCACCGTTATTTCATCGCTTAGCGCCAATTCCAACGCTTTTAAAACGGTACTTTTCCCACAATTGTTTGTCCCCAATAAAACAGCGCTGCGCCCCAACGGCATCTTCAGTGTCTGAATGCTTCTGAATCCATGAATGCGAATGCGGTCAATAATGATCATGTTGAAAATCCACAGAAGGTTCTATTTCCATTGTATTCGTTTGTCATCATCAGGCATAGAGGTTTTGCACAGACTTCCCTACAATGAAAAAAGAGAGCTCTTTGGAGTCAATCATGCGTGAATACACAGAAATCGAAACGGTCACTCAGCTTTTAGGTCTCGTTACAGAACCGGGTCACGTTGACCATCATGTGTTTCAAAATATCGACTTTACCGATTTAGCGGATTTAGCTTCCCAGTCCACTTTTTCGGATTGTCTTTTCTTGGGTTGCGTACTACCGGAATCATTTTCGCAACACCTCGATAAAAGCAATCTGATTTTCCCCAAATTAGACGCGCCTTTCGATATCTACCGCAGTTATCTGTATTCGGCCAATTCACTTTACTCGGGCTTTGACCCGCGCGATGAGAGTACGATAGAGAATACCTACGACAGACAGGTCTACCGACATTTCTTGCGAAGCGGCGTCATTTCGAAAAACATTAAAGAAACGCTGTCGCGCTATCTGCATGATCACTCCATGAGCAACGCCATTAAGGATTTTTTGGCCAATTACCATGAACGCCAGATTGTCGGCATCATGGGCGGGCACGATCTTTTACGCTCTGATCCTTTCTACAGACAAATCGTTTTCCTCAGCAAACGACTGACCGAAATGGGTTTCATCATGGTAAGCGGTGGCGGCGCCGGCGCCATGGAAGCCACTCATTTGGGCGCCTGGCTTGCTGAAAGAACGACTGAGGAAGTTGAAGACGCGCTTTCAATTCTCAACGCGGCGCCAAGCTGGCAGGACGAAGGGTGGCTTGCGAGCGCATTTAAGGTAATGCTCAAATATCGTCAAACCCACTTCATCAGTCTGGGCATTCCGACTTGGCTCTATGGGCACGAGCCTGCCACCCCGTTTGCCACTCATATCGCCAAATTCTTTGATAACAGTATTCGGGAAGACACTATTTTGAACATTACCCGCGGTGGCTTGATTTACACTCCGGGCAGCGCCGGCACCATTCAAGAAATCTTTCAAGCGGCGGTTCCCAACCACTACAAAACTTACGGTTATTCAAGCCTGATGGTCTTTTTAGGGGTGGATTTCTGGCGCAAGGAGTTGCCGGTTTATTCGCTTCTGGAGCATCTAGTCAATACCGGCAAGTACAGCGGCTTGCGTATCGGCATTACCGATGACATTGAAGAGGTTGCTCAAACCGTAAAAATGTTCAAACCGCAAAAAGGAATCTGAGTCCTTTGAAAGTTATAATTTCACGGTCAACCAATAATTTAGAAAAAAGGCTCTTATGACATGGATTGTCGGTCTGACAGGCGGCATCGGTTCCGGGAAAACGCAGGTCAGCAACGCTTTTGAAGCATTAGGTGTCCCGGTGATTGACACCGATCTTATCAGCCACGCGGTCACCGCGCCCAACGGATTAGCCATTCCCGCCATCCGTGACGCATTCGGTGATGAATTGATTGATCCGTCCGGCAAACTGGATCGCGACAAAATGCGCGAGCTCGTTTTCACAGATTCCGAAGCCAGACATAAACTGGAAGCCATTTTGCATCCGCTGATTGCCAATGTCACGATGGCCTCAGTCGCTCAGCATTCGGATGCGCCTTATGTGGTGTTGGTCGTTCCTCTTTTGGCCGAAAGTCCTCAATGGATCGACCGTTGCGACCGTATCCTAGTCATCGATTGCGAAGTGCAAACTCAAATTGAGCGTGTGATGGTGCGATCCAATCTCTCCAGAGAGCAGGTCATGGCCATCATCGCCACGCAAGCCACACGCGAGGCTCGCAAAGCAATTGCCAATGAAGTGATTGTGAATGAGTCCACCTTGGAAGCCTTAACGCAACAAGTGCGACGGTTGCACGATTTCTATCTCACGATGGCTCGCCAGTCGCCCAAAGCAGGAGAACCCGTATGATCGTTCAATGCCCGACATGCAAAAAACCGGTGGAATGGTCTGAAAAAAATCCCTGGCGTCCGTTTTGTTCTGAGCGCTGCAAGTTAATTGACTTGGGTGAATGGGCGAGCGACTCCTATGTCATCCACGGCAACTCTTACGCTCAAACAAACGAAAGCGAGGCGGACAAACTCGCCCAACAACTTTTTTCTCATCTTGAAGAAGAGAAAAAAGAAGATTCCACCACTAAATAGTTTCTATCCAACCGTGAGCCCCGTGCGGTCTTAAGAGCTTTTCATCGTTGATTTTGATATTCGTGAGGAAAAGCGGCACGGGGTTGTCAGCCATCAGCCGAAGCCAAGCACTGGAGGCCACTCTGACGGTCGGCTCCACCCATGCAAAAAGCGCTCCGGATTTTGCAATGCTTTCCCATTGAGTACAGTCAGCTTTAACGGCAAATCGTCTGTGTTCAACCGACTCGATCTTCTGCCCCGCATCAACGAAAACCCCGTCGGCCTTTTGCTGTATAAAACGGTCAGCCGCCGCGTCAACCCAAATCTCTTTGACCCCCAATGCGGTTAAATCGTTGCGCCACTCATCAATCTGCTGAGCATGTTCACCGCACAAAATCGCGCCATCGAAATGACGCCCTTTCAAACTTTCCATTTGGGTTTTCGCCTCGCGTGACTGAATCCTCAACCAATGGCAAGGCATCTGAAACCATTGACGCAGGGGCTCACTCGCTTCTAAAAGCGGACTCGGCCACTCCTTAGGCGCGAAGAATCCGAAAGACTGCTGTTTTTCCAACGCCCGCGGCGTCCCCTTCCACTGCCAAGAACGAACAAAGTGAAGGCGTACCAAAGCGTGAGGATAATCAAAAACCAAAGTGACCCAAGGCGCAGAGCTTTGGATATCAAGTCCTAATTCTTCTCTGACCTCTCGGCGCGCGGCTTCCTCAACTGTCTCCATGGCTTCGAGTTTTCCTCCCGGAAACTCCCACCATCCGGCATAAACCTTGTCCTCAGGTCTTGAATTTAATAAGCAACGCCCTTCTTCATCCATCAGCACAGCACAAGCCACCAGTGTTTCCACTCGATCCGTCATCACATCCCCCTGAAAGAAAAAGCGCTCATCACCGAGCGCCTTTTCCGAAAAAATAATTAATTAATCAATGTGGCCATGGCAATTCTTAAACTTCTTGCCCGAACCGCAAGGACAGAGATCGTTGCGAGAGACCACGCGCCAATCCACCTGATCAAGATCCACGCCGGCAGCGGAAATACCGGTGAAGGATAACTCGTTGCCTTCGTCATCGTGGACGACCTTTTGTTTGGCTTCTTGATCTGCTTTAGCAAGCGCCTGAGCGCGAGCGGCGGCCTGAGCGCGTTCAAGCGCTTCAGCTTGGGCGCGTTGCTGTTCAGCCATGATTTCTTCGCGTGTTTGGATGCGAACCGTCATCAGCACTCGCATCACGTTTTCGCGCACTCGATCCAGAAGCGTTTCAAACATAGAGAACGCTTCACGCTTATATTCCTGCTTGGGCTGCTTTTGTGCGTAACCGCGCAGATAAATACCTTGGCGCAATGCATCCAAAGCCGTAATATGAGCGCGCCAAATGCTGTCGAGAACCTGCAGCGTCACTTGCTTGGCGAAATCATTCATAGCTTGCGGGCCGGCCAATTCTATCTTTTCGTTATAGATGCGGTCAGCCTCATCGATCAGAGCTTTCAGCAGATCTTCGTCGGTCGTGGAGTTGCTCTTTTCAAGCATGCCGGCAAAATCAAGATCGATGCCCCATTCGCTCTTCAAAATCGTGGTGAGCGTTTCCAAGTCCCATTGCTCTTCAACGGTATCCACTGGCACGTAGGCTCTGAAGAGATCCGTGAAATAGCCGTGACGCAGATTGGTCACCATTTCAGAAAGATCGGTGCTTTCAAGAATTTCGTTGCGCAAACGATAAATTTCACGACGTTGATCGTTTTGAACATCATCGAATTCAAGCAATTGCTTGCGAATATCGTAGTTGCGACCTTCAACCTTACGCTGAGCGCTTTCAATCATGCGGGTCAGCATGTTGGACTCAATCGCCACCCCTTCTTCCAACTTGAGCTTGTCAGCGATCGCGCGCATGCGGTCACCGCCGAAAATACGAAGCAAGGGATCTTCCATGGAAAGATAGAAGCAGGAAGAACCGGGGTCACCCTGACGCCCAGCGCGGCCGCGCAACTGGTTGTCAATACGGCGTGACTCGTGGCGTTCGCTGCCGATAATGCGAAGCCCGCCCGCTGCCACAACCTTGTCATGCTCAACCTGCCAATCGGCCTTGAGCTGATCAATTTGAGCCTGCTTTTCATCTTCGCTCAAATCCGGATTGGTCTTGATGTCATCAATGTGCTTATTGATGCCGCCGCCCAAAACAATGTCGGTACCACGACCGGCCATGTTCGTCGCGATGGTCACCATGCCGGGACGGCCGGCTTCCAACACAATCTGAGCTTCACGTTCGTGCTGCTTGGCGTTGAGCACGTTGTGCTTAATGCCTTCTTTATCCAAAAGCTGACTTAAAGCCTCGGAGTTTTCAATCGAGGTTGTACCCAAAAGCACCGGCTGCTCGCGCTTGTTGCACTCTTTAATATCCTCGATAATGGCGCGGTATTTTTCATTGACCGTTCTGAAAACTTTATCCTGTTGGTCATCACGGATCATCTTCTTGTGGGTCGGAATCACCACCGTTTCCAAGCCATAAATATCTTGGAATTCGTACGCTTCCGTATCCGCCGTACCGGTCATGCCGGAGAGCTTTTCGTACATGCGGAAGTAGTTTTGGAACGTGATGGAGGCAAACGTTTGGTTTTCCTGATTGATCTTGACGCCTTCCTTGGCTTCAATGGCTTGGTGCAAGCCTTCAGACCAGCGGCGCCCCGGCATCAAACGACCGGTGAATTCATCCACAATAACGATTTCACCGTTTTGCACAACGTAGTGCTGATCACGCTTAAAGAGTGAGTGAGCACGAAGCGCGGCCATCAGGTGGTGCATCAAAATAATGTTTTGAGCTGAATAAAGGCTTTGTCCCTGAGGGATCAATCCGCGTTCAGTCAAAATCTTTTCAATGTGTTCGTGACCTTGCTCGGAGATATAAACCTGGTGGGCTTTTTCATCGACCCAGTAGTCGCCTTCCCCTTTTTCGGTTGCCTGACGCGTCAACAGCGGCGGAATTTCATTAATCTTTGCATACAAGTCCGTGTTGTCGTCGGCCGGGCCGGAAATAATCAGCGGGGTACGCGCTTCGTCAATCAAAATGGAGTCCACTTCGTCAACAATGGCGTAATGCAGGCCACGTTGACGACGGTGATTGATGTCGTACTCCATGTTGTCACGCAGGTAATCAAACCCGAATTCATTGTTGGTGCCATAAGTGATATCGGCGGCGTAGGCCTGAACCTTTTCCTCGTTGGGCTGTTGGCTGTAAATCGTCCCGACTGACATGCCCAGGAAGCTGTAAACGCGGCCCATCCATTCAGCGTCACGCTTGGCAAGGTAATCATTGACCGTCACCACGTGCACACCTTTGGCGGGCAATGCGTTTAAATACACCGCAAGCGTGGCCGTCAGGGTTTTACCTTCACCTGTTCTCATTTCAGCGATTTTGCCATCATTGAGCACCATACCGCCGATGAGCTGCACATCGAAATGACGCATGCCCAGCACACGCCAGCTCGCCTCACGAACAACCGCGAAAGCTTCGGGCAACAGCGCCTCCAGTGTTTCGCCTTTAGCCAAACGATCTCGGAATTCCTGAGTCTTGGCCTGGAGCTGTTCATCGCTTAAAGCCTTAATCGAGGGTTCCAATTTGTTGATCGCAGCGCACTGACGACGGTACTGTTTAATCAAGCGGTCATTGCGACTGCCGAAAATTTTCGTTAAAAGCTCAGAAAACATCTTTTATACCCTGCGCACCACGCATGGTAAAACACGGTGCGTTTCGTTAAATTTCATACGACAAAACTTGTCGGGACATTAAACCATAGCTCGGAATTATCGCATATTGCAGTTTGGTTTTCTCTTTGAAATTTCTCTGATTTTTGAGATTTAGAGGCTTTTTTGTAACTTTTTCCTTTTCAGGATCAATCCATGAGAAAATGACTCCGCAAAGGAATAGCAAATGTACGGATTGGAAAGTATCAACAAGCTCTTAAATTCTTTGAGTCCTGACTCGATCATCGCTAAGCAAATGCTGAGCGTGAGAATCGGCAATGTGTTAAAGCGAGCCTGCGAGGCCAAGCAACTTAAAATTGATTTTCAACATTGCGTGCACATTCAGACAGCCTCTAGCGGTATTGTCATCAATACAACAACACCCACATTGGCTAACCGCTTAAAGCAGATCCAACCGACACTCGAAAAAGCGCTCTTTGACAGTGGACTGAATTTCCCTATCCAAAGTATTAAGGCGGGGAAAATCGCACCGTTGGCCGATTTAGCAGACTATCCCAAAGACGCTCCCCGTGTGGCTCAGCCCGGCGACGCCGAAGCTGTCCGAGCCAACGCAGCCCGAGCCAAAGACGAAGAGGTCAGAAAAACGCTTGAAAAACTGGCCGACGCCCTGCAACGTTAGCTCTGCATATAGCCATTGATAGCGAAAAAGAGCACCAAAAGTCCGATCGCAAAAAACACACAGGCCGTTGCCCGATTGATAATCTGAGCCCCCCGCGGTCCGGTCAAAAATCGCCTGGCCCGCTCAGCCAACATGGAATAGAGCACCAAATTAACAAAGACAAGGAAAGAGTAAACCGAAATCATTAAAACCGATTGAGCGACATAGGACTGATGCGGATCCACAAACTGAGGTAATACGCTGATGCCGAAAATAATCGGTTGAGGATTGCAAAGGGAAATTACGACTCCCTTGGTAAAGTTGGCGAGCCTGTCTTTAGGCATCGCAGCCTCGGACGAAGACGAATGGGCATCCGTTGCGCTTCCGAAATGCATCGGAGGTTTTTGCCAACTGCGCCAACCCAAGTAAAGAATAAAGAAAGCGCCGGCGACTTTAATCAGCCCGAATAGTGTGGGGCTTGAGGCCAAAATCACTCCCATGCCCGACATGGCCGCTGTAAACAAAATCGCAATCCCAATGCCCTGCCCTATCGCGAAAAAAACGGTCCGATGCCACCCCTGCTGCAGCGATAAAACAATGGCAAAGATCACCCCCATTCCCGGTGAAAGAATGTTGGCCAATGAAGTAATGAGAAATAGCGAAAAAAGAGACATCGCACCAATTGACTTAAAGCACGCAACTCACGGGATAATAGTACGCCTTCAAATTGATTGATGCGGTGTTAATACTAAATCGCCAGTGCGCGTTCCAGGGCAAAATCCTTCGGAGCAGCTTTTTGATCTTCAAATGTCGCCCATTCCCAAGCGGAATTATCCGCAAGCAACGCGCGAAGTAACTGATTATTCAAACCATGTCCGGACTTGTGGGCGCTGTATCGGGCCAAAAGCGGATGCCCTAAAACATAGAGGTCACCCATAGCATCCAGGATTTTATGTTTGACAAACTCATCCTGCCCGCGCAAACCTTCCGGATTGAGCACTCTGTACTCATCCATCACCACGGCGTTTTCCAATGTACCGCCCTGAGCCAATCCAAAGGAGCGAAGCATTTCCACGTCCTGCACAAAGCCAAACGTGCGTGCGCGGCTCACAGCATGAGCGTAGTTCACTTTAGCCAAATCCACCTCAGTGAACTGCAGCGTGCTGTCAATAGCCGGGTGACCGAAATTGATGGAAAAAGCCAAGGAAAAGCCTTCGTGGGGTTCAAGCTGAGCCCATTTATCCCCATCGGTGACGCGAACGGTTTTAATCACTCGAACGAAACGCTTGGGGGCAAATTGCTCAACAATGCCCGCGGCTTGAATCAAGAAAACGAAGCTTGCGCCCGAACCGTCCATAATCGGAATTTCCGGCGCATCTACGTCGACATAACAGTTGTCAATGCCCAATCCATTGAGCGCACTCATCAGGTGCTCAATCGTGGAAATTTTCACCGGACCTTCATTTAAGGTCGTCGCCATGCGCGTGTCATTCACACGAGTGGCCTCGGCCGGCATCACCACTGGCGGATCCAGATCCACACGTGTATAGACAATACCGGTATCGGGCTCCGCGGGACGCAGCGTTAACTGAACCTTCCGGCCGGAATGCAAGCCAATCCCGACCGTACGGACGACTTTTTTAAGCGTTCGTTGTTTGAGCATAGGTTGCGTTCAGGTCTATTTCGTATCGTGACGAATCGTCCACCAACCCTTTTCCCACTCGTCAGAAACCTTGTCCTCTTTAGGCTCCTCAGGTTGCTGCGGTGGTTGCGGTTGGGGAACCACTTCCGGTTGAGTTTCCGGCGTATTCACCTCGGGTGTCGGAACCGATTGAGGAGTTGGTGCGGGCGATTGTGTACCCGTCGTTCGGCTGGTCCACGGATCAGGAACCTGAGGTTTCGCCGCAGGCTGCTCGGGGCGCCTCCAAACATCCTTTTCGTCTTCCGGTTTGTCAAGTGGCGCCACTTCCTTGTCTTTTCCGCCATCAAGTCCGGTTGCCACCACCGTCACACGCATGGAGTCCCCCATGCTGTCGTCATAGGCGGAGCCATAGATCACTTGGGCGCCCTTCGCGGTGAAGTTCGTGATGATATTCATCACGGTCTTCGTTTCCTTCATCTTCATGGTTTCTTCGCTGGCGGTGATATAAACCAAAACGCCACGAGCACCATTGAGGGTAACGCCTTCCAACAACGGGCAAGCCACCGCGTTTTCTGCGGCAATACGGGCACGATCGGGACCGGAGGCCATGGCCGAACCCATCATAGCTGTACCGCGTTCGCTCATCACGGTGCGCAAATCTTCAAAGTCGACGCCGATCAAACCCGGCGTTTGAATAATTTCCGTGATACCGGCGCAAGCCTTAAAGAGCACATCGTCAGCAGCCGCAAAACATTCACTCACGGAGGCATCTTCACCCAATTCATCTTCGAGCTTATCGTTCAAAATCACGATTTGACTGTCGACACACTGTTTGAGTTTCACCAAGCCTTCTTCTGCGCGTTGCATACGCAAAGCGCCTTCGTAGCTAAACGGCTTGGTAACGACCGCCACAGTCAAAATACCCATTTCTCGGGCAATTTGAGCGACCACGGGTGCTGCGCCCGTGCCGGTGCCACCGCCCATACCGGCGGTAATAAAAACAAGATTGGCGCCTTGCAAAAGTTCACGAATTCGGTCTTTTGCTTCAATAGCGGCTTGTTCACCCACTTCAGGACGAGCACCGGCGCCCAAACCCGTTTTACCGATTTGCAACGTGGCGTGCGCGCGCGAATGCGACAAGGCCGTGTAATCCGTATTAATGGCAATAAATTCAATGCCTTGAGCTCCACGCTCAATCATATGTTCGACAGCATTGCCACCGCCGCCACCCACGCCGACAACCTTAATAACCGTTTGGCGGGGATCATTATCACTGAGTACTTCAAACATGGGAATAGGCCTCCAAATCCAATCCTGTAATTATGACTGAATAAGGAGTTTTTTGCTTAAAGTTTGAAAGAAAATCTTGAACTTAGCTAGCTGCGTGATCTTTTCTATACCGACTGTTTAGCACAAGAACAGAGACTAATGTCAGAAGTGTAAAACACGTTCTTTAAACATATAACACTTCTGCGATATTGGTGATACAAAATCAAACACTTATTTTGCTAATAACAATACTTTGTTTCAGTGCTGTCCAAATAGAATTTAAAAAGTGATGTCAAATTCTGTACGTTTGCGGTAGGGAAATAACGGACAGAAAAATGGCGGTTTTCTTTGTAGATTTTGAGTTTCCACACTAAAAATCAAAAAACCGCCATGGACACTTATTTTAGCGAAACTGCCAACCAAAATGCTCCGATCAGCTTCTTTGCGCAGCTGTTGAAATATCTCCCCCAAGCCTGGATCTTTGACGAAGATAAACGATTAAGCCCTAGAAGTAATGCTCGTCAATTTACTTTTTGGGATCAACTGGTTTCCTTACTGTTTTGCCATTTGGCTGGCTGTGACTCGTTAAGAGAGATTGAAGACGGTCTCATTTCTGCCGTCGGCAAACTTCAACATGCATCCGCTAAGGCCATGGGACGAACCACCTTGGCCTACGCCAACGAGCATCGTTCCTATGAGATAGCTAAGAGTCTTTATTTTCGTTTATTGCAAACTTACGCCCAGCTTTTTAAAGGCCATTTGGACCAAGACTATTTGCATCCCGTCTACGCACTGGACTCCACAACCATTTCTGTGTGCCTATCACGTTTCCAATGGGCTCGATATCGACGAGCTAAAAGCGGTTTTAAGCTTCATACTGTGTTGGATGAAGATCTGCAACTGCCCGTTGTCATGAATATGACCCACGGGAAAAGAGCCGACGTGAAAGAAGCCAAGGCGGCCATTGAAGCTTTAGGATCAAAAGATATCACCGTCGTCATGGACAGAGGTTATAACGACTACAAACTGTTTATGTGGTTAACTCAACGGGGAACGAAGTTTGTCACGCGCATCAAAGATAATGCCAAAACCACACGTTTAAAGGATGACATCATTGAGGAAAAAGATAACTATGGGGACTATGGCTTTCAATTCACACAAGAACAAGCGAGAAAAGTTTGCGGAAATACTCGCTTCAGACTGGTGCAATGGTATGACTCTGAGAATAATCGCTGGTTTGATTTCCTGAGCAATGATTTCGATCTGACGGCCACACAGATAGCCGATCTATACCGTAAGCGCTGGCAAATCGAGTTGTTTTTCAAAAAGCTCAAGCAGAATCTAAAGATTAAAAGCTTTATAGGGACCTCGGAAAATGCCGTGATGACTCAAATATGGACAGCAGCCGTCGCAACCCTACTGATTGAGATATTGAGGCACGTTGCTCGTTATCGTTGGAGTTTTTCGAGACTGTTGAAATTTGTAGGTTTGAATCTTCTGACGTATAAAAAATTGGACGTATGGATAAATCGACCGGATTTTCGAATACAGAAGCAGTCGCCGCCTAAAAAACAGCAACAAATGGAGTTTAATTTTGGGTAAAAATCAGTCAGAGGACCTACTTTTAGAGGCTACCCTGGCAAGCCCTGTATTTATTGAAAAGGACTCCCAGAAATTAACCTATGCATATTTTCTATTTGGACGGCACTGAAACAAAATATATTTTAGATTAATTGCAGTCATTCCCATTGCAGCCGTCTTTCACGTATAGACGGCTTTTTAGCATTCATGGAGAAAACACTTATCAACCGCTTTTAGGTAAGAATGCTTATTTTTTTCTCTAATTTCGAAAAAAATCTTGTCTGATTCCCAGAAAAAGACTACCTTAAAGATATAGGCATTCACTTTGACGTTAATCAGTTTCGGTTAACGCCGTCCAATAACTTTTTTATAGGATGGACCACTGCTGTCCAAATTAAAAATGTGCATAGGCTAGTTGGGAAAGCCTCTTCTCAA
>CABMQD010000014.1 GCA_902388655.1 uncultured Sutterella sp. | reverse complement strand
TAATAAGAAAACCGCCATTTTTCTGTCCGTTATTTCCCTACCGGAGACGAACAGAATTTAGCTGCATTTTTAAAGTTCGATTTGGACACTACTGAAATTTAGTAATTTCTTTGATATTTTAAAAAAGTTATTAGGATAACAATTTGTTTGTTTAGATGCTTCGTACATCCACCAAGAAATTTCATTAGACAATTTTTCTAAAGTTTCATCATCGAGATTTGCAACCTCTCCAGAAAAAAGCTTCCATGTGCGCTTAATTCGGTCATTGTCTGAGGCGACTTCAAAAAGACTTTTCCAAATAATTCTCTCTCGTTCATTACTTATGTGCGGTAAAACTTCGTATGTGACTATTGCTGATTTCATTAAATGTTTAGTACAGATTTGGCGCCATTGATTCAAAGCCCTTAGCTTTAGTTTAAGGTCTTCATCATTCTCAAAGGTCAAATACTGATTGGATAACCACATTAGTATTTCATGTTTTGTATTTGGCATCGCGCTAATAGGCGTTTTAAAGTCAACAGTTGTTATACCAGAACACCATATTGGGAATTCATCACTTTGATCAGTTGCCAACTTCCAGGTAGGATGGTTTCTTTTCATTTTATTGAGGAACTCCTCCGCTTCTTTACTAAGTTGGGCACCTGAACTTTGGAATTTAGAGATATAAAGCCATTTAATATAGTCAAGTGATTCCTTTGAATGTTCTAGACTGGAGGGCCCTTTGAGTAAAGCCTTCTCTAGACGTTTCGATTGATTCTTTTTTATATCGGAACCTCGATTAACAAGAAGTCTTAAAACTTCTCTCTTTAAATGAATATCCCACAAATTTTGAGCGTTGTTCGCTAATAAATTTTCTACCCAATCTTCTGAAGAGAGAGAATTTTTTATCGATGCTGCAAATAAACCTAACCTTCTGAATAATAAATCATCATCTAATAACCAATCTAATGCGATCGACTTTGCTTGCATGGGTTTTTCTTTTAAAAGTTCAAGCCATGAATCTCTTAGCAATTCGATCAAAGCTGTGTAATCAGGCGAGAAATCATTTTGTGCGTTAGGCTCAATAGAGGGCAGGTCAAGTGGAGAATAACAGTTTGTGAATTTAGATAAAATAATCGCATCTTGGAGAAGTTGTTGGAAATCGTGAATTAAGAGGTGAAGAGCCCCGGACAAATTAAATTCACTTATGGAATTCCTCACATAATCTGAAGCAAGTATTAATTCTGTATGGAGTCCTTTTGAAAAAAGAGTGTTATTAACGGAAATTTTCGGAGCTAAAACTTTTCTGAGCTCGAGTTGAAGATCATAAGTTACCTTATATCCATTGCTTTTAAATCGATTTATCCAAGAGTAAAAATCACAAGAATAATCGTCTTTAAAGATTAAGGCTTCAACAGTAAATAATTTCCATAATCTGCTCAAATGTTCACTAGGTTTGTCAGCTTCATCGCTATTACTAAGTTGCTCCAAGCGCTCTAGGATTTGCCACTTGTAGTATGTACGCAATATAGAGCCTTGTTCTAGCACCCAGAGGAGTAATCGTTCATCATTTACATAATTCAAAGTCCATTGAACTATATGATAGATAGGATGACACGAAGGAAGAGCATCTTTTGTACTAAATACAAATGGTGATATGTGTTGAGTGACCTGTATTTTTGAAGAAAATTTTATTTCTGCTATATCTTCTTTTTCAGATTTTATTGATTGCGAAAAGGGACCTAGTAACCATTCTAAACACGGTTTAGGATCAAGATTGGCAAATCTTTTAGCAGGTTTGCATGATGGATCCGACAAAGCCCACAGAACCCTACTGACATAATCATCTTCTTGTGTACTTGCTACCGGATTAATATTCGCAAATTTAGTGACTAGCATTTCTTTACCATTCACGCCGTCAGAGTAAATGTCTGCCCAAGTCTGTATCGTTTCGTGGAGAATAGAATGACCATTTTCATCGCTATACAAAATTGGCTCAATCCCCTTGTTTTTCCATCTATAAGATTCTTTTTGTTTGTCTGAAATATCGTTGTAAGAGGCAAATGCCCAGATGGTTGGGAGTTTTTCGCCTAACATTCGGTCTGCAGAAATAGCATCGGTCATGTACCGCATTACTGGATCACTTAGGCTATATCCGATAAAACAAACATAAAAATTCCTAAATAGCTCACTAACAAATCGCGAAGCCCATCTTTCTTTCAGGTACGCTAATCCAAAGTCTCCACTCGTAATTACTAAATTGTTGAGTTCGGTTGCATTTTCTTCTTTAGGAAGAAGACCATGCAGATAAACAATTCCGTCCCACTTACTTTTTTTGGGAATCGGTAGTGCCGGTGCGGAAAAATATCTATGTTTAATTTTTAATTTGTTGTGAGCTTTTTCAAACAACCGGTCATAGTTCGTCGTTACTAACCTAATAAAATTGTTTTCATTTTGAATCGCCAATTTGAGCAAGGCCAGATGAGTGTCTAACTTATTGTTTTGTTTTATTTTTAGCAGCTTAAGTAATTTAGGACGGAATTTTTTTACACTCGTGTGTTCTAATTCATCTAATAATTGATCGTAGGATTTGCTCTTGACGTCTTCATCCCAATCTATGTGTAATTCTTGATAAAGTTGCTCCACTAGATTACTAAAAGAGGGCAGACCTGCGGGTATAGAAATTCCTGCACCGCAAAAAAATATCACATTTCCTTTTTCGTGTTCTCTAATTAATTTTTCAGGTACGTCGGGACCATTAGGTATAAATTGCATAATAGTTCGATGAAAAATATTTGACTGATTTGTCTTTGTTAAATAAGTCAGAGCAAGAGCTTGCGTTTTTTTCAGTTTATCAAATATTTATAGTGAGGCACTTTTTAGAATGCTGTTGGGTTCTTGCTAAAGCAAACAATATTAGGCCAAAGTGAAATGCCGAAAAAAGCACTATTTCTTCTAGCTTATAGAATGGGGCTACATGCGGATTTAACAGACAAGTATCCTGTCGCACTAAAACAATCATCGGTCGCAGTTATCAATTCAACGATTGGGCCACTTAAAAAAAACAAACTCCCGAAAGGCTTTGTTGTTTCCTTCGGGAGGCTTTTTAACTTTTTGGCGGATAAATTAAAAACCGCGGTATATAAGGTTAATTCCCATCAAAACCATTGTGACCGAGAGAATAACCACAATAAGTCTGGGTTTGCTCTTTTTGGCAATGCGCGCGCCAATCTGAGCGCCAATTACACAGCCGCAACCGATGCAAACCGCGGGCAGCCAAATAATGTGTCCCATGGCGGCATGGCTAACCGAACCGACAAGGGAGCTCACCATCAGGATGAAAGTGGAGGAAGCCGTGGCGATTTGAGCGGGGAAGCCAAGGATAAAGACCATCATCGGCACATCGATGATGCCGCCGCCGATGCCGAAAATCGTTGATATAAAGCCGACGCCAAATGTCAGAGTCACGCCAAGCAATAGGTTAAACGGCGCGGTGGCGGGATCAAAGTCTTCGGGCCGGGCGGTTGCGCGCTTGGAATTAGACTTCCAATACATGAAACAACCGAGAACGGCGAGCAGACAACCGAAGGCTATGGAAAAACTTGGACCGGTGAAATACTTGGAAACGAAGCTGCCGCAAAAAGCGCCCGGTATGGTGCTGATCGCAAAGGGGATGGCGGCGCGAAACATGATGCGCCGTTGTCTCATATAGGCATAGGCTCCGGAAATCGCGTTGCAGGTCACGGCAAAAAGGCTAGTGCCGATAATCTGCTGGACGGTGCTGAATATTGCGGAGCCATCGGGCGCATACATCGTGTACATAAAAAGCGGAACAAGGATCAGCCCTCCGCCGAGTCCGATGAGTGTGCCGAAAGTGCCGACGCAAACACCGACAACAAGAAAGAATAAGAACTCCATAATGAGCACCAACGCACTAGGAAAAGTCAGATTATTTTCACGATTTCAGGAGAATTAAAAAGCTAAACCGAGGAAATGTTATTTCTTGGTTGTGGCTTTTCCTTCATCGTTGATTAACTATCGCGCGCGAGACTGTTATAACCCCGCGCAGGATGAAAACAGTCCGTTGAGCAAAGTTTGTAAACCTAAGTTGAGACAGCGGTAATTTTAGCGCTGTGGGCTATGTCAGCGCGAAGAGAAGAAGGGCGACCTACCGCTGTCCAGTTTCGCTCAAGGTTTTAGACAACCGATAGGTACGACCAGGATTCAGTTGTCTCGGCGATAGGCAAAATCGCCTGAGGTAGTCAAAATCATTAGAAAATAAGGGGCGCACATGGCATCCGAATTGATGCGATAACGCGTTTCCTCATTTGGCCAAGTTTTGTTTCTTGATTTGGCTAAAACTTACTTCCGAATTTAGCTTGCAGACATTTCCGCATTTGATGAGTTTTTCCCCTTTGCGTGAAGGCACGTACGCAGCTTCGCGAGTATTTCCGATGTCGGTTCGTCTCAGGACAAGGTGTAGGACGCAGATTGGGATCCCGGAAACTCTTGCGTCCTGAGCCGTACCGCCAATCTCTTCTCAGCCGAGTCCCGCAGTTGCGTTCTCCATAGCTACGGGAGTCATCGTAGAGGTCAAAGGATCTGTATTTTTAGCTAAAGAAGCGTCGTCATTTTTGACTTGACAATGCCGGGTAGGTAATGGGCTTACGGCCATGTTGAAGAAGTTATGATGGCCTGGAACTATCTCATGATGGGCAGTGGCCATGATTCAGTCCACGATTTCTTGCGTTTTGAGCTGTTTGGTTTCCAGAGAAATGCTTTTTCCCCAGCCGATGGCTAGGCCGTGAAGTTAAAAATAAGATTGCTAATAAAACTTAATTTCTACAGTTTCTGTAGCTACAAATGCTGTAGAATTTTGATAATCAAAAAGTTTTGAACAATTCATTGAAGCTGTCTGTTCGTGGACGATGTGAAAGGAGAAAAGCCGTGAAGTTTTACGGTCGAGAACAGGAAATTGAAGCCCTTCGTTGGCAATTCCAAAGAGCACAGGAAACGAAGGTTGCTCGAATGGCTGTTGTTACTGGTCGTCGACGAATTGGCAAGACTACACTGATCAGAAAAGCCTTCGAAGCTTCGGTGTTTCCATTTATCTATTACTTTGTGACAAGCAGCAGCAATGAAGAAGAGATGGCTCAATTACTTGTTGCACAGGCCTCTCGATGTTTGGATATCAAGTATCCCCCCGCGATCACGAAGGTTGCGGATGCAATAGGATGGCTTTTGGAGATGTCACACTCCAAGCCGCTTGTTTTCGTGCTCGACGAGTGTCAGCAACTCGATAGCTGGCCGAATTTTTGGAGTGAACTTCAGCGTACTTGGGATCTTGGCAAAAGTGGCGCTCAAGCGCTTTTCGTTCTGAGTGGTTCTGTGCAAACAGCTATCGAGCGGATTTTTGGCAATAGCAGTGAGCCTCTTTTTGGGCGAAACGATCAAATGATGATTGTTCGACCATTTAGCACGAGTCTTGTTGGAAAAATTTTTGAAGACTGCTCTCCATCGGGAATTGTGCCGAGCGATTTGTTGCTTTTCTATGCAATAACAGGTGGGGTCGCACGCTATGTCGAACTTCTTGTTGATGCCGAGGCCACTACACAGGAAAAACTCTTGACTTTTCTTTTTTCCGAGCGCGGCACAACGCTTCAAAAAGAGGGCGACACACTGCTTGCCAACGAGTTTCGACTGTCAGCACCGCTCTACCGCACTATCTTACGCAGACTGGCGGCAGGGCGTTCCAAACGCACAGAACTTCAGGCCGGTGTGGCAACCGACATCTCACCGTATCTGGCTCGGCTTGAAAATTTGTATGGGCTCGTGGGCCGCGTTCAACCTTTCGAGGAGCCCTCCGAAAAACGGAAAACGCGCTATCGGGTGACGGATCCTTATCTGAGGTTTTGGCTTCGCTTTTTGAGCGGAGACGACATTGAGGCGCAAATCGAATTGCAGCAGTGGCCTGGATTGATTCAACGTACAACACAAGCTTTACCAACCTATCTAGGTCGCTCACTCGAAGACTGGTACCGTCAGCGGTTTCTGGAATTGTCGGGGCTTTCCCCAGTTGGAGCTTGGTGGGATCGCCGAGGCGAAAACGAAATAGATTTGATTGCGCTAGATGAAAACAGAAAGCGGATCGTTTTCGCAGAAATTAAAAGCCAAACGTCGAAGTTGGACGAAGTAAAACTGCGTCGGAAATCGGAAGCGTTTTTCGATGTTCACAGGGACTATCGTTCATGGAAGCAGGTTTTTCTCGGTTTAACGCCGCATCAAATGCTCGATACACCGTTGGGAAGCTTAAGAAAAGAGCACTCTAGCTAGCGGGTGTTTTCGCGCTCTCTAACGCTTTCAGCGGCTGAGGAAAACTGGACCCACCGGGTTTTGCAGAAATTGCGCTATGGGATTTGGCGTACAATCGATCATGTCTCTTCGCGTTGTTAGCTTCCTTTTGGTATTAACGACGCTTTCGTCATGACATGTTTAACCGGTTCGGTTGGTGCGTTATGAGCGTAAGTAAAAAAATCAATATGCTTGAAGGCAGCCTTTGGGACAAGATCATCGTCTTCGCTTTGCCCCTGGCTTTCACCGGTATGCTTCAGCAGCTCTACAATGCGGCGGACGTGGCGGTGTTGGGGCGCTTTGTGTCGGATCTCGCGGTGGCGGCGGTCGGCAACAATGTCCCGGTCTTCGGTCTTATCGTCAGTTTTTGCATGGGGTTGGCCCTTGGCGTTAATGTGGTTGTGGCCCGCGCCTTGGGCATGAAAGATGACCGTAAAGCCAGTGACGCTGTCAGAACTTCTTTTGTGACGGCGATTGTTTTCGGCATTATCGCCTTAATCATCGGTCAGGTGTTCGCGGGCTCGGCCATGGATTGGCTCGATGTGCCCGACGAGGTTCGTGATCATGCGCTCACGTACTTGCGTGTCTACTTATTGGGCATGCCCTTTATCGCCATATACAACTTCTTGGCCGCGGTCTTTCGCAGTCAGGGCGACACTCAAACGCCGCTTTGGGCCTTGCTTGCCGCCAGTCTCTTTAATATCGCCGGCAACTTGTTTGCCGTTCTCGTATTGGATTGGGGCATTGCCGGTGTGGCCCTTGCGACGGCTCTGGCTAATTTATTGTCGGCGATCATTTTGTTTGTGAAGCTCACGCGTCTTGACGGACCGCTGAAGCTTAACGTCTCCGAGATGTTCAATCTGGATGCGGTGTCACTAAAAAGCATTGTGAGAATCGGCATCCCCGCGGGCATTCAGGGGGCGGTGTATTCGCTTTCCAATTTGGTGATTCAGTCGGCCATCAACAGTTTGGGGCCCGCCGCAATGGCTGGTTCTGTGGCGGCCTTTACGATCGAAATTAACGTTTACTGCTTTATCAATGCCTTTGCCCTGGCGGCGACCACTTTTGTGAGCCAAAACTATGGCGCAAGAAACATCAAGCGCTGCGCCCGTGTGATGTGGGTGACGATGGGATTGAATATGCTTTTGACCGTGCTGATGACTGCGATCGTCTTGGTGTTCTGCCGGGAACTCTTGGGAATTTTTACTTCCAGCGAGGAAGTGATCGCGCTCGGCATGGTTCGCATTTTATGGGTGGTGTTGCCGCAACCGTTGAGCGTCGTGATGGATACGCTCTCGGGATGCATGCGCGGTTACGGCTACTCGATGCCGCCCGCGATGGTCACCTTGATTGTGGTGTGTTCCGTGCGTCTCATTTGGGTTTATACAGTCTTCCCGTTGGAGCCCACCTATGAAACGCTCATGATGGTTTATCCCTTAAGTTGGGTCATCACCATGGCCGGGCTTATTGTTCTTTATGTCCGTCTGTTGCGTAGGATTAAAGGACGCAGACAGTTGGTTGACAACTCAATATGAAAATAGCGGTGATCGGCATCGGCTACGTGGGGCTTAGCAACGCCATCGTTTTGGCTCAGCGCCATGACGTGGTTTTGGTTGATATCGTTGAAGAAAAAGTCAACCAAATCAACGCAAGAAAAAGTCCCGTGGCCGAGCCCCTTATTGCCCACTATCTCGAGCGCGTTTCTCTTAAGCTCTCCGCCACGCTTAATCTTAAGGCCGCTTGTCGTGACGCCGATTATGTGCTGATTGCCACGCCCACAGACTATAACGACCGGACAAACGGTTTTGACACTTCTTCTGTTGAAGACGTTATCGAAAAAGTCTCCGTCATTGCGCCCGATGCCACTGTCGTCATCAAGTCAACCGTTCCTCTCGGATTTACCGAGAAGATGATCGCCAAGGGTTACAAAAACCTTATCTTTTCACCGGAATTTTTAAGGGAAGGGTATGCGCTATATGACAATTTGCATCCCTCAAGAATTGTGATCGGTGATTTGTCTGAAAAAGGAAAAGCTTTTGCCCTGTTGATGGTTCAGGGGGCGATGGAAAAGGATGTTCCGGTTCTTTTTATGAAACCGACGGAAGCCGAAGCCGTTAAATTATTCGCGAACACTTACTTGGCGATGAGAGTGGCGTTTTTTAACGAATTGGACAGCTACGCGTGGGGAAAGGGGCTTGACAGTCAAAAGATTATTGAAGGCGTCGGACTAGACCCCAGAATAGGGTGTCACTATTGCAACCCTTCGTTTGGCTATGGCGGCTACTGTTTGCCGAAGGATACCAAACAGCTTCTGGCCAATTACACGGACGTCCCTCAGGAATTGATTTCGGCTGTTGTTCAATCCAATCAGACGCGCAAGCGTTTTGTTGTCTCTGAAATTTTGAAGCGATCGCCCAAAGTTGTTGGAATATTTAAGTTGGCCATGAAGCGGGGGTCGGATAATTGCCGCTCATCAGCTGTTCTTGATATCTTAAATGAGCTGCAGGCGGCGGGCGTCAAAGTCCTTGTGTACGATCCGGCCTATGACGGACTTGAGGCGTTTCGCTTCCTGGAGTTTGAAAAGAGTCTCGAGCGGTTTAAAGCTAAAGCGGATCTTATTATCGCCAACCGCTATTGCTCGGACTTAGAGGATGTCAGGTTTAAGGTGCTCACCCGAGATCTTTGTCATAATGAAAGCTGATGATTGCTTCCACGATTCTCAAGGGCCGTTTTTATGACCGAGGGTGATTTCCGGCCTGTCGTTTTGTCGGTTGTCTCGCCGATGTATAACGGATCACTTTATTTGAAACCGTTTCTTCAATCGGTATTGGGCCAGTCTTATTCTTCTTTTGAACTCATCATGGTCGATGACGGTTCAACGGACGACTCTGTTCAAATCATTCAAACCCATCAAGACGCAGACTCCAGAATCCGTTTGGTGAGACAAAATCATCGGGGGGCGGGGAGCGCACGCAATTTGGGCTTGTCCGAAGCAAAAGGCGAGTACATCATTTTCTTGGATTGTGATGACTGGTTTGATAAAGACTTCTTCAAAAAGATGATTGATCGGATAGAGGCGGATCACTCAGACGTCGCCGTTTGCGAATTTTTCATCTACAGACAGCCCTCCGGCGAAGCGCTCAGGTCTCGCATTGGCCAAACGGAAGGTCAGAAAATTGCGGGAACAAACCTTGTGTTTGATCTCTTTGCCCCCAATCCATGGACAAAACTTTATCGAACATCTTTTTTAAGGCAAAACCGGCTTGCCTTTCAAGAGATCAGATCATGCAACGATTGGAGTTTTGCCTACACGTCATTGGCTTGCGCCCATAAAATATCTGTCATCAGAGAACCCTTGGTTTTTTATCGCTCGGAAACGAGCGTGTCCATCTCTTCCTACCGCTACAGAAGGACAAAGGATATTGTCCTGGCGATAAAGCATTTGAAAAGCGAATTAAAAAAGCGAGGGCTATTTTCCCGATACCAAGAGGGTTTTGCGAGAAAAAGCGCCAGTCATTTAATCTATGAAGCGTTCAGCGGCAGGAAATGGAAAGGGTTTTATATCCTTTTTCGGAATCTCTTAATTGTTAATGACCTGGCGGTATACAGCGCCTTCCTGCAGAAAGTTTTTCAATATTTTTTAAAGCGCCTCGCAGTCAGTTGACAACTCTTGTCGCCGCTCAAGCCAAAACACCATTGATTGGATTGAAAACTCCATTAACTAATTATTTTTGTTTAAAAAGATTTTCTTACTTCGAAGCTAATTTTCTTGGTGCAAACCCTACAACGAACCGTTCTTTGTCGCTAAAATCCACCTGTTTGAACAAAAGGAGCCCAGAAAATGGCCAACATTGAAAACGTCCTGCAAATGATTCAGGACAACGATGTCAAATTTGTCGATCTTCGCTTCACGGATATCAAGGGCAAAGAGATGCACGTGAGCATCCCGGCCCGCGCTGTTGATGAAGACTGGTTTGAAGAAGGTCAGCCTTTTGACGGCTCTTCGATGCACGGTTGGAAGGGGATTGAGGCAAGCGACATGGTTCTTATCGCTGATCCTGACAGCGCCCGTTTGGATCCTTTCCGCGAAGAAAGCACGCTTATCATGACGTGTGACGCGACCGATCCTGCCACCGGCAACGGCTACAACCGCGATCCCCGCTCCATCGCCAAGCGAGCTGAAGCCTATCTGAAATCCACAGGAATCGGTGACACGGCCTATTTTGGTCCGGAGCCCGAATTTCATATCTTTGATTCCATTGTCTGGGGAACCGATCCTGAACACTCTTTCTACAAAATTGGCTCTGATGAAGCCGGTTGGGCCTCAAAGATCGATTACGAGCAGGGCAATCTCGGTCACCGCCCGGGTCACCAAGGCGGCTACTTCCCCGTGCCTCCGATTGATTCCTTCCAGGACATGCGCTCGGAAATGTGCCTTTTGCTCGAGCAACAAGGGGTGCCCACTGAAGTGCAGCACCATGAAGTGGGGGCCGGCCAGTGCGAAATCGGCACGCGTTTTAGCACGCTCGTTAAGCGCGCCGACTGGACGCAAATTCTGAAGTACACGGTTTGGAACGTGGCGGCGGCTTACGGCAAGACCGCGACCTTTATGCCCAAGCCCGTGGTGGGCAGCGCCGGCTCCGGCATGCACGTTCACCAATCCATTTGGAAAGACGGTCAAAACCTTTTCGCCGGCAACGGCTACGCGGGCTTAAGCGACACGGCGCTTTACTACATCGGCGGTGTTATCAAGCACGCCAAGGCGTTAAACGCGATCACAAACCCGACGACCAATTCCTACAAGCGCCTGGTGCCGGGCTTTGAAGCGCCGGTGAAGTTGGCTTACTCGGCCCGCAACCGTTCGGCCTCGATCCGCATTCCTCACACCGCAAGCGACAAGGCTCGCCGCATTGAGGTGCGTTTCCCCGACCCGATGGCCAATCCCTACCTCTGCTTCTCGGCTCTTTTGATGGCTGGTCTTGACGGCATCATGAATAAGATCCATCCAGGTGAAGCCGCTGATAAAAACCTCTACGATTTGCCGCCTGAAGAAAACGCGAAGATCCCGACCGTGTGCGCGTCGCTTGACGAGGCGCTGCAGGCTTTGGCTGAGGATCATGAATTCCTCACTCGCGGCGGCGTCTTCTCTGAGGACATGATTGAAGCCTATCTAGAGTTAAAGGCCAAAGACGTGGAACGCTTCCGTTTAGCCACCGCGCCGATTGAGTTTGAAATGTACTACAAGCTCTGATTTCGGTCTTAGATCGACATCCTTTACAATGGGCGTTGAAAAAATCAACGCCCATTTCAGTTTATGACTTTGGATACTCTTCATCGACGACTTTTATCCCTGGGAGCGAAGCTTCAGCACCGCGGGTATTTTTATCGCTCGTTATTTGGCGTTGTGCCTCGGATTAAGCCGGACGATCCGAAGTTTCCGATGGCTTTGCGAAAAGCGCTCCCGGAACTTTACGCCATAATTGATGAAGCGCTTGTTGTAGCGGACTCTCATCAGGCTGAAGAAAAAGACTCATTAAAGCTTTTGTTTAAGCTTCATGATGGGCACACAATTGAAAGTGTGTTGTTGCCCAGAGACGGTGTTTGTGTTTCCTCTCAAGTCGGCTGCGCTGTCGGATGCGTCTTTTGTATGACAGGGAAGTCGGGGCTTATTCGGCAATTAACCGATTTGGAAATTGTCGCGCAGGTGATTGCCGCTAAACAACTTAGACCTCAAACCCGAAAGGTTGTTTTCATGGGGATGGGCGAGCCCTCGCATAACTTAAAAAATGTGCTCTCCGCCATCGACTTTTTGGGCCGCTACAGCCAAATTCCTCATAAAAATTTAGTGCTCTCCACCGTGGGGGATCAGCGAGTCTTTGATGCCTTAGGTGAGATGGATGTAAAGCCCGCCTTGGCGATTTCACTTCATTCCACCTTTGAGGATAAGCGTCGGGAACTTTTGCCTCGAGCGGGGAAAATCGCGATTGAATCGATCGTTGAGCAGGCAGAGCGTTATGCGCGGCTCACCGGTTATCCCATTCAATACCAATGGACACTGATCAAAGGGATTAACGACGGGGATGATGAACTGCGCAACCTCGAACAACTTTTAAAGGGCAAATTCGCGTTGATTAACTTTATTCCGGTGAATGCGGTGGAAGAAAGTCCCTACAAAAGACCGGATTGGAGTCGATGCCGTGAAATGGCGGAGTTTTTAAAAGGCTCCCGAATCCTCGCTAAATTCAGAAATTCCGCCGCGCAAGATATTGAAGGCGGCTGTGGTCAATTAAGAAGCCGGTATTTGAAAGAAGAGGTCCGTTGCTCATGAGTGCTTTTTCACAATTGGGATTATCGACAGCGATCGATAAAAAAGCGCGGTCTTTAAATTGGACAGAGCCCACGCCTATTCAAACGCAAGCCATTCCTTTGATATTAAAAGGGCGGGATTTAATGGCGATCGCTCAAACCGGTAGCGGTAAGACCGGCGCGTTTTTGTTGCCGATTTTGGATCAGCTGTCCAATTGTTCTCATTTCAAAGGACCCGCGGCGTTGGTTTTGGCTCCCACCCGAGAGCTGGCTCTGCAGATTGATCAGAACGTGAAAACATTCGCTCACGCGCTTTCTCTTTCCGGAGCCCTTTTAATTGGGGGATTGAGTGTACTGATGCAAAAAGAAGCGCTTGCGACGCTGCCCGATATTGTGGTGGCAACGCCCGGGCGCCTGCTTGATCATGTCAGGCAGAAAAACATCGACTTATCGGATATTCGGTATTTGGTGCTCGATGAAGCGGACCGAATGCTTGATATGGGATTTTTGCCGGATATCAAAAAAATTCTGTCGCTTTGTCCTCAGAATCGTCAGTCGCTGTTATTTTCTGCGACGCTATCCGACGAGATTCATCTTTTAGCGCAGACGTTTTTAAAAAGACCGGCGCTCGTTGAAATCAATGCCAATCGTGACGCTGAAGGTATTGAACAAAAACTTTATCGGGTTCCGGAGTCTGAAAAGCCGGTATTTCTCCGAGATCTGATTGTGGACAATCAGCTCGAACAGGTTTTAGTGTTTGCGCGACAGAAGCGATCGGCGGCACTTTTAGCTGACAGCCTCAAAAAAGATGGCTTTAGTGTGGAGGCGCTTCACGGTGATAAAACGCAGGCCGCGCGACTCAGAATCTTGGAAGCTTTTAAAAACCGATCCCTGCGGGTGCTTGTTGCGACTGACTTGGCTTCCCGCGGGCTGGATATTAAAGCGTTGCCTGCGGTGGTGAACTATGAGCTTCCTCAAGATACCCATGACTATATTCATCGAATCGGACGGACGGCTCGAGCGGGTGCAAAAGGTGTCGCGTACTCTTTAGTGAGTGAGAAGGATGCCTATAAGTTGGATGCCATTGAAAAGTTGCTGAAAAAGAAACTGCCCGTTGAAATTCCGACACCCTACGAGGAGTATTTTGTTGCGCGTGCTCAAAAAGGAATAAAAAAATCCGAAAGAACTCGTGCGGGTAAGAACATAGCGAAACCGAAGTCAAATCCCGGCAAAGAAAAAAATAAACGGGAAAAGGGGAGCGAGTCGTCCCAGGAATCGTTTGATTACATTTTCCCAGGATTCTAAAGAGAGCAAAACCGATACAATACGCCTCATGCGAAAAACACTTTTCATCATCCCCTTGGCATTGTTTTTGTCGGCCTGCACAAACGGCCCCTCGGATCCGCTTTTTGATGCGCCCCTGGGGCAGCGCACGGTGTGCACGGCGGTCAATCCCATCGGGGGTAACGACGTTTTAAGCGTTGTGCCGTTTAATTGTCCGGATATTGAAATCTCAACTACGCTCAATGAGCTGCGCGATGCCGGTTGGCGCTTGGAGAGCGTTCACATGGGCGAAGAGATCCGACTCAACGATACCTTCTCTTCTGACGTTTCGATCACTGTCCGAAAGGCTTACTGATGCCTGATATAAAAATTCGATTGCAGCATCTGCGCCAAACGATGGATAACTTGGGCGCCGATGCTTTTTACTGCGAGCTCTCAGACGCGCATCTGTCTGAATACATTCAAAAAGCCGATCAATTTTTAACTTATCTTACGGGCTTCACAGGCTCTAACGCTCAACTGGCGGTTACCGCTGATCGTGCTCTTTTATGGACCGATTCTCGCTACTGGGAGCAGGCTCAGAATCAGTTAAAGGGAACCGGCATTGAGCTCATGCGACGGGGAGAAAAAGATGTTGCGACGGTAAGCGATTGGCTTAAACAAAACGCCCAAAGTAGGTCTTTTGTGCTGGCCGCCCCACTGGAGACACTGCCTTTGTCGACTTTTCAAAAGATTGAAAAGGCGGTTTCCAATGTCGTGGATTTTCCTGATGCGTTGATTACTCGTGAATGGAGCGACAGACCTGATCGAACGGTCCATTCCCTCTATATCCATAAAGCCAGTTCAGTCACCGGCGCTCAAAAGTTAAAGCGTTTAGGAGACTATATGGCCGGTCTTGCAATCGCTTCGGATAAGGCTTCGCTTTTACTGACAAAACTCGATGATATTGCCTGGCTAACCAACCTTCGGGGATCTGATATTGACTTTAATCCGGTCTTTTTCAGTTGGGCGTTGGTCAGTCTCAAGAGCGCGCTTCTTTTTGTCCATGAAGAGGCATTAACTGAAGAGATCCGCGCGCACTTAAAAGAGGCCGGTTGGTGCGTTTTGCCTTATGAGCAATTCGATCAAAAGCTCACCGAGCACATTGCTCAAGGAGCTAAGATTTTGGCTCGAGCTAATGACTTAAACGCTAAACTTTATCGACGAATTGAAAAAACATGGCTTGAGTGCAAGCACCCTGTCGCTTACTGGAAAGCGGTCAAGACTCCTGAAGAAGTAGCCGGTTTAAAAGAGGTGATGAAGGCCGATGGCAAGGCGCTTGAAGCGTTCATTTCAGAACTCAGGGATCGGTTGTCGCTAGGAGAGAAACTCACTGAAAACGATGCGGTCGCACTTTTGCACGAAAAGCGCTCTGCGATCCCCGGATTTATCGGCGAGAGTTTCGGCACCATCGCCGCGGTGGATTCCAATGCGGCGCTTCCCCACTACGAGCCGATAGAAGGACAGGGGGCTCCGATTGTTCCGCCGTGCGTCTTGCTGGTGGACTCTGGTGCGCACTATGACAGAGGAACAACCGATACAACGCGTGTTTGGTTTTTAGGCAACCCTGCGGATTACCCGCGGGAAAAGTTCAAACGTCTTCAGCGTGATTACACCTCTGTGTATCAGGCGATGAAAGCCTTATCTGAGGCGGTGTTTAAGCCCGGAACAACGGGGGTGGATCTTGACCGAATCGCTCGGGCGCCCATTCATGCGATTGGCGCTGATTTTGGGCACGGCACAGGGCACGGTATTGGTCTGACACTTAATGTTCATGAAACACCGCCCACGATATCTCCCCGCAGTCACGAAGGCTCAATGACACCTTTTGAGCCCGGCATGATCACAAGCGATGAGCCGGGAATTTATCGTCCGGGCGAGTGGGGGATTCGTCTGGAAAATATGCTCGTTTGTGTGCAAAAAGCCGAAGGTCTTTTGGGTTTTGAGACACTGACTGAGTGCGAGATAGACAAAACATTACTAGGCTAAAACAAAATACTCCTCCATCTTTTTCGATGTTAAATTGTTGACTCGGGAAAGAGCACCTCATTGAAGAGATTTTCAGTTCCTCTAGATAATTCTTGTATTGAATACACAAAGTATTTCGCACTGCATTGGTTCAAAAAGGGTATTTCCCCGGGGAGTAGCCTGTCTAGATAAACAAATTCACAATCCTTCACCTTGTTAAGCTTAACGTTGTGAAGCTTAACAAGGTGAAGGAAAAATAAGAGTGTTGTCTGGATTGTTTTAAGGTGAAATTTATCCTAATTTCCGACTACACTATTTCAGAGTGTTCATATATCCAGTTTGAATTCTGTGTCTCAGAGTAACTCAACTGCCACGACCAATGATGCCAATCGAACCTATCGTAAAATGACCGAAGAGGCGGTGGCACCTCTGGTGGTGACATTAGGCGTGCCGACGATGCTTTCGATGCTCGTGACGGCGCTCTACAGCACAGCCTCCACTTATTACGTTTCCTATTTGGGGACGTCGGCCGTGGGGGCGATGGGAGTTGTTTTTGCTCTTCAGACCATCATTCAGGCAATCGGCATCATGATCGGGCAGGGGTGCGCTGCGCAAACTTCACGCCTTTTAGGAGCCAAGGCTTACGTCGAAGCGAATGCGCTTGCCTCTTCCGGTCTATTTCTCTCCCTTGTGTTTTCATCGCTGTTTGCTCTGGCTGCTTGGGCTGTCCTTCAAGGACTTTTATCCTGGATGGGCGCAACCGCGACCATTTTGCCCTATGCGGAGATTTACGCGCAGGTTATTTTGCTCGCCTGCCCCTTTATGGCGGCCTCTTATACGCTCAACAATCTCTTGCGTTCCGAGGGACTGGCGATTGTCGGCATGATGGGATTGGGCGCGGGCGGTGTGCTCAATATCGGTGTCGCTCCTTTCTTTATTTTTGTTTTGGATTGGGGAATTGCAGGCGCCGCCTGGGCCAATGCCTTGTGTCAGGTGATTTCGTTTGTCATTCTTTTATCCCATTACCTGAGAGGCAAAGGCTCTATGCAGATGCATTGGTCTTTTGTCTCTAAAAGTCCGTCTCTTTACTTTTCCATTTTCAAAAACGGTTTGCCATCGCTTACTCGAAATTCCCTGGGGGCGGTGGCCGCCTCGGTTTTAAATCTTATGGCGGGGCGCTATGGCGACGCGGGGGTGGCCGCCATGAGCATTGTCGGACAGGTCATGATGATGACCAATGCCTTTTTGATTGGTCTTGGTCAGGGATTTCAACCGGTCTTAGGATATAACTGGGGCGCCAAATTGTTTGACAGGGTTAAGGCTGCGCTCGATGTGACCATCGCCATGGGAACGGGGCTGATGGTGGTTCTCGGGTTGTTGGGCTTTATTTTCGCCCAAGACATTGTGGGCTTTTTTGAAGTCAATGACCCGGAAGTGATGAATGTTGGTGTTTTGGCGCTTCGCCTGCAATGTTCAGTGGCAATCATTGTGCCCGTGAATGTGATTGGCAATATGGCGTTTCAGGTCATCGGCCGCCCGGCTATCGGTACTCTTTTAGCGGCAACCCGCCAGGGTCTTTTCTTTTTACCGCTCATTTTGTTTTTGCCGGGGCAAATCGGTTTGTTGGGTATTCAGTCCGCGCAGCCGATCGCGGAGGTGTTGTCTTTTTTCGTTTGCGGTTTTTTCCTTTGGCACTTCAGAAAAGAAGTTGAAAACCGCATAAAATTTCAAACAAAATAACTGCTAAAATACGAGATATAAATGTCGAATAATTGAGATAACACATAAAATGAGCGTAATTAACAATCTTCTTTCACCACAACAAATACGAGAGAGTATCGCTGAACGGTTTCAGAGAGTGCGCTTAAACCAGAATATGACACAAGTTCAATTGGCTGAACGCTCTGGGGTTTCACTTGGCTCTCTTCGACGGTTTGAGTCAGAAGGCGAAATTTCGTTGAAAAATTTAGTCAGACTCTCAATCGCATTAAATCGTGCTCAGGATTTTGACGAGCTGTTTCAAATAAATGAACAAATTGACTTATTTAAGCCTGAGAAAAAACAAAGATTGAGAGCTCGCGGAGTTCGATAAATGAGAGTCAATGTTTTCCTTAACGTACAAAACAAACGGTATTTGTTAGGAACACTTGCCAACGAATCGGGTATTTGTTTTCAATATGCGCCGTCTTTTCTTAAAAATGGTTTGCCGGTCTCACCTATCGCTATGCCGCTAAGTCAGGAGATTTGGAAGTCATCCAATTTTCTATTTGATGGCTTGCCAGGTTTTGTTGCGGACAGTCTTCCTGATGGTTGGGGCAATTTGCTCTTGGACAGACAGTTAAGAAAACTTGGACGCCGATTACACGAAGTTTCTCCCTTAGAGCGACTTTGCTGGGTTGGCAACCAAGGCATGGGAGCACTTGAGTATGAGCCGCAGTTGTCAGAAAAATTCAATGCTACATCGTTATTGAATATTGACACATTAGCGGAGAATGTTGAGCAAATTTTAAACGAGCACGAATCGCAAGAGGCCTTGGACTTGTTGGTTCAAACGAATGGTTCTTCGGCAGGAGCTCGCCCGAAAATCGTTTGTTTGGTTTCGGATGATTTTAAACATCTCATTCGGGGAACCGATGACGTTGAAGGTTTTTGTCCTTGGATCATTAAGTTTAGGAATTCAGATGATCCGCTTGATATTGGTGTTCAAGAATATATCAGCTCAATTGTGGCAGGCCGAGCCGGACTCTCGGTTCCTCAGACGCATCTTTTCGAATCATCAAAAGGTCCCGGCTGGTTTGCTACAAAACGCTTTGATCGTTGTGCCGATGGAAAAATTCATATGGTGACCGCCGCCGGTCTCCTGCACTGCAATTTTAGGGATCCTTGTCTGGACTACGAGACATTAATGGTTTTGTCGGAGCGGCTTGTCGGACATTCTGCGCTGATAGAAATGTTTAAGCGAAGTGTATTGAATTATTCGTTGAATAATGCCGATGACCACGCTAAAAATTTTTCCTTCTTAATGGATGGCAACGGACGGTGGTCGTTATCTCCGATATATGACGTGGTGGCCTCGTCAACCATGACCCATGAGCACATGACATCAGTTCTTGGTAATGGGAAAAATCCTGATCGCAAGACTTTTCTAAAACTTGCCGCACGCTTTGATATTTCTGAGAAAGAGGCTCTCAACGCGCTTGATGAAGTGGCAGAGGCAGTTGCGTTATATCCGGAGTTGGCCAAACAGTATCAAGTCGAGGTTCCCGCTTGTTTAAAAGAGATCTAATTTTCGAGAGACAATTGTCTGAAAAGAGATTTAACTTCAGCTTGGGAATTATCCTCAAATGTCGGCTAATTAAGCGCGAACCCCGTTATACTTCTACTTGATATTTTCCCTACTGTTTCCCCTGGAGGAATCTTTTTATGCAAACCGCTCTCAAAGCCATGTTTGTCGCGGGCGCCTGCCTTGTTGCGGCGAGTTTTTCCGCTCAAGCTGCGCAAACGATTCGCCTCGCGCACACCGCGGCGACAAGCCACGCTCACCACGCCGCCGCCCTTCAGTTTGCCCAAAATGTGGAAAGCCGAACCAAGGGGGAATTGAAAGTGGAGGTTTATCCGTCCGGTGAATTGGGTGATCAGCCCGCTTTGGCCGAACAGGTCACAATGAGCGCACTCGACATGGCGGTGGTTTCTCTGGGCAACATGGCGATGTACGACAAAAAGCTCAATGCCATGACCGCCCCGTTTCTTTTTAAGAGCTACGATCAGGCGCACAAAGTCATTGACAATTTTGTGATGCCTTGGATGAATAAGGGCTTGGCCTCCTACGACGCCATGGGACTTTCGATGTTTGACTACGGGTTCCGTCAAACCACCACGCAAGGGGTGGTGGTAAATAAAGCGGAGGATCTCAAAGGGGTGAAGATTCGTGTGCCGCCGGCTACGGGCCTTTTAGCTGCTTTTGATGCGATCGGCGCCAACACGCAAAGCATCGCCTACTCGGAACTTTACACATCACTCAAACAGGGCGTTGTGGTTGGAGAGGAAAATCCGGTCTTTACGATTTTGGCCGACAGTCTCTTTGAGACCCAGGATCAGCTTGCGATGACCAATCACTATTTTGACTGCCAGGTGCTTCTGATCAATAAGACGCTTTTTGATGGGTTGCCCGCCGAGCAGCAAAAGATTTTGAAAGAAGAGGCTGTGAATGCGCAAAACCTTACGCGCAAGATGATCAGCGAAGGCGAAAGCGCCGTGGTTGAAGAGTTGAAGAAAAAAGGGATGAATGTCACCTACCCGGATCGCGACTCTTTTGTGAAAATGATGAAGCCCGCTTACGACAAGGTCGCTGAACTCGCCGGCAAGGACGCCATGCAGGAAGTGTTGAACGCGGTTAAAGCGAGCGAATAAGCCCGAATAAGGAAATCCGATCATGGTGATGTTTGCGATCTTTGCGGGGGTGTTGGTGCTTCTTTTACTGGGAGTCACCACCGCGGTCACAATGGGTTTTGCCTCCATTGCCATTTTTTTAATGGCCGGAGGCGACATGGCGCGCCTGTTCTTGGTTCCGCAGCGCATGTTCTCGCAAGTCTCGGGCATCACCCTGATGTCAATTCCGTTTTTCTTACTCATGGGCAACCTCATGAGCGTGGGCGGAATTTCAAAGAGCCTTTTCGGTTTCGGCCGTGTTTGTCTCGGCCATAAAGCGGGAGGACTGTCCAACGCAGCTATTGTCGCCTGCATTGTCATGGCCGCGATGTCGGGGTCGGCCGCGGCCTGCGCCGCCGGTATCGGCATGATCGCTATTGCGGAAATGACCAAGTCGGGGTATGACCGCGCTTTTAGCTGCGCCACGATTGCCGCGGGCGGTGCTCTGGGGCCCATCATTCCGCCCTCGATCACTTTGATTCTTTTTGCGGGTCTGACGCAGACGAGCGTCAACGCGCTTTTTGCCGCGGGCACAGTGCCGGGGCTGATTTTGGGACTGTGTTTTATGCTCTGGTCTTCCTATGTTTGCAAAAAGGAAGGCTATACGGTGACGCCCAAAGCTACTTGGGCCGAGCGTTGGCAAGGGTTTAAGGACGCTTTTTGGTCGCTTCTCACGCCGGTGATTGTGATCGGCGGTATGTTCGCGGGGCTTTTTACCGCGACCGAAGCCGCCGCGGTGGCTTCCTTTTATGTTTTTATTCTCGGTCTTTTTGTTTTTAAGACGTTAAAACTGTCCGATATTCCCTCCATTCTTTGGAACACCGTTGAGCAAACCGCTAAGGTCATGTTTGTGATCGCCACCGCGGGCTTTTTCCAATACGTGCTTTTGTACACACGTATTCCGCAACAAACCATCGCGTTTGTCTCAGGGACCTTCACTTCGATCGCCGTGGTGCTTTTGATCATCATTGCGATTTTGGTGATTATGGGTTGCTTTATGGAAGGCACTGCGATTTTGCTGATCACGGTTCCGATTTTTGTGCCGATTGCAAAGAGCTTTAACTACGACATCATCCAATTAGGGATTGTGATGTGTATTGCGCTCGCTGTTGGCGTTTTGACGCCTCCGGTGGGACTGAATCTTTACGTGATGGCATCCATCACGGGTGAGAAGGTGATGGAGATTGCGCGAAAGTCGGTGGGTTATGTGGTGATCATGATTTTGGTGGCGATCGCCGTGGCGTTTATTCCGGGTCTTTCTCTAGGTTTGGCCGGATTTGTGGGGTAGTGCGTGATGCTGCAATTTCTGAAAACTCTGGATCATTGGGTAAGCCGCATCACGCGTCTGATTTGTGTGGTGGCTTTAGGCGCCATTGTCGTCATGTTTTTGGCCAACGTCTTCGTGCGCTTTGTGCCGATTTACAACTTCACTCAAACGGATGATTGGATTCAGATCTGTCTGATCTGGATGATTTTCTTAGGCGCTCAGGAACTTGTGCGCACCCGCAACCACTTTGTGGTTGAAGTGCTCACCGAGCGTCTTGAAGGCAATGCGAGCCGCCTTTGCCGAATTCTTGTCTGCGCGATTGAATTGGCGACTTATGTCATTATTTGCTACTACGGCTGGGTGTGGGTGATGCGCGCTCACGCTTATATGCAATCCATCCCCTGGATGCAGGTGAAGGTGGCCTACGCGGCGATTCCCATCAGCGCCTTTTTCATGTCCTGTTATGCGCTTAGGGATTTGATTTTGGCTCTGCGCGGTCGCTACGACGATTTCAATGATGATTAACGGCCGATTTGCTCCGTAGAGCCCCTCGCTGTGCGGAGCCCCTTCATTTTTTTCTTGACCAAATCCGATTGATTGGTCATATTCCCAATCTTCTTTTTTCTGGAAAGAATCTCCTTCGGTTAGATAACGCAACGGATCACGGTTGTTAAGACAACGATTTATCCGAAAAGTGTAGTTAATCGGATAAACTCGCTTGGAAAAATGTCATTTTGTCTAAAAAGTCGCTTGGAAAAGTGTATTTCTGGTCAAATAAATCATGCTTAAAAGAAAAATAGAAAGCGTTTTGTTGGATTGGCTTAATGATGAAAATCGCAATCCGCTGATTTTGAAAGGTTGCCGTCAATGTGGCAAGACCTTTTCTGTTCTGCGTTTTGCTCGTGAGCACTATAGACACGTTGTTTATTTGAATTTTTTTGAAAATTCCGATTTCAAGTCTATTTTTGAAGGTGAGCTCAGTGTTGACAATATCGTCTTGTTGATGAGTGCCTTTGTTGGCACGGAAGTTCGTTTCGTACCTCATGAAACCATCATCATTCTTGATGAAATTCAGGAGTGCCCACGGGCACGCGCTGCGCTGAAAATTTTCAAATTAGACGGGCGCTTTGATGTATTGGCGACAGGTTCACTACTGGGTATCAGCGGTTACCGCTCAGAGGAATACTCCGTTCCCGTGGGTTATGAAACTATTGTCGATATGTTTCCGTTGGATTTTGAGGAATTTCTTTTGGCCAATGGCATCGAAACCCCTTTGATTGATCTTTTGAAAAATTGTTTAGACGATGTTAAAGCTGTTCCGCACGCGCTGCATCAACGGATGAAGAATTTGTTGCTGCAATACATTGTGGTTGGCGGAATGCCGCATATTGTGGATCAGTTTATAAAAAAGAGAAATATCGCATTGGTTCGAGAAGAACAAAAACACCTTATTAGATCTTTTAAAGACGATATGGTGAAGTATGTGTTTGGTGCTGATAAGTCCCGAATCAGAGAGTGTTTTGAGTCGATTCCTCAACAGTTGGCCAAGGAGAATAAGAAATTCCAATTTTCTTTAATAAAGAAGGGCGCTCGTTCATCTCAATATGTGGGAAGCTTGCAATGGTTGGAAGATACCGGGCTTGTTAAGCGAAGCTATAACTTAACTTTTCCGGAATTACCATTGGAAGGTAATGCGTGTCGCGATAAATTCAAAGTTTATATGGCCGATATCGGTCTTTTGTCAGTATGCTCGAAGATGGAACGGAGCTGGATATTCTTCTGGGAAATTTGTACGGATACAAGGGCGCTATTTTTGAAAATTTGGTAGCCGATTTTTTTGTGAAAATGAAACGCCCCTTATTTTATTTCCAGAAAGAAAGCGGATTGGAAGTGGATTTTGTCATGCGCTACAAAGGCAGCGCTGTCTTACTGGAAGTTAA
This sequence comes from uncultured Sutterella sp., assembly GCA_902388655.1. Lineage (GTDB taxonomy): Bacteria > Pseudomonadota > Gammaproteobacteria > Burkholderiales > Burkholderiaceae_F > Aphodousia. The sequence continues at coordinate 27,739 of CABMQD010000014.1, read as the reverse complement.
AGCAACCACGGGCAACGTGAAAAGTACAAAAACCATTCTTAAACATCCGGAAAAATATCATGTGAATTCCGCCATTAAATTGGGCGATTACAACATTGATCAACAGGGGCAAATTCTGACATTGCCCTTATATATAGGCTTTTTGCTCACGCAGCGCTAGAGGACAAAAGATCGCATCGTTGCCCGAGCGCTCGAACGGTTTTCTCGACTTGCGTACAATGGGCTGAAAAGAAATTCTTTAAGGTCTGTTTGACTATGTCTGAGAGTTATTCTTTGATTTCTGCCCGTGAGCATTTTCTTTCTCAGCCGGTAGTAAGTTCCTTTACTTCCTACATGGCGGAGTACATCGCAGGTCGCGTTTTTGATCCTCCTTATCTTACCCAAACCTATCGCCCGAAGGCTCAGTATTGCTTTACGAGCCTTGAAGACGCTTGGGATCAGTACATTCAGGAAGATAGTAATCGTCGTTTTGAACAAGATCTCTTAGAGTATGAATCGCAACTTCGGGAAACGATTCAGAAGCGAGATGACGACGCGTTTATCGGATTGGTGCAAAAGATTTTCGCCGCCCGCCCTCTGGTTCTTCGCAGCAATATAGAAAAAATTAAAGTGGTGAAAAATCTCACCGAAAATATTGATTACGCCTGCGGAGTTCTGTCAACTGATTCGCCCGACTACACGGTTTTCGGTCGGGTTTACGGACCCGCGATGTCTTCCTTTTACTCCCGAATTTACGCCACACTCATTGCGGATTTCATCACCTACGAAAGCCGCGTCTGCGCCGCGCTTTGCTACCTGATTCGCGAGTATTGTCTCTTCTGTGGGATCGATTTGCCGGAAGATTTAAATTGGGGAAGTCTGCACGGTTGGGGCAAAACAAATGGTGATGTTTCTCGCAACGCCTCGTGGGAAAACAATCTCTTTTTACCCTTAGACCGAATCAAAAAGCGTCCGATGAGAGAACGCACCTTTGCCAGAAGCAATATCTTGGCTTCTTGGTGCGTCACAGACGCCATAGCCAAGGCGAAAAAGAGCCCCAAAGGCACAAAGTGGCTGGAAGGAATTTACCCCATCCGCAAAGTGGAAGCTTCGCTTTATATGTTGGGAGCGGAGCTGCCACCCGCCGATCCCAAGCTACTTTGATTTTTGCGCCTGCAAACAAAATCGGGTGGGAAATTCCCACCCAAGACGTGCCTAATAATCAACTGAGTGATTAGAAGCAGGCGATGTGACCGTCGGTGCGTTTTTCAGTGCCCGCGCAAAGAACGCCCGTCTTTTCATCGCGCAAAATCACTTGACCGCGACCCATGTGATAGGGGTCGGGCTGCACGACAATGTTGTGACCCATGCGTTGCAGCAGACGGATCAAGTGGTTGGGCATGTCTTGTTCGACTTCCACCTTCTTGCCGCCGATCCATTGCCAACGCGGAGCGTCCAAGGCTTGTTGCGGATTGAGACCGAAATCAATCATGTTCATGATGACCTGCAGGTGAGCTTGAGGTTGCATCCAGCCGCCCATGATGCCTAAGGCGGAAATCGGCTTATCGCCCTTGGAGATGAAGGCCGGGATGATGGTGTGGTACGGGCGCTTGCCGCCTTCGTACGCATTGGGGTGCGTTTCATCGAAGCGGAAGTTTTGTGCGCGGTCGTTCAAGGAAATACCCGTGCCCGGAATAACGATGCCGGAGCCAAAGCCTCTGAAGTTGCTCTGGATCATGCTCACCATGTTGCCTTCGGCGTCGGCGGTGGCGAAGTAGACCGTGGAGCTATAGCGCGGATCGCCCACTTCAGGCATCAAAGCGGAGTCCGGCTTGATGAGTTTGCGGCGGTCATCGGCGTAGCGTTGGCTCAAAAGCTGCTCAGAGGTGACAAGCATGCGAGAGGGCTCGGCCACGTATTCCATCGTGTCGACAAAGGCCAACTTCATGGCTTCGATTTGCTTATGAAGCGTGTCGATCGTGTCGCGTTCGCCGAACGTGAAGCCCTTGAGGATGTTCAAGGCCATCAGCACCGTGATGCCGTGGCTGTTGGGCGGAATTTCCCACACGTCATAGCCGCGGTAGTCGGTCTTTAAGGGTTCAACCCATTCGGGGTGGTAGGCGGCGAGGTCTTCGGCGGACAAGAAGCCGTTATGCTCCTTCATGAAAGCGTCCATCTTTTGGGCAAGCTCGCCGCGGTAGAAGGATTCGCCTTTGGTGCGGGCGATTTCGCGAAGCGTTTCGGCCATGTCATGGCTCTTGAAGATGTCGCCGGGGCGCAGCCACGTGTTGTTCGGCGCGAAGGTGTCAAACCAGCCTTTAAATTCCGGACGGTCGCGATACTTGCCGTAAATGCCCCAGGCCTCTTCCCACAAGCGGCTGATGTTGGGGGAGACGGGGTAGCCGTTTTCCGCGTAATCGATGGCAGGCTGCATCACCTGTTCAAGCGGCAGCCGACCGAAACGCTCATGCATGGCCATCCAACCGCCGACGGCGCCCGGCACGTCGATCGGTTCAACGCCATAAGGGGGAATGCTGTCAAAGCCGCGTTCTTTCAATTTGGCAATGGAGGCAGCCTTGGGCAATGGACCGGAACCGTTGATGCCATAGAGCTTGCCCTTGTACCAAATGAGCGCGAAGCAGTCGGCGCCAAGGCCGTTGCCGGTCGGTTCAACGACCGGCTGAGCGCAAGCTACAGCCACGGCCGCGTCAATGGCGTTGCCGCCTTGAAGCAGCACGCGAAGACCCGCGGCGGCGCCCGACGGATTGCCCACGCAGCTCATGCCGTTTTTGGCGTAGACCACATGGCGCTTGGAAGCGTACGGATAATCTTGAGCGTCAAATTTAAACATGATGCTTTTCCTTTTACTACTGAGTCAATTCGTTACGGGATGAGGAAGGTTTCGAAGAAACCGGCAATGATGACCGACACCGAGGTGACGGTTGTGAAACCGGCCACAAGGTACTTCGACATGATCGCATCCAAGACCACTTGTTTTTCTTCTTCGTTTTCAGCCGCAGCCGTTGCCACTTCGTTGGCAATCAAGTAAGTTGCCGGGAAACCCAAAAGCTGCGCGGCGGCCACACCTAAGGCAACGTTTTTGTGTCCCTGAACCTTCCACAAGGGCAAAATGCCAAAGCAAACATAAAGCAAAATGAAAACGACCACGAAAATGATGACTGTGCTGTAGCCCAATACCACGAGGTCGCCCAAGTCGATCTTGGCCAAACTCGGAATGATGGAGGCAAACACGGCGACGTTGAAGATGCCGCCCGACTTTGCTTGGGCCAGGATGTTCTTAGGAACAAAACCGGTTGTAGCCATGATGGCACCCAGGATCAGGCACCAGATCGTGTAGCTTAAGCCAGTCATTTGACCGATGCAGGATGCGACCCAAGAGAAAAAGGCGGTAATGCCCAAGCAGACGAACTGACCGTAGTACTTCTTATATTTTTCAGCAAAAGTGGGCTTCGGTTCTTCGCCCGTTTTCGGTTGAGCCTTATTGGGGTTGACACCGGTTTGACGATAAACCGCCAGCACTTCGCGCGCTTCGCGCAATCCGAAATAAGAAGCAAAGGGGGTGCCAAAGAACTTTTGCACGGCGTAGATGATCGTGCCCAAGGCCGCGGCCATTTCAAGACCGTTTTCCATTGCAGCCGAGGTCATGATCTGGGTGGCAACGATACCGCCGTTAATAATCGGGATTGTGACGATCGTTTCGTTGTAACCGATCAAAGGAACAAGCACAATCATACCGATCCAGATCACAGCCATGGACAAGCAGGCGGTAGCCACCGTGCGCCACTCGGCAATCAGCTCACGCATATTGATTGTCGTGCCCATGCCGAAAACCACAAAGCCCACAGCCCACTTGCCGATCTGAGTCAAACCGGCCTGGTTGATCACGTCATCAGGAATCCAGTCGGCCATAAAAAAGACCAAGAACAAAAGCAAGCTCACGAACACGGAGGAAACTTTTGCCTTGGTCGCCACGCCTAAGAAGTCGCCGATGGCGAAAAAGGCGAGGCAGACAAAGATGTAAAAAAGCATACCCTCAAACATATTGATGTCCTTTACTGGGTTTAGTTAAACGTTAGGGTTACAACCCCATATTTTGCTCATCGTACTGGGTTCGGTGGGACTCGAAAATAAGCATTTAACCTACCTATAGGGAGATATCTCTAAGGGTATGTTCGGGGGTCTGAGAATCGCACGGCTAAAAAAAGACCCGTTCGGTGCTTGAACGGGTCGGGGAGGAATCCATTAAGCCTGCGGTGTTTCTATTTTTTTCGCGGGGGCTTTGGTGAGCGCCGAGGTCGCTTTAGCGGAAGACTTTCGCGGGCGGCGGGTAGGCGTCTTAGCCGTCTTTGTTTTGGCGGTGGCCGCTTTTGTGTTTTTGCGGGCCACTCGCGGCTTGTGCGTCACGGGCTTTTCTGTTTGTTTTGTCACTGCGCTTGTTGTGGGAGCGGCGGCAGTCGAGGGTTCAGATGCGACAGGGGCTGACACAGGAGCCGTTGTCGGTTGGGCCGCTTCCTTTTTCACACTAGCGGCTTTAGCCTTGCCGCTTGCCGGTTTCGCAGTCGATTTGCGCGGCTTTCTGGCTTTCACTGTGGTGATAGCTTCGGGCTTGGTGGTTGCTTCTTCCGCAGTCGGTGCCGCCTTGGCAGCGGATGCTCGAGTGGTGTTTTGCCGTACGCGGGGTTTGCGGGCAGTGGTTGAGGCTTTTTGAGTCTTGGCCGCTTCACGGCGCTTGTGCGCCTCTTTTTGTTCCGCTGTCCGATTGTCCGTTAAAAGAAGCACTTGTTCTTCAACCGCTTCGGTGCTTCGGGCAAAATAGAAAACGACGGCGGCGGCAATGGCGACGAGCAAAATCCAACCGGAGTCCGTCGGCATGAGAAAACCGATCGTAAAGAAAATCAGCGCGCCCCACAGAGCCCATTGCCAGGGGATGCGTTTTTTGTCACGGCGGCCTTTTTTATCCGCCCAGGCTTTCATGCCGAAAATATCATCAAACATGGCCGACCAAGGGGCGCCGGCCGCTTTCGGTTTGTTCTGGGATTTTTTCATGGATGATCCTTCACTGCAAAACCAATAAGCCCAATATATCACAGGCTAATCTCAACAGTAATACCAAAGACAGTGTTTGGTTACCGAAAAAGGTCCTTGCGGTACAATTCGCCCGTTTAGTGTGTGTATCAATTTCTGTTGACTGAGTTATGTTGTCCTACGCCTTTATTGTTTTGCACCTCTCTATTGTGCTTGCCGGTTTTACCGGGGTGCTGGGACGATTGATTACTCTCAATGAGGGTTTGTTGGTCTGGTACCGCGTGATTTTCGCAAGCGTTTTTTTCTTTCTTTATCTTTTAATTAAAAAAGGACAGATTCGGGTTTCATTTAAAGACGTCTTGCGTATCGCCTGGGTGGGGTTGCTGCTGTGCGTTCACTGGCTGCTTTTCTACGGTTCCATTAAATATTCAAATGTTTCCATCGGGGTGGTCTGTTTTGCCTCCGTGGGCTTTTTTACCGCGATTATTGATCCTGTTTTAAGCAAGCGGCCTTTTTCGATTCGGGAAATTATTTTCAGTCTTTTGACGATATTGGGCATCGCGCTTATTTTTCACTTCGATACGCGCTATCAAGTGGGCATCATTCTCGGCGTGCTCTCAGCTGTTGCCGCGGCGCTGTTAACAATAGAAAACCGCAGAGTGGGTTCAGACTATCCGCTTATGACTTTTCTTTTCTATGAGATCGCCTCAAGCGTTGTCATCATGACAGCATTTATGCCGGTCTATCTTTCTTTTTTCCCGGTGCCGACCATTCTTCCCTCGGTGTCAGATTTCATCTATCTGTTGATTCTTTCATCGTTTTGCACGGTGGGAATGTTCTCATTGCAGCTGGAGGCTCTTAAACGCTTATCTTCCTTTACGGTGAATTTGAGCTATAACCTTGAGCCTGTCTACAGCATTATTCTCGCGATGATTATTTTCCACGAGGCCAAGGATCTGAATTTCTCGTTTTATATTGGGCTCGCGTTAATCTGTGTGTCAGTGCTTTTGCAAAGTTTTTTCCATTGGAAAACGCATCAGAAGCTTCAACGAATTAAGATCGTTCAAACTGAGTCCTGAAACAACACCTGACGTATTAATAGAAAACTGTCTGGTTCATAGTGTCGTGCCAAGGAAACTTTTGATTTTAATCGCGAGAGGAATTGGCACTCGCCCCACTGGGGCGATTTTTTTGTATAATAGCTCAATCATGTGATTTGGTAAAATTATGCTTGAAATAGTATTTGATCGAAATTGTGTCTACCAAACAGCTTACCATGCGGTTTGGTGCCCGAAGTATCGGAAATCAATTTTGGTCGGTTCAATCGCCGCAGAAACCAAACGGTTAATAGCGATGATCTGTCAGGAACGTCAGTGGCCGGTTCACTCTCTTGAAGTTCAACCCGATCACATTCACCTTTTTGTCAGCATACCACCAGCTACTTCAGTTGCTGATGCAATCAAAATTTTGAAAGGCAGCACCGCCAGAAAATTATTTGTTAAATTCCCTGAGTTGAAAAAACAGTTGTGGGGAGGCCACCTATGGTCTCCGTCTTATTACGTGGGCACTGCCGGCAACGTCAGTTCCGAAACCATCCAGAAGTACATTGAAAGAACTGAACATATCAAAGGGCGCAGGTAGACTTTCCGCCCCCTCCAAAATAACAACGACTGTTTGCATCAAACTGCAAATGGATGAGGATAGTGCTCAGAAGCTGCACAAGACTAGGCTTCTGTACCGTGACGCCTGCAATTTTTTTAGTTAAGTATGTTTGCCGCGATCCCAATGAGCGCAATTGGCAGCGCTATAACCTGCACCATGCCGCATACTATGATTTGAGAGCTGTCTTACCAGTACTGGGATCGCAGTTAGCCTGTAATGCCATTCGGTCTGTGTCTTCTGCCTACAGAACAGAGCTGACGAACCATCCTCGAAAAAATAAAGTAGATCCTCTAAAAGAAATTGTTTTTAAAAATCCCTCTATCCATTTGGACAAAAACACAATCCGTTATCAATCGGATATGACTGAAGCAACCGTCTTTACAGTTGAAGGTCGGGTAAAAGTCAGATTGTGCCCGGGAGATTTTCAAAAACGATTGCTTGACTCCGGCATACGTAAAGAGAGCAATCTTGTCTATCGAAAGAATAAAAGAGGAGGATTTTGGTTCCTGCATATCAGTCTGGAATATGACTCAACGCTGAGCACCTTGACCGAGAAACTGAAAAAAGAAGAAGTGATCGGTGTCGATGTAGGTGAAAATAACATCGCTGCGGTTTCCAGCGGCAAGGTTTGGAAAGCAGGCGAATTAAAAGATAAACGAGATAAACACTTGGGATTGCGCGCGCGTTTACAAAGCAATGGCTCGCAAAGTGCCAGACAGCACTTGCGAAAAGCCTCGGGCAAAGAAAGACGGCACGTCACCCACGTCAACCACGTAGTGAGTAAATCAATTGTTGAGGAAGCGGCTAAACAGAAAGCGACAGTGATCGTTCTGGAGGATCTGACGCATATCAGAGACCGTGTGAGAGCGGGTAAAAGAGTCAGAAGCCGATTGCACCGATGGTCTTTCCGCGAGCTTCAGCAACTGATTGAGTACAAGGCGCAAAGGCGAGGGATGAACGTAATGTATGTGGATCCTCGGTATACCTCACAGACGTGTTCGGCGTGTTCACAATTGGGCAAACGGACGAAACACCGTTTTGTTTGTCCGCACTGTGGTCTCCGTGCGCACAGCGACTTGAATGCAAGTCGGAATCTGCAAGGATTGGGCTATCAGCTGATTGCCCAAGGGCTGTTGTAAACCGGCCTAATGTCGGATTGCTTTGCAGTTACGATAAATAAAAGCCGAGAGTTGTTTACTAGGTGACTTCCTCAAAGAATTTTTAGTCTTCAATCTGTGCTAGATTGTCCAAAGAATTTTCGTTATTTGTGATATAGGTGTTTTCATGCTGAACTTTAACTACTGCAACCCCACCCGTATTCTTTTCGGCCGCGATGAGCATAAGAAGTTGGGTGAGGCGCTCAAAAAAGAAAACATCGGCAAAGTGCTGATTGTTTATGGGGGCGGCAGCGCGCTCAGAAATGGCACAGTGTCGGCCGTCCAATCCTCTTTGGAAGAGGTAGGAATTGAATACTTCACCATGGGTGGCGTTAGAGCCAATCCGACGCTTGACTTTGCCGCCAAAGTGAAAAAGATCGCCGTGGACTCTCAAGTGGATGCTTTGCTTGCCATCGGCGGCGGCAGTGTCATTGACACCTGCAAGGTGGCGGCGGCCTGGGCCAAATACGATGGCGACGCTTGGGACTTTTTCACCAAAGGGGTTGCCATTGACGACGCGATTCCCGTGGCCTGCGTGCTCACCATTCCTGCTGCGGGCAGCGAACAATCCATTCGTATGGTCATTAACCATAATGGTCTGAAGCTCGGCACGGCAAGTGAAAAAATCCGTCCCTTGATTTCTGTAGTGAATCCGGAATTGTTCTTCACGCTGCCCGAAAACCAAATTGCGGCCGGCGTGGTGGATATGATCAGCCATATCTTTGAGCGCTATTTCACCAACACCGAGCACGTTGACTTTGTGAGCGGTCAGGCGGAAGCCGCAATTCGTACGGCAATCGCGATGGGGCCGACACTGCTGCAAAATCCCAAAGACTACGATGCCTGGTGTCAAATTGCCATGGTGGGCAGCTGGGCCCATAACGGCTATTACGGCTTGGGTCAGGTTGAGGACTGGGCTTGCCACGCCATGGAGCACGAACTTTCGGCTTATGACCCGAATATCACGCACGGCGCGGGCTTGGCGGTTATCACCCCTTCCTGGCTTCGCCATGTGGCTGACGTGAATCCCGAGCGAATGAAGCGTTTCGCCCGTAATATTTTCGGGGCGCAAAGCGTCGAAGAGGGGATTGAAAAGTTGGAGGGCTTTTATCGTGAAATGAAGATGCCTGCCAAGCTCTCCGAATTCGGATTAACTCATGAGGCTCTGAAAACCTGCGCGACAAGCGCTTGCGCAAGAACGGGGACGATCGGTCAATTCAAAAAATTGACGGCCGATGATGTGCTGGCGATCTATGAGCGCGTCTTTTAGTCCCTTTTGCTCAGAAGCATGCTTTACAAAGCCCTTTTGAGGGGACTACAATTAACGCGTCAGTTTTATAGGAACTTTCAAGTGATACTGAATCGCAATACTGCTCGAACTACGACAACTCGTTAACAATTTGCTAACGAGCCCGCTTGTGTTGCTTGAAATGATTCAAAATTAGAAGTGTGGCTTTTCGGTAAGCCACACTTTTTTTATAGAACAATACCGAAGAAAAGGAATGGAAAAATGCTATCCGTAACGCTTCCAGACGGTTCCAAACGAGAATTTGAATCGGCTGTGTCCATCGCCGATGTGGCCAAGAGCATCAGTACGAGTCTCGGCAAGGCGGCAATTGCTGCTCGCCTTGACGGCCAATTGGTCGATACAACCACTGTCATCGATCATGACGCGACGCTGGCTATTATCACAGACAAGGATCCTGAAGCGCTTGAAATCGTTCGCCATTCGACGGCTCACTTGATGGCTCAGGCGGTTAAGGAACTGTATCCGGACGCCCAGGTGACGATTGGACCGGCGATCGAAAACGGTTTTTACTATGACTTCTCCTACAAGCGCCCCTTTACACCGGAAGATTTGACGGCGATCGAAAAGCGCATGGATGAATTGGCTGCGAAAAATATTCCGATTGTGCGCAAGGAAATGAAGCGCGAAGACGCCATCGCGTTCTTCCTTGGCTTGGGTGAAAAATACAAGGCCGAACTGATTGAAGCCATTCCCGAAGGGGAAACCATCTCCCTTTACGAGCAGGGGGACTTCATTGATCTTTGCCGTGGTCCTCACGTGCCGAGCACGGGCAAACTGAAGGTGCACAAGCTCATGAAGGTGGCCGGTGCCTATTGGCGCGGCGACTCTAAAAATGAAATGTTGCAGCGCATTTACGGCACGGCTTGGTTAAAGAAAGAGGATCTCAAGGCCTACCTCACGATGCTCGAAGAAGCTGAAAAGCGCGACCACCGTCGTTTGGGTAAAGAGTTGGATCTCTTCCATCTGCAGGAAGAAGCCCCGGGCATGATCTTCTGGCACGCCAAGGGCTGGGCTTTGTGGCAGCAGGTTGAAAAGTACATGCGTACGATCTACCAAGACAACGGCTACGATGAAGTGAAGGCTCCGCAAGTTTTGGATCGCTCCTTGTGGGAACGTTCCGGTCACTGGGCGAAATACCGTGAAAACATGTTCACGACGGAATCTGAAAATCGTTACTACGCTTTAAAGCCGATGAACTGCCCGGGCCACATTCAGATTTTCAATTCCGCCTTGCGCAGCTATCGTGATTTGCCGATGCGTATCGGTGAATTCGGTCAGTGCCATCGCAATGAGCCGTCCGGTTCCTTGCATGGATTGATGCGCGTGAGAGGCTTCACGCAGGATGACGGTCACATCTTCTGTACGGAAGATCAGATTTTGTCCGAATGCGAAGCGTATTCGAAGTTGGTCAAAGAGGTCTATCACACTTTCGGTTTTGACAACATCGCCTACAAGGTTGCCACGCGTCCTGCGATGCGTATCGGTGAAGACTCCGCTTGGGATAAGGCCGAAGCGGCTTTGATGAAGAGCTTGGATGATCTCGGCTTGGAATATGAAATTTTGCCGGGTGAGGGCGCTTTCTACGGTCCGAAGATTGAGTACCACTTGAAGGATTGTCTGGGACGCTCCTGGCAGTGCGGTACGATTCAGGTCGACTTCCAAATGCCGGGGCGCTTGGGTGCCGAATACGTGGCCGAAGATAACTCAAGAAAGGTTCCGGTGATGTTGCACCGCGCCATTATCGGTTCTCTGGAACGTTGGATCGGCATGTTGATTGAACACTACGCGGGCGCTATGCCTGTGTGGTTGGCTCCGGTTCAGGTGGCTGTTGCCAACATCACCGAGCATCAGGCGGCCTATGTTGATGACATTTGTGTCAAGATGAAGGCCGCGGGCTTGCGCGTTCAAAAGGATGTTCGCAATGAAAAGATCAACTATAAGATCCGCGAACTGAGCCTGCAGAAGATTCCGTATATCGTTGTTGTCGGCGATAAGGAGTTGGAAGCCGGAACAGTGGCTGTCCGTGCCCGTGGCGGCAAGGACCTCGGTGTGATGAAGGTGGAAGACTTTATCGCTCGAGTGGTTGATGAAAATGCAAAGAAAGTTAACCAATAAGCAGTATTAGTCTTCAACAAGACACCCGGTTTGAGAAAAGTCCTCGACCGGGTGTTTTTTAGTGTGCAAGTCGTAGATTCTGTTGTTTTTTGTCGCAGATCTTCCCAAAAAACAAGGAAAAAGTGGTAAAGTGAGCGCTTCGCGCTGTCTTGCGCGACTATATAGAGTTGAGTTTTTAGGAGAACGATCATAGCTCAAGAACGTACGCACCGAATCAATCGTGAAATTCGTGTGCCTGAAATTCGCTTGACGGGTGTCGACGGCACCCAAATCGGTATTGTGCGCACCTCTGAAGCTTTGGCCATGGCCGAAGAAGCAGGTGTCGATTTAGTGGAAGTGGCCGCCAAGGCTAATCCTCCTGTTTGCCGCTTGATGGATTACGGTAAGTTCCGTTACCAAGAGCAAAAGCGCCAACAGGAAATGAAGGCCAAGCAAAAAGTCATTCAGGTCAAGGAAGTGAAGTTCCGTCCGGCCACTGATGAAAATGACTATCAAACGAAGCTTCGTGCCCTTATCCGTTTCCTCGGTGACGGCAATAAGGCGAAGGTGACGCTTCGTTACCGTGGCCGCGAAATGGCCCACCAGGATTTAGGACAGGATGTGCTCACTCGCATCCGTGAAGATCTGGCTGAAGTCGCTCAAGTGGAACAATTCCCGAAACTTGAAGGCCGCCAGATGATTATGGTACTTGCGCCTAAACGCAAAAAGTAATAAAATCCGCAATTTCGGAATCGAGCCATTCTTTTTGGAATCCCTCGAGGCGTTTTTTGTGTCTCGATAAGGTGAAGTGGGGCTCGATCAATAACAAGTGAGATCCGGCCGACAAGTCTTGCACAGGGTGTGTAAGCGCCGGTGATCATCTAATAACAAAAGGAAATCGGTCAAATGCCGAAGATGAAAACGAAGAAGGCTGCCTCCAAGCGCTTTAAGGTGCGTTCCGGCGGCTCCATCAAACGTGCTCACGCCACCAAGCGTCACATTCTTTCCCATCGTACGACGAAGAACAAGCGTCATCTGCGCGGAATGGTCACCATTCACGACTCTGACAGCAAGTCCATCCATCGTATGTTGCCCTACGCTTAATTAAGAGGAGAGAAAGATGCCCAGAGTAAAACGTGGTGTAACCGCTCGTGCTCGTCATAAGAAGATCTTGAAGCTCTCCAAGGGTTTCATCCTTCGCCGCAACAATGTTTTCCGCGTTGCCAAGCAAGCGGTGATGAAGGCCGGTCAATACGCTTATCGTGACCGCCGCAACAAGAAGCGCGTTTTCCGTCGCTTGTGGATCGCTCGTATCAATGCCGGCGCTCGCGCCAACGGCATGACCTACAGCGTGTTCATGAACGGCTTGAAGAAGGCCAACATCGCTTTGGACCGCAAGGTTCTTTCCGATATGGCTATCTTTGACAAGGCCGGCTTTGCCAGCCTCGTGGAAAAGGTGAAAAGCCTCTAATTCGTTTTGAAACGAATTAATTAAAAAGGGAGCTGTCGGCTCGAGCTGACGGCTCTTTTTTCATCCACAGTTTTTTCTTCTCCGATCTGTCCACCGTTGTCCCCACGATTTCCCAAAGTTGTCCACAATGTTGTGCACAAAAATTGTGGAAAAACTCACAAAAAACATTGCGGGGTTCTTAAGTCCGGTTGGGGAGGGCTATTTCGGCGTTTTCTATGGACGAACGGGGAGGGATGGCTTAAAATCATCCAATTCTGTTCTTAATATTTTCAGTTTGGAAAAATGAAAGAAATTCGTACACGTATCGCACCGTCTCCGACCGGGATGATGCACTTGGGCACCGCCCGCACGGCTATTTATTGCTGGGCTTACGCACGCCACTTTGTGGGCGGCAAGTTCCTTCTCCGTATTGAAGATACGGACCAGGAGCGCTCCACGCAAGAAGCCGTCGATGTCATCATCAACGGGATGAAGTGGCTTGAACTTGATTACGATGAAGGTCCGATCTATCAAATGGATCGTTTAAGCCGCTACAAAGAAGTGGTCGATATGATGTTGGAAAAGGGCTTGGCCTATAAGTGCTACGCCACCAAGGAAGAGTTGGAAGCCTTGCGTGAAGAACAAATGGCCAAGAAGATCAAGCCCCGTTATGACGGTCGCTGGCGTCCTGAAAACTGCGTCGGCCGCCCGATTCCCGAGGGCATCACGCCCGTCATCCGTTTCCGCAACCCCGATACCGGTACGGTCACCTGGGACGATATGGTCTACGGTCCCATCTCTTTTGAAAACACGGAGCTCGATGACCTGGTGATCATGCGCGGCGACGGCATCCCGACCTATAACTTCGCTGTGGTGGTTGATGATATCGATATGAAGGTGAGCCACGTGGTGCGTGGTGCCGACCACATCAACAACACGCCACGTCAGATCAACCTTTATAAGGCCTTAGGGGCTGAAGTGCCGGAATTTGCGCACTTGCCGCTTATCAATGGGCCTGACAACCGCAAGTTGAGTAAGCGCAACGGTGACGCGAGCGTCATGGACTACGAAAAGAAAGGCTATCTGCCGGAAGCACTCGTGAACTACCTCGCCCGTTTGGGTTGGGGCCACGGCAATGACGAAAAGTTCACAAAGGCGCAACTTGCCGAATGGTTCGATCTTCGTCACTGCTCGAAGTCGCCGGCGTGTCTGGATCCGAAAAAGCTCAATCACTTGAATCACCTCTACATCGCCGAGGCTGATAACGACCGTTTGGCTCGTTTGGTTCGCCCCCGTATTGAAGCGCGAGGCGGTGTGATTGACGGTCATGCGGATTTGTCCCGCGTGATGGAAATCACCAAGCAGCGCCCGGAAACGCTTGAAGCGTTGGCTGACAATTGCATGATTTTCTACCGTCCGCTCCAGCGTGATGAAGCGCTGGTCCGTGAGGTGCTGGCCAATGAACAAAGCTTGGCCGCGGTGAAGCTTTTCTTGGAACGCGCCCGCGATGTCAATGATTGGACGGCTGAAAACATCTACGGTGTCTTAAAGAGCATCATGGATGAAATGGGTATCAAGATGCCTGTGGTGGCTGTGCCGATTCGAGTGCTTGTGTTCGGTGAAAAGATTTCACCGGTCTTTGACAAGACGTTGGAACTTTTCGGCAAGGACACCGTGATCGCCAATATCGAAAGCGGTCTGAAGATGCTTTAATCGATTGGTTTGAGTCAAGAATGATCCCGCACCGGTTTTCTCCGCTGCGGGATTTTTCTGCTATTTGCTTTTAAAAAATCGTCGGCCGGCTTCATCGGCGCCCGAGATAATGCCCTCTTCCTGCATGGCTTCAAGCAGGGTCTTGGCTCGAGCCTCATCAATTCTCAAGCGATTTTGCATCGCAATCAGGGTTTTCTTTTCATCAATAACCAGCAGAGCCCGCGCGGCAACAAAGAGCGCGTCGGCGCATTCATTGAGATTAAACCCCGCTTCCTCAAAGGCTTCCCGGACGCTCGCGCTTAACGTTCTCACGTAGTCATCGGTTGTGTTTTTGGACGGTGTCGGCAAAATCAACATGCGGGCGCGCTCAAATTTTTGTTCAAGCGCTTTGAGCCGCATGGTCGTGATGCGTCTGGCGGGACTTGTCGCCTTGCCGATGACCGCGGTAACACGGGGCGCGAGATCTGAGGTGGCGAGCGCCTCATAGAGGTAGGCGCTCAGAATGAGGATCACTTTGGGTTGAGTTTTTTCGATAACCTCGATGACTCGATCGCCGTTTTTCGCATAGTATTTGACGGTTTGAGGACCATGAAGTTCCGCGGGGATAGAATCACACCAGACGACTTCCGTGGTGTGCGACTCAAGCCACGTGGGATTGTGGGTGGAGCCCGAAAGGGGAATGCCCCAAAGGGCAAACCACTTGACGAGCGCGTCCCGAATTTTTCCCTGTTTGGCTCTGGGATCGAAGTAATGCGTCGAAAGCGGTCCCGCTGCGCCTTGTTCGGGCAGCGTGATAATTAAAAGTCCGCCTTGAGGAAGATTACCGTTATCCATTATTGATCGCTCTTAGTTTCTTTAATTGTATGCGTCTCGCGACCCTGAGCCATGAAAAGCTTCAGACGATTGGAGAAATTCGCGTGCGAGGTGCCCGCTTCAAAATCGATCGCGCAGAGATTGGCTTTCGGGTAAAGCTGGCGCAAAACACGCATCACGCCTTTGCCGGTGATGTGATTGGGCAGACAGGCAAAAGGCTGCAGGCACAGAACGTTCGGTGCCCCTGTTTCAAGAAATTCCACCATTTCGGCGGTGAGCAGCCACCCCTCGCCGGCTTGCTGCGCAGGCGACATCAGGCTGTTTAATCGCGCCAAGTGTTCCTTAAGCGTCGGCATACCGGAAAAACCGGCTTCTCGAAGGGCCTTATTGGCAATGCGTCGTACCGATTCGAAGTAATCGACCAAAAAGCGCGAGGCAAGCGCGTTCATCTTGGACCCCTTCAAAGCTTTAGCCTGGAAGATGGGATCGTAGAGACAGTACAGAAGGAAACTCGAGATATCGCCCAATCGGGGTTCGGCGCCCTCGGCAAATAGCGCCTCCAGGATATCGAGGTTAGCCTGCGGGTGATATTTGAGCAAAATTTCCCCCACAATGCCCACCTGAGGTTTCTTTGGCTCCATAAGATCAATCGCGGCAAACTCTCGAGTCATTTGTTCGGCATTGACTCGGAAAACGCCTCGGCCTTTGTCCACATCGCGGCAGGCAATGGCTTGCCATTTCTCCAATAATTTTTGCGCGGTGCCACTGACCTTTTCGTACGAACGGGTCTTTAAATAAAGTTTTTGCAGCAAATCTCCGTAAAGCACTCCCAAAGCGATGCGATTGAGCCCTTTGAGACCCAGGGGCATATGTTCTGTGCCAGAGATTTTGTGAGTGGAAATTGTGATAATGGGTAAGTCTTCCATGCCAAGGTCTTTAAGCGCCCATTTCAGCAGCGTCGCATAGTTTGTCGCGCGGCATGGACCACAGGTCTGAGCCATTAAAAGTGCGCTTGTCTGCGGTTCAAAATCTTTAGACAGCACGGTATCTAAAAGCTGACCGATGACCACGATCGCCGGATAGCAGGCATCGTTGTTGACGTAACGCAGACCCAATTGAATGGCTTCAGGTCTGACCGTGGGCAAGAGCTTTACGTTGTAGCCCAAGGAGTTGAGGGCTTTTGTCAGAATCGGGAAGTGGATCGGAGCCATCTGAGGCACATAAATCGTTTTTACGGCTTTAAGATCCAGGCTCTTTTCCTTGTTCTTCTTATGGAAAATAATCGGGGCTTCGGTTAGTCCGGCCTGAAGATCTCTGCGATCTTTCACAGCGGCAAAAAGCGAACGCAAACGAATGCGGGCTGCGCCCAGCGTGTCGCCTTCGTCGATTTTGAGCATGGTGTAGAGCTTGCCCGCGGGCTCCAGAATGCGTCTGACCTGCTCGGAGGTGATGGCGTCGAGTCCGCAGCCGAAACTCACCAAATGCACGAGTTCCGCCCAGGGTTTGTCGTGAACCAATTGTGCGGCGCGATAAAGGCGGCTGTGGAACGTCCACTGGTCAATCACGTCAAGTGTTGTGGTATCAGGCGCCATGTGGGCAATCGAGTCTTCGGTGACAATTTCTGCCCCCATTGAAGCAATCAGTGTACAGATGCCGTGATTGACAAAAGGATCCATATGGTAGGGATGGGAAGCGATAACCACTAAAGGCGATTTAGAAACTTCATGCTCCCTCCAACACTTCTCACCCATTTGCCGAACTTGCCGCTGATAAGCCTGTTGAGCAGATTCAGCGGCAAGGACCGCTTCTTTGATTTCGGCCGAGTTGATTTCAGGAAATGCCGCTTTGATCGCCTTTTGCACGGTTTTGGCTTCATTTAAGTCCACAAAGGGCGTTAAAAGTGTAGTTTCCGGATGCGTACACTCGAAATTCAATTTCAGAGCTTCGGGGTAGCCGCCGACCACCGGGCAGGCAAAGCGGCCCGGCACGTTGTCAAAATTCGTTCGTTCTTTGGGAATGCACGGCAGCCAAATTCGTTTAATCCCTTTTTTGGCTAACCATGTGCAGTGACCGTGAGCGAGCTTGGCCGGCAGACACAAGCTTTGAGAGGGAATGCTCTCGATACCGAGGCCCGCGATGTAGTGATCGGAATAGGGCGAGAGCTCCACGCGAAATCCCAGCTTTGTAAAAAGCGCATGCCAATACGGGTAGTGCTCATAAATGTTGAGCACGCGGGCAATGCCGATTGTGCCTCGAGGAGCTTGATCTTCTGGCAAAGGTTCCCGATTAAAGAGCAGTCCGCACTTTTTGTCGATAAAGTGCTCGGTGTTTTTCCCGTCAACACTTTTGAGTGCGAAGTCGCAACGGTTGCCGCTTACGTGTTTTTGACCGCTCGCGAACCGGTGCAGAGTTAAAAGACAGTGGTTGTTACAGCTTTTGCAGCGAAATTCCGTTGTTTTGACATCAGAGAGGTCGAGTGTTTTTTCGCTCAAATCTAAAAGAGCCGTATCAGCGTTTGTTCTTTCTTTGGCGATTAAGGCCGCTCCATAGGCTCCCATAAGACCGGCGATGTCAGGGCGGATGACTTCGCGGCCGATGTAAAGCTCGAAAGCGCGCAAGATGGCGTCATTTAAAAACGTTCCCCCTTGAACGAGTACGTGTTCGCCCAATTGCTTCGTATCGGCAATGCGAAGCACTTTATGCAGCGCGTTTAAAACGATGGAGTGGCAAAGACCGGCGGCAATGTCGGAAACTGTTGCGCCGGCGCTTTGCGCTTGTTTCACCTTGGAATTCATGAAGACCGTGCAACGGGTGCCGAGATCACAAGGGCTTTCGGCGTGAAGCGCATGATCGACAAAATCGGAAAGTGAGAGCCCCAATTGTTTGGCATAGGTTTCTATGAAGGAGCCGCAGCCTGAGGAACAAGCTTCGTTGAGTTTCACATCCGAGATCGCCCCCGAGGTGACCTTCAGGCACTTCATATCCTGCCCGCCGATATCAATCACGTAGCTTGTTTTCGGATCAAAGGCCACCGCGGCCCGTTGGTGGGCGAGTGTCTCAACTTCGTTAAACTGACTGCCAAGCGCGGCCTGAGCAAGACTTGCGCCGTATCCTGTTGTGCAAATGGAGCGAATTCGCGCATTCGGAGGAACGATATGGGTGAGCTCAAGCACTTTCGGAATGAGTTTGGGTAAGGGGTCGCCTTCATTGTGGCTGTACCAGCTGTAAAGTAAGCGCCCTTCCTGATCAATCAAGGCGAGCTTGACCGTGGTGCTTCCGAGGTCAATGCCAAGGTAAAGTTCGCCCGTGGCGTTTATCAGTTCACCTCTTTGAGCGCAATGCGCGGCGTGGCGTTTCCTAAAGGCTTCGAGTTCTTCCTCATTTTTAAAGAATGCGGACAGATGCCCGGATTCGCCGGCGATGGTTTCGATGGGAGCAATCGCCTCGATAAAGTCATCGAGAGTTTTTTCATCCGCGTCGTCTTTGACGTTATTGAAGGCGTCAAGCGCCGCGCCGAACGCGACCGCGTATTGTGAATTGTCAAAGTGTTCGAAAACGGTGTCTTCGGCTTTAAGTTTTCTTTCAAAAGCGACGGCTAATTCCGACAGGAAATGAAGAGGACCGCCTAAAAAGGCGACCCGACCGGCGATGGGGCGGCCGCAAGCGAGACCGCTGATGGCTTGATCGGCAACCGCTTCGAAAATACTTCGTGCGATTTCTTCGCGAGGCACGCCGCTGTTGAGCAACGCCACAACGTCAGTTTTGGCAAAAACACCGCAACGGGAAGCGATCGGATGAGAGCGCTTGGCGTTTTTCGCAAGTTCGTTTAATCCCAACGGATCGGTATCCAAAAGAGAAGCCATTTGGTCGATAAAGGCTCCCGTGCCACCGGCGCAAGCCTCGTTCATCCGCAATTCGACCCCTTGCGTGAGGTAAATGATTTTGGCGTCTTCGCCGCCTAATTCCACCGCGACATCCAAATCGGGATCGTTGGCTCGAAGATAGCAGCCCGCGGCAACGACCTCCTGTACAAAACCGACATTTGCCGTGCCGGCCAGAATCAAAGCGCCGGATCCGGATAAACGCACTCGGGCTTGTCCGCATTCACAGCGACTTCGCAAATCCTTGAGCAGTTCTTTTAAGGTACGGACGACGGCACTTTTGTGACGCTCATAGCGCGAAGCGATGATACGGTGCTCGGCGTCGATCAATGCGTATTTGACCGTGGTTGATCCGATATCAATGCCTAATGACACACAGGCGTTTTGAGGCTGCATAAAACAACAAAAATATAGACGATAACAAAAAGACCCTCCCGCCCCTTGAGTGCCGGGGCCGGGTTATGACGGGTCTCATCTCCTTTCTAGATTGTATCCAATAACAAACAGGTTGGATTGCCTATTTTTTCGGCAAATTGTTAGATGCGGTCGTAGTTTGAATAAGAAAATTTGAAGTACAAAAAATCCCGAAAAGGTGGACCTTTTCGGGATGCGGTGCTCGGAGTCAGATCGGATTAATCTTCAATGACTTCCGCTTTTTCGATAATGACGTTTTCTTTAGGAACGTCATCGTAGAATCCCCAGCGGCCGGTTTTCACGGCGGCGATGGAGTCAACCACATTTTCGCCTGCCACAACCTTGCCGAATACCGCGTAGCCCCAACCTTGCGGGGTGGGTGCCGTGTGGTTCAGAAAGTCATTGTCAACCACGTTGATGAAAAACTGAGCGGTGGCCGAGTGCGGATCACTCGTGCGAGCCATGGCGATCGTGTACTTATCGTTGCGAAGACCGTTGGCGGCTTCGTTTTCGATCGGTTCACGGGTTTGCTTTTGCTTCATGCCCGGTTCAAAGCCGCCGCCTTGAATCATGAAACCCGGGATAACACGGTGGAAAATCGTGTTGTTATAAAAACCGTCGCGAACGTATTGTTCGAAGTTTTTGCTTGTCGCAGGGGCGTGCTCGTAATCGAGTTCAAGATCAATAACGCCCTTGTTGGTCGTCAAACGAATCATCTTTATTTTCCTTTGATAACAGTCATTTTCTTAATTACCACATCGCGCAGCGGCACATCGTCGTAAAAACCGACCGAATGGGTTTTCACGCGGGCTATGGCATCCACGGTGGACATGCCCGAGATGACCTTGCCGAAAACCGCATAACC
This sequence comes from uncultured Sutterella sp., assembly GCA_902388655.1. GTDB lineage: Bacteria > Pseudomonadota > Gammaproteobacteria > Burkholderiales > Burkholderiaceae_F > Aphodousia. The sequence goes on along the minus strand of CABMQD010000014.1, from coordinate 7,356 downwards.
GTAACCGTCAGCCGCTTGCGAGGCATCCAGGAAGTGGTTGTCCTTCAGATTAATGAAGAATTGGCTTGTGGCCGAGTTCGGATTGTTGGTTCGGGCCATGGCGATTGAACCGCGCACGTTCGATAAACCGTTGCGGGATTCTAAAGCAATTGCCGCCCGAGTGTCTTTTTCTTCCATGCCGCTCTTAAATCCGCCGCCCTGAATCATGAAGTTCGGAATCACGCGGTGAAAGAGCGTGTCTTTGTAAAAACCACTTTTCACATAAGACAAAAAGTTTTGAACCGTTTTTGGGGCCGCCTTGGGATTGAGTTCCAAGACAAAGGATCCCATATTCGTGTCCACCTGCACTTGAGGGGCGGCCTGAGCGGCAAAGGCAGTCGGCAAAAAAGCCGCAAGACCAAAGACGGTCATCGCCAAACGTCGATTCATCATCATTTCGATTGTCCTTTTGAATTTTCTTCAATGTACTTTTTAAATGCGCGAAGCTTTCTGGAGAGTACCCGATCCTGTGGGGCAAGGGCGGCCGCCTTTTCGTAATAGTTCAGAGCCGCTTTGGTGTCAGGGGTTTTGCCTTGCATTTCGAGGTCGCCCAAATTCTCGTAACTCATCGAGAAATTGGGATTGACGGTAATGGCTCGATTGAGCAGTTCACGCGCTTTGGGAAGATTGCCTTCGGAAGCGTAAATGGCCGCCAGATTGTTGTAAGGTTCAACAATTTCCGGATACTGACGGATTAAATTGTTAAAAGCTTCTTTGGCTCGACGGTTGCGTCCCATTTGGCTGTAGATCACGGCTTGCTTAAACTGCAGCTGCACATTGCGCGGATTGGCCTGAAGGGCTAAATCAATTTGCTCGAGCGCATCCTTGAACTGTTTTTCGACAATGAGTCTGTCAATGAGCTCGATGCGTTCGTATTCATTGCGAGGTTCATCGTACTCGAAAGCGGCCATGGCAGGAAAACTTGCCACCGCACCGACGATAACAGTCGCAAGAGCCGCTGGAAGTAATTTTTTGGATGTCAGCATAACTATTCACCAATGTTTTCACACGTGCATTATATCGGCGGTGTCTCTGATCCATGGCAACGAAATGCAACGAAGCATTTCGATGCGCTCAGACTGGTTTCTTTTCAGCTGAGTTCGATATACTTTCACAGTTAACTCTTAAGTATTCGGATTGATATGGCTCTAGAACTTTATTCCACACTTTCCCGTCGCAAACAGGTTTTCGAACCGCTCAGTGCCGGTGAAGTGAAAATGTACGTCTGCGGTGTGACGGTGTATGACTACACGCATATCGGTCACGGCCGCACTTTCATCTCCTTTGACATCATCCGCCGTTGGCTTGAAGCGTCGGGCTACAAGGTCACATTCGTGCGCAATATCACGGATGTCGATGACAAAATTATTCGTCGTGCCGCTGAGCGCCATGTGAGCTGTGACGCGCTCACCGATGAATTTGCCCGCGCCATGCAGGACGACATGATTGCTCTGGGGTGCCTGCCGCCCACCGTGGAGCCGCGCGCCACCCATTTTATTCCTCAGATGCTCAACATCATTGAAAAGCTTGAGAAAAAAGGTCTGGCTTATCAAACCAAGAGCGGAGATGTGGCCTTTGCCGTGCGTCAGTTCAAGGACTACGGAAAGTTATCCGGCAAATCGATTGATGATCTCATCAGCGGTGAACGCGTGGCGGCCGATGAAACGAAACGCGATCCCTTGGATTTTGTTCTCTGGAAGAGCGCCAAGCCGGGTGAGCCTCAGTGGGAAAGCCCCTGGGGCAAGGGACGCCCGGGTTGGCATATTGAGTGCTCCGCAATGAGCTGCCACTATTTGGGTGAGACATTTGATATTCATGGCGGTGGCCCGGATTTGATTTTTCCGCACCATGAAAATGAAATCGCTCAAAGTGAGGGAGCCAACGGACAGCGCTTTGCCAACTATTGGATGCACACCGGTCCCTTGCGCGTCATGAACAAAGAGGGCAAGGAAGAGAAGATGAGCAAATCGCTCGGTAACTTCTGGACGGTGCGTGATGCGATTGCCGAAACCGATGACAAATTCGGTAAAGGAAACGGCGCTCAGGTTCTGCGTTTCTTCCTCATGCGCACGCACTACAGAAGCCCAATTCTTTTCGGACCGGATCTGATTGTTGATGCTTACCAAAGCTTAAAGCGCCTGTATACGGCTCTAAAGGATGTTCCTGCCGATGATAAGCCCCTGGATTGGAACGAGGAGTGCGCCAAGCGCTTTGCCGAAGCCATGAATGATGACTTCAATGTCCCCGTGGCCGTTGCTCAGCTCTTTGAATTGGCCAATCGCGCGCAAGCTCATAAAGATGCCGCCATGAGTCGACAACTGAAGAAATTGGGCGCTATTCTCAATATTCTTCAGGGAGATCCGGAAGTGTTCCTAAAGGGATCGACCGCCGGTTTGGATGAAGCGGCGATTGAAGAAGCAATTGCCGCGCGCGCGGCCGCTAAAAAAGCGAAGGATTACGCCCGTGCCGATGCGATCCGCCAGGAATTGGCCCAAAAGGGGGTAATGCTCGTTGATACTCCTCAAGGCACAACCTGGCAGCGTGTGTTGGTTGAGAAGTCACACTAAGCGATGGCATCAAAGCTGAACCCAAGCGCCTTTCCCAACTATTGGGATGAGGCGCTTATTTATTTGTCCGCGCGCGACCCCATCATGCGCTCTTTGATTGAGCGCTACCGTCATGTGCCGTTCACGCCTCACGAGGATGTGCTCACTTCCATTCTGAGGGCAATTGTCGGTCAGCAAATTTCCAATAAGGCGGCCGCCACGCTTTGGACAAGACTCTGTGAGATGAAATCGGGACGCTGGGAATCATTTATTCTCACAACGCCGACGAGCGCCTTCAGAGCAATCGGACTTAATCCTCGAAAATCGGCCGCCATGAAAGAGGTGGCCAGCCGTTGGGTCGATGGTCGCTGGAGCCAGGCGCGGTTTGCGCGCATGAATGATCTCGAAGTCATTGAGGCGATCGAAGGCATCAAAGGCTTGGGACCCTGGAGCGCGATGAGCGTATTGATTTTCGGATTAATGCGTCCGGATGTTTTCCCGCTCTCGGATTTCGGAGTTCGGCAGGCGCTTGTGAACCTTTATTTCCCTGATGAAAATGTCAATTTTTTGAGCCGCAGCGGGGCTCAAAGCCGTGTAAAATTAGTCGCTGATGTTTGGGCGCCGTATCGAACCGTCGCCACTTGGTTTTTATGGCGTTCCCTTGAAAATACGCCTGCCGACAAAGAGAGTGAATAATGGCAAAGCAAGTTTTTTTAGACTTTGAAAAGCAAATCGAAGAGCTGCAAGGCAAGATTGACGAATTAATTGAAATGCAGGAAAAAGACGAGGGTAAGAAAATTGACCTCTCGTCCGAAATTGAACAGTTAACACTCAAGACCGAAGAGCTTTTGAAAGAAACCTATGCGGATCTCACACCGTGGCAGACGTCCCTTGTGGCCCGCCACCCGCAGCGTCCCTATATGCTCGATTACGTGCAGATGGTCTTTACGGATTTTCATGAACTGCACGGTGATCGCGCCTACGCCGACGATACCTCCATTGTCGGCGGTTTGGCTCGCTTAGCCGGTCAGCCGGTGGTTGTCATCGGTCATCAAAAGGGGCGCGACACCAAAGAGCGCATGATGCGAAACTTTGGTATGAGTCGTCCTGAAGGTTACCGCAAGGCCTTGCGATTGATGAAGCTTGCTGAAAAGTTTTCGCTTCCGATTTTCACCTTTATTGATACGCCGGGGGCCTATCCCGGCATCGGCGCCGAGGAGCGCGGCCAGTCTGAGGCAATCGGTCACAACCTCTATGAAATGAGTCATTTGCGCACTCCCATTATCGCCACAGTCATTGGCGAAGGCGGTTCGGGCGGTGCCTTGGCAATTGCCGTGGCCGATACGGTCAACATCTTGCAATATTCCATTTATTCGGTGATTAGCCCCGAAGGCTGCGCATCCATTTTGTGGAAGGATGCTTCTCGCGCACCTGACGCCGCTCAAGCCTTGGGTCTGACTGCTGACCGTTTGCGTGAGTTGGGTTTGGTTGACCGCGTTCTCTCAGAACCTTTGGGGGGAGCCCATCGCGATCCTCAGTTGATGGGGGCGAGCCTTAAGAAGACTCTGACGGATCAAATGCGTCACTTTAACGCGATGAACACGGATGAGTTGGTGGCTCGACGCCTAGAACGCTTGCTGCAATACGGTAAGTTTGAAGAAAAGGAACTCGAAAAGGTTCTCGCTCCGATCGCCGAACACGAGTCTGTACAAGACGAACAACCGGCAAAAAGCACGAAAAAGCGCGTGAGCCGCGCAAAGGCCAACAATGCCGACAAGAAGACTGAAGAGGCCAACGCCTAAAAAACGTTCATTGAGCACCCTGACGCTTCGCACGGTTGAAGGAAAAATTCTCACCGCCATACGCGAAGCGATCGGGGAGGCTATGGGCCGCGGGGCTCAAGCCAGTCTTTTTTCCTCTAATTCGGCCGCATCCAAAAAAGTCCGTATCGTTGTCGGTTTTTCTGGCGGTCGGGATTCTGTGGCGCTGCTTAAGGCGCTTTGTGTTTTAAGAGATAAGAAAAAGAGTCCCATCGATTCAATCTTAGCCCTCCACGTTCATCATTCATTAAGTTCAAACGCCAATAAATGGGCTCGTTTTTGTCGTCAAACTGCTGAAGACCTGAATGTTGATTTCAAGGTCGCTTACGTGCGCGTTAAGTCCAAAGGCGAGGGAGTGGAAGCCGCGGCGAGAAAAGTCCGCTATGAGGCGATTTTCAAAGCCGCTCACAGTTTCAATGCCGATATGGTGATGACTGCACACCATCAGGACGATCGTTTGGAAACATTCCTTATTCAATGGATGAGGGGCGCGGGCGTTGAAGGTTTGGCTACATTCCCGGTGACCCGACCGGTGGGTGAGGTGAAATTGGTGCGACCGTTAATGCGCCTGCCTCGCGCGCTTCTTGAACGCTACCTGCAGTTAACCGAATTAAGTTGGGTTGACGACGAAAGCAATGACGATACAGCCTATCTTCGCAACGCTATTCGCCATGAGGTGCTGCCTGTGATGGAGGCAATCCGACCGGGATTTAAAGAGGCGGCATCCCGCTCGGTGGAGCTTGTTGCCCAAAGCACTCAAGTGCTTCGGGAAGTGGCCGCGGAAGATCTGGAACGTGTGCAAACTGCCGATCGAGCGCTATCCATTGATCAGCTGCTGAAATTGTCGGAAGCCAGGCAAGCGCTTGTGCTTCGAGCCTGGATTGAAAGCTGGGGGTTGTTGCCTCCGAGTAAGGCCAAGCTTGCCGAGGCGCTAAAGCAGACTCGTCTGACACATAACGATACGAAACTGACGATTAAAGTCGGCACCAATTTGGAAATCCGCCGCCACGGCAGCAAGCTTTTGATGCGGGAAACGGTGGGTCAGAAAAAAGATAAAACACGCTTTGAAACGCTCCGTTGGAAAGGCGAAGGCGCCTATTCTTTGCCCGCGTGGGGCGGCGAACTCATTATTACTCGAGTCTCGGGGGATGAGGCGGGGATTGCCGAAGAGTATTTCACCGATCGTGAACTTCAAGCCAGACCCCGTCAAGGCGGTGAAAAGCTCAAGCTTTATAAAAATCGTCCCCGCAAACACCTCAAGGATCTTTATCAGAAAGCGGAGATTGCGGAATTTGATCGCTCGAAACTCCCGCTTTTGTGGAGCGGCGAGGATTTGATTTTCGCCGCCGGTCTCGGAATGGATGTTCGATACGAGGGCGATCCCACCGTTGATCAGGCACGCTACCGCATTGAATGGCGACCGGATGCGACTCTGCTGACCTTGATGCAGGATTAGCTAGCCATTTTCTGTTGAGGTTCCAAAAAAGCCCGATCGACGAATCGATCGGGCTAGTTGCATCAGAAGATAGCAGCTCTTAGCCGAGATACTTCAGCGCAAAAGCTTCCATGACTTTGACGCCGTTGATGAGCGAGTCGGGATTGAGCTTCATATCGGGGTGGTGCAGACCCGGCGTGGCACCGGACCCTACCCCAATATAGGCTACGCGAAGCGAAGGCTTTTTCACCTTGAAGAAGTGGAAGTCTTCACCGCCGCCGATACTCGTGGCGCGAAGTTTATCGGCACCCAAAGTTTCGGCGATGCAGTCGCTCATTTCTTTAACGAGATCGTCGTCATATTCGCAGGCCGGAATCACATCGCCCATGAGGGTCATCTTGGCTTTACCGCCGAAAGCGGCCGCCGTGTTTTGCGCGCTGCGTTCAAGCTTTTCGAGCATATCCTTCATCAAGGGGTTCGTTTGCGCGCGCACGTCATACATGCAGTAGCCCTTGTCGGGAATAACGTTCACGGCCGCACCGCCCACTTCAATTTTCGTGCACTTCATCGACCAGGTCAGTGTCGGGGCAAACTTAAGAAGTCCCGCGTTTTGAACAACCGCCGCGAGCATTTCGGCGCAGTTAACGCCCAAATGAGGACGAGAGGCGTGAGCGGAGAAGCCTTCGACGTCAATGCGCACAAAGATACTGGCCGAGTGCATCAAAGCGGCAGCGATGGTGCCGTCGGGGATGTCACCGGCGGGGCGAATATGCAGTCCCAAGGCGATGTCGACATCATCCAAAACACCATCATCAATCACCGTCAAGGCTCCTTTGAGCGTTTCTTCTGCCGGTTGGAAAAGAAGCTTCAAGGTGCCGCGCTTGATCTTGCCCTGCAATCGAGAGGCGATGGCGAGCAGCATGGCGCTGTGCGAGTCATGACCGCAGGCATGGATGACCTTGTCTTCGCCATTAATCTTGAAAGGCAGCGCGTCCATATCGGCGCGAATCATCAGGCAGGGGCCTTCTTCGGTACCCTTTTCAACGGCAACCACACCCGTCTTGCCGACCCCGGTCGTCACTTCATAGCCCATTTCACGGAGCTTTTGGGCGATATAGGCGCTGGTTTTTACTTCTTGGAATCCCAATTCCGGGATTTGATGCAGGTCGTTATAGACTTCGACAACGTTGAGTTCTTGAGCCATGGGATTCTCCTAAGTCAATTGATAATGTATTCAATTTAGCAGGAGTGGCGCGAAAGACAATAAGTAAAAATAGCTATCTTTGAAAAATAAAAGGGGAAGCAATTACTGCTTCCCCTTGAAATTTGGTGCGCCGGGTAGGATTCGAACCCGCGACCCCCTGGTTCGTAGCCAGGTACTCTATCCAACTGAGCTACCGGCGCGTGGAGGAGAATTATGCACGTTTTTCGCTCAGGATGCAAGAACTTTTCTAACTTTTTTCACTGCTGTCCAAATTAAAAATGTGCATAGGCTAGTTGGGAAAGCCTCTTCTCA
>CABMQD010000013.1 GCA_902388655.1 uncultured Sutterella sp. | reverse complement strand
TTGAGAATTATAAGACTCAAATTCGCCTTGTCAAGCACTTTCGAAAATATTTTTTATTCTCTTTTCGCTTGACTGCCGCCTTCGCGGCGACAAGGAGGCGTATTATGCAGAGCTTTTTTAGGGATGTCAAGATCTTTTTTAAAATTTTTCTTACAAACATTTTTCCTTTAACCAGGTGCACTTCTCTATCATTGTCTGCACTTATCTTGAGATCCAGAGACACATTATGAAAAAAGCTTTTTTGATTGCTCCGCTTCTTTTTGCTCTTGCTGGCATTGCTTCTGCCGCGCCTAATGATGTAGACCGCGTAAAGACACTAGTCAAGCAAAAAATGCACATTGAAGCCACCAGCGCCCGCCGTTTACCTGTTGGTCTTTACGAAGTTGTTGCCGATCGTAATCTTCTTTATGTTGATAAGGATGTCAAATTTCTTTTTGCCGGTCACATCTATGACATCACCAATCAAAAAGATCTCACGCAGGCCCGTCTCGATGATTTATCTCGCATTGATATAAAAGCGCTGCCTCTTGATCAAGCCATTAAAACGGTGCACGGCAAAGGCGAGCGCAACCTTTATCTTTTTGCGGACCCTTACTGCAGTTTCTGCCAACGCTTGGAACACACATTAAAAGAGTTGGATAACGTCACTATTTACACGTTTATCACTCCTTTGATGAATTCCGAAGCAATGGTTAATCGAATTCTTTGTGCCCCAAATCCTGAAAAGGCGTGGAATGATTGGATGTTAGATCAAAAAGAGCCTCCTGCACTGCCTAAGAATTGCAAGCCGGAAAATGGCAACAAGAATTTGATCCTCTTTAATCGTTTCGGTCTTGATGGACTGCCCAGTATGTACTTCGATGACGGATACCGACTGGAAGGCGCCGTCAGTATTGAAGAAATTGAAAAGCGCTTCAAGAATCAATAATTCTGGAAATTGGGCGATTGCTGACAAGCAGTCGCCTTTTTTCTAGGTGCAAAAACTTACTTCTTTAAAGCGCCTGCAATATTGACGTACTATACTCATGCTTGTTGTAGCTCATTGCGATCATTCACTGAAACAATAGTCTATTTGTTCCTATGATTGAATTTATTGAACTTTTTGTTGTCGGCATTGGGGTCGGCGCATTTGGCGCCTTGGTCGGTATTGGCGGCGGCATGATTATGGTGCCGCTTTTTATGTTAACGATGATGACTCCGAACGGCTCAACGTTCGACAATGTTCAGCAAGTCATTGGAACCAGCCTTTTTGGCGTATTACTTAACGCGCTCTCGGGCACTTGGGCCTATATTAGGCAACACAAAGTTATGTTCCGTGCAGCGATTCCTTTCGCGCTCGCCACGGTGCCCGGCGCTTTCATGGGCAGCTACATTACCGACTTTTTTACCGGGAACAGTTTCTCATTGATCTTCGGTTCCGCTTTGTGCATCTTGTCAATTTTGATGTACAGCAAGTCTAAATCGAAAAAAGCTAACGTATCGGCCGTCAATTTTTCCGTTGAAACCGCGCAATTTAACCTGCTCCTTGGCATTGCACTCTCTTTTGTCGTTGGCTTCCTATCATCTATCCTGGGAATCGGCGGCGGTGTCATCCATGTACCAATGATGGTTTTCATTTTAGGATTCCCTGCCCATATCGCCGTAGCAACCTCGACATTTATTTTGATGATTAGTTCATTCGTTGGCGTGCTGAGCCACGCTGCCCTCAGTCACATTGTTTGGATTCCTGCCATTGCAGTCGGAACCGGCGCCATGGTCGGGGCGCAAATCGGGGCGCTTCTATCCAAGAAAAGCCGTCCACGAATCATCATCGTATTGCTTTCCTGCGTGATGTTCATTTTGGGCGGTCAATTTATCTATCGCGGACTCTTCTGAAAATTAATTAGTATTGGGAGAAACGCCGTTGGGCAACAATACCCATGCTTTTACTTTGCTGTTTTGACGTCCAGCAGATAAAGCCGCTTCGTCCCCACTTCCCCAATAAAAGTCAAAGCGTATGGGGCCTCGAATCGCTCCGCCGGTATCCTGAGCGACCACGGCACGGGTAAATTGCATATCGGGATTTGTCTGTTGGACGTCCACAACAATCGGCCAACCCATTTGATAGAAACGTCTGTCAACCGCTACCGATCCCATATCCGTTAAAGGCACGCCCTGCGCACCAATCGGTCCCTCATTGGGATCTTGATCCTTTCTTTCAATAAAGAAGACATAACTGGGATTTTGATTCAGCACAGACTGAACTTTTTTCGGATTTTTCTTTGCCCAAGCCTGAATGCTTTGCATCGACAATTCATGACTCTTTAAGTAGCCTTGACGCACCAAATAATTCCCGATGCCACGATATGGATGACCATTCACATCGCCATAGCCGACTCTCATATATGTTCCGTCGGGCAACACAATACGTCCTGAGCCTTGAACTTGTAAGAAAAACGCTGCGACGGGGTCTTCAACCCAAGCAATAGCGTATTTATCAAGATTACGCTTAGCCATTTGAGCTCTGGAATCATACGGGACCAAACGATTGCCTTCTATTTGTCCCCTTAACCGCAAACCCTTGAGTTGCGGATAAAGCTCTGCCAAATCGACCGTAATCAGATCTGCCGGCATGGTATGCAACGGATAAATATAGGGAGTTTTCTTTGTTCTGCTGCCATAAAGAATAGGTTCGTAATAACCTGTCATCTTGCCAGTATCGGAGAGGCTGACACCTCCCGCTTGATCCGTGGTTTGAGCAATGGCCTGATATGGAGTGAAGTAAGCTGCAAAAAAGTTTCTTGCCTGCGACAGCGGAATGTACTGTGCTTTTGCACAGACCTCTTCCCAGCCTACTCGTTTTGCCATTTTCTGACAGGATTGTTTAAACGCAGTCAAAGCAGGTTGCCAATTTTCTTCAGGCATTACCGGTAGTTGCGCATAGTCAACAGGCTTTAAGGTCAGTTTCATTTCACCAGGTTTTCCCGGCTCTTCGGGCGGCGTGGTCGTGCAAGCGGCCACTAGAGCGGCCATCGCAATACTCAGACAAATTCGGCTCAGTCGCATAATCATTCTCTAAATAAAACGGAACCATTGTACAAAATAGCGCTCCCTTCTTTGCCTCTCAGTTACAATTGGATCATCTTTATTTTTTCGGAATCTCACCATGTCTTTTTTCAGTCGTCCGAAACCTTCTGCAAAGTGTCGAATTGCGCCATCCATTTTATCCGCCGACTTCGCCCGTTTAGGTGAAGAAGTTCGTGATGTTGTTCAGGCGGGCGCCGATTGGATTCACTTCGATGTGATGGATAATCACTATGTTCCGAATCTCACGGTAGGACCTCTGGTTTGCGAAGCCATTCGCCCTCATGTGCAGGTCCCCATTGATGTACACCTAATGGTGGAACCGGTCGACAACATTATTCCGATGTTCGCTAAGGCAGGCGCCGACTACATCACGTTCCACTGCGAAGCAAGTCGTCATATTGATCGCACGTTATCTTTGATTCATGATTGTGGCTGCAAAGCCGGTCTTGTATTTAATCCATCCACTTCACTGAACTACCTTGAGTATGTCATCGACAAAGTTGATTTAGTGTTGTTGATGAGCGTAAATCCGGGATTTGGCGGACAGTCCTTTATCCCCTCCGTCATGAAGAAAATTGCGGCCGCGCATAGCATCATTGATCAACACAGACGTGCGACAGGTCATGAAATATTTCTTGAAGTTGACGGCGGTGTCAAAGTTGAGAATATTGGAACTCTCGCGGCCGCCGGTGCGGATACCTTTGTTGCAGGGAGCGCAATTTTTGGAAAGAAAAATCCTCTCGGGTACAAACAAGTCATTTCCGAGATGCGTGAATCCATTGATCATGAAATGGAAATGCTCCGTCGCAGAGAAGTTGAGGAGATGAGTAAAAATCGTGCCTAAAGCGCTTTTATTTGATCTCGACGGCACATTGTTGGATTCTGTTGACGACCTTACCGTGGCGATCAACAACACTCTGGCCGCATACTCCTTGCCTTCCATAACACGTGAGGATGTGACGCTTTTCATCGGCAAAGGAGCCAAAGTACTTGTAACTCGTGCGCTTACCAAAATCTCTGGTATGACACCGGATGCTATGAGGCTCGATGAAATCTACAATCGCTACCTCAAGGAAATGCAGTTGGCAGAAGGTACTCGCACAAAGAAATTACCGGGAGTTCCCGATGAGTTGGAAAAGCTTCGCAATCATGGTTACAGAATGGCGATTGTCACCAATAAACCGGCTGCTATTGCGCGAAGGCTTGCTGCACAATTTAATTTGATCAGTTACTTTGAAACCATTGTGGGTGCCGGTGATGTTCCGAACGTTAAACCAAATTGCCAGATGCTGGTTGAAGCCGCTCACCGAATGGGCGTAAGCATTCGTGACTGTGTCATGATCGGAGACTCCATGAATGATTCGTTGGCCGCTCAAAACGCCGGCATACGTGCACTTTTATTGAAAACAGGCTATAACGAAGGAGTCATGATCGACCAATGGGCAAAAGAGCATGCCCCGAGTGATCTTATCTTTGATACCATGACAGAATTAGCGCAATTTTTATTAAAAAATGAACGGAGAAATTAAAGTGAAAAAACTTCTCTTGCTCAGCTCTCTCCTTGCCTTGATGGTACCGTGTATCTCTAATGCTCAGGACTCAATCGAGCAGTGCTACAAGTCGGCCACAACGACTTCTGCAGTTCGCGAGTGCTTGAAAAAAGAGTTGCAAGAAGCCCGTAACGAATATCGTGAAGCTCTTGAAAAATTGACCCAGCAAGCCGGAGAATTGGATCGTGTCACGGGTCGGAATGAGGCGTTGCCTGCGTTGGAAAAAGCCAACACAGCCTTTGACCGTTACGTCGCTGAACAGTGCCGCTTTGAAGAAAAGATGATGGGAGGCGGTTCCGGATCTGGCGCTGCAAACCTTTCCTGCCAAATTAACCTGTTGCATGTCCGCATGGGTGCTATCGAATCGCACCTAGGGGCTCAATAAAAATTATTGAGCGATGTATCTGGATTCATCACGAGTGAAGAAGGATTGGCAACCTTTGTTGTCATCCTTCTTTCGTTCTGAAAGCGGAGTTTCTCTCTGTGATTTTCTGCAAAAGCGCCTAGATTGCGGTGCCGTTATTTATCCGCCGAGGCCCTTTAAAGCATTGGAACTCACCTCGCTTTCTGAAACCAAAGTCGTGATCGTGGGTCAAGACCCTTATCATGGCCCTGGGCAGGCTCAAGGTTTGGCTTTTCACGTCTCGGCTGATTGCAAAATTCCACCCAGCCTTAAAAATATTCACAAGGAATTGAGTCGTGATTTAGGTATACACTCCCCCAACAATGGGGAACTTTTTGGCTGGGCTAAACAGGGTGTATTGCTCTTGAACGCTGTACTCACTGTAGAAGACGGCCAACCGGCGAGTCATGCAAAAAAAGGCTGGGAAGTTTTCACCGACGGTCTACTTACCGCAGTAGCCGCTGATCCCACTCCTAAGGTTTTCATGCTTTGGGGAAATTACGCTCAATCCAAGGAGGCTTTAATCCGATCCAGTGGAAATGAGCACTTGATATTAAAGGCCAACCATCCTTCACCGCTGTCTGCCTTACGTCCCCCTATCCCCTTTATCGGGTGTGGACATTTCTCTCAAGCAAACCAGTGGTTGCTGGCTCATCGCATACCCCCTATCCGATGGGAAAACTTTTCCACCACCCGGTCAGCACAACAAAGCTTTGCTTTTTAATGACTGTTTTTTAAATTTATTTTGAGGCGTTTTGTTGGGCTCTTAAAGCATCCAAGTCGCTGTAGATTGTCACCTTGGCAACACCCAAGCGTTCCGCGACTCGATCCATTGCGCCCTTCATAAGAAAAACATGTTGAGAATCCAGGAAACGCAAAATTTCCAACCGTTTTTCTCGGCTCAACACATCCCCATCCGAAAGACTTTCCTTAACAGCAGAGTCAATCAAGTGGTTGACCAAACCCAAAACAGTTAACTTGGAAGTTTCCACACTGTCTTCTTCCAGCTTTGCTTCCGCATGAGGCCAAATATCACGGAAATCTCCCCGTTCGTCGTAACCGGGTAATAATCGCCGAGTATTTTTCAGTTGTTCCTCTTGTGCAGTGGAATCAATGTTGATGCATAAAGCGCCAACAATTTTTGAGCAAGAATCCTTAATTAATAAGGAAGATGAGCGGATAAGGCGACCATTTTTGCGGTAATAGTAATTGGCAAAAACATCATCACTACCACTTAACTCGAAAGCTTTCTGAACTAAATGACCAAAAGAATCTCCGACTTTTCTGCCGGTAACCGCATTGTTTTCGACGTGAACAACCGAATGCTGGGGGATGGAAAGATCATGCAAAATCACTTCACAGTCAGGTCCTACTGCCTTAGAAATCAATTTGGCAACACCAACAAACGGCAATAATTCCTTTTTGACCATATTGAGCCCCTTACTTTTCACTCGCAAGTTGTTTGTCATAAATGAAGTTATGGAGAAGATTTTAGCTAAGAGCGTTCATAGAATCGAAATTTTTATTACCACGCTCTTGCAATGCATTTTTTTTTTCGATAAAATGCGTGTCTCTTACGGCGGCTGGGTAGCTCAGTTGGTAGAGCAGCGGATTGAAAATCCGCGTGTGGGCGGTTCGATCCCGTCCCCAGCCACCACTCAATTATCCCGTGTAGTTTTGACTACCCGGGATTTTTATTTTTCGTTGCAGCAAGACAGATTCATCACCTTCTCAATAATATGATGCAATTCCTGCGCTAAATCGGAATCTGCCGCTCGATAAAAGACTTCCTTCCCTTCTCTTCTGGTTTGCACAAGACCGCTGTACTTTAAAAGCCTTAAATGATGCGCCACTGCCGGACTGCTCATATTCATAAAAGCGGCGATATTAATTACGCACTCCTCTGAATGACACAAAAGCAAAAAAATTCGACAACGAACGGGATCACTCAGTTGCTTAAAAACTCCTGCTACCTGCTCAAAATGGGCGGTTTGGGGTAACGTACTAAAGGCCTTTTCGGAATGGCTATGCTGATGTGGCAAGGACAAATTTTGGCTCATAATTAAACAATTATTTAATCTTGACATCGACAACGCTTAGGATTATATTTCCTTTTAACGATTAAGTGATTATTTAATCGATTAACAATCTATTTTCAGGAGCCTGCCATGAAAAAGACTTATAAGATTGAAGTTGACTGCGCCAATTGTGCCCGTTTGATGGAAGAAACCACCGCTAAAGTTGAAGGTGTGGCTTCGGTTGTTGTCAACTTTATGACTCAAAAAATGATTGTCACTTTTGCTGACGGCGCTGATACTAAAGCCGTAATGCAAAATGTGCTTTCAGCCTGCAAAAAAGTAGAACCTGATTGTGAAATTGAACTTTAAAAATTAACGTAAAGCATCATTAAATAAAATGGTGCTTTTTAAAACATTAACAATTAAACAAATACTTAATTGTTTTTAGGTTACCTATGACAGCCAAACAAAAAAAGATGCTTATGCGCATCATTATCGCCTCGGTTCTTTTAGTCGCTCTGGCCTTGTCTCCTATAACAGGGTACACACGACTGGCTTTGTTTCTGGTTCCCTACTTGATTGTCGGTTATGACATTTTGCTCAAAGCGGCAAAAGGCATTTCCAACGGGCGTGTCTTTGATGAAAATCTTTTGATGACCGTGGCCACATTGGGTGCAATTACCATTGCCCTATACGACAATACTGGAGACTACACCGAGGCTGTCGCGGTAATGCTTTTTTATCAAATCGGAGAATGGTTTCAAGCCTATGCCGTCGGTAAAAGCAGAAAAAACATCAGCGAGCTTATGGATATTCGACCGGACTATGCCAATGTCGAAAAAGATGGCCAACTGGTTAAGGTTGATCCTGATGAGGTCGAAGTGGGAACTGTTATTGTGGTGCAACCCGGCGAAAAAGTTCCTATTGACGGCATTGTGCTTGAGGGCGAGTCAACTCTGAATACAAGTGCTCTGACGGGAGAAAGTTTACCCAGAAACGTTGGTTGTAACGATGAAATTACAAGCGGTTGCATCAACTTATCCGGTCTATTGAAAATTCGCACAACGAAGCTTTTCGGCGATTCCACCGTCTCACAAATTCTGGAATTGGTTGAAAATGCCAGTTCTCGGAAATCCCGCTCCGAAGCATTTATTTCACGATTCGCTCGGATTTACACCCCAATTGTTTTCTTCGGCGCCCTGATTTTGGCTGTCATCCCTCCTTTGGTCAGACTATTCCTCATGGGACTGGATGCACAGTGGGATGATTGGATTTATCGTGCTTTAGTCTTTTTAGTGATCAGCTGCCCTTGCGCACTGGTCATCAGTATTCCTCTGAGTTTTTTCGCAGGAATCGGCGGCGCGAGCAATCAAGGCATTTTGGTGAAAGGTTCAAACTATCTTGAGGCTCTGTCGCAAGCCAAAATATTGGTTTTCGATAAAACCGGCACACTGACGGAAGGTGTTTTTGAGGTCATCGGCATTCACCACTGCAAAATGGAAGAAAAAAAGCTTCTTGAGTTAGCCGCAATGGCTGAAAGCGCTTCTTCTCATCCAATCAGCGTAAGTCTTCAAAAAGCTTATGGAGCGCCGATTAATCGTGAGCGCATCAAAGACATTCACGAAATCGGTGGCCAAGGTGTCATTGCCCGAATCGACGACTTGGAAATTGCTGTCGGCAATGAAAAATTGATGCAGAGCCACAATGTGCCGTTCATTGCCTGCCGCAGTATAGGCACCATCGTGCACGTAGCCATTAACGGTGAGTACAGTGGACATATCGTCATTTCTGACCGAATTAAAGCGCATGCCAAGGAAGCTTTGCAAGCCGTGAAAAAGGCCGGCATTCAGAAAACTGTCATGCTCACAGGCGACAGTCACAAAGTTGCCGAACAGGTTGCCAAACAGCTAGGAATTGATGAAGTTCACAGCGAATTAATGCCCGCAGACAAGGTTCATATTGTTGAAGACTTGATCGCCAAAAATCGTTCTAAAGGGAAACTGGCTTTTGTAGGGGACGGCATCAATGACGCTCCGGTTCTTTCTCGCGCAGACATTGGCATTGCCATGGGAGCGATGGGGTCTGACGCCGCCATTGAAGCTGCCGATGTGGTTCTCATGGACGACGATCCGTTAAAGATCGCAAAAGGCATTAAGATTTCGCGCAAGTGCCTGTCAATTGTCAAACAAAATATCTGGTTTGCCATCGGCATTAAATTTGCATGTTTAGCGCTTGGCGCCCTCGGTCTTGCCAATATGTGGATGGCTATTTTTGCGGATGTGGGAGTTATGATTCTCGCCGTACTCAATGCTATCCGTGCTCTCTTTGTCAAAAGATTGTAATTTTCTCACTTCCCGAAATACCCGACTTAGAAGCTTGGTATTTCGGGAAGTTCTACACTAAAGAAGTACAAATTAATTGCATTTCTTTTATCAAAAAGATCACATCTCTCAACGTTGATTTTAGAAACAGGGCCATTTTGTAAAAAATGAGCCCTGAGTATCAGACAGTCCTATACTCAAAACAGGTGATTCGGATATTTAACGAGGTGATTTTATGTCCTATAACTTTGAAAAAATTTATATCAACGGTCAATGGCAAGATTCCTCGAGCGGTAAATTCATCGATGTAGAAAATCCGGCGACACTGGAACATTTTGCAAAGGTTCCAGAAGGGAATGAAAAAGATATTGATGCGGCGATGCGAGCTGCGCGTCTGGCCTTTGACACTTGGAGCAAAACCGAACTGTCCGAGCGAGTGGGTCTGATGAAAAAAATGCTCGAGGTCTTTGAAAGCTATAAGGATAAAATTATCGATCTCGAAGTCAAAGAACTCGGTGCTCCGGTCAGTTTCTCCATCCAATCACACTGCGGCTATCAATTTACTCGTACACGTTCCTATATTGAGTGCGCGACGCAATTACCTTTGGAAGAGAATTTGGCTCTGTCAACGGTCTATCGGGAACCGGTAGGCGTTGTGGCTTGTATCACCCCGTGGAATTACCCGTTGGGCCAGGTCGTTCAAAAAGTTATTCCGGCCATTTTGATGGGTAACACAGTAATTCTCAAACCCAGTCAACACACACCTCTGACCGCGTACCTTCTGATCGATGCCTTTGATCAAGCGGGCTTCCCGGCTGGCGTTATCAACATGGTCACCGGGCGTGGCAGCGCTGTAGGCGATGCTTTAGCGTCTCATCCGCAGGTCGATATGGTCTCCTTTACCGGTTCCACCAAAGTCGGAGCCAAACTCAGTCAACGTGCACTTGAAAGTATTAAACGGATCAGTTTGGAATTAGGCGGGAAGTCCCCCTTTATCTGGCTGCCGGGAGCTGATTACGACAAAGCTGTCGGCAAACTCTTTGACTCCATCTTCCTCAATAGCGGTCAAACCTGTACGGCTTTTTCAAGGCTTCTCATCCCGGAAGCGGACAAGGAAATAATTGAGCAGCTCTTGCTCAGCCATCTGCCTGATTATCCTGTTGGTGATCCTACAAATCCGAGCACTAAGATCGGTCCTGTTTCCTCTAAAGCTCAGTTTGAAAAGGTTTCTTCATATATCAAACTGGGATTGCAAGAAGGCGCGACGATGCTTGCAGGAAAAGTGCCCTCTGACTGCTCCAAAGGCTACTATATTGACCCCGTCATTTTTACGAACGTAAAAAATTCCATGCGGATTGCTCAAGAGGAAATTTTTGGCCCGGTGCTTTGTGTTATCACTTATAAGGATGTCGACGAAGCGATTGCCATTGCGAACGACACACCGTACGGACTTAATGCAGCGGTTTTCGGCAACAAAACACAGGCTATTGAGGTTGCCAAACAAATTAAAGCGGGCAATGTCTATATCAATGACGGCCCCCGTGATGTCACAGCGCCCTTCGGCGGATACAAGCAAAGCGGGATTGGGCGCGAAGGCGGATATGCTGGATTGCTCGAATTTACGCAACCTAAAGCGATCTTTGATCACTCAACGTTTTAATTTCTAGCTTTCAAATTAGCCTTGGGGTTTAAACACCTCAAGGCTTTTTTCTAGGGGAAAAAGTCTTGATTTACTTTTTCTCTGCCCGATAAACTGACTAAAACAAAAACAATAATAGAGACAACAACCGCCGGCGTGACGGCATGCCATCCGGCCAAATCCGGCTTCGTTAAACAAGCCCAAAAATAAACCCCTAAACCTGCCAAAACGGAACACCATGCTCCTTGAGCTGTCGCACGAGCCCAAAAAAGCCCCCCAATCAAAGGACACAAGAACGCTATTTCCAAACCGCCGAAGGCAAACATATTAATCCACACAATGATGTCCATCGGTTCAATGGCCAAAAGCAATGACAATAAGCCAATGATCAGAGTACAGATTTTGGCATACCGTCTTACAGCCTCTCCTTTATCAGGCATCGCGCTATAACGCCTTAGAAACAAATCTTTGATAATGGCCGATGAGGCAGCGATCAATAAAGAACTCACCGTTGACATTGTCGCGGCAATCGGAGCCACCAGTGTAATTCCCGCAACCCAAGGATTCATATGATGCGCGATGAGGTACGGAATCATGGCATCCGTGTTGCTTCCAAAAGCCGCCCCTTCAGGAATAACTCCTCTGGCCAAAAAGCCCAAAAGTGTCATCCCTATCATCAATGCGCCGCATACGGTTGTGCTCACAATCATGGCCAAATGCAAATCTTCTGTACTTTTATAGGCCATGCAACGAACCGCTGATTGAGGTAGGGCAACTGTGGCAAAACCCACTAGAATCCACGCGGAAAAAAGTAATGTCCAAGGCAGAGCGCCGGCGGCTGTAGGTTCAAAAAAAGCTGACGACCGTTCAATCTCTACCGCATTTTTAATATTGTCCATTAAGGGTGACATCCCGCCAGCATCAACAATGATGTCTGTCGCCAACACTCCCATACCGATTAACATCAAAACAGCGCACACGGTGTCTGTAAGAGCCACCGCCCGAAAACCACCCGTTGTCGTATAAGCCACCACCACAACACCGAATAGCAAAAGGCCGGCTACGTAATGAATTCCAGCAGCCTGAGAGATGAGCTGTGCTCCCCCTATAAACTGTCCCACCATCATGGCAACAAAAAAGAACAGCAGTGCGACTGATAAGAACGCACCCAATGCTGGACTTTTGAATCGTTCAACAATGACATCGATAATTGTGATCGCGCGAATCTTTCGACTAACCAGAGATAATTTTTTTCCCAACACACCTAAAACCAGGAAACCGGTAATGATTTGCGGTGCGGCAAAAACAACCCAACCCAAACCATACTGCCATGCCAATCCCGGGCCTGACACAAAAGAGCTCACGGAACCATAGGTGGCAACCAGCGTCATCGCCAAAACGAAACCTTTGAGCGCACGATCTCCTAAAAAGTAACTTTTTAAGAAATCACTGCCTGTTTTTTGAGGCTCCGTCCGGCCGATCAAAAGCAAAAACACAAGGAATGCAATCAAAGGAATAAAGATAATCCACGACGAGTTCACGGCTCTTCATCCTCGTCTTTAGCAGTAAGACTGAAATTACAGAAAAATTTTTTCACCAATACCCACACAACAACAACCGATAAAACATAGCCCCCGAGACAAGAAAGCCAAAACCAAATCGGCAATCCATAGAAAGCCGCATCAGAGTCAGCGGTTAAAAAAATCGCACCCCAGAAAAAAATACAAAGAAAGACCGCTGACAACAACGCATATAACGCTTCTTTATGACTTCGTTTTACCGCTTCTTTGTAACCAAGAGCTTCATTCATAGCGCGTTTCCTTCACCTCAGAGAAGCTATTTCCGATAGTATATTCCAATTCGACCTTCAGCATAGACATTCTTCACCTGCAGCCGCGAATTTTTAATTCGACTGATGAACACTTTTTGAAGTTTCTAGACGCAGTTTCACTTCTCGAGCAATTTTTTCACAATCCTTAATATGCTCATGTCCTAAATAACGCAAAGCTGAATATCCTAGGGCGGCGGCACTGATTTGCCCCACTAGCGGCACCCAACGAGCCGCTTGCTTACTCCCCAATCGAATCCCCAAGGTTTTTAATACTGAAATAGCCAACTGAGCCGTAATAACCTTACCAGCCAACACGGTCCCTGCCCAACTGATCGCTTGATAAGCAATAATTCTTTTTTGGCTGGGTAAACGTTCTATTTGTTCAGGTGTCAAGCCGAACTCGCGATTGATGTGATCAATCATTTTGATCATGACTGACACATCAACCAACATATCTACTCCGGGGATCGGCACAAAAGTCGCCCCCGCGCTCATCAAAGCTTGACGTTCAACATGACGTCTGGCTCGCCAAGAGGCCGAGCGAATTTTGTCTTCATCGGTCGGAATGAGCGGCAACATTGAATTCATAAGGCAAATTTAATCGTTACGCTATACACTTACGCTTCTGTTTGGATTTTAGGGAATGTTTTTCCCTTTTTCTTTTCATGCACTTACTGGCTCTTGGCTTAAACCATACGACCGCGCCGCTCGCAATTCGAGAACGCGTAGCATTCGGTCCCGAAGAAACTGTCGATACAATCGCCAGAGTCTTGTCACGCCTATCCGGTGAGGAATCCGGTCATATCTCAGAGGCGTTAATTCTGTCTACCTGCAACAGAACGGAATTTTATTGCGCCGCGGAAGATCCTGACTTGGCAATCGGCGCACTAGAGGCCTTTCTATCGGAAGAAAAGAAATTATCATTGTCCGAACTTACTCCGCATACCTACGCGCTCACGGATCTGGAGGTTGTCGAACACGCTTTCAATGTCGCAAGCGGTCTGGATTCCATGGTTTTAGGCGAGACGCAAATCGTCGGTCAAATGAAAAAAGCAGAAAAGGCAGCTCGAAAAGCTCAAGGCCTTGGTCTGATGCTCAATGCTCTTTTTCAACGAACATTCACCGTAGCTAAAGAAGTTCGTACTGCCACAGAAATCGGCGCACACACCGTTTCTATGTCCGCTGCTGCCGTTCGTCTTGCCAATCGTCTTTTCGGTGAATTGCACGATTTAAACGTGCTCTTTGTCGGCGCTGGCGAAATGATTGAACTTTGCGCCGCACACTTCAACGGCCAAGAGCCACAATCCATGACAATTGCCAACCGCTCGATTGATCGCGGAGAGGCTCTCGCGGCTCGTTTTAATGCCAAAAGCATGAAGCTGGCCGACTTGCCGCAGAAGATTGCAAATTTTGACATTATCGTTTCCTGCACAGCCAGTTCCCTGCCCATTATCGGCTTAGGAATGATTGAAAGAGCGATCCGCGAGCGTCACCATAAACCGATTTTTATTGTTGACCTTGCTGTTCCTCGCGACGTTGAAGAGGAAGTTAGCCGCCTTGACGACGTTTATGTTTATACGGTCGATGACTTAGGCAAAGTAGTGCAAAGCGGGAAAGCGGAACGTTTGGCCGCTGTTGATGAAAGTCGTCAAATTATCAAAAAACGTGTTGCGGATTTCTCCGATTGGTTGCAGTGGCGAAACTCCGTCCCCACCATTGAAATGATGATTGAGCGCGCTGCAGATCTGTCTGCCAGCAGTATCGAACGAGCTAAACGCAGCATCAAAAACAGCGGCAATGTGGATGAGGCTCTAAAGCGCATGGCGCACGATATTACCCGCAAGCTCATCCATGACAACCTTGCCTTGCTGAAGGATACCGAACACCTGACACTGACAGAGCGTCAGCATCTTGAGACCTGCTTTAAACGGTTCTACCTCGAACGCAAACGTTAGCGTCGGGAATTTCTTTGCCCTCTGGACCGAGCTTGCTTAATATTGCCATCGGTCCGTCGTTTTTCTCTGAACTGAATTACATTAGGAGACTCCCCGTGAAAGAGTCAATGCGCAGTAAATTAAAACAAATTGCCAGACGTTTGGAAGAAATTGATGCCATGTTGGCTTCTCCCGATGTCACCAACGACATGAATCGTTTTAGGGATCTATCTCGAGAACGCGCTGAAATTGAGCCGGTCGTGATGAAACTCAAGGAATACGAATCAACCGAAGCAGATATTGAAGCCGCTCGGGAAATGCTTGAAGATCCGGAATCTGCCGACTTTGCTCAAGAAGAGATTGACAACGGCAAAGAACACCTGGAAGCGCTTGAAAAAGATCTTCAGATCATGCTGTTGCCGCGAGATCCCAACGACAGCAAAAACATCTACCTTGAAATTCGCGCCGGAACGGGCGGAGATGAATCCGCGCTTTTTGCCGGCGATCTTTTGCGTATGTACACCCGGTACGCCGAACGGCAAGGCTGGAAGACAGAAATTGTGTCTGCTTCCGAAAGTGATTTAGGTGGGTACAAAGAAGTCATTGTCCGTGTTATCGGCGAAGGGGCATACTCCAAACTGAAATTTGAAAGCGGTGGCCACCGTGTTCAGCGCGTACCGGAAACAGAAAGCCAAGGGCGCGTTCATACGTCTGCCTGCACAGTCGCCGTTTTACCCGAATTAGATGAAATCGGTGAAGTGGAAATCAATCCTGCTGACCTGCGTATTGACGTCTACCGTGCTTCCGGAGCGGGCGGGCAACATGTGCAGAAAACCAATTCAGCTGTCCGTATCACACACATTCCCACGGGAACCGTTGTGGAGTGCCAGGATGAGCGCAGTCAGCATGAAAATAAAGCTCGTGCGATGAGTGTTTTAATTTCACGCATCACGGCCAACGAAATCGCCAAGCAACAAGCTCAGGAAGCAAGCACACGCAAAAGTCTTGTGGGTTCCGGTGACCGTAGTGAACGTATCCGCACCTATAACTATCCTCAAGGACGGGTAACTGACCATCGCATTAACCTAACACTGTACAAACTTGACTTCATTATGGATGGAGATCTGGAAGAAATTATCACGGCGCTCACAACCGAACACCAGATTGAACAATTAGCCAATTTAGGCGAATAAAAACCATGCCGACAATCCAGGAGTCCATCATCTTTGCCTCAAAGCGAATTGATCGCTTTGAGGCCAAACTTTTACTGGCTCACTGTTTAGGAGTCGGCAGAACGTACCTTATCACTCACGACCGTGACGAACTGCCACCATCGGTTTGGGAAAAATATAAAAATGGTGTTCAGCAACGCTCCGAAGGAATGCCGATCCCTTATATTTGCGGCAGCCAGGAGTTTTTCGGACGCCCCTTTAAAGTCACCCCGGACGTACTCATTCCACGCCCAGACACTGAAACACTTGTGGAATTTATCCTTAATAGCTGTGCACCTGAGCATTCCGCTAGTCTACTAGATCTCGGAACCGGTTCAGGATGCATTGCCGTGACGCTTGCTTTGGAAAAAAACAATTTCAAAGTCAGTGCGACTGATGTCTGTGAACGCGCTTTAAATGTCGCACGTCAAAATGCTCATCAATTAAAGGCCAGTGTTAATTTTTATTTAGGCAGTTGGTTTGATGCAATTCCAACGGGAAAAATGTTTGACATCATTGTCAGTAATCCTCCCTATATCCACCAGGATGACGAACATCTGAAGAACCTGACTTACGAACCGATCGGCGCTTTAACGGATGGCTTTAACGGCCTGACCCATATTGAACACATTATCTCTCAAGCTCCCTATTTTCTAACCTCCAATGGCCTACTGGCCTTTGAACACGGCTGGGATCAAGGCGAAGCTGTTCGCGCAATATTTGAAAAAAAAGGTTGTTGGGAAAAAATTCAAACAATCAAAGATTTAGGAAACAACGATCGTGTAACAGCCGCTTATTTATCTCCAACATATTCCAACTGTCATTAACTTGTCATTATTTCGTTGCAAAATCGAAATATTATTTTCTCAAAATATACCTTTAAACATTTTCAATTTCCTGTATCAAAAAGTCGAGGACCGAAGACACGCCTCGAGACATGTCTCCTTCGAACTGTAGAATCAATACAGGATTTAACCGGAGCAAAGTGTTATGGATATTGTTATTCAAGGAACGGGAGCAGAGAGTTTTGCCAGCGCATTGAAGAGTAAAAATTTTTGGATAAAACCGAATGCTGTTCGTCTCAACAACGTGAACGATGTACTTGCTCAAGAATTAATACTCAAAGCGAGTCAATCGGAATTGGACATAAATTGTTTACCCTCGAATTTCAGTATCCGAAATTTCGGCATTATCACACTCGACATGGACAGCACGCTCATTGAACTCGAGTGTATTGACGATATAGCATGGCAATGTGGAGTTGGAGAAGAAGTCGCACGCATGACGGAAATCGCCATGCGTGGTCACATGCCATTTGCGGAATATCTTCGCGAACGAGCCGTCCTTTTCAAAGGAGCGCCCGCTCATTTTGTGGACATCACAGCCACACATGCCAAATTGATGCCAGGCGCCAGAGAGCTCATAGACTTCTGCAAAACTTACGGCTTAAAGACCTACATCATTTCAGGTGGTTTTGATGTTATTGCCAAACATGTATGTGACATGCTCGGCATGGATGGCTACCTTTGTAACCGACTGGTTGTTGAAAGCGACCAATTGACTGGTGAAGTGACGGGCCCTGGCGGTGGCGAAATCTTGGATGCCGATGGGAAACGTCGGGCTTTGGACATCCTTTGCATGTTGCATGGACTACACCATTCACAAGCAATAGCCGGCGGAGACGGCGCAAACGATCTGGAAATGATCAAAACCGCAGGACTCGGTTTTGCTTACCATGGTAAGCCTGTCGTGGCAGAAAGCGCTCCGTACCGCATTAACTACGGAGGTCTTGACAGCGTTGTCAACTTTTTCGTTGAAGCATGGGAAAGTGCTGAAAAGTCATAATTTCGAACACATCAATCACCTAAAAAGGCTTTCAACTTTTTGCAAGAAAGCCTTTTTTCTTGATAAGAATCAATATATTTTTTTGTCGACAGAGAAAAGTTTTTTTCGACAATTTCAAGATATCTTTTCTAATTAATTGTTTTTCAAAGAATTCTTTTATTAAAACTTTTTTGCAATGATCTCCACACCATTGTCAAAAGTCCCCTGGGGTTCTAATGAGTTTTACTCATTGGTAATTCAAAATCACTAGAGAATAAATCGTATTTCATCACCATCCGGTTCAACAGAATAATTGCTTATCTCATTGATTTCTATAAATTTTATATTTTGCCGACCATTTGTGCGCAATAATCGTCCATTAACGAGAACTTCCTTTTAATTTTCAGTCTGTTAGTACCTTGTCGATGGTATGTTGCCTGCATAAACTGACAAGAAATTATCTTTTATCTGCAGGGATCAATATGAAAAAAATTCTTTTAAGTGCTCTTTTAGGCTCCATGGTTGCCACCTCCGGTGCCATGGCGGATACATTGCTTGTCGGAACGGATGCCGGCCTTGCCCCTTTTGAATTCAAAGACCCGAAAACCAATGAAATTGTTGGCTTCGATATTGATCTCATCACGGCCATTGCTAAGGCTGTTGGGGATGAAGCCAAAATCCAAAATATGCAATTTGCCGGTCTGATTCCTGCCCTTCAAAGCAATATGGTTGATGTAGGAGCTGCAGCCATCACCATCACACCGGAACGGCAAAAGCAGGTTCTTTTCACAGATCCTTACTACGATGTCGGTCTGGTGATGGTTATTCAAAAGAAAAATGCCGATAAATTTAAGACGTTGAAAGACATGGAAGGTAAACGCATCTGCGCCCAAATTGGGTCAACAGGGTCTATTTTGGCCTCTACTGTCAAGAACGCTACCGTAGCCAACTTTGATCAAATCGGCGAGGCATTCATGGAATTAAAGATGAACGGGTGTGACTCGGTTATGGTTGATAAAACGGTCACCCTTTACTATCTAACCAAACATGATGACAAAGATATCATGATGGTGCCTCATGTCTACAACCCCAAACAAAACGGTTTTGCGGTTGCCAAAAGCAATAAGGCGCTCCTTGATAAGCTCAATAAAGGGCTGAAAATCATCAAAGAAAACGGTGAGTATGACAAGATCTACGAAAAGTGGTTGGGCAAAAAACCTGAAGTCACTCAAAAGTAGTTTTCACAAAAGGCCTCAAAATTTCAATTTGAGGCTTATTTTGTGCTTATTTACAAATAATTATCATGAATCTCATTAAACACATAAGTGAACTGAGTCAAGAATTTACGTTCATTCGAAGGGATTTTCACAAACATCCGGAACTCGGTCATCAAGAATTTGAGACTTCACGCAAAATTGCCCTGCATTTAACACAATGGGGCTATGAGGTGCACACAGGTATTGGAGGCACCGGTATCGTTGGTCTTTTAAAAAACGGCGATTCCCCAAAATGCCTATCAATTCGCGCAGAAATGGACGCCTTGCCCATCACAGAGCTCAACACATTCCCTCACGCCTCTGCTAACAAAGGCATCATGCATGCTTGCGGTCACGATGGTCATATGACAATGGCGCTTTTAGCCGCTCGGTACTTATCTGAAACCAAGCACTTCAATGGAACGGTGCAATTCATTTTTCAACCTTGCGAAGAACAAGACGGCGGCGCGTCTGACATGATTAATGACGGTCTTTTTGAAAAGTTTCCAACCGATTTCATGGTTGCATGTCACAACTGGCCGGAAATTCCCGAAGGGAAAATCGGCATCAACTACCAAACAATTATGGCTAGTTGCAATGCGTTCAAAATTCTCATTAAAGGACGCGGAGCTCACGGTGCCATGCCCAATAACGGAATTGATCCGCTTTTCATCGCCATCCAGGTAGCCAACAGTCTTCAGGGAATCATCACTCGTATTAAACGCCCCATTGATCCGGCTGTCTTATCCATTTGTAAATTAGCCGTGGGGGAAACTTACAACGTGATTGCAGATACCGCCCAGATAGAGGGTACGGTAAGAACTTTCTCTGAAGACGTGACAACACTTATTGCGGACAACATGCAAAAAATTGCCACACAAATTGCCACAGCCTTTGGAGCCACGGCGGAGACCAATTTTATTCGGCAGGTCCCTCCTGTCATAAACTCCACGGAGTGCGTGAGTCGAATACAAAGCGCTGCGACAGAGCTCCTAGGAAACAGTGAGATTGTGACGCAGGAGCCTGTTATGCCATCTGAGGATTTCGGAGCCTACTTAAAACATTGCGCCGGAGCGCTTTTCTTCATTGGAAACGGTGACGGGCAACACAGAGAAAGTGGGCACGGCCCCGGTCCCTGCGCTTTGCATAACCCTTCTTATGATTTCAATGATGCGCTACTGCCAATTGGTGCCAGTATTTTCGCTCGAGTTGTTGAACAATATCTCACAATCAAGCATTAATGACTTTCAAACGGTTAACAGCGATAAGAGCCATCAATGTTGAACCGTAAACGATCGCTTTATCGTTGAAATCAAATTCACATTCATGCAGGTTGGCTGAGTGCTCACAGTCCCTGATGCCTAACCGGAAAAGACATCCCGGACATGCCTGGGTCATGAAGGCAAAGTCTTCGGCCGTCATCTGTTGTGGAGCGGGTTTCAGTCCAGCCTCCCCCAACCAATCATGAACCAGTTTTTTGACTGCTAGCGCTTGAACTTCATGGTTCAACAGTGCCGGATACAGACGTGTGTAACGGCATTGTGCTTGCGCGCCATAAGCCTGAGCAACACCTTGGGCAATTTCACATAAACGCTGCTGCACGCGGTTCTGAACTTCCGGTTCAAAACTTCTGCAGGTTCCTACCATTTTGGCTGTCTGAGGCAAAACACTGGATCCGTTTTCATCGCCGGATAAAATGGCACCGAAACTCACTACGGCTCCCTTAAGAGGATTGACGTTTCTGCTGACAATGGATTGAGCGCTCACCACAATCTGGGAAGCCACTAATACGCTATCGACCGCACTTTGTGGTCTTGCACCATGACCGCCTCGTCCCGTAACATCAATTGTGAAAATATCTGCGGCCGCCATGATGTATCCGGGATCAATGCCGATTTGTCCAACATCTAATGTCGGTTCACAATGAGTTGCGTAAACCTCTTTAATTGGAAATTTTTCAAATAATCCGTTTTCCACCATTAATCGGGCTCCCGCATAACCTTCTTCTCCGGGTTGAAAAATAACCACCACAGTTCCTTCAAAATCTCTGTGAGAAGCCAAAAAACGACAAGCCCCTAACGCCACTGTCATATGTCCATCATGACCGCAGGAATGCGCTCTCTTCGGGTTAACAGATGAATATTGAACTCCGCTTTGTTCGACCAGAGGCAAAGCATCCATATCCGCTCGCAAACCAATCCAATCGCGTCCCTTCGTTTTTCCATGAATTACCGCGACCAGCGCACTGGATCCGAACCCTTTATGAATTTCATCGACTCCGTAAGACAACAATTCTCTTTCAATAAAGGCTGCGGTCTCCGTCAGCTGAAGGCCAATTTCAGGGTGCTGATGTAAATGATGCCGAATAGCCGTTAACTCATCGACCTGGGCGTGCAAATAAGATTGGATTTCTTGGGCTGTATACATAAGAACTCCTTTGTCTCTATTTCACAATATTAAGCACGGAAAATTTGGATTGCTTCACAGTTTTTTCGCTCTTTAGGGGCTTGTGCTTAATCACAGAGTGGTTACACCTGCATTGAATCGCAATTTTTAAAACTAATTGGTCTAAAATCGGAAGGGTTGTTTTGTCTGTGGAGAAATTTTATGAAATTGGTCTGTCCTCCATTCAAAGGTGAAAATAAAGGTCATTACAGTGCCGGTGTCATATCAAAAGGCATGCTTTATGTCTCCGGACAACTATCCATTGATCCTGACACCCGTGAAGTTTGCAAGGGCGATATCAAAGATCACACGCGTTTGGCACTCAACAATGTAGATCGAGTTTTAAAGGAAGCCGGCGTGCGCCGTGATCAAGTGGTTTTCTGTCGTGTCTACACGCCAAGTGTTGAATATTGGGGACCAATCAACGAAGTTTATGCTGAGTATTTCGGTGATCATAAACCCGGACGTGTTGTCGTCTCGACAACAGAACTTCATTTCGGTTGCTTAGTTGAAATAGAAGCAATCGCCGAAATTGACGAAAAATAACGCCTTAAAGCTTCCGCTATGAAATCGGTCTTCGGACCGATTTTTTCTTTGACCTTCTCCCTTCTGCTCCTTATCAATAAGTTCCAATGAGCTCACCGTATTGTTAAAAAATGACAACAATATGACGCCTTGACTTCGAAAAAGTTTTGCTAACCATTTGTCTTAAATAAATTTTTCCTTTGTCATTTAAATTTAAATCTCCGCTGCCTTCACAAAATCTTCACCGAAATGTCGAATTTCCTTCACAAGCGCCTTCAATAATTTCACCTATTATTGATAGGAGTTCAATTTTCATGCTCGAACTGCGCCACATTTCGAAACGTTTTGGTGACCGTCAAATTCTGACCGATATTTCTCTGAGCATTAACAAAGGAGAAATCGTTTCCATTTTGGGACCTTCCGGCTGCGGGAAAACGACTCTTTTGAATTTGATACTGGGGCTAACTGATTTAACCGACGGTCAACTGATTCTCGATGGGGAGGATTTAAGCCATGTTTCGATGAAAAAGCGTGGATTTAATATCGTTTTTCAAGATTTTGCGCTTTTCCCAAATTTAAATGCCCGTGAAAATATTCTCTACGGCCTGCGCAACAATCCCAATGCCTCAACACCCAAAGAGGTCGAAGAATTAATCGATCTTCTGGGACTGAGAAAACACCTTGAGCAGCGCATTGACGAACTCTCTGGCGGTCAAAAACAACGGGTAGCCATTGCGAGAACTTTGGTATTGAAACCTCGCCTTTTATTACTCGATGAACCGCTCTCGGCCTTAGACGGCATCATCAAAGAATCCATCAAAGAGCGCATCCGCACCGTTGCTCGTCAATACAAATTGACCACATTAATTGTGACCCATGATCCGGAAGAAGCATTGACATTATCGGACCGCGTGTTGATTATCAATGAAGGAAAAATCGCTCAATTTGCTGATCCCCAAACCATCATCAGCAATCCGGCCAACGACTTCATCCGCCAATTTATTTTGTCGCAGCTCAACATCAAGCGCACCAACATTCTGAAGCTTTTTAGTGAAAGTTTGCCTCAAACAACACCGGCCTCTTCTCGCATTGCTAAACCGCAGCCCTTTCAGGACTTCGGTCAAGCCGTCGCTTAAAAAGGAGGGGCCATTCAATGTTGACGAGATTGTTCGGTAGGGATCAAAAAGAACTCAAAGTTCTTTATATCCTTATTACGCTCACTTTAGCGGCCATCTTGCTCTACCCTTTGGGTTGCGTGCTTTTCCAGTCCGTCCTCACCAAAGATGGTGGTCTTGGTTGGGATAACTATGCCTCCCTGTTGAGTCAAAGTAATTTCTGGACGGCACTCGGCAACAGCTTTACCGTTTCCGGAATTTCTGCCGCCATAGCGACTGTAATGGCTTTTTTCAGCGCCTATGGTCTGCATTTCTCTCGCATTCAACCTGGCATCAAGAAGCTCATCCAGATCATCGTCTTGCTGCCACTTTTTCTGCCTTCCATAACCTATGGTTTTGCCGTTATTTACTCCTTCGGACGTCTCGGTTTAGTCAGTCAACTAATCGCTCCGCCACCGTTTTCTATCTACGGATTTTGGGGCTTGCTGATCGCAGATGTCATTTATACCTTACCGCCCGCGTTTCTAATCCTCTACAACGCCTTTTTTTACGTGGATCGCAATTTCATCACGGTCTCCAAACTCATGGGCGACTCCCCCTTACAAACCTTTTACATGACGGCGGTTCGCCCTGTTGTAGGCTCACTTTTATCAGCCTTTATTTTGAGTTTTTTCCTCTCGTTTACCGACTTCGGCATTCCGGTATCTATCGCCGGTGAATATGAGGTTATTGCAACTCAGCTTTACACCACAATGATGGGAGCTATCCCCAACTTTGGTGAAGGGGCCGTTATTGCCATGGCGATGCTTGTTCCCTCAGTGGCCTCAGTTCTCATGCTGCGTTGGGTTGATCGCTTTAATTTCCGCTACAACAAGATTTCAAAAGCTGAAATCTCTGTCAATCCTGTCAGAGACACGTTATATCTTTTGTACTATCTGCTGATCTCGCTTGCACTTTTGTCTGTTTTCGTGGTCATGTTTGTGGTGCCTTTTGTCAAACAATGGCCTTATCAACCATACTTCACACTCGATGTCATCACGCGCATTATCAGCGACAGCTCTATCTGGCAAGTGTATGAACACTCCATCGGCGTAGCCTTGGTTTCTGCAGCCATCGGAACCCTATTTTGCTATGCAGCGGCTCTGGTTAAAGCCCGCTCACAGTTGCCTGCCTGGTGTCAAACAACCATGGACTCTTTTGCCATGATCACCAATACCGTCCCCGGCATGGTACTCGGTATTGGATTCCTCTTTGCGATGAGCGGCACTGCCCTAGCTAATACATTCACCATCCTGGTTCTTGCCAACTTAGTGCACTTCTTCACGACCCCCTACATGATGGCAACCTCCGCACTCTCAAAGATGAACGCAGGCTGGGAAACAACTGGTGCGCTTATGGGGGACAGTTGGATAAAGACCATCTCACGAGTGATCGTTCCTAATTCGTTACCTACGCTTTTGCAAATGTTCCAGTACTTCTTTGTCAGCGCCATGGTAACAATCAGCGCTGTGGTCTTCCTCACCGGTGCCAGAACCATGCTTTTGACAACAAAGATTAAAGAACTTCAATACTTTGAAAAATTTGAAGAAATCTTTGTTTTATCACTTCTTGTTTTCATGACCAATGTAGCTGCCAAATTGATTTTCGATGCTCTTAGCAACTACGTTCAAAACAACCAAGGTCAAGGTTTATTGGCCAAATTAAACCATTTTTTGCAATCACTGACGGCTCGAAAAGCGAGCCACTCGATCTAGTATCAAGGAGTTAACTGTATGAAACGCATTTCTGCTCTTTCGCTCTCGGTTTTGACAGCTGCCGTTTTAGGTTTATCAGCCTGCAGCGACAACGGCTCCAGCGAATCCCAAAAGACTGCCGCTACTTCAGAGCCGGCCAAGCAGGTGGTGATTTACACCAATGCGGACGAAGAAGCTCAACAAGCGATGAAAAATGCGCTTGATAACAACGGTTTTAAAGGTGCCTATCTGATGCAATCATTCGGGACATCCGAACTGGGTGGCAAGATTGCCGCCGAAGGCAAAAATATTGAAGCAGACCTGATCACCATCAGCACCTATTACCTGGACAGCTTCCAGAAGCAAAACAAGATGTTCCAAGACCTGAAATTCAAGGTTGATACGCTAAACCCGACCCCATCTTATTACGCTCCAATTTTGGGCAACACGGGTGCTCTGTTTATCAATACCGAGGTCTTGAAATCTTCCGGTCTCGCCACTCCAAAAGCCATCGCTGATTTAGCTAAACCGGAGTACGCGGGACATATTTCTGTGCCTGATATTATGGGGTCCTCCACCTCCTGGCTGATGACTCAGGCCGTGTTGACTGCTGAAGGCGAAGAACAAGGCGCAAAGACAATTGCCACCATTGAAAAGAACGCCGGCGCCCACTTGGAAAAATCCGGTTCGGCTCCTCTTAAAAAGTTGCGCGCCGGTGAAGTCGCTGTCGGATTCGGTCTTCGTCATCAGGCCGTTGCTGATAAAGCCAAAGGTTTGCCGATTGATTACATCGATCCTGTAGAGGGCAACTTCCAGCTCCAGGAAGCCGTGGCTGTCGTCGATAAGGGTGACAAAACCAATCCTAACGCACAAAAGATGGCAGAAACCATCATCAAACACGGTCGTACAGAACTTCTGAAGTACTATCCGGTGGCACTCTACAAGGGTGAGACTGTTTCTGCAGAAAACAAGCCTGCCAATCCGAAACTCTATAAAGAACCTTTGACGGTTGAATTGCTGCAGGCTCACCAAAAATTGGTTAAAGGCCAAAACAAATAATTGATTTCCATTTTTCAAACCACGGGGCGATGGACGGTCGCCCCGCAAAATTTTCAATAGATATAAAAATGACCATGCAAGATCCTAATAGCTATAAATTATTGACTCCGGGTCCTTTGACCACTTCGCTTTCCGTACGTTCGGAGATGCTTAATGACCGTTGTACTTGGGATAAAGATTACAAAGATATGACCCAAGAAGTCCGCGCTTCGTTGCTTGAGCTGGCCCATGCCGATCCAACGGAATACACAACCGTCTTAATGCAAGGCAGCGGAACTTTCGGTGTGGAATCTGTTCTGTCTTCCATTCCCGGGGCAAATGATTGTGTACTAGTTCTTGTCAATGGCGCTTACACCGAACGCATGTGCCAGATACTCACCTATCAGCACATCAGCTTTAAGCGATTGGACTTCGCTTGGGACAGCATTCCGGATGCAAAAAAGGTAGAGCAATTCTTAGCCGCCAATCCTGATGTAACTATTGTCGCCATGGTGCACAGTGAAACCACCACCGGCATTCTCAATGACATTGCCGCAGTGGGAAGCGTGGTGAAAGCCGCAGGAAAAACATTTATTGTTGACGCCATGAGTTCATTCGGCGGCGTGGATATCAATGTTCCGGAGATCGGAATTGATTTCCTTGTCTCCTCAGCCAATAAATGTATCCAAGGGGTTCCCGGCTTCTCTTTTATCATCGCTCGAACTGAAAAGTTGCGAGCCAGTCAAGGCAATGCTCGCTCGCTTTCTTTAGACCTCTACGACCAATGGCGTGTCATGGAAAAAGACGGCGGCAAATGGCGCTTTACCTCCCCCACTCATGTGGTTGCTGCTTTTCACCGCGCAATCAGCGAATTACGTCAAGAAGGGGGTATTGCCGCTCGTAACACACGTTATGCAAAGTGCAACCAAATGCTCAGAGACGGTATGAAAGCTTTAGGCTTTGAAGCCTACATCACCCCGGCTCATCAAGGTCCGATTATCACAACGTTCTTCTACCCGGAAAACGCCAACTTCACTTTCGCCGGCATGTACGACTATCTGAAGTCTCACGGCTATGTCATCTATCCGGGAAAATTAACCGAACGCGATACTTTCCGTTTGGGCAACATCGGTGAAATCTACGAAAACGATGTCAAGCGCGTGTTGCAGCTCTTTCAAGATTATTTAAACGAGGTTAACCATGCCTAAGATTGATGCCGTTATTTTTGACTGGGCCGGCACCACGGTGGATTTCGGCTCCACCAGCCCGGTGAGCGCCTTTATGGAAGCTTTTCGGCGCGCAGGCGTTGACGTCACCGATGAAGAAACCCGTGCACCGATGGGGCTTTTAAAACGTGATCATATTCGTACGATGCTTCGGATGCCTCGTATTGAAAAAGCTTGGCGGGATCATTACAACAGAGCACCGAATTCCGATGATGTCGACACCATTTACGCGGATTTTGAACCAGCCTTGATGGCTGTTCTTCCGCAACATTGCGACATTAAGCCCTTTGTATTGGAAACCGTTGCTGCATTACGTGGGAAGGACATAAAAATCGGTTCAACGACCGGCTTTACCGCCTCCATGATGGAAGTGGTGACTCGAGAAGCCGCCAAAGCCGGCTATAGCCCTGACGCACTGGTTACTGCAGACGATACGAACAGCTTTGGCCGCCCCTGGCCATACATGATCTTTGAAAATATGCGTCGCTTAGGTCTGCAGGATGTCCGCCGCATTATTAAAGTGGGCGACACCGTTTCGGATATGCGCGAAGGAAAAAACGCCGGTCTTGTCGCTGTTGGTGTGACTGAAGGAAGTTCCATTATCGGACTTGACAAAGCTTCTTGGGAAAAACTATCCGACATGGATCGTTTTTCTCTTCGCAAGAAAGCCCGGGAAACATTCTTTGCCAATGGTGCCGACTTTGTCATCGATTCCATGAAGGAATTGCCGACGTTAATCGAAGCCATTGAAAACGGCGAGAAAGCCTAAACTTTAGAAGAAAAACTCGTTTTCGCGTGTCTGTTTGGCCACGGAAGCGAGTTTTTTTTCAATAGCCTCTTGAGCCCCTGCCGGCAAGCTTCTCGCGCCTTGTGGACAAAGAGCGACGCAGCGCATACAAAGAATGCATTTGGAAGGATCCGTTTTTTTCGGATCTGTAATCCAAATAGCCATTGTCGGACATTGCTGAATACACATTCCACAACGGACACATTGATTGCTTACAACCGGAGTAACCGGCATTTTGCTCCACTGCCTGTATGGACGATTCCCCGGCACCTTGACAGGAACAGGATGCACATCGTCAAATTTTTGCAATGCAAAACGCGCGAAGACCGAAAGATTTTGATAGTCCGTTTCAGTCGGTCGATTAGCCGCAACTGTAGGAACCATGGAGTGTTGCGCCACGACTGCCGCACTGGCAATAGGAATTGCTCCTCGGGCCAGGACTGTGTCATTGAGTTCCAACAGAGCATCCTCATATGCTCGGTTGCCATAGGTCACAAGCGTTACGACACGAGTTGAATCAAATGAGATCTTTTGCAATCTCTGCACCACCAACCCCGGAATACGCCCACCATAGACAGGACAAGCGACAATAACGGGCTCATCCTTCGAAAACTGGATTTCTTTAAGAAAGGGATCTGACAAATCCACTGCGCGATCCATGCCGCCCATTTGCTCAGCCACATGACGGATTACTTTAAGCGTATGACCGGCCGCACTGAAATAAACAACCGAAAATCGCATAGGGTACCTCTTTTTTCCTTGTATCATAACTCGTTAGATGCCCTTAAATCATTATTTCCCAAAAGTTATCTTATTGATTTCGGTATTGATTCCCCTCAACTTTTGATGGCATCAACATCATAAAAATCCCGAGGACAACAAAAAAGTATTGAAAGAACGCAAAAGACTCTATACCGGAAATAAAAGGCGGGATAAAGAAGATCAGACTCCACCAACCACTAAGACCTATATCATGGAGGCGTCTGACCGTAATGGCCAAACTTGGGACAAACGAAAAAAGCCAAAAAACCATTACCATAGCAGTCACCACATAAATTGGCCATGTGACAACTTCGTTGGGTCTATCTGAAGCGATTACCGTCAGTACGCCAAACAATGTGATGGCGATATAAACCAAAATCTGAAAAAGTACGAAACCAATCCACTCTTTGCGGGTACTGCAACTCTTAAAATCTGCATAAAATCCGTTTCTGTAAGCTCCGGTCAGCCAATCTACGAACGTTTGCACACTTTGACCTAGCATCGTTAACCCAGTGTCATGTAAGACCACATCACCACTAAGATAATTTGCCCCGTTATCACGCGCAGAAACATCGCCAACGGGTAAACCGTCGAGTAGGCTACTGCGGTTGCACTCTTATCGGATAATGATGCTGCATACGCCAAAATAGGTGAGTTGGTACATGCACCAATCAGCAAACCTAATATGGTGTGGTAGTTCATTTTCAGGAAGATCCGGGAAATCAATCCGGTCAAAATTTGCGGCACAAACGTAATGACGAAACCAATTCCAACATACAAGAGACCATTGCCTGAAACAAGGCTATCAACAAAAGTGCCACCGGCAGTCAACCCCACGCTTGCCAAGAAAAGCGAAATTCCAATTTCTCTGACCGCCAAATTTGCCGCATTGGTCGTATAAGTTGCCAAATGAAGCGATGCGCCGAAACGCCCCAACAAAATGGAAATAATTAACGGACCGCCTGCCAAACCCAATTTAAGCGGCGTCGGCATCCCTGGGACCATAAGCGGAATAGAACCCACAAAAATGCCTGCTGTAATGCCGAGGAAAATCGCGGCCAAGTTCGGTTGTTCTAACACCTTGGGGCGGTTTCCGACAATACCGGCCAAGCGCTTAATCGCATTGATAGGACCCACGCACTGCAAAATATCACCGACCTGCAGATGCATCTTGTCATAGGGAAATAATTCCATACCGGCACGCCAAACACGCGTGATATGCACTCCATCTGTATTGCTTAATTCCAAATCCCCTACGGTTCGACCATTCATTTCATTGCGGGTGATGATGACTCGTTGACGTTCAATCGGCGAGTGTTCTGTTGCCAAATCAATTCGATCATCCTCTTGCCCAAAAGCCGCCACAATATCCATTTTCTGATCAGGGGTAGCCACCACCCGAATGGTGTCACCGTAATGCAAAACAGTATCGGCAAAAGGACTGGTAATTTCACCCTTATGCAAAAGCCGAGAACAAATAAACGGTCTGGGTATACGCCGACGGCACTCACGAATCGTCAAACCGTCAAGCATATGGTTAGTAATGTAAATGTGGAAAACAACCGGAGCCTGATTAATCTCTTTTTCTTCGTTTTCCCAATGACGGTCTTCTTCCTCCAAGTTAACCCGGAACAAAACTCTTAAGAAAATGGCGATGCCAATGATCGTCACCAATCCCAGAGGATAGGCGCATGCATAAGCGATGGCAATGTCTTCTCCATGATATCCCATGTCCGCCAATGCCTCTTTTGTCGCACCCAAACCCGGTGTGCAAGTAATTGATCCATAGTGCACACCCAAAATTTGAGCCAACGAAATTTGATCGCTAAATATGAAAAACAAAATAATGGTCAACGCGATTCCGGTCAAAACCGTAAAAAGCATTAAACCGTTTAAAAAAAGACCGACGCTTTTGAAAGATGAGAAAAATGAGGGCCCCACTTGGAGACCTACAAAAAAGATAAAAATAACTAATCCGAAATCACGCGTAAATCCCAAAACATCCGAATCAATCTTCGCCCCAAAATGTGCAAAAAGAAGCCCTACAAACAAAACGCCAATCACACCAAGGGAAATCCCCTTAACTTTAATACGTCCCACAGCCAACCCAAGTGTGATAATGGCCGCATAAATCAGAGCGGTATGCGCGATCGAGCTGGTATCGGTTAAGAGCGAATAGAACCATTCCATAACGGAGGTGCCTTTGTCACAAAAATTTAAGGGGAAAATAAGATGAATTACTTACAGGCGTAAGTGTATGCGTTAGTGATAAAAATCTCGATCCATGAATTCCCTGAAGGACTTTGACAAAAATCGTTCTTTTAACCAGAAGATTACAAAATTAAAGTTTTTTCATGAACAAAATAGGAAATGGACCGCCTTGTTCATCAGTTTCTGAGCGAGCATACGCTTGAAAACCCATGTGTTCATAAAAACCCCTGGCCGATGTGTTCTCTTCATTCACGACGACTTCTTTGACTTGATAGCGATCAATCGCTTCGCACAATAACGTCCTGCCAATTCCATGCCCCCGACAGCTCGAGGAAACAAAAAGCATCTCAATTTTTTGTCCGTCGATTCCAATAAAGCCCTCAAACTTATCGTCATCGTCTATCGCCACAACCAAATGTGGCACTTCCTTTAAAGCCTGTGGGACGTATTGTTTAATCGATTCAATATCGGATAACTTTAAAAATGAATGCGTGGCCTTAACAGAATCTTCCCAAACGTTCACGAGCTCACCAATAGCATCCTTGCTTCTCTTTTCTTTTTCCAATTCACAGTATTTCACTAAACGCTTCCTTGATTGTTTTAAGAATTGAGGCATGACTATTTTTCACATAAAAGAAAATCCGCACGGTATTAAACACGCACGGATTACGAAATGGTGCCCGTTGACTGACTCGAACAGACGACCTGCCGCTTACAAGGCGGCTGCTCTACCAACTGAGCTAAACGGGCATCACCAGAGAAGCGGCTATTTTACACGAGAAAAAACCGGTTTGGGGGGAGTCGGTTTATTTTCTTGCTCTTCGTCCTCGTCACTATTGGGACTGAACATCATCCCTTTATTCGGTTCTTCCTGAGGGAACATCCCGGCGATATTGCGATATGGGACACGACACCGCAAAGCCCTTTCTCCAAAACGGGCCTCAAAACTGATCTCATGATCGTCAAAGGTTAGGTTATGGGTTGCGTCAGAAGAAATGTCAAAAATAATTTGTCCATCTTCGACAAATTCCTGAGGCACTACACAACGATCATCGACACGTACAAGAACGTACGGAGTTAACCCCACATCCGTGCACCAATTCCATATGGCCTGAACCAAATACGATTTAATTGACGGTCTGGACATAAGCGAGGTCCCCTGTGCGCTTAACGGCGCATCACCTTTTCAGACGGAGTCATGGAGTCAATGAAAGATTGACGTGAGAACAGTCTTTCCGCGTATTTATGCAACGGAGCCGCCGATTTGGGCAACTCAATACCGTAAATGCCCAAACGCCAAAGTAACGGGGCCATCACAACATCAAGCATCGTGAATTCCTCTCCGAAGATATATTTATTCTTCATAAAAATCGGAGCCATGGCCGTTAATTGATCACGAATATTGGTTCGCGCGACCTCTTTAGCGCCCTCGTCAGCTTGACGAGATTCAAGTGTTTTGACGTGCGTGAAAAGCTCACGTTCAAAATTAAACATGAACAAACGAACACGTGCGCGCAAAACCGGTTCTGCCGGCATCAATTGCGGATGCGGAAAACGTTCATCTAAATATTCACAAATGATATTGGCTTCGTAGAGGAAAAACTCACGCTCAACCAGTACCGGCACCTCACCGTACGGATTCATCGTCAGAATATCGGCGGGAATATTGTTTACATCAACATCGCGCACCTCAAAATCCATTCCCTTTTCATACAGCAGGAAACGGCAACGATGAGAAAAAGGACAAGTCGTACCGGAATACAAAATCATTTCTAATTACTCCTTGGCGCGGAAAAAATTTCTGAGCACTACGGTCAAACAACGCACCATTTACCAATTTTAAAAGTTTCAATGAAAATTCGCCATTTTATAACGAATTTTCTCTTACAAATCATCTAGTTATATTGGATTATCATCGTCAACAAAAATACATTCCAGACCGTGATTTTCCTGCACCCATTGACTTAACGCGCGAATCCCCAGACGCTCTGTCGCATGATGACCGCATACAAGAAACGGAACGCCGGCTTCCCGAGCCAAATGAGTGTTGCGTTCTGTCGCTTCTCCGCTGATGTATGCCTGCGCCCCCATTGCGATGGCTTCTTCAAAAAAATTCTCAGCAGAGCCCGAACACCAAGCCAAACGTTCAACCTGTATGCAATCATCTCCCAAAATCAAGGGAGCTCTGGACAGGGCTCGAGCCAAATGCTCAGCCAGCTTACTCACTTTGATCGGGGAGACAGTTCCACTCCAAATGAAATTGCCTTCGCCCCCTTGCGTGATCTCATCGGCATGCAACAAAGTGCCCATTTGAGCGTTATTGCCGAGCGTTTCATGAGCGTCTAACGGCAAGTGATACGCAATCAAATTTATATCACTCTGCATTAATGTTTTAAGTCTTTTGTATTTTGTCCCAACAACGGCTGGGTTTTCGCCGCGCCAAAACCACCCGTGATGCACCAATAGCGCGTCAGCCTGAAGTTTCACCGCGGCATCAATGACATTTTGTGTAGCCGACACCGCGCTCACAATTCGGGTAATTTCAGTTTTACCTTCGACCTGCAAGCCATTGGGAGCGTAATCTTTGAAAAGCTCCGGGTGCAAAAGGGCATTAAGAGAATGAAGCAGATTTTGTCTTTGCATAGGCGGCCTCCTCAACAATGAAGAGAGGGGATTTTAGGATTCTTGTTCGGGTTGAGACTCTTTTTTACCGAACAAGCGCACACACCACAACCCCACCTGATATAGAACAACCAACGGAACGGCAAGCAAGCACTGACTCATCACGTCAGGCGGTGTTACGATCGCTGCGATGACAAAGGCCCCCACAATGACATAGGGACGAATTTTCACCAGACGTTCATAGGTGGCCACCCCCATACGGTTTAAGACCATCACAACAATCGGAACTTCAAACGTTATGCCGAAAGCCACAAACATCGTAATGACGAAACTGAAGTAGGCGTCAATGTCCGGCGCGAAGTTCACGCTCTCAGGACTAAAGCCTGCGATGAACATAAAGACCATTCGAAATACAATGAAGTAGCAATAAAGCATCCCCAATGCAAACATCAGAAGGCTTGAGGCGAGAATGGGGAAAATCAGTCGTTTTTCGCGTTTATAAAGCCCAGGCGCCACAAATGCCCACACTTGATAGAGCACGTAAGGCAACGCAATCAAAAAAGCGAGAAACAACGTCACTTTCAGGGGAACAAAAAACGGAGCCACAACGCCCGTGGAAAGCATCTTGACACCTTGAGGCAAAGCCGCCATCAACGGCTGACTCAAAAAGTCAAAAATATGCTTCATAAAAGGCGATAAAGCCAGGAACACCACAATGACGCTGACAGCCGCGCGCACCAAACGGCTTCGCAACTCAAGAAGATGCGACATCAGAGGTTGTTCACGATCAACCTCTGCATCCTCCGGACTTTCGTATGTGAGCTTATTGTTTTCTGCCATCGGTGAACTCATCGATAAATACGGGGGCGATTGACCCGGGCACGGGGCGCGTAGCGCTTGTTATACCCTCCCAACGTTTTACGTGGAAGAGCCATTTCCCGACGTAATTCTTCCAACTCTGCGATTACATCATCGAGTGACGGACTCGGTTTATAACGCCGAGGCACATACTGAGAATGATAGGTATCGACACTGCTCGGATCGTTTTCCCAACTGAAAGGGCTGGGAGATTCCGAACGAGAAGCGGCAAGCGTCGATTCCGCCTGATTGAACTGCGTATACGGATCCGTATTTGCTTCGGATTCCCCCGACACCAATTCATTGGCGGCATGATTGAGATCATCGGCTTGTTTCGTAAGGCTCGACTGAACCTCCGAGACCGACTGTTTTAGACCGGCCGCAGAGGAGGCAATTTCCTGACGAATTTTCTTAATTTCCGAGAGCTGAGATTCTTTTTCGAACTCGCCCTTTACTTGAGAAATATAGCCTTGCGCTTTGGCAAAAAAGCGTCCGGCAGCGCGGGCGACTTCGGGCATTTTTTCCGGCCCTAAGACAACCAGCGCGACAACGCCAATAACCAAAATTTCCGTAAAACCGAGATCAAACATAAAAGACAAAAAGCGGGCGACGGATCAACAGATCCCCGCCCATGCTCTTTTATCGAACGTTACTTCTTTGCTTCAGTTTTTTCTTTGGCCGTCACATCGACGGTATTGGTCGTCGCTTCATTGGCGACTTTCTTCGGTTCTTCGCCACCCTGGCCTTCTTTCAGACCTTCCTTGAAACCCTTGATGCCGCTGCCTAAATCGCGAC
Organism: uncultured Sutterella sp.; assembly: GCA_902388655.1. Taxonomy (GTDB): domain Bacteria; phylum Pseudomonadota; class Gammaproteobacteria; order Burkholderiales; family Burkholderiaceae_F; genus Aphodousia. Next base: position 31,830 of record CABMQD010000013.1, on the reverse strand, counting down.
CCAAGTTCTTCAGTTTGCTTGTACCGAAAACCAACACAACGATCAGTAAAACGATCACCCAGTGCCAGACGGAAAAACTTCCCATTTTTAACTCCTACGTGGCCACGGTTGAGGGCCGCCCATTACGTGAATATGCAAGTGGCCAACTTCTTGTCCGCCATCACGCCCCGTGTTGATGATTACTCGGAAACCGTTTTGACAGCCTTGTTCCTTGGCCAACTGAGGTACTAAGGCAAGCATTTTACCTAAAAGCGGCGTATCTTCGGGCTGAGCTTCAGCCAGCGAAACCAAATGCTTTTTCGGTATCAGCAGGAAATGAATCGGCGCGGAAGGATTGATGTCATGAAACGCCAATACATCCTCATCTTCATAGACCTTTTTACAAGGGATCTCTCCCTTGATAATTTTGCAAAAGATGCAGTCTTGCATAGTGTTTTTCCTTTCAAAATACTTCCGTTCAGGCGATGCGCTCAATTTGCGCACCCAACGTAGCCAATTTTACTTCCATGTGATCGTAGCCACGATCCAGATGGTATATACGATCGACTATAGTTTCACCCTTGGCCACAAGTCCGGCGATGACAAGCGAAGCGGACGCTCTCAAGTCAGTTGCCATCACATTGGCGCCGGACAATTCCGATACCCCGGTTACAACCGCCGTATGGCCGTCTACCGTAATATTTGCTCCAAGACGTTGCAATTCCGGCACGTGCATAAAGCGATTTTCAAAAATGGTTTCAGTAATGCGACCGGTCCCCTCGGCGATTGTATCCAAAGCCATAAATTGAGCCTGCATATCCGTGGGGAAGCCGGGGTGAGGCACTGTTCGCACGCTGACAGCCTGCGGACGCTTATCAATGCTTACACGAATCCAATCGTTGCCCGTCTGAACATGAGCTCCGGCCTCACGTAGCTTATCGAGCACAATATCGAGCGTATGGGGGGCGGCGTGAGTCACCGTCACATCTCCGCGTGTCATCAAAGCCGCAACGAGAAAACTTCCTGTTTCAATACGATCGGGCAGTACAGAATGGGTTGCGCCATGAAGTTCAGAAACCCCTTCAATTTCAATCACAGGCGTTCCCGCTCCGCGTATCTTTGCTCCCATGGCAATAAGGCAATCCGCTAAATCAACCACTTCCGGTTCTCGCGCGGCATTTTCAATAACTGTGGTCCCTTCCGCGAGAGTCGCCGCCATCAAAAGATTTTCAGTGCCGGTTACCGTGACCATATCAGTCACAATATGAGCACCCTTAAGACGCTTGGCCTTGGCGACAACATAGCCGTGATCAATCACCACTTCAGCGCCCAAGGCCTGCAAGCCCTTGATATGTTGATCTACCGGTCTGGCACCAATGGCGCAGCCTCCCGGCAAAGAAACCCGCGCCTCTCCAAAACGAGCAAGCATCGGTCCCAATGTCACGATGGATGCTCTCATGGTTTTAACCAAATCGTAAGGAGCGGTCAGCGTTGTCAGGCTTTTCGCATTCAGTCTGACAGTCTCAGATTCGGCCTGACGCTCCACGGTCATACCCAACCCGCTCAGCAATTTGCCCATAGTACGAATATCAGACAAATGCGGAACATTATTTAAAACGAGATCATCTGCCGTCAGCAAAGAAGCTGCGAGAATAGGTAGGGCAGCATTTTTGGCTCCGGAAGCTTTCACTTCACCCGTGAGCCGACAACCGCCTGTAACTTTCAGTTTTTCCATAATCCACTAATTTTTCAGAACTTGGTCTGAACGCTTGTCGTCTTTTCATTATTGCAAAACTCAAGGAAGCATTGGGATCAAGAGTTCGTCAGACCCCTCATTGTTCCTGCGTCTTGTGACAGTACGGACGAATTAAGCTTCTGACACCATAAAGTTTGGCCAAACTCCACATCCCCTCGGGCAAATTAATAATTTGCGGCTGAAGGTTCTTTTCCTGAGCTTCTTTGAGCCATTTAAGAATCAAAGCCAAAAGCGCGCTGTCAGCGCTTTTAACTCCCGAGCAATCGAAGACGGCATCGCCGGCAGCCAGAGACTCATTTGCCTGAGCCTCCCAACGCCCGATATCTTCAAATGTCACTGTTTCTTGGTTTATTTTCATAATGAAAATCGCCCGTCAAAGCGCAAAATACTATTTCTTGGCTGCCTCAGGGTTATTGACCCGTTCCTGCATCCGACGAATCAAGCCCGGGATACCTTCCTGAGCGGCGATATTGCCGTACTGGTTACGGTAATTACTCACAAGCCAAACCCCTTCGACATTGACGTCAATAACCTTCCAACCCTGATCTTTGATGTTGCGGAGACGGTACACAATTTGCACTTCAGGCTTGCCCGGATCTGACACAGAACTCATGCCGGTTCTCACAATGGCTTCCGTTCCATCATTCTGACCACGGGGAAGAATACGGACTTTTTGATCTTTAGCCATGCTAAGCGCACCGGAATAAACCTGAATCAGTGTTTCACGGAAAAGATGTTGGAGTTGTTCGCGCTGCGCAGGTGTCGCTTCACGCCACTTAGGCCCCACAGCCATACGTGTCATACGTAAAAAATCGACCGCCGGCATCATCTTTTCATCAACAAGCGCTTCAACCGCCTGCTTTTCTCCTTTTTGCAACTTCGGATCCTTCTTAATGGCATCCAAAATCTCGTTCGATACTTTCAAGACAAACTCATCCGGCGATTGCGCCGCAGGAGCTGCAACGGAAGGCAAAGCAACCGTCGCCAGAGTCAGGCAACCGATCAATGTCATAAACACTCGACGCAACATACTTTGACTCCTTTACCGTTCTTAATAATCTTCGTCTTCAAATTCATCGTGCATCAGCACTAACGGAGGATTGCCGTCCCAAACCTTATTTTCACGGTTTTGCAAGTAGGCATCTCTGACAGCAACATAGGGATCCAGCGCCGTTTGCAACATCGCATCAGTCGCTAACAACTGCGCGCGGGTATTGATCACATCAAGCGCCCCCAATGCAATCGCATATCCGGTCTTATCACCTTCTCCCCAGAAATAGTACGTGGGAGGATAAGTTGCCCAATCCATCGGAATGCTAAACGTATCGCGAACTGTGCTCGGTCCCAGGAACGGCCAAACGATATAGGGTCCTGATTTAACTCCCCAGACTCCAAGTGTTTCACCGAAATCTTCCGGAGCGTATTCCAAACTCATGTGGGAAGCTACATCAAAAATACCGCCAATCCCGATCGTGGTATTGATAAGAAAACGTCCTAAACTCACAATCCCCTGCTTAAATTTCCCCTGAAGGAAATTGTTGAGCATATTGCCCGGCTCACCCAAATTGGAGAAGAAATTACTGACGCCATCTTGGATGGGATCCGGCACGTAATCGGCGTAGCCCTGCGCCACCGGATGCAACACATACTCATCCAGGGTCATATTGAATGCGTGAGTCTGACGGTTAAACGTTTCCCAAGGGTCGTTGGGATTTTCTCCGGAATTCGGAGGAACCACCGCACAAGAGGCAAGCGCCGAACTCAACGCGACTGCAACAAGAGAGCGTTTGAGCGTGGTCAACATGGTTGTTTATTCCTTATCTTTATTTTCTACAAAACTGTACATGAATTTGCTGATCATCTGCTCAAGAACCATAGCAGACTGTGTGCGACGGATTTTTCCACCCGTCTCCAACACCTCTTCGTCAGCACCGGCCACGAATCCGATGTACTGTTCGCCCAAAAGCCCGGAGGTTAAAATCTGAGCTTCCGTATCCGTCGGAAATTGAAACTGCGAATCAATTGTCATCGTGACTTTAGCCTGATAGAGGTTATTGTCAAAAGTCACACTCTCCACGCGCCCGATCACGACACCAGCACTTTTCACCGGAGCTCTCGGCTTGAGGCCACCGATATTGTCAAACATCGCCTCGACCGTATAGGTCTTCTGCGACCACGAAAAGCTACCTAAATTAGCCGCCTGCAACGCGGTAAACAACAAGGCAGCAAAGCCTGCAACCACAAAGAGCCCCACCATGAGCTCAACACCGCGTTTGCGTTCAGTTTTTCGTTCCATCGAAAACCCCTTTCTAAACCGAGAACATCAAGGCTGTCATAATAAAATCCAGCCCCAGGACCATTAACGAAGAAATAACCACGGTACGCGTGGTTGCCCTTGACACCCCTTCGGGCGTCGGCCTTGCGTTATAGCCTTGATAAAGAGAAATCAAACCGACAGCGACAGCAAACACAACAGACTTAATCACGCTGTTGCCAACATCGGAAAAAACATCCACGCCGGCTTGCATTTGCGACCAGAAAGCTCCGCCATCCACCCCAATCATCACGACACCGACAATCCAAGCACCGAAAATACCGACAGCGGTAAATATGCATGCCAATAAAGGCAAGGAAATCAGCACGCCCCAAAAACGCGGAGCCAGGACACGCCGCACAGGGTCCACCCCCATCATTTCCATCGCGGCGACCTGTTCTCCAGCACGCATTAAACCGATTTCAGCAGTCAGCGACGTTCCCGCACGCCCGGCAAATAAAAGTGCCGCAACCACCGGCCCCAATTCACGAGCCAAAGACAATGCCACCATGACGCCCAAGGCTTGTTCACTGCCGTAACTGACTAAAATATAGTAACCCTGAAGCGCGAGCACAAAGCCAACAAACAGGCCCGAAACAGCAATAATCAGAAGTGAATAATTGCCGATGAAATGGATCTGTTGAACGACCAGCCAAAAACGACCCAGCGAAGCCGGTAATTCTTTAAACAGCTGCAGGGCAAAAATAGCCATTCGCCCTACATGCCGAATCTGCTCCAGAGTCCAAGCCCCTAAATCCATTAACGCATTCATGGTGCATGCACTCCAAATTCGTCCGCAATCGGTTCTGCCGGGTAATGGAACGCCACGGGACCGTCCGGCGCGCCATCAATAAACTGCCGAACATAAGGATCCTGAGAGGCGGACAACTCTTGCGGAGTTCCCTGAGCGGCGATACGACCCGAGGAAATCATGTAGACATAGTCTGCGATGGCGAACGTCTCCGGTACATCGTGTGTAACGATGATACTGGTGGCAGCCAATGCATCATTTAGGTCACGTATCAGGCGAGCTGTCACCCCCATTGATATGGGGTCTAAACCTGCGAACGGTTCATCATACATGATAAGTTCCGGATCCAGAGCAGTCGCCCGCGCCAAGGCCACACGGCGCGACATCCCGCCGGAAATTTCACTGGGCATCAAATCGGCAGCTCCGCGAAGCCCAACCGCATTGAGTTTCATAAGAGCCATCCGCTCAATTAATTCTTCGCTCAAATGGGTTTGCTCTCGAAGCGGGAAAGCCACATTATCAAGCACAGACATATCGGTAAAAAGCGCGCCAAACTGAAAGAGCATTCCCATGCGTCTGCGTTGCGCGTAAAGCCTTTCTTTATTTGACGTATCAAGAGGCTCACCGTCAATGAGAATTTTCCCTTTATCCGGTGTTTCGATACCGCCAATTAACTTCAAAAGCGTCGTTTTACCCATGCCCGAGCCGCCCATAATGGCCACAACCTGACCGCGGCCAAAATGCAATGTCACATCATCCAAAATGACCCGGCGACCGTACCCGAACGTGACGTCTTGAACTGTTACAAAATCACCCACTCGTGATTCCTTTACTCGACTATAAAAACTGTAGACTGAATAAGCATTCAGAGTTTTTCAATTATACGCTGAGATCCCCTCAAATCTATTCATAATGAGGCTCAAATCGAACCCCTCGCGCAATTCCCAAATCCGCCAATCGCGGGTCATCATTCGGTATGACCACAAAGCGCTCGGCCACATCGGCGGGCACATCCATCACACATCCGCTTTTGTAATTGATGTAGACCCATTCCGTGGCGCCGAGACTGACCAAACGCGAACCTCTTTTGATGGCATATCGGCGAAGCGATCTCGGACCGCAAAGGTTTTCTACCCAAGAATAAATGGTTAACTCGTCCCCCTCATAACATGGTCTCAGATATTCAATCCAATGCTCTCGAGCAACCCAGACTTCCCCTCGCTCCAAACATTCCTTAGCTCCGCACCCCAATGTGGCCGCATGAGCCATGGCCGCTTTTTCCATCCATCGTAAATATTCCCGGTTATTGACATGTTTCAAAATATCAATGGATTCCGGTCCGACTTTAAAACTATGCTGAAAAATTTCAATCATTTTGCCTTTCCATTCTGATTTGGACTTTCTGTTCCGGAAGAGGGAAGCATAGCGGATTTTGACAAAAAGTCACTCGATTCAGCATTAAATTTTGTATCGTCTTAGATTTGTTACGGATTTTTTTGTCAACTGTTCGCAAAATACCCCCTAAAACGGTAGTATTCTGTCCGTTCGGTTTATGATCAAGGCTCATTGATTTCTTTGCATTTTTTGTTCTGGCTCCTTGATTTCAACAGTCCGGCTTTCCTAATGATATGAAGACAAACAAAACTCAAAAATCTTGGTTCAAAAATGCGCTGAAGTGGCTGACTATCTCCGGCCTGTGCGGCGTAGGCGCCGCGGTCGGCATGGGACTTGTTGTTTTTTCAGTTGTCTATTACCAACTTCCGCCGATTGACGCTTTAACACAATATCGCCCTAAAGTGCCTCTGCGCATTTATACCGCTGACGGCGACCTCATCGGTGAATTCGGCGAAGAACGCCGCGACTATGTCCCTTTTGACGAAATTCCGAGACACGTCAAATTAGCCATTTTGGCGGCAGAAGACAATGGATTTTACGAGCACTCCGGCATTGAATTTATGGGGATAGCTCGCGCTGCACTGGCCAACCTCATCACTGGTCGACGCGGCCAGGGCGGCAGCACCATTACCATGCAAGTAGCTCGAAACTTCTTCTTGAGTTCCGAGCGAAGCTATACCCGCAAGCTCTACGAAGTGGCATTGGCTTTTAAAATTGAACAAAACCTATCCAAAGATAAAATTTTTGAGGTCTATGCCAACCAGATTTTCTTAGGCCATCGTTCTTATGGTTTCGGTAGCGCCGCCAAAACCTATTTTGGGAAAGACCTTCGCGATCTGAGTATTTCAGAGGCTGCGGTTTTAGCCGGTCTACCCGTGGCGCCGAGTGCTTACAACCCCTTGGTAAACATGCGTCGCGCCACCATGCGTCGAAATTACGTTTTGGGCCGCATGTTTAATCTGGGATACATTGACGAAATCACTTACGCATCTGCAATGTCGCAACCGATTGAGGTGCGCCAAAGCACAGCTGAGCAGCAAAAAACGCAGCTGCAAACCCAAGAGCTGCACGCCGGCTACATTGCCGAACTTGCTCGCATGTTGATGCTTCCTTATTTCAAGGACACCATTTACGATCAAGGCATAAACGTTTACACCACGATCCGCAGCCGTGACCAGTTAATTGCCAGCAATACCGTGCGCAAGAACATGATTGAATATGACCGGCGGTACGGCTACCGAGGCGTGGAAGGTTACGCTGACTTATCTCACGAAGAAACCCGTGAGGCCAATATTCGCATGGCATTATCGAAAGTCATCTCCAGTTCCAATCTCCTGCCCGGAGTCGTCACTAAACTCGACTCCAAGCAGATGACCGTTCAGCTTTATAACGGCGACGTTGTCACTCTGGACAGCAAGGGTTTTGCTTTTGCTCAACGTTTCATTGCCAAAAAAGGCCAAACACTCAAAGGACGATATAAAGAAAAAGAACTGCGTGTCGGTGCCGTTGTCCGCGTCACCCAAGACAGCAAGGGGAAATGGTCATTGGGACAGATCCCGGCGGTAGAAAGCGCGTTTATATCGGCCAACTTTAATACCGGTGCCATTTACTCTTTGGTGGGTGGTTTTGATTTCAAGATCAATCAATTTAACCACGTCACCCAGGCCTGGCGTCAACCGGGCTCAAGCTTTAAACCGTTTATTTACTCCGCAGCGCTTGATAAGGGCTTTACGCCTGCGACCGTCATCAATGACGCACCGCTTTCCATAGACCCGCGGTTAACCGGCGGAAAACTTTGGGAACCGAGAAACGATGATCGAAAATATGACGGTCCGATGACACTTGCCGATGCCATTGCGCGATCCAAAAACTTAGTGTCAATCCGTATTGTTCAGGCTATTGATCCGTACTACGCACAACAATACATTTCTCGTTTTGGTTTCGATCCGAAAAACCATCCGCCGCTTCTGACTATGGCGCTTGGCGTGGGCTCTGTCACCCCCTGGGAAATGGTTGCAGGCTATTCGGTCTTTGCCAACGGCGGTTATTTAGTTCAACCCTATTTGATCGAAAAGGTTACGGATGCGCAAGGCAATGTCCTGATGCAAGCCAATAACGCAAAAGTCGGCAGTGGCGCGCCCCGCACAATTGACGCTCGCAATGCCTACGTAATGCATTCCCTTTTGCATGGCGTGGCCACGCGCGGCACAGGCCGCAGAGCAGGCAACGCATTAAAGCGTGATGACATGGGGGTCAAGACCGGAACAACCAATGACGCTTTGGATGCATGGTTCGCCGGTTACGCCGGAGAAATCACGGCGGTTGGCTGGATGGGTTACGATCAGCCGAAGTCGCTCGGCGCCAACGCCTATGGCGCGGGTCTGGTTTTGCCAGTTTGGGTCGATTACATGAAGGCCGTCTTGAAAAACGCACCGGAGTACTACCGTCCTCAACCGGCCGATGTGGTTAAAATCAACGGACAACCCTTCTACGCTGACCAGGTTGGCGATACTGTGCAGACTTTAGGGCTGGGAGAAACGACCACTCCGGGCGTAGTCGATCCGATCACAGAAACCATCCGTGATCAGATCTTCTAGACAATCGTTCTCGCTTAAAGCTTGACCACTCGGCCAAGCTTTTGCGTCAAAAGGGCTGATAAGTCTTCGGTGATACTATGCCGCGAACAGGTATCAAGCCACTCTTGACCGCTTCGTTCATAGTGATGTCCGCCCTTGAGACTGGCCAACCACAGCTGCCGAGTGGGCGTTTGCATATTGATGACTATTTGGAAACCATCGTCAAACTCGATCGTCAGCACATTGCCTTGACGATCAACATCCAAATCATCATCGACTGCTTCGACAGCCGATTGGATTCGTTGTAAAGTTGACTCTGCGAGTTCAATAAACTCCGTTTCTGTCATTTTTAACCGTTTTTATTTTGAAAACATGAAACAGATTTTAGCGATTCTGGCTTCCGCCGTTCTTTTGACCGCCTGTGGGATCAAAGGCGATCTGTATTTGCCGCAAGAGCTTGACGCTCCCCAAGAGTCCGTCTCTGATATTGAAGCTGATCCATTAAACGTTCCCCAACAATAAAGCCTCATATGGATTCACTTCCGTCTTCTCACTTTTCGTACCGTAACGGTATTTTGTACTGCGAAGATTTAAGCTTAGCCGAGCTTGCCGATCGTCACGGCACTCCGCTTTACGTGTACTCTTTGAAGACCATTAGCGACGCCGCGGAGGTCTACGAGAAGGCTTTTGCCCAAACAACCCATAAATTGTGTTACGCAGTCAAAGCCAATTCCAATTTGGCCATATTAAAAGTACTGCAGAAAAGGGGCTGGGGTTTTGACATCGTTTCACTGGGTGAATTGGCAAGAATCCTGCAAATTGGCGCTGATCCGCAAAAGATTGTTTTTAGCGGCGTGGGAAAAACAGAAGAAGAAATGCGAGTCGCTCTGTCGGCCGGCATTGGCGTCTTCAATGTCGAAAGTGAACCGGAATTTGAGCGTTTAGCCGGAATTGCCAAAGAAATGGGCTGCCGTCCCAAGATTTATTTCAGAGTCAATCCTGATGTGGATGCGCATACCCACCCTTATATCTCGACAGGCCTCAAAACCAACAAATTCGGGGTTGATTTTTTGAACGCCTTGCCTTTATTGAAACGGGCTGCCGCCTGTCCTGACGTTGAACTTGCGGGCATTGACTGCCATATCGGCTCTCAGCTGACTTCTTACACGCCTTATTTTGACGCGTGCGAACGCCTCCTCGATCTGCTGGATAAACTACGGAACGCTGGAATTGAACTGCAAGATATCGACTTTGGCGGCGGAGTCGGCGTTTGCTACCGAGATGAAACGATTGAACCGGTCAGTAATTTGGTCAATGGTCTCACGGCTCGCCTGAAACAACGAGGATATTCCCACCTCAGAATCGTTATGGAACCGGGCCGCTCGATTGTTGCCGCTGCCGGAGTTTTTCTTAGCACGGTTCAGTATGTTAAGACCACACCGGTCAAACACTTTCTCATCACTGACGGCGGTATGAACGACTTGATTCGTCCCGCGCTCTACGCGGCTTGGATGCCGGTTTTACCCGTCAGCACCAATGCCGAATCTGAAGCGCTTTTTGACGTGGTTGGTCCCGTTTGCGAATCAAGTGATTGGCTTGCCCGCAATCGAGCGCTCCCCGCACAGGCTGGAGAATTGCTCGCCGTTACTATGGCGGGTGCCTATGGCATGAGCATGGCCTCACGCTATAACTCCCGAAGGTTGCCCGCAGAAATTCTCGTTGACGGCAGTCGCGATCTCCTTATCCGCCGACGCGACAGCCTCGAGGAACTCTGGGCCAATGAAATCGTCCCTCAAAATTTTTAACTAAGCTATATAACCTATTGAGTAATTAGGGATTTTTTCTATATCCTAATTCCTAGGAAAGAGTAGTATTGCACTCTTATCTTAAGGCGTTTTATATTGGCAATCGAGTCGCTATGGATTGGCTTGTTTCTCTAATTACAAATCCGGGTTCAATCGCTCATATTTTGTTTGTCTATTCCATTGCGATTGCTCTTGGAATGGGATTGGGACGAATCAAAATTTTCGGCGTCTCACTCGGTGTCACCTTTGTGCTGTTCACCGGTCTTCTTCTGAATTACTTGGGAATGAAGATTGATCCGACGGTGCTCAGTTTCATTCGGGATTTTGGGCTGATTCTTTTCGTTTTCTTCATCGGTCTTCAAGTCGGCCCTTCATTTTTCTCCTCTTTTAAAAGCGGCGGCATAGTTTTAAACGGATTAATGATTCTTGCTGTTGTCTTGAGTGTTTTAGTCACCATCTTTCTGTATTTTTGTTTCTCCGACACCTTGTCTTTGGCTCAAATGCTCGGCGTGCATTATGGCGCCGTAACCAACACTCCGGGCTTGGGCGCAACTCAAGAAGCACTCGCTCAACTCAATTACCACGGTGAGGATATCGCAGTTGCCTATGCCTGCGCTTATCCCTTGGGAGTCGTCAGCATCATTGGAACCGCCATTGCGTTACGCGTCATTTTCAAAATTGACATGAAAGAAGAAGACCGTCACTGGGAAGACGAAGAGAAAGCGTCCAATCACGTCTCCATTTTCTTTCATGTGCGTGTCACCAATCGAGCCTTAGAAGAGCGCAGTATCGCTGATATTCGCGCTTTCATCGCACGCCCCTTTATTTGTTCGCGTATTCTGCACGACGGCGAGATTTCCAGTCCAAGTGCTGAATCTCTCGTGCATGTCGGCGATATCGTTCGCATAGTATCCGGAGAGGAAAATAAAGACGCCATTGTCGCTTTCTTCGGCGAGGAAGACAAAGAAGCGGATTTAGCCACAGAGCACTCCCCCATTACCAGCAAACGTCTATCCGTTACCCGCACGGAAATTAACGGATTAACGGTCGCTGATTTGCATCTGAGCCATTCTGACGGCGTCAATATCACTCGCGTCTACCGCGCCGGCATGCAGCTTTTCCCGTATCAAAATCTGCACATTCAAATGGGTGACGAGCTCTACTGCGTGGGGCCGATCAATTCCATCAAACGCCTTGAAGATCGTCTGGGCAACAAGGTCAAACGTCTGGAGCATCCCAATCTCATTGCTATATTTATTGGGATTGCCGTTGGGATTTTCTTTGGTTCTTTGCCGATTGCCATTCCCGGGATGCCGGTGCCGCTCAAACTCGGTCTTGCCGGCGGTCCTTTAATCATTGCGATTCTTTTGGGACGTTTTGGATCGCTTTTCAGATTAGTGACCTACACGACGTCTTCGGCCAATCTGATGCTTCGAGAGCTCGGCATCTCTCTCTTTCTGGCCAGTGTCGGTCTGGCGGCAGGTGAAAATTTTGTGGATGCTTTACTGGTCGGCAATGGCCCCCTTTATGTCATCCTCGGTCTTTTGGTCACCATCATTCCTCTTTTGATCGTCGGCTGCATTGCCCGTCATTTCTTCCATATTAACTATCACAGTATCGTGGGATTGATGGCCGGAGCGACAACCGATCCTCCAACCTTGGCTTACGCCGCTACGCTATCGGAAAAAAATTCCTCAGCTGTGGCCTACTCCACGGTGTATCCGCTAGCTATGTTCCTGCGAATCCTAACCGGTCAATTGGTTTTGCTGGCTATGTGGTCATTCGTCACCATTTCCTGATTGCCTTTGGGTCTGCGCATTTGCAGACCCAAAATTTGTCAAAAAAATTAAACTACGCATAAGATTGGCGGTCTAAGATTTCACCGCATTAAAAATAAGAGGAACACGTTTTGAGTTTATTTGACAGTGCCCGATTCCGTCTTTCGGTTTCTCGCCTCGATGGTTTACCCCCGGGGGACGTTCCCGAAATTGCTTTTGCCGGTCGAAGCAACGCCGGCAAATCAACAACGATCAATGTCCTGACGCGACAAGGGCGGTTGGCCTTTGCCTCCAAGACTCCCGGACGCACTCAGCTCATCAACTTTTTTGACCTGTCACAAAAAAACGAGATCGGTCATCGCGAGCGCGTCGCCTCTTTAGTGGATTTGCCCGGCTATGGCTTTGCCAAAGCCGCCGAAGATACCCGAAAAACTTGGTCCGAGTTAATCGGGGGCTACTTAGCCTCCAGGGATACGCTCACCGGCATCGTGGTGGTAATGGATGCGCGTCGTCCCTTTATGCCGACAGATGAATGGGTGATTGATTTTTTAAATACCCGTCCCGTTAAAATGCACTTTCTTCTTAACAAGTGCGACCAACTCAATAACCAAGCTAAAAAAGAAACGCTTTTTAAGGTCAGAGCCCGAGCCGCAGAAATCGGGCCTCACGTTTCCGTTCAACTCTTTTCCGGTTTAAAACGGGAAGGCGTTGACGAATTACGCGAAACGCTCTTGCGCTGGATCATGCGTGAAGAGCCCATCGCCTGAGTCAGTTTTTATAGGACAAATTAAATGCACGTTTTAGGTCATTACCCTCAAAAGCGCATGCGTCGTATGCGCCATGATGAATTTTCTCGCCGTCTGATGCGTGAAAACACGCTCACGGCTTCCGACCTGATTTTGCCTGTCTTTGTGATGGAAGGCGAAGGCCGCCGACAAGCCGTCCCCACCATGCCCGGTGTGGAGCGCATGACGCCCGATGAACTGTGCAAAGTCGCTCAGGAAATGGTGGATCTCGGCATTCCGATGATTGCCTTATTCCCAGCGATTGAAGATCATTTAAAAACGCCTGACGGCCGTGAAGCCGCTAATCCCGATGGCTTGATTCCCCGAGTTGTGCGCATGCTCAAGGAAAAATTCCCTCAACTGGGTGTGGTGTGTGACGTGGCGCTTGATCCGTATACCACTCATGGTCAAGACGGTTTGATCGATGAAACCGGCTATATCCTCAATGATGAAACCATCGAAATGCTGGTTCAACAATCTTTAGCCCAAGCGCGAGCCGGTGCCGACGTTGTTGCGCCCAGCGACATGATGGACGGTCGAATCGGTGTGATTCGCGCCGCCTTGGACAAGGAGGGCTTTATTCACACCCGCATCATGGCCTACTCCGCCAAATACGCCAGCGCCTTCTACGGTCCTTTCCGCGACGCAGTGGGCTCCGCTTCCAATTTAGGCAAGAGCACCAAGGCAGTGTACCAAATGGATCCAGCCAATAGTGACGAAGCGCTTTGGGAAGTCGGTCTTGATTTGGAAGAGGGCGCCGATATGGTCATGGTGAAACCCGGCCTGCCGTATCTCGATGTTTTACGCCGTGTTAAGGATGAATTCCAGGCGCCAACCTTTGCCTATCACGTCAGCGGCGAATACGCCCTTTTAAAGGCCGCCGCAGCCGCCGGCTACATTGATGAAAAGAAATTTACGCTGGAGACCATGATGTGCTTCAAGCGTGCTGGCGCCGATGGCATTCTGACCTACTGCGCCCTTGATGTCGCCCGTTGGCTCAAGGAGACGCCTGTCAGTCTTTAAGCTGTTTAAAAGCCTATAAAACTATGCCGCTTGGATTCTCCATTATTCCAAGCGGCATTTTTAACGGATGCCGCGGAATTGCCCGTGCGTGAGCGCGGGGATGGATAGCGGCCGACCGAATGTTAGTTCGGTCGTTGATTTCTGATGTATAGTCCAATGATTGCAGTTGTAGCACCGTCGCCGACAGAAATGACGCAGTCACTTTTCGTCCAGAAGCGCTTGCCCCACAATAGATAACGAATCTCACAATTAAATTCTCGACGGATTTTTAGTGATGAGATCGCTTTGAGTTTTCTGATGAGCTCCGATAGGCAAAGCTTCGGCGGGTATGAAATCAGTAAATGAACGTGATGTCTTTCTCCGGAGCATTCCAATAACTCTGATTGTTCACGTTGACAAACATCGGACAAAATTTCTATCAGTCTTTGCAAAACTCTTGAAGAAATTGCCTTTCGTAGATAAGCTACGACAAAGATCAACTGAGCCTTGAGATTGTAGACACAATGGGCAGCAGTTGAAAATTGCATATGATTCAAAGAGTCGAGCGACACATTATTCGAAAAAGCGATAAGAATTGGCAAGCCGCCATAAGCTTTGCTCGTTGTCGCGCAAACTCGGTAACTGCGCAGTCTATTTGTTGCGCCATCGACACTTTGAAAAGCAACCGGTTTTGAGTCGAAAAGAGCTTGACGAGGCCCTCAAGCTTCAATATGTCAGCGACTATCGAGCCATGCCCTCGGCTGCTTCTGCCCAAAGACAGGGCCAAGTGATCGCTAAACAATTCAAAGCTTTTACAAAAGCGACGTCTGAATACTACAAACATCGGGAAAAATTTCGTGGCAAACCCAAGTTGCCCGGCTACAAGCGAAAGTATCGAACTTTCTACGTTGGACGCAACGGCTACCAAATACAAAACCATCAACTGATCATCACGGGAGGCGAGGCCATAGGTTTTTCGCCAATGAGGGTTTTGTGTTGTGAACAGCAGGCGTTCAATGCCAAAGCCAATGAGGCGGTTGTTGGCGACTTGAGAATTGTTCCGATGGGCAATACGTTCATTGTGGAATTGACCTATCGGGTCAGAAGGGAGGAAAAAGATTTATCCAAGTGTGTTTCTCTGGATTCGAATGAAGCCTTGTTTTGTGATTTAGGGATCGATAATTTTGCAACTTTCGTTTCGACCAAACCCGGCGTAAGACCGTTTTTGATCAAGGGCAAAGTGTTAAAGAGTCTGAATCAAAACTACAACAAACAAGTTGCAGAACTTCGCAGCAAGGGACACCGCGCGCATATTCGCACTAAAGGGGTAAAGCGCTATTGGAGACTTCATGATTTGTTGCACAAGGCCAGTCGCCTGGTCATCAATCATTGTTTGGCTTATGACGTGGGGCACATTGTCATAGGAGTCAATCAAGAGTGGAAACAGGAAGCCAATCTTGGCAAGCGCAATAACCAGAACTTCGTGATGCTGCCGCATGGAAAATTTGTGGAGATGATTCGCTATAAGGCTGAAGACTATGGCATCCGGGTAACGGTACGGGAAGAAAGCTACACGTCGAAAGCGAGCGCCTTGGATTTTGACGAAATGCCCACATTTGATAAGAAGGAATCCGGTGCTAAACCGGTATTTTCCGGTAGGCCAATCAAGCGTGGGTTATATCGTTCGGCAAAAGGCCAATTGATCAGTGCGGACATCAATGCTGCGGCCAATATTGGCCGAAAAGAACTCGGGGATGAGTGGCTGAGGAAGTTACTCGAACTCGATGGGGGCGTCTTAGTAGACACGCCCGCTGTTGTACGAAATCTGCACACAAGCGAAAATATTCCTCAATGGCTAGAATTGGGAACACGTTCCCAAGAAACCGCACACGTAAGTGGGCGGTAGTTCATTCAGTAGCCTCTCAAGCGCCTTAATTCACGTCCCTCGCGTTTCGTGGGACGCCCCTTCGTCGTTCTGTCCAAAGCGGGCTCCACCGCCAACTTACGAAGAGCGGCTCGCTCCTCTCTTTTTCGTTGCCCCTCTTCTGTTTCCATGTAAAGTTCTCGGGCAACACTTGCCGGTCCCCTCTGAAGGTTAAAACCCGCCACCAACACCTCGTAAATCTCTTCGCCTCTGTGAATTTCCAATTTGTCTGACAACTTAACTTCTTTGGCGGGTTTAACCCGTTCGCCGTTAAGTTTCACTCGTCCCAACTCAACAGCCTCCTGAGCGAGGCTTCTTGTTTTGAAAAAACGCGCCGCCCACAGCCATTTATCAATTCTTTCACTGGTTAATTCTGTCATATCAGCTTTTAAATTTACTCTTTCACGGGCCAAATTCTATCCAAGAATTTGGAAATAAACTTCACGAGAATACCCACAAGAAAAGCCGATATAACCGTCCCTTCTCGAATCCCATAAATTTCACTTAAGAAAAACCACCCGAGGATAGCGGCTAAAACAACCATGGTGACATCATTGCCGATTTTAATGCGATAAAACGGCTGACGACTGACCACCGATACTGCAATAACCAGTCCCTCTCCGGGCAAAGGAATGCTTTTTGAGCGGATTTCAAACGCAACGCCTAAAGCCAAAAAGGCATTACCGACAAGCGAGAGCGATAGGAGCAACCAATAGTTTTCCAAAGGAATCCCTGATAAAAACCACATCCAAAAATCGGTACACAAACTAAACAGAAAAACCAAGGGAATTTGCAAGAAATTTAACTTTGAAAACTCTTTACGCAACAACAGAATTTGGATGCACAAGAAGATGATATTGCATAAAAAGGTGGTGGTACCGAACGTCAATCCGCTGATTTTAGAAAGAGCCCACGGAAGACTGCTGATTGGCGTAGTGCCAAGATGAACGGCCGAAATCAAACAGATTCCGAACGACATAAAAACGATACCGAGTAAAAGTTGCCCGACATTGCCGAGAGCCGGCGGTAGATTCAGTTTCATTAGTGTGCATAAATGAAAAAAGGGAAGTTCAACAGCGAACTCCCCTTCATTAACCTGAGCGCTAAGCGTTCAAATTATTCAGCCTTTTGAGCTTCTTCGGCGGCTTCAACAACCGGAGCGGTCTTTTCAACCAATTCCATGTAGGCCATCGGGGCGTTATCGCCAACGCGGAAACCCATCTTCAAGATGCGGGTATAACCGCCGTTGCGAGCGGCAAAGCGCGGGCCAAGAACGGTAAAGAGCTTCGTGACCATTTCGCGATCGCGCAAACGAGCGAAAGCCAAACGGCGATTAGCAACCGTGTCAACCTTGGCGAGCGTGATCATCGGTTCAACGACGCGACGCAGTTCTTTAGCCTTGGGCAACGTGGTCTTGATCGCTTCGTGACGCAACAAAGAATTCATCATGTTGCGGAGCATAGCGAGACGGTGGGCGCTGGTACGATTCAGCTTACGTAAACCATGACGGTGACGCATTTTTTATTTTTCCTTAAAAAGTTAGTCTTTTGAGCTCTTTGCGGAGCGTTATCCCATCTTCTTCTATCCGAGATTTCTCGGCGGGCGGGTAATTTTCGAGTCTAAAAAAGACTCGAAGGACGAGATTTTATTCTCTCGTCCTTAATTTGGCAAGTTAAAGCCAAAATTAGTGTTGGTCAAGACCGGCGGGAGGCCAGTTTTCCAACTTCATGCCCAAGGTCAAACCATGAGCGGCCAACACTTCCTTGATTTCGTTCAAGGACTTGCGGCCCAAGTTCGGAGTCTTGAGCAATTCATTTTCAGTGCGTTGAATCAAGTCGCCAATGTAGAAGACTTGTTCACCCTTCAAGCAGTTGGCAGAACGGACCGTCAATTCGAGGTCGTCAACCGGACGCATGAGGATCGGATCAAGCGGCGGCGGATTGTTCACATCTTCTTCTTGAGCGGCCTTGCCGGCTTGTTCGCTCTTGATAGAACCGAAGACGGTCAATTGGTCTTGTAAGATGTAAACAGCTTCACGTAAAGCTTCTTCCGGTTCAATAGCGCCATTCGTTTCAATCGTCATCACGAGCTTATCAAGGTCAGTGCGCTGAGCCACACGAGCCGCGCTCACTTCATAGGCAACACGACGAATCGGGCTAAAGGATGCATCCATGATGATGCGACCAATCGTGCTCTTGGAGTAGTCATCGCGGAAAGCACGCATATCACCGGGCTGATAGCCACGACCCTTTTCAACTTTCACCTGCATATCCAACTTACCGTTGGCAGCCAAGTGAGCAATGACGTGATCAGGATTGATAACGGTCACATCGTGGGGCAAGTCGAAGTCAGCGGCCGTAACAACACCTTCGGTGCTCTTACGGAGCGTCAAAGTCACTTCATCGCGGCCTTCAAGCTTGAAAACCACTCCCTTCAAATTCAAGAGAATATCAACGACATCTTCGAGGACGCCATCGATTTGGGAGTATTCGTGCACAACGCCGGCGATCTGAGCTTCCGTAGGCGCATAGCCGACCATGCTAGCGAGCAAAATACGGCGCAGGGCGTTACCCAACGTATGACCGTAGCCGCGTTCAAAAGGTTCAAGGGTGATAACCGCAAGATTAGGATTGTTTTCGTCAACCACAGCTTCAATGGTGGTCGGCTTCAACAAAGTAGTATTGGCCATTTTGTAGACTGTCCTTTTCAATACCCTCGGCTCGTTACACCGATAAGGCTGATGGATGGTCTGGGGCTTAGTAGAGCAAATGCGACCGGCGCCCCAAAAGGACCGATCGCACGAATTTTAGCAGGACAGGTACGTTCGCGCGCACTACACTGAACATACCTGCCGGCTTAGCTATTAACGCGAATAGAATTCGACGACCAACGCTTCGTTGACGTCTTGGCAGATTTCGTCGCGGGCCGGGAGGGCCTTGAACGTGCCTTCAAACTTCTTCGCATCAACAGACACCCAAGACGGGAAACCGACTTGAGCGGCCAGTTCCAAAGCTTCCGTGATACGGGCTTGCTTTTGGGACTTTTCGCGAATAGAGATAACATCACCGGGTTTGACACGGTAAGAAGGAATGTTCACCTTGTTACCATTGACCAAAACGGCGCAGTGGCTCACCAATTGGCGAGCTTCCGCACGGGTGCAACCAAAGCCCATACGGTAAACAACATTGTCCAAGCGGCTTTCGAGCAAGTCGAGAAGCACTTCACCGGTATGGCCCTGTTCACGTTGGGCTTCGGCGAAGTAACGACGGAATTGACGTTCGAGGACGCCATACATGCGACGCACCTTTTGCTTTTCACGCAATTGGGCACCGTAGTCCGATTGACGAGCACCGGAAGTCTTACCGTGCTGGCCCGGTTTGGTGATCGAATCGGAGCCCTTGCCGACTTTGCTCGACAAGGAGCGACGCGCGCTCTTCAAATTAAGGTCACAACCCTCGCGGCGCGCGAGCTTGAGTTTGGGACCGGTATATCGTGCCATTTAATATGCCTCTCTTATCCTGTGAACTTGTCACATTCAGTCTGTTTATCCTCATAAACAGACGCGGGATTAGAAAAAGTAGTTAGACGCGACGACGCTTGGACGGACGCACACCATTGTGAGGAATGGGGGTCACGTCTTGGATCGACGTCACACGAATGCCGAGCGCATTGAGCGCACGAACGCTGGATTCACGGCCGGGGCCGGGACCCATGATGCGAACTTCAACATTCTTCAAACCATATTCAAGAGCGATGCGACCAGCGTGTTCAGCGGCGACCTGCGCGGCGAACGGCGTGGATTTACGAGAGCCCTTGAAACCTTGAGCGCCAGAAGACGACGCAGCGATAGCGTTGCCTTGGCGATCGGTGATCGTGATGATCGTGTTATTGAAGGAAGCGTGAACGTGCGCGATACCTTCCGTAACGACCTTCTTCACCTTTTTGCGAGCACGTTGCTGAGCAACTTGCTGACTGCTAGGAGATTTGCCAGCCATTGTAATCCTTTAATGTTTACTTCTTAAGCGCGACGCCGACCTTCTTCGGGCCCTTACGCGTACGAGCATTCGTACGAGTACGTTGACCACGCACGGGCAGGCCGCGACGATGACGCATACCACGATAAGTGCCTAAGTCGATGAGGCGCTTAATCGAGAGTTGAACTTCACGACGCAAGTCACCTTCAACGGTGTACTGACCGACCGCATCACGGATGCGTTCGAGTTCGGCGTCGGTGAGATCTTTAATTTTCTTGGTGTATTCCACGCCAACTTTGGACAAAATGTCGCGAGCGCGAGAACGGCCGATGCCATAAATGGCAGTCAAACCGATTTCGGCATGTTGGTTCGGCGGAATGTTAATACCGGCAATACGAGCCATCTTTTACCTCTTTAGCCTTGACGCTGTTTGTGACGCGGATCAGAGCAGATCACACGAACAACGCCCTTGCGCTTAATGATCTTGCACTTGCGGCACATTTTCTTGACCGAAGCGTTAACCTTCATTGTTATCTCCAACCGTGTTTTCCACGGATCATTGCTGTCCACACGACAGGAAATTTGAGAGGATACTCTCTTTTTCCCGACTCTTCAAGTCCGACTGAAACGTAGTGCATTTCAGCCTTCCCCTCAGAGACAGAATCGGGAGGAGATTTCTCCCCTCCTTGACTCTGCGTGCCCTCAAGGCGTGAAGTATGGCCTTGAGCGGACTCATTCATTGTTCAACCGAAATTTACATCCCGGCGGAACCAAAGCCCTTGAAGTTAGTCTTCTTGAGCAAATTCTCATATTGTTGCGACATCATGTAAGCCTGAACCTGGCTCATAAAGTCCATCGTAACGACCACAACGATCAGCAACGACGTACCGCCGAAATAGAACGGAACATTGAAACGCATGTTCAAGAATTCCGGCACCAAGCAGACAAACACCAGGTAAATCGCACCACCAAGCGTCAAACGCAACAACACCTTATCGATGTAACGAGACGTTTGTTCGCCGGGGCGAATACCGGGGACGAACGCACCACTCTTTTTCAAATTCTCTGCCGTTTCACGCGGATTGAACACCAAAGCCGTGTAGAAATAGGCAAAGAAAACAATCATTGCAGCGTAAAGCAATGTGTACAGCGGTTGACCGGGCGACAAAGCCGCAGCCAAATCACGAATCCAACGCGTGGAATCCCCGCTCGTAAACCAACCCGCCAACGTTGCCGGGAACAAAATCAAAGAAGAAGCAAAGATCGGAGGAATCACACCCGACATGTTCATCTTCAACGGCAAGTAGGACGTTTGGCCACCGTAGAGACGGTTGCCAACCTGACGCTTGGCGTAGTTCACCGTGATGCGGCGTTGACCGCGCTCAATAAAGACCACAAAAGCCGTCACAAGCGCAACAATCGCAATCACGAAAATCGAAGACAAGGGACTGATGGCGCCCGTGCTCACCAACTGGAACAAGCTGGAAATTGCCGAGGGCAACCCCGCAACGATACCAGCGAAGATGATGATCGAGATACCATTACCCAAACCGCGTTCGGTGATTTGTTCACCGAGCCACATCAAAAACATCGTGCCCGTCACCAAAGAGACCACGCAAGTGAAACGGAACATCAAGCCCGGATCCAATACGAGACCTGCTTGGCTTTCGAGCGCGACGGCGATCCCGAACGCTTGGAAAACACCCAACAACAACGTGCCGTAGCGCGTGTATTGAGTGATTTTGCGTCGACCGGATTCGCCTTCTTTACGCAAACTTTCAAGCGAAGGGAGCACGTAGGACAACATCTGCATGATAATGGATGCAGAAATGTACGGCATGATCCCTAACGCAAACACCGAGAAGCGCGATAACGCGCCACCGGAGAACATGTTGAACAGCCCGAGAATGCCTCCCTGTTGTTCCTGGAACAAACGGGAAAGCATGTCGGGATCGATACCCGGCACCGGCACGTGAGCACCGATGCGGTACACGACTAATGCAAGCAGCAAGAAGATGATACGGCGCTTTAAATCGCCGTACTTCGGGCCGCTTGCTTGATTGGAACTAGGGCTGGTCGCCACGTTGTTCTTCCTAAAAAGCGAGTTACTCTTCGACGGAGCCGCCGGCAGCTTCGATAGCAGCCTTAGCACCCTTCGTAGCGCTCAAACCGCGCAACACGATCTTGCGGGAGATTTCACCTGACAAGATCACACGAGCGGACAAAGCGCGCGGAGAAACGATATTGGCAGCCTTCAAGACGTCCAAATCGATCACTTCCACAGACAAACCTTGGAGTTCGTTCAAGCGAACTTCTTCGCAGAAACGACGCGTCAAAGACGTGAAACCACGCTTCGGCAAGCGACGATGCAGCGGCATTTGACCGCCTTCGAAGCCCACCTTGTGGAAGCCACCGGCGCGGGACTTTTGACCCTTGTGGCCACGACCGGCCGTCTTGCCCCAACCGGAACCCACACCGCGACCAACGCGGTGACGAGCGCTCTTAGAACCCACAGCGGGTTGCAAAGTATTTAATTGCATCATCTACCCCTAATTACTCGGCACGAACCAAGTAGGCAACCTTCGTGATCATACCGCGCACGGCAGGCGTGTCTTCGAGTTCACGCGTTTGGTTCATCTTAGACAAGCCCAAGCCACGCAACGTAGCACGGTGATCGGCCTTCGTACCGATCGGGCTCTTGATCAACGTAACTTTAATGGTCTTCTTAGCCATTTCGAATCTCTCCTAAGCATTAAGCCAAAATTTCTTCGACCGTCTTGCCGCGCTTGGCAGCGACTTCAGCCGGAGAACGAAGAGCTTCGAGCGCCTTCAACGTAGCACGAACCATGTTGTACGGATTCGTGGAACCGTGAGCCTTCGCAACGATGTTGCGAACACCCATGGCGTCAAACACAGCGCGCATCGGGCCGCCGGCAATGATACCGGTACCTTCAGTGGCAGGAAGCAACATAACACGAGCAGCACCGTGGTGAGCTTCCACAGCATGGTAAATCGTACCGTTGTTCAACGGAATACGAACCATATTGTGGCGAGCATGTTCCATAGCCTTTTGAACGGCAGCCGGAACTTCACGGCTCTTACCCGTACCCATACCAATACGGCCGTCGCCATCACCAACAACAGTGAGAGCGGCAAAAGCCATAATGCGGCCACCCTTCACAACCTTGGTAACGCGGTTGACCGCAATCATATTTTCACGCATGCCGTCGTCGATAGCGTCGACAGCCGCATTCTTTCCTTGAGCCTTAGCCATAAGTCCCTCTTAGAACTTCAAGCCAGCTTCACGCGCGGCTTGAGCCAGCGCAGCGATGCGGCCATGAAAACGGTAACCAGAACGGTCAAAAGCACACGTTTCGATGCCGGCGGCTTTCGCCTTTTCGGCCAAACGCGTACCAATCAACTTCGCAGCCTTGACGTTGCCGCCTCGGCCTTGTTCATTAGCCAACTGAGCGCGAACTTCAGGTTCGAGCGTGGAGGCGGAAACCAACACGCGGCCACCGTCAGCGCTGATGATGCTGGCGTAAATGTGCAAGTTGGTACGATGAACCGTCAAACGATCCATCTTTTGCAACTTGATGCGGGCACGCGTAGCACGTGCACGACGCAGACGATTTGCTTTTTTATCGATCATTTTTGTCTCCGCCCCGCTTACTTCTTCTTGGTTTCCTTGATCACAACGACTTCGTCAGCGTAACGAACACCCTTGCCCTTGTAGGGTTCCGGCGGACGGTAGCCACGAATGACGGCAGCGGTCTGACCGACCTTCTGCTTGTCAGCGCCCTTGATCACAATTTCAGTTTGACTCGGGGTTTCAGCCTTCACACCGGCGGGCAACTTGTGCACCACAGGGTGACTAAAGCCGAGCGATAAATTCAACGTGTCACCGCTGGCTTGGGCACGGAAACCCACGCCAACCAACGTCAACTTCTTTTCAAAACCGACGCTGACACCCTTGTTCATGTCGTTGATCAAAGCACGCATCGTACCGGAAGCAGCATTGGCTTCACGGCTGCTGTCAACAGCTTCAAAGTGCAGATGATCACCGTCTTGCTTAATGGTCACCAAAGGATTGAGCTTCAGGCTCAATTCACCCTTCGGGCCCTTCATGGAGATCACACCGTCGTTGATCTTGCAGTCAACGCCTTTGGTGATGATCACGGCTTCCTTAGCGATTCGCGACATTGTTATCCCTCCTCGCTCATTAAGCCACGTAGCAAATGACTTCGCCACCGATGCCGGCAGCACGGGCCTTGCGATCCGTCATCACACCCTTCGGGGTGGAAACGATCGCGATACCCAAGCCGTTCATCACTTGCGGAATCGTTTGATGGTTCTTGTACACGCGAAGCCCCGGACGAGAAACGCGTTCAAGGCGTTCAATCACGGGACGGCCGGCGTAGTACTTCAAACCGACGTGTAATTCAGCCTTACCGTTGTTTTCGACAACGCTAAAGCCATCAATGTATCCTTCATCCTTCAAGACTTGAGCGATAGCCACCTTCAACTTCGAGGAGGGCATCACCACTTCCGTCTTGTCGACAGTTTGACCATTGCGGATGCGGGTCAACATATCGGCGATCGGATCACTCATGCTCATGATAATCTCCTCGCTTACCAGCTAGCCTTGATGAGGCCGGGAATATCGCCGCGCATAGCGGCTTCACGAATCTTGGTACGAGCCAAGCCGAACTTGCGGAACGTACCACGGGGACGACCCGTCAAACCACAACGGTTGCGCAAGCGGCACGGATTAGCGTCGCGGGGCAACAATTGCAATTGTTGACGAGCTTCCATACGTTCTTCGATAGAACGGGTGGCGTCATTAATAACCGCCTTCAAAGCGGCGCGCTTTTCCGCGAACTTCGCGACCGTACGGGCGCGCTTCAAGTCACGGTTAATCAGTGCGAGTTTAGCCAATTCACCACCTCGATTAATTGCGGAACGGAAAGCGGAAAGCGGCGAGCAAAGCCTTAGCTTCTTCGTCGGTTTTCGCAGTCGTCGTGATAGAAATATTCATCCCGCGAATCTTATCGATCTTGTCGTATTCGATTTCCGGGAAGATGATTTGTTCTTTAAGACCGATGTTGTAGTTGCCACGGCCATCAAAAGAACGACCAGAGACACCACGGAAGTCACGAACACGCGGGAAAGCGATCGTGATCAAACGGTCCAAGAAGTCATACATACGTTCGCCACGCAAGGTCACCATGCAACCGATCGGCATATTTTCGCGGATCTTAAAGTTAGCAATAGCCTTACGGGTCTTGGTCACAACCGGCTTTTGACCGGCAATCTTGGTGAGATCGGCAACGGCGTTGTCGATCAACTTCTTATCGTTAACCGCTTCGCCGACACCCATGTTCAACGTGATCTTCGTGATACGCGGAACTTGCATCGTGGTCTTGTAGCCGAACTTCTTGATCAATTCGGGCACAATGGCTTCACGGTAGAGAGTTTGGAAACGAGACATCGATTTACCCTCTATTAAGCCTTAGCGCCGACAATGCTGCCGTCGCTCTTAAACACGCGAACCTTCTTACCGTCAACTTCCTTGAAGCCAACACGTTCGCCCTTACCAGTGGCCGGATTCACGAGCATGACGTTCGATTGATCGATCGGCATAACCTTGTTGACAATGCCACCCGTAGCACCCGTCATCGGGTTCGGGCGAGTATGCTTCTTGGCAACATTGATGCCTTCGACCGTCACGTGACGATCGTCGACTCGGGAGAGCACGGTACCGCGCTTGCCCTTGTCTCGGCCGGTGATAACGATAACTTCGTCACCTTTACGGATGCGTTGCATCGCGCGTCTCCTTACAAAACTTCCGGAGCCAAGGAAACGATCTTCATAAATTGTTCCGTACGCAATTCACGCGTAACCGGTCCGAAGATACGAGTTCCGATGGGCTCTAATTTAGAATTGAGCAACACAGCGGCGTTGCCATCGAAAGAAATGGAAGAACCGTCAGCACGGCGCACACCCTTAGCGGTACGAACCACAACAGCGTTGTAGACTTCGCCCTTCTTGACGCGGCCACGCGGAGCGGCTTCTTTCACCGTCACCTTGATGACATCACCGATGTTGGCGTAGCGGCGCTTAGAACCGCCCAACACCTTGATACACATCACTGAACGAGCGCCCGTGTTATCGGCCACGTCCAGTTTGCTTTGCATCTGAATCATGATTACCTATTTCCCAACTTATTCCGCTATGCGGATAGTATTGGTCCCGTTATTGGGAGGAAGAGCCCTCATTTTGCCTCGCTGAGGCCTGCTTGGCGCAGGTTGCTTAGCAAAACAATTGCCCTTGACGAATACGGTTGAGGTCGACTTTTAGGTCAACCTCAACCACGAAGCCGCAAGTATATCTAAGATTTAGAAAACTTGCAAGGCTAATTTATTAGATGATTTCGGCCTTCTTCAGAACCTTCGTCACCGTCCAAGCTTTCGTCTTGGAGATGGGACGGGTTTCAGAGATTTCAACCGTATCACCTTCGGTCAAATCGTTGGCTTCACAGTGAGCATGATACTTCTTGGAAACCAACACAAACTTGCCGTACAACGGATGCTTAACCTTGCGTTCAACAAGAACGGTCACCGTCTTTTGCATCTTGTTGCTGACAACTTTGCCGACCAACGTACGCGTTAACGTAGTCTTTTGAGTTTCTTGTGTCATTTCGAGGCCGCCTTTTGAGCGAGAATCGTGCGAACGCGCGCGATATCACGACGCGTCGTGCGCAACTGATTCGGGTTTTGAAGTTGTTGAGTGCCGTGTTGCATGCGCAATTTGAAATGCGCTTGCATCAAGTCAGCCAGTTCCTTCTTAAGCGCAGCCTCATCCATGGCGCGCAATTCTTTTGCGTTCATTGCCGTCTCTCCTTACATGCCGATTTGGCGGACAACAAACGTGGTTTTGACAGGCAACTTGGCCGCCGCGAGAGCGAAAGCTTCACGAGCCAATTGTTCGTCAACCCCGTCCATTTCATAAAGCACACGGCCCGGTTGCACTAAGGCCACCCAGTATTCCGGATTACCCTTACCGTTACCCATACGGACTTCGGCAGGCTTTTCAGAAATGGGCTTGTCCGGGAACACGCGGATCCACACGCGGCCACCACGCTTAATATGGCGGGTGATGGCACGACGAGCAGCTTCGATTTGACGAGCCGTCAGACGACCGCGTTCGAGCGTCTTCAGACCAAATTGACCGAAGGACACGTTGGCGCCGCGGGTAGCGAGACCGTAGTTGCGGCCCTTTTGGTCCTTGCGGTATTTGCGTCGATTAGGTTGCAACATCGCTTATTCTCCGTCTTTAGCAGCAGCCTTCTTGGTACGGCGAGCAGGCTTCTTTTCACCGTCAGCAGCGGCTGCTTCCGTCTTCTCGGCAGTCTTGCGAGCACGGCGAGCAGGCTTAGCTGCACGTTCGCCGGCGGGACGACGAGAACGACGATCTTCACGTTCAGTCTTTTCTTGGGCTTGAGCTTCTTCGCCGAAGTTATCACCCTTGTAGACCCACACCTTCACACCGATCACGCCATACGTCGTATTGGCTTCAGAGAAACCGTAATCGATATTGGCACGCAACGTATGAAGCGGCACGCGACCTTCGCGGTACCATTCGGTACGAGCGATTTCAGCACCGTTCAAACGACCGGCGGACATGATCTTGATGCCTTGGGCGCCCAAACGCATGGCGTTTTGCATAGCGCGCTTCATGGCACGACGGAACATCACGCGCTTTTCCAATTGTTGCGTAATGCTGTCAGCGATCAATTGAGCATCGAGTTCAGGACGACGCACTTCTTCGATGTTCACGTGCACAGGCACGCCCATCATTTTTTGAACTTCGTTCTTCAAAACTTCGATGTCTTGGCCTTGCTTGCCGATCACCACACCCGGACGGGCAGAGTAAATCGTGATGCGAGCGTTCTTGGCAGGACGTTCGATCAAGATACGGCTCACAGAGGCGTTGCGCAACTTCTTTTGCAAGAAGGAGCGAACCTTCAAATCTTCGCCCAAGGTACGGGCAAAGTTACGGCCTTCCGCATACCAACGCGAGGTCCAGTCACGCGTCACGGGGAGACGGAAGCCGGTGGGATTAATTTTCTGTCCCATAATTCACCTTTACTTCTTAGCGTTAGCGTCACCAACGGACACGTAGATGTGGCAGGTTTGCTTGTTAATGCGAGTGCCACGACCCTTGGCGCGGGCACCGAAACGGCGCAGCGTCTTGGCCTTTTCCACATGGATCTTCGTCACGCGCAATTCATCAATGTCAGCGCCGTCATTGTGTTCGGCGTTGGCGATGGCGCTTTCGAGAGCCTTCTTGATAATCACAGCGGCTTTCTTTTGCGTGAACGTAAGAATATTCAAAGCCTTATCCACGGGCTTGCCGCGGACGAGGTCGGCGACTAAACGGCCCTTCTGAGCCGAAAGACGAACGCCACGAACAATAGCAGAGGTTTCCATTATCTAACTCCTACTAGTTATTTCTTGTCGGACGCGTGACCCTTAAAGGTACGGGTCATAGCGAATTCGCCCAACTTGTGGCCGACCATATTTTCATTAATGTACACCGGGACGTGTTGACGACCGTTGTGGACGGCAATCGTCAAACCGATGAACTCAGGAAGAATCGTCGAACGACGAGACCAGGTCTTCAACGGACGCTTGTCACGGCTGGCTTGAGCAGCTTCGACTTTCTTCATCAAGTGCCCATCAACAAACGGGCCTTTCTTTAACGAACGAGACATTTGGCCCCCTTATTTACGGTTCCGGCGCTGCACGATCATAGCATCGGTGCGCTTGTTATTACGTGTACGATAGCCCTTGGTCAATTGACCCCAAGGCGTCACAGGAGCGCGACCCGTACCCGTACGACCTTCACCACCACCGTGCGGGTGATCCACCGGGTTCATGGCAACACCACGGACCGTCGGACGAATACCACGCCAGCGCTTGGCACCGGCCTTACCGAGTTCACGCAAGCTGTTTTCTTCATTGCCAACCATACCGATCGTAGCGCGACATTCGATGTGGATGTAACGCACCTCACCGGAACGCAAACGCACTTGAGCGTACTCACCTTCACGGGCGATCAATTGGGCAAAAGAACCGGCAGAACGCACCAATTGGGCACCCTTACCCGGCTTCATTTCGATACAGTGAATCGTGGAACCGATCGGGATATTGCGCAACGGAAGCGCGTTACCCACTTTGATCGGGGCTTCCTGACCGTTCATCAATTCAGCGCCAACCGTCAAACCCTTCGGGGCGATGATGTAGCGACGTTCGCCATCGGCGTAGAGCACGAGAGCGATATGAGCAGAACGGTTCGGATCGTATTCAAGACGTTCGACACGGGCGGGGATACCATCCTTGTTACGCTTGAAGTCGATGATACGATATGCCTTCTTGTGGCCACCACCCTTATGACGGCAGGTGATGTGACCATTGTTGTTGCGACCGGCGATGCTGTTCTTCTTTTCGAGAAGAGCGGCAAAAGGCTTACCCTTGTGCAATTCCGGGCTCACAACCTTAACAGCGTGACGACGACCGGCCGACGTCGGTTTCAATTTGACGAGAGCCATTACTTCACCTCTGCAAAGTTAATTTCTTGACCAGACTTCAAGGTCACATAAGCCTTGCGCACATCGCTGTGCTTACCGGCGAAACGGCCAAAGTGAGCCGTCTTACCCTTGACGTTGACCATTTGAACGCTTTCGACTTGCACCTTAAAGAGCAATTCAATCGCGGCCTTCACTTCTTGCTTCGTGGCATCGGGAACCACACGGAAAACCACTTGACCGTGCTTTTCACCGACCATCGTGCTCTTTTCGGAGACCACCGGAGCAAGGAGCACCTTCATTAAACGATCTTGGCTCATCATCCCCACATCTCCTCAAGCTGAGCGATCGCTTCTTTGGTCACCACAACCTTCTTGTAGAAGATCAAGGAAAGCGGATCAGCATAACGCGGTTCCACCACGAAAACATTCTTCAAGTTGCGAGAAGCCAGATAGAGGTTTTCGTCAACTTCTTTAGTGATGATCATGACGGATTCGAGACCCATTGCCTTCAACTTTTGGGCAAAGGCCTTCGTCTTCGGGCTATCGGCTCCGATAGAGTCAACAACCACGAGGCGGCCATCGGCAACAAGCTTGGAGAAGATCACGGCCATAGCGGCGCGGAACATCTTCTTGTTGACCTTTTGGCCAAAGTTTTCATTCGGGGTGTTCGGGAAAGCACGACCGCCTCCACGCCACACGGGAGAGCTCGTCATACCGCTGCGGGCACGACCCGTACCCTTTTGACGCCAGGGCTTCTTGGTCGAATGATGCACGTCGGCACGCGTCAATTGAGCGCGGGTGCCTTGACGGGCGTTAGCTTGGTAGGCCACCACAATTTGGTGAACCAAAGCTTCATTGTATTCACGACCAAACACGGCGTCGGAAGCCGCCACCTTGGCGGTTTCATTACCTTGTTCGTTCAGGACATTCAGTTCCATTGATCGCTCCTTAGGCCTTCACAGCCGGACGGACAATAACCTTGCCGCCCTTAGCACCGGGGACAGCGCCACGAACGAGCAACAATTGACGTTCGACATCAACACGAGCCACCACGAGGTTTTGCGTTGTGCGTTGCACATCGCCCAAGTGACCAGCCATACGCTTGCCGGGGAATACACGGCCCGGATCTTGACGGTTACCGATAGAACCCGGAGCACGGGTCGTCACAGAGTTACCGTGAGAAGCGCGGTTGGAAGAGAAGTGGTGACGCTTGATAGCGCCGGCAAAACCCTTACCGATCGTGATACCAGTCACGTCAACCTTTTGGCCGACCGTGAACATTTCCACAGACAACGTGGTACCCACCTTCAAATCGGCGAGCTTATCAGCATCGATATGGAACTCTTTGAGCATTTCGCCCGCTTCGACGCCGGCCTTAGCATAGTGACCGGAAAGCGGCTTGCTCACGCGAGACGGCTTCTTAGAGCCGAATGCAACTTGAATGGCATTGTATCCGTCGGTTTCTTCCGTCTTCACTTGCGTGACACGGTTGCCGGCAACTTCGAGCACCGTCACGGGGATAGATTCACCATCCTCGGTAAAGATGCGCGTCATGCCGATTTTACGACCGACTAAGCCGAGTTTTTCACTCATTGTTATCTCCACCCCGGCTACGATTGGCCGGGACCATTTTTAAGAAAAATCGTGTCAAAAATTAAAAATATTTTTTCCACGAGAAAGGCGCGATTGTACCTTGCGAATAAAAAGCTTGCAAGTCAAAAGCAAAAAATTATTGAACCTTGATTTCGACGTCCACGCCAGCAGCCAAGTCCAACTTCATCAAAGCGTCAACCGTCTTGTCGGTCGGATCGATGATGTCCATCAAACGTTGATGCGTACGGATTTCGAATTGGTCACGGCTCGTCTTGTTGACGTGCGGAGAACGCAAAATATCGAAACGTTGGATGCGGGTGGGAAGAGGAACAGGACCGCGAACCACAGCGCCGGTGCGCTTGGCCGTGTCAACGATTTCTTGAGCAGATTGATCAATCAGCTTGTAATCGAACGCCTTGAGGCGAATGCGAATGCGTTGAGATTGCATTTCGTTTTTCCTTTGATAAAAGAACACTAAAGAACAACAGAGGATGCGGAGTTTACCTCCGCATCCTCTGTTTGTCAAATATTCTCAGTAACTAACTTACTGAAATTATTCGATGATCTTGGCAACCACACCGGCGCCAACCGTACGACCACCTTCACG
>CABMQD010000012.1 GCA_902388655.1 uncultured Sutterella sp. | reverse complement strand
AGAAGAGGCTTTCCCAACTAGCCTATGCACATTTTTAATTTGGACAGCAGTGAAAGAAATCGTAAAGTTTCGTGTACTTTTCGACTTTCTCAATGCGTGAATTTCCCGTAATTGCTAGAATTAGCTCATTTTTGCGGTCCTTTATCCGCAGAATTTATTTTTTGTATTTTTAGGGATTAATAAATGCTTCAGGCTTTTCGTACACACAAGCGTTGGATGATGTTCATCGCCATGATTTTCATCATTCCTTCGTTCGTTGTCACGGGTATCTACAGTTACAACCGGATGTCTGATTC
Source organism: uncultured Sutterella sp. (assembly GCA_902388655.1). Taxonomy (GTDB): domain Bacteria; phylum Pseudomonadota; class Gammaproteobacteria; order Burkholderiales; family Burkholderiaceae_F; genus Aphodousia. The sequence continues at coordinate 73,472 of CABMQD010000012.1, read as the reverse complement.
GGAAAACGATTTGGCTACGGTGGGCGATACCTCCATTACGCTCATGGATTTTGATAATTCCAAGCGCCAGTATTTGGAAAATTTCCGTCGTCAGATGGGTTCAAGCTTTAAAGCCAATATGCTTGATACGGCAGAAGCCCGCGCCTCCATTCTGGCCGCTTTGATCAGCGACCGCGCCATCGCACTGGAAGTGGCCGGTGAATATATCAATGTCGGTGAGGCTGATGCTATTAATCTTGTGAAACAGGCTCCGGCATTTCAACGCAACGGTAAGTTCTCCATTGAAGCCTATCAGCAGTTTTTAAACAGCATGGGTAAATCCGACGAGCAGTTTGTGCTTGAGCTGCGTCGCGATCTTTCCCGTCAAATGCTTTTGGCCGCCGTGTCTCAAACAACATTGGCAAGCAATACCGTTGCTCAACGCATTCATGATCTTTTGACCGAAGAGCGCACGATTCGTACGTTTACCATTAAACCGGATGCTTTCATGAAGACCGTTTCGGTTACTGAAGATGAAGCTAAGGCCTACTATGAGCAGAATAAGAATTTATTCGCCGTGCCTGAAAGCGTTGATATTGAATATGTGGTTTTGTCACCGGCCAGCTATAAAAATATTCAAGCAAGCGAAGAAGACATTAAGACTTTCTACGAACAAAACCTTCAACGTTTTTCTACGCCTGAAGAACGTCGTGCCAGTCACATCCTGATTGCTGTCAATGACGAGAAGTCGGATGCCGATGCTAAGAAGGAAGCCGACGAACTCTACAAGCAACTTCAAGCCGATCCGAGCAAGTTTGCCCAATTAGCTAAGAGCAAGTCAACCGATCCGGGTAGTGCTCGTCAGGGCGGCGACTTGGGCTTTTTCCAAAAAGGGATGATGGTTCCGGAATTCGACGGTGCGGTTTTCAACGGTAAGAAGGGTGACTTGATTGCTCCGGTCAAGACGCAGTTTGGCTATCACATTATTCGTATTGATGATGTGAAGGCGGCTAAGCCCAAGGCACTGGCAGAAGTGCGCGGGGAAATTGAAGCTCTTTATCAACAACAGGCTGCAATGCAGGCTTTCGCTGAAGATGCTGAGAATTTCTCCAATATGGTTTACGAACAAAGCGAATCGCTGCAACCGGTGGCTGAACGTTTTGGTTTGAAGATTGAAACGGCCAAGGGTATCACTCGTGATCACCAGGACAGCCTTTTGAATCCGAACGTGGTTGAAGCGCTTTACAGCTTTGATGTATTGGAAGATAAGCGCAACTCCAATGCTTTGGAAGTTGCTGCAAATACACTTCTGTCGGCCCGTGTGACGACTCACCATCGTCAAACGGTGAAAACTTTCGAAGAAGTGCAAAAAGAAATCGTAGCGTCTTTGAAGAAGCAAAAAGCTGATCAGGCTGCCCGTGCTCAGGGTGAAAAGGCGATTGCCAACTTAAAGGCTGATAAACCGGCGGGCCAGAAGTTTGGACAAAAGACGGTCATATCTCGTGAACGTCCGGGTTCTTACGCCTATGAGGTGGTTACGGCTGCCCTTCGTCCCCAAACCGATAAGCTGCCTGCCTATACCGGTGTTCAAACGCCTGACGGCAGCTACGTTGTCATTGAGGTTCAAAGCTCCAAGAAGATTGAAGCTACACCCGAACAATTGGCGATGCGCAAGGCCGAGTTGGCTCAGCTCTATAGCAATCCTGAACAAGCCGCATTTATCAGCGGTTTGGAAGCGAAATTCGGCACCCAAATTCTCAAGGATGAATATAAGCCGGGTTATAAACCCAGTGAGGATGAACTTAACTAAATAGCCACGGCTGATTCGTCAGCCGTCAGACTGACAAACAAAAACCCGAGGCTTTAAACCTCGGGTTTTTGTATCATCTGTAAGATCGCCCGTTAGGCTTCTTCAGACCCCATAGTGCGGGCAATCGCTTCACCCGGACCATCTTCATCCAAGATGAATTCACTTTCATCATAAGGATCCACTAAGTCATCAGGATTGCCACCCCAACGCAGGATTTCGAGCGCGCGGGCAGCGCGTTCGCAAATATCCATCGCGACAATGCCCGTGTTGCGCGCACGAACCGCTTCACCGTGAAGCCAGACGGCACCGAGTGTTGCGCTGACGATATCAAATTTTTGAGCAAAAAACGCTCCGATCATACCGGCTAAAACATCGCCGGAACCAGCGGTTGCCAAACAGGCATTGCCTGTCGGATTGATCCATGAGCGTGAGCTTCGGAGGGTGACAACCGTACCGGTGCCTTTCAAAACGGTAATGGCTCCGGTTTGCAGAGATAATTCACGGGCGCTCGTGACACGGTCTTCCTGAATACTCTTGACATCACGGTGGAGCATGCGGGCGGCTTCACTCGGGTGTGGTGTAATCACCGTATGAGCTTTGCGAGCCAGTACTTCATCTTCCAAAGACTGGTCTTGTGAGATCATGGTCAGCGCATCAGCGTCAATGATCAGAGGAACGTTGGAACGTACGGCGGCAACCAAACGATCCTTTGCTTTTTGACTAAAGCCCAGTCCACAGCCGATCACAATGACATCGGCGACGGAAAAGTCCACCGGTTCATCAGTGATCATCAATTCCGGCTGCATCGGATCGTACAGAGGGGCGTTTTCTGCCATGAGCTCAACCGTTACACTGCCGGCACCTAATTTCAAGGCAGAGCGGGCCGCCAGGAGTGCGGCTCCGACCTTACCCTTGTCACCACCGATCACCAGACAGTGGCCGTAAGTGCCTTTGTGGGAGTGGTACTTGCGAAGTTCAAGAATATGTTTGAAATCATCCGTGTCGATCAAACTCAATGAGGAAAGGGGAACGGAGACATCAAGCTCGGAGAGTGTGACCATACCGCTCGCGTCTTTGCCGTCATTCATAAAACAACCGGCTTTAGCGCTGATGAGATTGAGCGTCATATCGGCCACACAGCCTTTGATACCGCCCACCCAATTGCCTTTTTCGGCGTCGATACCGGTCGGAATGTCGATAGCCATATGAAGCGCTTGGCGTTCATTAAACCAGAGTGCCGCATCAATATAATCGCCGGAAATCGCCTTGGTGATTCCCACACCCAGCATGGCGTCAACGACCACATCGGCTTTAGGGGCCATATAGGGATCGTCAATGACTTCGCCGCCTTTTTCGATCCAGTGGTTATAAGCGCGGAGCGCATCTTCAGTTTTCGGTTTTTTACCGCCGATAGCCACGCAAATCACGTTATGCCCGCGGCTCTTTAAATGCACGGCCGCGGTGTAACCGTCGCCACCGTTATTGCCTTGACCGCAAAGAATGACAATGGTGCTCGCCGCATCACACTGATCATCAATCCAGTTGGCGGCAACGAACCCGGCACGATCCATCAAAGTGCCTTGCGGTAATACGTGGCTGACGCGGGTTTCCAATTCCCCCAATTCTTCCAAACTTAAAAGCGTGGTCGACATCCTAAAACGCTCCTGAAATACCAATAATGAACGCCGTCATTTTAGTCTAAGGTGGATCTTTTTTAAACGGCTTTTCGAAATTTTGGGTGTATGACACGATTGAATCTCCTTTCAAACGAAATATTCCTCCGATGCTAACCTCTGCAAACTCTAAGAAATAGCTTTACCTAAAGTTAAAAAAGAAGCCCCGCACCAGTAGAAGCAATCATTTTTAAAGGTCTGGTACTTATAATGTTTCGATTAAGTATTTTTGTTTTTCTTCTTCGTTTTCGAAGACTTTTCTGGGGATATAAACCGCCATGTCTAACACCGCTTCGATGTTTACTTTAATGGCCACCAGTGCATTATCGGACTTCCGCGCAGCGCGTCTTTTAAAAGCGATTCGCGAAGTCGCGCCTGACGCACAGGGAGTTTCTGCCCGTTTTGTGCACTTTGTCCATGCACAAAGAGCGTTGACTGAAGATGAAAGCGCCCGTTTACAGGCGCTTTTGCATTATGGAACAGATCTCGCTGATGTCAAAGGCGATGCCACTTTTATGGTGATTCCGCGTTTAGGCACGATCAGTCCTTGGGCGAGTAAGGCAACAGATATAGCGCACAACTGCGGTTTAGATGTGATTGTCCGTATTGAGCGAGGCACGCTCTATAACGTTGACTTTAACGGTAAGGTTCCGGAAAGCGTTGTTTTAACTCAAGTGGTCGGAGTTTTGCATGACCGTATGACAGAAAGTGTTGTCGATGCCGGCATTGATGCTTCAAAACTCTTTACCGAGCTGCCCGGTAAGCCTATGGTGACGGTCGATCTGCTCGGTCAAGGTCGTCAAGCCTTGGCCGATGCCAATCTGACGATGGGCTTGGCGATGAGTGAAGACGAAATTGATTACCTCACCGATGCTTTTACTAAAGCCAATCGCAACCCCACAGATGTCGAACTGATGATGTTCGCACAGGCTAATTCAGAACACTGCCGCCATAAGATTTTTAACGCAAAGTGGACAATCGACGGCAAAGATGAAGAAAAGACGTTGTTCGGCATGATTCGTGAAACGCATAAAGCGCATCCTCAGGGAACGATTGTTGCATATTCTGATAATGCCGCTATTTTTGAAGGCGCCAAGGTGCCTCGTCTTTACCCGAGAACGCCGCAAGGAGAGGCTTTCGGCCGTGTCTTTACGGAAGAGGAAGAACTCACTCATACCGTCTTTAAGGTGGAAACTCACAATCACCCGACGGCGATTTCTCCCTTCCCGGGCGCTTCCACCGGTTCGGGCGGTGAAATTCGTGATGAAGGCGCAACCGGTCGCGGAGCCCGTCCGAAGGCGGGGCTTTGCGGTTTTACCGTTTCTTCTCTACAGCTTCCCGAAGCGCCGCAAGGTTGGGAAAATGATAAGGATGTGACCGATGGTGCTGCGAAATCCGATGTGGCCTACGGTAAGCCGAGCCGTATTGCGAGTGCATTATCCATTATGACTGACGGTCCTTTGGGGGCAGCGGCTTTCAATAACGAATTCGGTCGCCCCAATGTGTTGGGTTATTTCCGTGTGTTTGAGTCCAATGTCGGCGGCACGCGCTACGGTTACCATAAACCTATCATGCTCGCAGGCGGTATCGGCAATATTCGTTGTGACCAAACTCATAAGACCTCTTTGCCTCCGGGAACGCTTTTGATCAGCTTAGGCGGTCCAGGCATGCGAATCGGTTTGGGCGGGGGCGCGGCAAGCTCCATGACAACCGGCAGTAATTCAGAAGCGCTTGACTTTGACAGTGTTCAACGCGGTAATCCTGAAATGGAACGTCGCGCTCAGGAAGTCATCGATCGTTGCTGGGCAAGCGGGGATAAGAATCCGATTTTAGCGATTCATGACGTTGGCGCCGGCGGTCTTTCGAACGCCATGCCGGAATTGGCCGATCTCTCCGGTCACGGTGCTCGTTTGGATTTAACCAAGGTGCCGGTGGAAGAAAGCGGTATGAGCCCGCTTGAAATCTGGTGTAACGAAAGTCAGGAACGTTATTCGATTGCTATTGCTCCTGAATCGCTCGAAGTCTTTGACGCCATTTGCAAACGCGAGCGTTGCCCCTATGCGGTTTTGGGCGCAATCAGTGAGGACAATACGTTGATTGTCGCTCGCGATGAGAAGGAAGCGCCGGCCGTTGATATGCCAATGGAAGTGCTTTTGGGTAAAGCGCCTCGAATGCACCGCACGGTTGAGCATGTTGATCGGACGTTGCCGGAATTTAAAGCACAAGGCATCGACCTTGCTCAAGCCGTTAAGAATGTGCTTCGTCATCCGACCGTGGGCAGTAAGAGTTTCTTGATAACCATCGGCGACCGTACGGTGGGCGGTCTTGTGCACCGCGATCAAATGGTTGGTCCCTGGCAAGTTCCCGTGGCCGATGCGGCGGTGACCAATATCAGCTTTGTCGGTCATCGCGGTGAAGCCATGAGTATGGGTGAAAGAACACCGCTCGCCATTTCCGATGCTGCCGCAGCGAGCCGTATGGCAATCGGTGAAGCCGTCACCAATATTGCGAGCGCTGATATCGAGCTCTGTTTAGTGAAGCTTTCCGCCAACTGGATGGCGGCTTGCGGCACCGATGGCGAAGATGCCAAGCTCTATGATGCGGTTCGAGCCGCAAGCGTTGTATGCCAGGAAATGGGACTGCCCATCCCTGTCGGTAAAGACAGTCTTTCGATGAAGACCACTTGGGAAGACGAAGGCCAAAAGAAGACGGTGACCTCTCCGGTTTCGCTGATCGTTTCCGCGGCGGCACCTGTTCGTGACGTTCGTTTGTCTTTGACCCCGCAACTTCGCACCGATATCGAATCCGTCCTAGTCGCTATCGATTTAGGATGCGGCAAGAACCGCATGGCCGGTTCTATCCTTTCTCAGGTAACGCAGCAATTCGGCAGTGCGACGCCGGATTTGGACGATGCCCGTAAGCTCCAGGCTTTTGTGAAACTTGTTCGCAAACTGACGCTGGCCGGTTGTGTGTTGGCTTATCATGATCGGGCTGACGGCGGTCTCTTGGCGACGGTGGCCGAAATGATGTTTGCCGGCCACACAGGTGCTCGAATTGACCTCACTTCGATGGCGGCCACGGCTGATATGAAGGATGTGCTTCCGGTTCTCTTTAATGAAGAATTGGGGGCTGTGCTTCAGGTTCGGGCAGACCGAATTGAAGAGATTCACGCAGCCGTCAAGGATGCAGGATTGGCCGATTGCACGCATTTTATCGGTGAAATCACCGCAGACGATAAACTTCATATTGAGGCTCATGGCAAGGGACTCTATGAAGAAGAACGCGGTGAGCTGCAAAAAGCCTGGACTGAAGTGTCTTGGCAAATCGCTCGTATGCGCGATAATCCGGCCTGCGCCGATCAGGAATATTCTCGCTGCACAATGGAAGACGATACAGGGCTTTTTGTTCGTACGACCTTTGATACGGAAGAGGACGTCGCCGCGCCCTTTATCGCGACGGGAGTGCGTCCCAGAATTGCCATTTTGCGCGAACAAGGTGTGAACAGCCAAACTGAAATGGCTGCTGCGTTTACGCGAGCGGGCTTTGAAGCGGTGGATGTTCATATGACCGATTTGCTCAGCGGCCGCAGCGACCTCAAAGACTTTGCCGGTCTTGCTGCTTGCGGTGGATTCTCCTACGGTGACGTTTTGGGTGCCGGCGGCGGTTGGGCAACGACCATTTTGCGCAACCCGAGAATGGTTGATATGTTCTCGGCCTTCTTCAACCGTCCTGATACATTTGCCTTAGGTATTTGTAACGGTTGTCAGATGATGAGTCACTTGCGTAACATCATTCCCGGTGCAAGTCATTGGCCTCAGTTTGTGCGCAATGTCTGTGAGCAATTCGAAGCCCGTCTGGTAGAAGTCGAAGTGATGAAGAGTCCTTCTATTTTCTTTGACGGTATGGCCGGCAGCATGATGCCGATCGTGAACTCTCACGGTGAAGGCCATGTCAAGTGGCTCAATGCCGAAGATGCTCGTCTTGCCACACTGGCTGCACGGTACGTAGACCCGGCAGGCCGTCCCACGGAAATGTATCCGTTTAACCCGAACGGATCGCCCGACGGTATCACCGGGGTTACGACGCCTGACGGTCGCTTCACGATCATGATGCCACATCCGGAACGCACGCACCGTACGGTGCAGATGAGCTGGGCGCCCGATACTTTGGGTGAATTCAGCCCCTGGATGCGTATGTTCAGAAACGCCAGAAAGTTCGTCGGCTAGTTAAGCGTCACGTTTTCTGACGTCGTTCAAGAAGCCCTTGCTGCCGATTGTTGGGAGTGGGGGCTTACTTTATTGAAAGGATATTGAATGCCTTTTGATCTTTGGGTAAGTTTTACTGTGGCGGCGGCCGTTCTGGCTGTGGCTCCCGGTCCCGATAACCTCTTTGTTTTGTTGCAGTCGGCCATGTATGGCGCCAGAGCCGGTATTTTTGTCACTCTGGGACTTTGTGTCGGTGTTTTCATTCAAACGATGCTGGCAGCCTTCGGCGTGGCCGCGGTTGTCGCTGCCTCGCCCACGTTACTGATGATCATCCAGTTTGCGGGTGCTGCCTACCTTTTATATTTAGCTTGGGGAGCCTGGAGGGCGCCCACGGGCGGTAGCGGTGACGAGTCAGCTTCCAAGTATCCAAGACTGACCGGATTTCAGCTGTGGAGACGTGGAATTCTTATGAATATCACCAATCCCAAGGTGTTGATTTTCTTCCTTGCGTTTTTCCCTCAGTTTATTGTGAAAGGGGTAACAGAAGCTGAAGTGATGGTTCAGATGCTCATCATGGGAATGACCTTTTTAATCTGTACTCTGGTGGTTTTCTGTACAGTAGCCTGGTGCGCGGGTACTTTAGCCGATCGCTTGCGTAGTCCCAAAGTTCAGATTATTCTCAATAAGACCAGTGCTGTGATTTTTACAGTGCTCGCCATTTCAACACTGCTTTGGAAAGCCAACTGATGAGGGGCTTGCGATGACAGAGGCCCACAAACAAGACATTTTGCTCATTTCGCTGTTGGGCGTGGCCCACGGGTTATCGCATTACTTTCACCTGATTATTCCGCCGCTTTTTCCGTGGATCATGCCGGAATTCGGCACTTCGTATGCTCAAATGGGCGCGGTGATGACAATATTCTTCGTCACGAGTTCCCTCGGTCAGGCCACAAGCGGTGTGCTGGTCGATAAGTTCGGTGCTAAGAAATGTCTCTATGGCGGAGTTACGCTTTTGATGGTCGCGGGGTTCTTATTCAGCATCGCCCAAAACTACTGGTGGTTCTATCCGGTTGCCGCTTTCGCGGGGCTCGGCAATAGTGTTTTTCATCCGACGGACTATTCCATCATCAACCGCTGCATTACCAGTGAACGTTTACCTTATGCTTTCTCCATTCACACATTGGTGGGGAATGTGGGTTGGGCATTGGCACCGATCTTTATGGTGGCTATTGCCACTTATACCGGAAGTTGGCGCATGGCAGCCGCGAGCGCCGGCATTATGGCATTGCTCGTTTTAGTTGCACTTTTATTGCATAATGGGTTGTTTGATCGAGCCATTGAGTTGGGCAATGGACTGACACAGGAAGAAAAGAAAAATGACAAAACGGGGGATGCGGGGTTCGGCTTTCTCAAGCTGTTAGTCATTTGGTTGTGTTTTCTCTTTTTCTTCTGCAATTCGTTTGCGTTGGGTATTTTGCAGAATTTTGCGCCTTCTATTTTCAACGCGACCTATCACGTCGGACTCGAAATTGCCACGGGCGGTCTCACCGCTTATATGGTGGGTTCCATTGTCGGTGTCATGAGCGGAGCTTTTATAGCGAAGGCTATCAAGCGAAGCGATTACGTTATCGCAGCGAGCATGTCGGTTTCTGCTCTTATGGCAATTGCTTTAGCTTCGCAAACACTGGGGGCTTGGTGTGTGCTGCCCTTGATGTGCGTGATGGGATTGGGCGTCGGTATCGCGACCCCATCACGGGATATGTTGATTCGCGGTGCCTGCATGAAGTTTTTGGGTTCAAACAGTTTTGGCCGAGTCTATGGCTTTACCTATTGCGGGATGGATGTCGGTCAGACGTTGGCGCCGCTCATTGCAGGACCGTTGCTCGATGCAGGGTATTTCTCTTTTGCTCTCGTTCTTGTGGGGGTATTCCAAACCGGAGCCTTATTAACAGCGTTGGGTGTTGGTCAACAGAAAGAAAAAGAACATTGAGCAATCCTTTCCGCCAATGCACGAACGCCTCGGATTTTCCGAGGCGTTCGCTTGTTCAGGTAATCGGTTGGAATTACTTGCCGACCTTGATGTTGGCCTTTTGGAAGAGTTCCTGGATATTTTGCTGAACTTTCGTTTGAACCAACATGTTCTTGTAATGATCCTTGCTCTTGCTGTATTCAGGGAAGAGCTGAGCCTTGCGGGAATCATCCACCTTGATGATGTAGTAACCGCCATTGGCACGAACCGGCACTTCGGTGTAATCACCGTCGTCGAGCGAGCGGATAGCCAGACCGATTAACTGCGGGAAATTCGCCGAAGAGGTCCAGTTTTCAATCTGACCGCCTTTGTCCTTTGTGCTCTTGTCAACAGAGTACTTCTTGGCGACACTGGCGAACTTGTCGCCGTCTTTCAAGGCATCCGTTACCTTCTTGGCATCGGCTTCGGTTTTCACCGCAATAATGCTGACCTTGTATTCTTTGTCGCCGTACGCTTTCTTTTGTTCTTCATAGAACTTCTTCACGTCAGCATCTTTGACGGGATTCTTCTTGGCAAAGTCAGCGATCAGAGCGTTGATCAAAACGCTGTCGCGGGCATTATTGATTGCATCGCGAACTTCAGCGCGGTTGGCGAGCTTTTGACGATTGGCTTCTTGCAGGAGCACTTCCTTTTGGATCAATTGGTTGCGAACCTGCATTTCCAATTCAGGCGTTCTCTTTTGGCCGTTTTTGACGATTTGCTTAATGATCTTTTCTTGAGCTTGGGCGGAGATCGTCTTGCCGTTAACGGTCACGGCGGAGGGCGCCGCCAATGCCATCGTTGAGGCCAAGGCCAGGGACAAACCGATGACTAAAGCTTTGTGTTGCATAAATATCCTCAATTACAAAGAGAGTAGTTAGTTATTCTTGGTATTTTGCGCCTCTTCGGCGTATTTGGCGACATAAAAACCAAGCCCAATTGTAAAAAGAAGTGTCAGGCCCAGAAGGCCGAAGAGCTTGAAATCAACCCAAATATCCATACTGAAAGTGTAGGCGACAAAAAGATTAATCACTCCGATCACAACCAGGAAAATCAAACAAATGTTTTCAACGGTTTTCCATGCATGATCGGGCATGGTGATTCCGGTAAACACTTTTTTAATGTAATCCTTCTTGCCGAGGCGGCCGAAAAGCAAAATCGCGGCAAAGAGCCAGTACAAAAGCGTGGGCTTCCATTGGATGAAAGTCGGATCCTGAAAGGCAATTGTCATGCCACCGAAAAGCACAACCAAAAGGGTAGAAAAAATCGCCATTTTGGAAGGCTTCTGACCTTTAAAGTAAATGAAGGCCATCTGAACTACGCTGGCTGCAATGATGACCGCCGTTGCCGTAACAATCGGAATGAGATCGGCGCTCACCGGGACAATCGGTGATAATTCGGTGGTGTAGGAACCTGCCAGTTTGAAAGTGATAAAAAAGCAAATAACGGGCAGCAGGTCAAAAAAAGCCTTCACGGTAATCTGTTCTCTCGAAAAAAAACGTAGAGGGAATATAGCGCAAAGAGCCTACAAGTGCATAAAATCGCAATACTCGGATACAACTTATAGATTTAGTTCTAAATGTTGTGGCTTAAATTGATTAAACTGTCGAGGTCCTCTTAATCTTCAAAGCGAAGGAAGACGGTTTATGAATAAAAAAATAAAATGGCTGACGGCTGCCGGCGTGGTCCTGGTGTGCGCGGTTGGCTATACATTTTGGCAAAAGGATACGAATACCGCTATGAATGAAACGTCAGTTGCAGTTCAAAACGCAGAAGCAGCCCAAAAAGTCGTCACCGTAGAAGGGGTGACGGAATACCGCCTCAGTAATGGATTGCGTGTTTTATTATTTCCGGACTTCAGCAAACCGACTATTACGGTCAATATGACCTATCTAGTCGGTTCGCGTCATGAAGGTTACGGTGAAACGGGTATGGCTCACTTGCTTGAACACTTGATGTTTAAGGGCTCCGAAAACTATCCTGAACCCACAAAGGAATTTACCCGTCGCGGCTTCAAAATGAACGGTTCCACTTGGCTTGACCGCACGAACTATTTCGTCAGCTTTAACGCGGTCGATGACAATTTGGACTGGGCCTTGGGCTGGAGCGCTGACGCCATGACGCATTCCTTCATAGCGCAAAAAGATCTCGATTCGGAAATGACCGTGGTGAGAAATGAATTTGAAATGGGGGAAAACAACCCGGTGAGTGTGCTTTTAAAACGCATGCAATCGGTTCTGTTTGATTGGCACAACTACGGCAACAGCACAATCGGTGCCCGCAGCGATATTGAACACGTCAAGATTGAAAACCTTCAGGCCTTCTATCGCAAGTACTATCAGCCTGATAACGCCGTGTTGATGGTTTCGGGCAAGTTCGATGAGGCTGAAACACTTAAGAAAATCGAGCGCATTTTTGGCGCGATCCCCAAGCCCACCCGTGTGCTGCCGCAATTGTGGACAGAAGAACCGGTGGCTGACGGCCAGCGTACGTTTGAAATTCGCCGCGCAGGCGAAATGAAAGTTGTGGCTGTTGCTTACCGTATCCCTGCCGCGCTTCATCCCGACGCTCAATTAATCAATTTAGGCGCGGATGTTTTGGGTGATACGCCTCGCGGTCGTTTACACAAAGCGATGGTCGAAACGGGGTTTGCCACGCAGGTTTTTGCCTGGCCGATGCCCGCGCATGATCCGGGTTTGGCAATGTTTGGCGCAATGCTTCCCAAGGACGCTGACGAGAAAAAGGCTCGTGACGTTTTAATTGAAACGGTGGAATCCACCTTTGATAAAACCAAGCTTCAGGATGAAGAGCTCTCGTTGATGGCGCGCGAGGAAAAAACGCTTTATGAACGAACTTTCGCTGATCCTGAAACATTCGGCGTGGATATTTCAGACTTTATCGCTTTGGGGGACTGGAGACTCTTTTTCATCCATCGCGACAGTTGGGAAAAGATGAAGCCCGAAGACGTCATGGCGGCCTGGAAGCGCTATTTTGTCCGAGATAATCGTGTGGTCGGCACCTTCATTCCGGACAACAATCCGCAGCGCGCACAGATGAGTCCGGCTCCGAGTCTTGATGAGGTTCTCGCTTCGCACCAATTCAAAGAGCAAGGTCAGGAAGGCGAAGTGTTTGACTCAAGCCCCGCAAACTTAAATGCCCGCACTGAGCGTTTTGCGATCGGTGATGTCAATGTGGCGCTGTTGCCCAAAAAGACTCGCGGTGAAACGGTGGTTGTGCGCACGCAGTTTCGCTATGGCAACTATGAATCACGACAAAATAAACGGGCGATCGCCCCGTTGATGAGCGCCATGCTTGAGCGCGGTACAAAGACCATGACGCGCGAACAAATTAATGACGCCTTTACAAAACTTCAGATTGACGGCGATCTGGGCCAATTTACGACTACGCGTGAACATTTGCCTGAAGCGCTCAAACTCATGGCTCAACTTTGGTCTCAGTCGGCGATGCCGCAAAAGGATTTTGATGAGTTAAAGGCGGAGTTTGCCAACGATGTTCAGTCGCGCATGGATGATCCTCGCATCATGGCCCGAGATGCGATGACCGAACACTTCAATCATTACGATAAGAATGATCCGCGTTATCGGCTGACTTCTAAAGAAATGAAAGAAGCGATTGAAAAAGCGACGTTGGACGATGTCAGAGCTTACTATGATCAGCAATTTGGCACCAACCGCGGTGAAATCGCTTTAGTCGGTGACTTTGATGCGGCAGAAGTTCGTGCGCAGCTTCAAACGCTTTTTGATGAAAAGATCTCGCAGGTACCGTACGAACGCATCGTCCGTGAGCATTTTGATACGCCCGCCACGAGAATTATCATCGATACGCCTGATAAAGAAAATGCCACAATCATGGCGCGCTTTGATTTCGCGCAGAACAAAAATGATCCCGATAGTGACGCTTTGCTCTTGGCCAACTGGATTTTCGGTGGCAGCACGGGTCTGTCCAATCGACTGATATTGCGCTTGCGCCAGCAAGACGGCTTGAGCTATGGAGCGGGCAGCAACGTCAATATTCCGGCCTTCGGCAACGCCGCCAGTTGGACCATGCAAGCTATTCTCGCCCCGCAAAATATGCGTAAGGCTGAAATTGCCCTCTATGAAGAAATCGATCGTGTGATTAAAGACGGGTTTACCCAACAGGAATTGGACGAAGCCAAGAAGGGCTTTATTGAATATCGTGCCGTAAACCGCAGTCAGGACAATCTCATTGCTTACCACTGGACGCAGCTTATGAATGAAGGGGAGGATTGGAGCGAAGCGCAAAAACGCGATGAAACCATTCGAGCTCTGACGCTTGATGACGTAAACGCGGCGTTCCGCAAGATGGTTAAGCGCGATGGATTGACGGTTGTTTTGGCCGGAGATCAGAAAAAAGCGATGAATCAGCAGTAACTTAACTGTTTACAAACATCAGGACCTCAACTTGAGGTCCTTTTTATACAGTAAATTAAATTTTTCTGGCTTTATCTATAACAAAAATGAAACAACAATGAGCACAATCACCCAAGCTTAATTCTTTCAATAAAAAATATTAATTGGATTCACTAAACGCTACATAATGTCAAATTCAGTAGTGATAGAATTGGGCTAACTGTCAATTCGACAAAGATTATTAATTAAAAAAACCTATAGTTATTGAAATGAATAGACGACTTGCCCCCCTCCTTCATATTCAACATTATTCGACTTTCAGACTTAGCTTGATTGCAATCCTTGTAGGAACGCTTTTCAGTTCTGTTACCTCCGCAGAGTATATTTACGATAAGGATCATCAACAGCTTGATAATAAGTCATTACTTGTTTACAACAATCCCGTCGTTAATGAGCAATTTACGATCAATACGGCTGACTTCGATCCAAAAGTTTCCTCGGCTCTTTATGTACGTGCGAACAATAATGTTCTTGTAAAAGATAGTCAGTTCAAGTTGCAACTGGGAAAGGCTCTGCCGACTGAATTTTATTCAGTTGATATCGAGGGCAATTCATCGTCTTCACCGTTAAACGGTTTTACCGCACAGAAAAATATTTTTTACTTTGAGGGGAATGATTCAACGCCCCTTTCTAAAAATTTACAATCCATTCATATTAGAAATGTGAATGGAGTGGCGATTCACAACAATCGGATACTTATTTCTGAATTAGAAGCAAGTTCAATGGTTTCAGGGGTGAGCACTTTAGATTCATCCGGTGTAATTCAGGGAAATTATCTCTCTATAACAGACAGTTCAATCAAAAATATACGAGGTGTCACAAACGGCTCAACACTGCGTAATGATGAGGAAAAAGGATTAAACATTAAAGACAATTTGACGATCATCAATAATACGTCTTTCAATGAGGCTCGTGGTGCATACATGAGCGGTGCGCGATATGACTCCGTTTTAGACGGAAACAGACTGGTTGTGATTAATCCTATCGTCAATGCAAAATTCGGCGCCTCTGTAATCATCGCACAGGACCTTGGAATGGGTGTTTATGATATTTCAAGTTCAGGTGTGATAAATGGTGTTCTTCTTTTAACAGGAAAAATGGTTGTGGATTCTGCCAATCAAGACAATCAACATATAGAAATCGGTGCTGGCAGGAGCATGATTTCCGGAGTGAGAAATAATCATCTGATCATTCAAAATTTTGATGCTGAATTCAGCGATCGAATAATTTACTGGCAGACATTTGGTGGGTGGGGTGAAGACGGCAACGCAGAAATGAATAAAGTAACTTTTGATAATGCCCGTTTTTCAGGTGGCGAATTCATTTATGGAGGAATCTCCGAGAATGGTACAGCCTCCGGAAATGGTATTGAGATAAAAAATGGAAGTCAGGTCGAGGGTGAGCTTGTTGGAGCATTTGCCGGGGGAGAAAAGGTTACAAACGCTTACGTAACTATTGACGATAGTAAAGTTATCGGAACAATTTCATTATTCAGTGGCAGCAAAAAGAATACTAAGTTTGGATCCGGCACTCTCACCGTTTTAGGTAGTAGTGATTTGAGCCAAGCTGTTTTACAGCCCTACAACTTAAAACGATTCAACAATACTGACACAGGACTAAAGGGTTACACCGGTCAAACTGATGTGTCGTTTGTTGCCGACGGATTCTCTGGGGTCATCAAACAGCTTGGCAGCGTTGACGAAATGGCCGCATTCGACCATGTTTCTTTGTTGAATCAAAAATGGGATAGGGAAGGCGCTATTTTGACAATTTCAGACAGTGTGGCTTTTAAGCGTACTTCTCTTTCAAATAATTCATTAAGCTTCATCGATTCCGAGGCCGTAGCAAAAGGTGGCACCATCACTCTTTTAGAGTCTGACAACGGAATCAGTTATGTTGATCCCGAAGAATCAGAACACAAAGAACTTATTAGCACTGCCGGTACGGCGCTTGAATTTGTTGGTACGGTTAAATTTGAGAATCAAAAAATCACTTACAGCATCGATTCAATTGAGAGTGCTGAGCAAACTATTCTGGTCGGGGATAGCCGTCTGGCGACTACTGCCTTTATCAATCAAGGCTCAGATCTTTTGGAACGGGTATTTCACGGTTTTACACTTTCCCGAGACAAATATGGCTTAATGACTTTTGCCACTGCTGAAGGCACTAAGGGCGACTATGATCTATCAAATCCTATTAAAGTGAACGGATGGAATTTTATTGCCGGTTCTCGGTCCGTGTCTGCTGTGGCTTATGGTGACTTAATAAGCGCCGCTTTTGTCGAGTACGGCGAAGGAAATTATCGAGCGACGAACACTCATTTAGGTTATGATTTTCGAACCGATGGAAACATGCGGTATATGGGGGCGGGGCTTGCTGTTCGATTTATGACGGCGTCAGACCTTTATCTAGAAGGATCAGTGCGCTCGGGCCAAATAAAGAGTGATCTGGATCGGGCTTTGATGGACGCAGCCGGCCATTATTATGATGCTGATACAGATTCCATTTACGCCGGTTTGCACTTAGGTGTCGGTTTTATCACCTACCCCATGGCTGGGATGGAGCTTGACAGCTATGCTAAATACTTCTTCACCTATACAGATTCGGACAGTTTCAAAATTGACAGTCTTAATGAAAAGTATGAGTTTGATAGCATCACGAGTCACCGTTTGCGTCTGGGCACGCGTGCAAGTTGGAATCGCGATAACGTGACTTTTATGTTCGGTTTGGCCGGTGAGTACGAATTTGATGCCCAAAGCGACATGATAGCCGCAGGCGCTTCTGCCCGAACCTCAGAGCTTGATGGTTTCAGCGCTTTTGCCGAAGCAGGCATGAGCCTCAAACCTAGTGTCTCTTCTCCATGGCAATTTGATTTGCAAGTACGTGGTTGGGAAGGCACAAGAGATGCGGTCTCCGGAATGGCCACTGTCAATTATCTTTTCTAAAGACATTTTGGGGCGATTAAAACATCGCCCCAAAACCTAAACAATATCTTCAATTAATCTTCAGAAATTATCTTGAAGTCAGCACTTTTAATCTGACAGAAGCCGGATTCCACACTCTTTTTTGTCATTTCAACCAAGGCCAATGTTCTTTGATCATCGTGAACACTCATTACGACATTGCCGACAGCCGCGGAATCTTGAAAAACATCGTCTCCGGCCTCAATACTGACACTTTCAGAGCTTTCAACCCTAACCATGCGGCGAGGATTAGTTCCGATATGCTGCACTCGTGAAATAATTTCCTGCCCCGGATAACATCCCTTGTCAAACACCAATCCGCCGATTTTATCCAGATTGATCCATTGCGGGATAAAGGCTTCTTTGGTTTTTTCAAATACCCAGGGAATCCCTGCAACAATTTCACTTTCAAACCAAACAGAGGCATCATCAATCGGACTAAAGCGCCGCTTTAAGTTTTCAAGAGTCGAGATAACCATGACACGCTTCAGGCCCCAAGCGTCAGAAACCCGTCCGATGACAGAATCATCCTGACAGACGCGCTTATCGGTTTCCGGCAACTGCATCTCCGGGTTAATTAATCCGGCGACAAACATTTCTGAAGCAATGCGTATGCTCACTTTGCTTCGGAGAATAAACATGGAAAGGCGTTTGACAAAACCGGGTACTAAATCAGTCGGCAAAAGAATGAAAAACTTATTTTTGACTTTGGCCACTCTCATCAGCGCCAATATTTTTCCTTGCGGTTGGCAATAGGCCGCGAGCCTAAAAGCGTCTCCGATGCCTTTGATGTGATTAGTGAATTGACCGTGTAAAAATGTTTCAGCATCATCACCGCTGACTTCTAAAACGCTGAGTTCACGGATAAGAAACGCGCCTTCCCGACCATGGGCAGGCGGCAATTGCCAAGAACCGGAAATGTTATTTTCCATGACAGTCGACTCCAAAACGAAACGCAGGCTGATATTATGGAGTCTTCAAAAAAATAGTGCGAATTTGCTTTGTGATGATTAAGTTCAATCCGGATGTGTTCTCTCGGCTTCAATCGATAAACTCCATTGAAAAACGGTACTGGGCAATGGGATTGGCAGCCGGCGTTGCCGTTGTCGGACTCTTTTGCCTTGTGGCCAATCAGGTGAGCTTTACCGATGAGGCATTAGCCAAAAAAGAAATTATGTTTACGGTGCCGCCCGGAACGCCCGCGGCCCGTATTCCTGCCATCCTCGAAAGTGAGGGCGTCGAAGTCAACGATTTTTATTTTAAGCTCTCGCTTCGTCTGACCGGCGCCCATAAAAATCTTCACGCCGGTGTCTACCGTGTTTATCCAAATGACACCGTGGGCAGCATTACCGAGAGGCTTTCCAAAGGTGAGGCTTATCTTTTTTCCTGGCGAATCGCTGACGGATCCACTTATTGGGAAGTGCGCAGAAGTTTGAACGCGTTAAACGGAATTAAACACGACTCCAAAGAAATGAGCGCGGACGCGCTGCTGCTTGCGATCGGTGCAAAAGAAGGCCATTTGGAAGGTCTTTTTGCCCCGGACACCTACAACTTCCATGCTAATGTCTCCGATCTTTTGATATTGAAAAAAGCCTATGAGCAACAGCAGGCGATACTGACAGAAGAGTGGACAAACAGGTCTGCGAACTGCCAGGTGAAAACGCCCTATGAGGCGCTCATTCTCGCGAGCATTGTGGAGCGAGAGGTTGGGCGCAGCGAGGACCGGGCTATCGTAGCCGGTATTTTTTCAAACCGGTTGAGAATTAAAATGCCACTTCAGACCGATCCCAGCGTCATATACGGTGAAGGGGAGGAGTTCGGCGGTGACATCAAGCGTGAACATCTGCGCAAAAATACTCCTTACAATACTTACCGTTTTGTCGGACTGCCGCCGACTCCGATCGGCAATCCGACGAGAGAGAGCATCCACGCGGTGTTGCATCCCGCGAAGACCGACTATCTTTACTTCATTAATAAAGCAAACGGTGATCTTGTGCCGTCGAAAACGCTTCAAGAGCACAACAGAGCCGTTCGCCGGTACATTCTCAACAAAGGACATTAAGGATCATGCGAGGCCGTTTCATTACGTTTGAAGGCATTGACGGTGCGGGTAAAAGCACTCAAATCGACGTCATTGAGGCGACTCTGAAAGCTCGGGGACTGGAAGTCATCCGTACCCGCGAGCCGGGCGGCACGCCGTTGGGCGAGGTGATCCGCAAAGAGCTTTTGTCAGTGCAAATGGATCCCGCCACAGAAACACTTCTGTTCTTTGCCTCTCGCGCCGAACACATTGCCAAAGTGATTCGGCCTGCGGTGGAGCGCGGCGCTTGGGTTTTGAGTGACCGGTTCACCGACGCCACTTACGCTTATCAAGTCGGCGGCAGAGGATTTCCGGCGCACAAAGTCGAAGAACTCGAAAAGTGGACTCAAGGCGAGTTGCAGCCCGATAGGACCGTGCTCTTTGATATTGATCCGGAAGTAGCCGCCAAACGCGTCGCCAGGGCCCGCCAGCTCGATAGGTTTGAACAAGAAAGTCTTGATTTCTTTACCCGAGTCCGTCAGGCGTATCTTGACCGCGCCCATCAATCACCGGGGCGCTTCCTCATTGTCAACAGCATGCAGGACAAAGACATCGTGAGTGATATTCTTCGCAAGGAGTTTTCGACATGGGCTTAGCCGTTTACCCCTGGCAGGAGGAAATTGCTCGGGAACTTATCAGCTTCAGAGACAACCTTCCAAACGGTCTTTTGATTTACGGACCGCGCGGCATCGGGACAATTGACCTCATTGTGTCGTATGCCAAGAGTCTATTTTGCGAGCATCCTCATTCAGACGGCACACCTTGCGGTGAATGCAAGGGCTGTCGGATGGCGCAGGCGTTCACTCATCCCGACCTTCGTTATGTAGTTAGCGAAGCGGAATCTATTCCTCGCGGAATTCCTTTTGAAGCGCCGTCCAATGCCTCTAAAGATCGCAAGATTTATCGCGAAATCCTCATTCATCAGCCTCGAGAGCTGACTGATTTTCTTAATTTGGCCCCTCATGTGGATAACGGTCGTCGGATTATTGTTGTGTATCCGGCCGATGCGATTCGCCCGGATGCGGCCGCCACATTTTTAAAAAGTTTGGAAGAGCCCCCGGAAAGGACGACTTTTCTTTTAGTGGCCGATGACATTGATCGGGTGCTCCCCACCATTCGGTCGCGTTGTCGTCTTTTAAGAGCAAAAGCACCGACACATGAAGAGGCGCTTGCCTGGCTTAAAGAGCGGGGAGTGGCTGATGCTGAAGAAGCTTTGGCGCGCGCGGCCGAGCGCCCCTGTCTCGTTACCGATGAGGAAGCCATTCGAAATAATCCCGATATTGATGCCAAGACCCGTGAGCAGCTTCTTACGCTTACCACAATGGCTCCGGCGATTCGTCTTGCGCTATTAAAGACGCTCGCGCAAGGGGCTCGAATTGATCTCACAAAGATCGCTGTCAAAGAGGGACGCAGCGCTTTGCCTGTATCAGCTGTTCTGCCTGTGCTTGAACGCTGGAGTTACGATCTTATTGCGGTGAAACAAGGGCTTGAGCCGCATTATTTCCCGGCTTTTTCTCCGCAGATGAAGTCGCTCGTCAGTCATGTGCAGGCCGATAAGCTCTTTAAATTCAGCGATTCTCTCAAAGCGATGCGCCGTGTTGTTACCCACCCGTTAAACGCGCAACTCGTCATTGAGCAAGCTATTTTGCGTTATCGCAAAACGATGGCAAATCAAAGTGTTGATTAATGATTTAAAACGCTTTGAGTTTTCTCATCGCCCGCGCCACTTCACTTTCTTCCGGAGTTAAATAGCGGCTTGTGGTTCCGACGCTGGCGTGTCCCATGGCGTTTTGCACGACGTTCACGGGCATTTCCTTTAAAGCCGTTGTCGCAAAGGTATGCCGCAACCAGTGTGTGGAGCTTGCCCGGAATTTGGCCGCATCCAGCGGATGCTCGCTTTCAACATGGTTGGCAACGTCCTCTAAAAACTCTTCAAGAGCCAGATAAAGTCCGGAGCGGCTCAGTGCGGTGCGTTTAGCCTGTCCGAGTTTAAGCCCGGTTTTTCGTCCGCGTCCCAGCGAAGACAGGAGAGGAGTGTCTGCCGGCGCTAAGCCTAAATGTGGCAAGCCTCGCATCGTCAGGTAATTATTGATGACGGCAAGCTGTTTGGGCTGCAAAGGCAGACGTCTGATCTTGTCGCCTTTACCGACCACTTCAATGACTGTGATCGTGTCACTGTCAATTTGTCGCTGAACAATCCAGGAGGCGCGAGCCTGAAGCATTTCACTGGCGCGAAGACCAAGGCCTTTGCCCAACATTAAAATCACTGCCATTCGTGCATGTCGTTCATCATCATCAAGCGATTCGAAGTAGCGGTAAATGGTGTTCCATTGTTCTTCGGTAAAAGAGCGATCTGCAAAGGCCTTCGGAGCTCCTTCGCCTTCAAGATAGGGGACCTTGGCGGAAATTTGGTCAAATGGGTTGTAGATGATGTAGCCGGTTTTCTTTAAAAAGTTAAAGAGTTGCCGAACAACCGTAATTGACATCTTTCTAGAACTATGTGATAAAGCGCTGTTAAAAGGACGCCAATTGATATTGTCTCTCGGAGTATTTTTCGGACCGATCCAGTCATGCTGCGGGCATTTCCAGTGCCGCGCCCACCGGCTCTCGTCCTGACGCCCCAGTTCCTCGAGCCATCGCAGATAGTCACTGGCTTCAACCACACCGACCGAACTCATCGCGATGTCCTTTTCCACCGTGCACCATAAGAGAAAACGCTCTGCTTCTTTACGGTAGACACCTTGAGTGTTGGGATTGCCGGCACGAGCGGCAAGCCAGGCTTTGACTGCCGATAAATCGTCAATCGCCTCCAAGTTTTTCATCGAATCATCACCGCGGTTGGGACCGGTGCGACCGTCCAGCCCCAATTCCAAACGGATTCGTTCCAAAGGAACAATTTTCGGATTGGGCGGATACTCCGGTTTCGTTTCCTGGGTGTCGTTTTGACTATGAGCGCCTCGGTTACGGATCAAACCGTTGTTTTGTAGCCATTGCTCAATGGTCAGGCAATCTTGCTCATTTTCAATGACTTCAGTCAGACGATGCTTTTTTACCGCTTTTACTAAATCGGCAACAGTTACCCATTGATTCTGAAGCGCTTTGTAAGTGAATTGCTGGCTAAAAATCTGCACCAGCATCGTTTTGGTCGAGATTTTTTCGGGCAGTTCGTCAAGAAAAAGCGTTGTCATAGTAAAAACTTATGTTGAATATCAGCCAATTTTAGAGATTTTTACTAAGATTATCGGCTTGGATGTGACTTTTTTCCCGACTGGTTGTTATGCGCCGATTTTTTATCACCTTGGTGGCCATTTTAGTGGTGCTTTTTTCCGCAATGGGTGTGGAGTCGCTTATTATGGGCGATCACAATTCCATTTTGCGTCAGACGCTGACAAGTCCTGTCAAACAGTTCATTGATGGTTCCCGAGGTAATCCCAATCAGGTCGTCGTTGGCATCGACAACCAGATTGATCCCTACATGCAGCAGACCTACTTTAAGGCAACGCTTGAGGCCATTGATCATACCGTTCGGGCATCCAACAAGTTTCTCGTGGTTAAGTTTCTCGATCGCGAAAGTATCGCCTCCATGATTGCCGATGGCGAAATTGATTTTCTGATCAGTGAATCGGATTTTTACGCTGAGCTTGCGTTCAACGAAAAAATTAAAGCCATTGCCATGCTTTGGAGAGCGCAGGCCAAGTCGCCGAGCTATTCCGCCGCCTCAACCATTGTTGTCAACAGTTCTAACACGGATATCTACACGCTAACGGATGTGGCGACAGGCTCTTATCGGGTAGCGGCGACTTCGGCTCAATCCTTTGCGGGCTTTACCATTTCCAAAGAAGCTTTTACGGATAAGAAACTGTCTTGGCAGGCGGCTTATAAGAACATCATTTTTACTTCAAGCCGCAATCCGCTTGAAGTGCTCAATGCCGTCAAAGGCGGGACGGCCGATGTGGGTATTGTGCCGGCCTGCTTCATCGAGCATGTAATGACTCGCAACAAGGCGCATCTCAGTGACTACCGTGTCATCAATCCGCAGCCGGTTTCCGAACTCGCCTGTCAGCATTCCACCAATGCTTATCCGAGTTTGATGCTGTCTTACCGCAACGGCGTGGACAGCAATTGGATTTTGGATATGACCAATTCGCTTTTGGGTCTGAAGCTGCCCTATGGCGCGACCTGGAGCATGGCGGAAAACACCCGTGAACTTTATGACCTCATGTATCACCTGCGCATGGGGCCCTATAACAATGTCACCTATTCCACGGTTTACCGAATCTTCAGTGAAAATCGTGCGATTTTCATCACAGCAATTTTCCTGATTGTCGCGGGTTTCTTCTATAACCTTATTATTTCCGTGGAAGTGGCTTCGCGCACTAAGGCCTTGAAGAAGGCTCTGGCTGAAAAAGATCGCATCTCCAAACAACAGGAACAAACCAACGAATACATTTCTCGGCTTGAACGCACGGGTATTGTCGGTCAGATGTCAAGCATGATCGCCCATGAACTCAAGCAGCCGCTCGCGACAGTGTCGAATTATTCCCGCGGGCTGCTACGCCGCATCGAAAGGGGATCGGCTGATAAAGACACGATTGTGAAAATTCTCAAAGAAATTGAGTATCACACCGAGCGCGCCAACGACATTGTCGACCACGTTCGAAGCTACGCCAAACCTCACGACATCAAGCGTGAAGAGCATGATCTTCGTGATATTGTGGCCAAAACGGTGGCAACATTTGAGAAATCCGGCCGCACCACTGTTCCGGTTGTGGTTGAGGGCGTGGATAAAGCGTTGGTTGAAGCCGATGATTGGGAAATTGAGCTTGCGCTATTGAATTTATTGAAGAATTCTGCCGATGCGTTCACTGAAGTGCACCCCGCGATGCGTGATGAAGATGAAGAAATCATCCGCATTCGAATTGAAGAGCATGAAGATCGCTGGTGGATTCGGGTGATCGATAACGCCAAGCTCGTCGATGAAAGTTTTACTCAGCAGTTCTTCCAAAAATTGGAAACCACTAAAGCGCATGGTTTAGGCTTAGGCCTTTCCATCGTAAGCTCGTTGGCGGAACGTCACGCGGGACGCGTATGGGCAGAGCCCAATCCCGGGCGCGGCGTCATCGTGACGATTGAACTGCCCAAATATCAACCGATTGAAGAAAAACTCTAAGGCAAAGAGCTCGTCTTAGTTAAATGTAATATCGTACTGCTCCGGTCCGTAACAGGATTCCACCTGAAGCGAGACGGGGCAGGCGATAAAGCCCTGCAAAAGATCAAGTGCGGGTGCTTCGTCTTCCAAAAACAGATCAATCACGGTCTGACTGGCTATGATGGAAAATTCCTTAATCCCCGGATATTGGCGCCATTCACGAAGCACTTCACGCAAAATCTCATAGCATACGGTCCGAGCTGTTTTAATTTCGCCGCGTCCTCCGCAAAGCGGGCAAGGCTCGCAAAGGATATGACCCAAAGAGTCTCTTGTGCGTTTGCGGGTCATTTCAATGAGACCGAGTTCAGTGAAATTGCTCATGGTAATGTGAACTCGATCGGTGGAAACGGCTTTTTGCAGTTCAGCCAATACGGCTCTCCGGTGAGCATCCTTCTCCATATCGATGAAGTCGATGATGATAATGCCGCCTAAATTGCGCAGACGAAGCTGGCGGGCGATCACGCGAGCCGCTTCAAGATTGGTTTTAAAAACGGTGTCTCCGAAATCGCGTTTTCCGACATAAGCGCCGGTGTTTACATCAATGGTGGACATCGCTTCATTTTGATCGAAGATGAGATAGCCGCCCGACTTCAGATCCACTCGGCGCGATAATGCTTTTTCAATTTCATCTTCAATTCCGAATTGCTCGAATAAAGGAATTTCTTCGGAATACCTCTCGAGCTTGTCAGCCACGGTCGGAACAAAGTTTTCGGCAAATTCCTTCAGCCTGTCAATATTATCGTCCCAGGCATCGACTAGAACACGTGTGGTGTTTTCATTGACCATGTCGCGCAGAGCTCGCTCTTCAAGATAGAGATCCTGATAGAGGATGCTGGGCGCGGCGGACACAGCGATCCTGGCCGCAATCTGCTTCCAGAGCTTGGAGAGATAAGCCATGTCATTGAGGAAATCGTCACTGGTGGCGCCTTCCGCACAGGTTCTGACGATATAGCCGCCTTTTTCGGTTTCGGGACGCACTTCAGTGATAAGCGCCTTTAAGCGTTCCCGCTCGGCTTCATCTTCTATGCGCTGCGAAACGCCGATGTGGGGTTCTTTGGGTAGGTAAACCAATTTATGACCGGCAAGCGAAATGGTGGTAGTCAGTCTCGCGCCCTTGGTTCCGATGGGGTCCTTAGAAACTTGAACGATAACAGACTCGCCTTCATGGAGCACATATTCAATCGGTTTGTAGGTGCCGTCATCCTGGCGAGCGGTGAAAATATCATGAACGTGCAAAAAAGCCGTGCGCTCTAAGCCGATGTCGACAAAGGCCGATTGCATACCGGGTAGCACCCGCATGACCTTTCCTTTGTAGACGTTGCCAACCAAACCGCGTTGGGCTCGTCTTTCAATATGCAGATCCTCGGCCACGCCGTTGATCATTACGGCGACACGCGTCTCTTGGGCCGAGCAGTGAATTAAAAGCTGTTCGTTCATGTTCAATCCTTTGTTCGGGCCAATTTTAAAGTATCCGCACGGCGGGCGCTTTTTGCCTCAATGCGGT
The DNA here is from genome assembly GCA_902388655.1 of uncultured Sutterella sp. Taxonomy (GTDB): domain Bacteria; phylum Pseudomonadota; class Gammaproteobacteria; order Burkholderiales; family Burkholderiaceae_F; genus Aphodousia. Next base: position 47,590 of record CABMQD010000012.1, on the reverse strand, counting down.
TATTTTTGATCGGTGTAAAAGAGAGTGTTCCGAGCACGATAGGCAGGAGGAATATCCTGAGCCTGATCAAAACCCGAAACCATCAGAACACCGCCTTTTTGGAGAAAATACTTCAGGAGCGGATCGTCCGGATTAAAGTGTTTGTTGACGACCATTAAGCGAATGCCAAGTTCATCGATAGTGCTTTCATCGGCATCACCGCCCAAGGCTGCGTATTTAAAACCCGCGTGACGAGCCGAAACAAATTGGCTGTAAGTGCTCACTTCAACGATCATTCGGTCGGGGAATGGACACTCTGAGAGCATCTTGGCGTAATCGTTTCCTTTATCAATGACCAAAATCATCTCGGGGTTATCTTTCATGAGTTGAGCCACATCGGTCAAGAGTAGCGGCGTGTATTGACCGTGCAGGCGACGTGATTTGACTTGAGAGGCAGTCGGCGGAAGAAAGAAGAACGACGCGTGATCGGTATCTTTATTGAAGTCACTGTAATAATGCGCGGCAAAGTAATGACCGTCCAACGTTAAGCGTAAATCCAATTCAACAAAACGATATCCCTCACGGAGTGATTTAAGGACCGCCTCTTTGGAATTGGTGTCATTGTGTCCGTCGATGGCTCCGCCTGAATACGCGATGTATTTAGCCTCGCCGATCTCGATCATTGGCACTTCTTCTAGCGTGATAAAACCCAAACGATGCGCCCAGCCGTATTGCCACTGGTAATGATGAAATAAACCCCATGCGACAATCACTGTCAAAATGCTGAGAACCAAAAGCCAGGGTCTTAAAACGAATCTTTTCATCTTCGCCTCCGTCTGAAGATTATAAAAAAAATCACTCAAGACCTTCCCAAATTGAGAGAAAGTGCAGTTAAAATCGAGTGGTTAAACATTTGTAGGTTTAAAACAATGTCTGAATTTGAAATGAGCGGCCTAACGGCTTTGCGAGCAAAAAAGTCCATGGGACTTTATATCTGTCCGGAAGATCCTGACGGTTTAAATTCCCTTTATTACACGATTGAAGTCAACGATGCTCAGGGTGTCGCTTTCTTGCGTCGATTGCTCACGATCGATGTTAAAAACGTCCATCGCGGAGAAGTGCGTCAAAGTTTTATTCTCAATGCGTTGGGCTTGATTACCGATTTTGTGTGGGTGGCTCATCTGCCCGACAGCGATGAACACTTCCGTGTGGTTTTTCAATCATTGGACACGTTGGCCTGGATGCATCAAGTATCGAAAGCCTTTGATGAAGATTTCACTACGGTGAAAACTTCAACAGCGTTGCTTTTTGCCGATCAAACTCAGACGCCTCACGGAATGATGGCTGACGGTAAAGTGCAGGTAATGAAGACCGCTAAGGGTGAGATTCTTGTCATGCGCGTCGGTCAAATCAGCCTGATTCAAGCAGAGGCCGCTGCGTTTGAAAGCTTCAGTCATCCCGGTATGGAAGTTTTGGATGAACTGAGCGCCCTGACGCTTTGCTACGTTGGCTGTTCGCCGTTGACCTTTGCCTGGCAGGCCCAGGATTTAATGCCAAGCGATGTCGACGGTGCCAAATACATCGATTTTTCGGATCCGGCCCGTATGTTCATCGGTCGCGCTTTAACCGAAGCGCGTCTTAAGGTGCAAACGCCCAAAGTGGCCGTTGCGTTGGTTTCCCACCAAGATGAGGCGGCCGGTTGGTTTGAAAACCCGGCTGAAGTAACTCTATTAAATGAAGCGGCCGAGCCCATCGCCAAGACAACTTTTGTGGGTCTTTTGGGCGAGCAATTGCTGGCTTGCGCCTATGTACCCCAAGGAACGGAGCCCGCGAAGCTTTTGTGGGTCAATGAGGGCGAAGAGCAGGCCTACCACGTTGAAGTTCTTGCCTGATAAGGAGGACATTGTGAGCGTCAGTGTTTTTGATATTTTCCGCGTCGGTATCGGACCTTCATCGTCACACACGGTCGGTCCCATGCGCGCAGCGGCCCGTTTCTCCAAAGAACTTATTGCTGAAGGATTGGTTGATCAGACCGATCGTATTTGGGTGGATCTGATGGGCAGTCTCGGCGCGACCGGTATCGGTCACGCAACAGACACTGCGTTTCAATTAGGTCTTATGGGAATGCTGCCCGCGAATGTGGACTTGGATGCCGCTCCCAAGATTTTGGAAGCAATCAAAAATGACCATAAACTAACGCTCGCCAATGGAAAAACCATCGATTTCGATCCGGCTCGTGACATTATTCTGAGTCCTGAAAAAGTGGCTATTTATCATACGAATGCCATGCATGTCATCGCTCAGGATAAAAACGGACAGATTCTTCTGGCTCGGCGATATTACTCCGTAGGGGGAGGTTTTATCGTGGAGAGCGACCCGGACAACTTCGATAAGGTGAGTGAAGAGAAGGAAACCATCCACACCAAACCTCAGCCTTATCCGATCTCCAGTGCTGCGGATTTGATGAAATGGTGCCGGGAAACCGGTCTTACGATTCCTGAGATTGTCCGCGCCAATGAACGCGTCTGGTGGCAAACCGATGAAAAAATCAATGCGCAGCTCGATTACCTTTGGTCGGTGATGAAGGACTGCGTGGCGCGCGGTCTTAAAAATGAGGGCATCATGCCGGGACCGATGAAGGTTCGCCGCCGCGCCAAGCGAATGTATCAAAAGCTCGATTATGAGCATCGCACGCTTGACGATCCTTTGGCGGTGCTCGATTGGGTCAACGCCTTTGCCTTTGCCGCCAACGAAGAAAACGCCTGCGGCGGACGCGTTGTGACGGCTCCGACCAATGGGGCGGCGGGCGTTATTCCAGCGGTGCTTCACTACTACATGAAGTTTATCGAGTCAGCGAGCATTGAAGGGGTCAGAGATTTTCTCTTAACCGCCGGTCAAATCGGCATTCTTTATAAAGAAAACGCCTCTATTTCGGGTGCAGAGGTGGGCTGCCAGGGTGAAGTGGGCGTAGCCTGCTCGATGGCTTCTGGTGGCCTTGCGCAGGTCTTGGGCGCAACGCCTCAACAGGTGGAAAATGCCGCAGAAATCGGCATGGAGCATCACTTGGGCATGACCTGTGATCCAGTGGCCGGTCAAGTGCAGATTCCCTGCATTGAACGCAACGCGGTCGCCGCGGTGAAAGCGATCAATGCGGCCCGATTATCCCTTTTGGGTGACGGCCATCATTATGTTTCACTCGATCAGGTCATTGTCACGATGCTTAAAACCGGACTTGATCTTCAGATGAAGTACAAGGAAACTAGCCGTGGTGGACTTGCCGTCAGTGTCGTGGAATGCTGATTGCTGATGAGAAAATAAAAAGAGCCGCAAAGTTCGCGGCTCTTTTGGTTTAAGAACGATCGCTATTTTCGTTCGTAGATTCTGAAGCAATAGCTGAAGGGGTGGGCGTCAGTCGCGGGGAATGACTCTTCTTCAGTCAGTGTCCATTCGTCATCTGAGAGCGGGGTGAAGAAGGCGTCGCCTTCAAAGTCCGCGTTTAAATAGGTGATGTGAGCAACCTGAACTTTGGGAAGGGCTTCCTTATAGACTTGAGCACCGCCCATGATAAAGGCAATCGGCGCATCACTGACCGCCTCAAGCGCTTCATCCAGACTGGCGACAACCGTGGCGCCTTCAGCCGTGTAGTCTTTTTGACGCGTAATGACAACATTTCGTCGGCCGGGAAGAGGACGCCCCAATGACTCCCAGGTCTTGCGACCCATGATCACGGGTTTGCCGATTGTGGTTCGTTTGAAGTTCTTCAAATCCTCAGGCAGATACCACGGCAGTTTGTTGTCTTTCCCTATTACGCCGTTGCGGGCGTGCGCGACGATTAAATGCAATTGCGTCATGCGATTCTCCTTTAGACCGCCACGGGGGCCTTAATGGCCGGATGGGGGTCATAACCCACAATCTCAAAATCTTCGTATTTGTATTCGAAGATAGATTCCGGACGACGCTTGATAACAAGCTTCGGATACGGACGGGGTTCACGCGACAATTGTAAACGCACCTGTTCAAAGTGGTTGTTATAGAGGTGGCAGTCACCGCCGGTCCAGACAAAGTCGCCGACTTCGAGGTCGCACTGTTGCGCCAGCATATGCGTTAAGAGTGAATAACTTGCAATATTAAAAGGCACGCCTAAGAAAATGTCGCATGAGCGCTGATAGAGCTGGCAGGAGAGTTTGCCATCGGCCACATACACCTGAAACATCATATGGCAGGGCGGCAGAGCCATTTTGGGCAACTCAGTCACATTCCATGCCGTTACGATCATGCGGCGAGAATCAGGATTGGTTTTGATCGTGTGAATAAGTTCAGCGATTTGGTCGACCGTCTTATTGTCGGCGCCTCGCCAGTTTCTCCACTGAACACCGTAAATGGGCCCCAAGTCTCCGTTTTCATCGGCCCATTCGTCCCAAATGGTGACACTGTTTTCCTTCAAATAACGGATGTTGCTGTCGCCTTTTAAAAACCAGAGCAGTTCGTGAATGATGGAGCGAAGGTGCAATTTTTTAGTCGTAACCAGCGGGAAGCCATTTTGCAGATTAAAACGCATTTGGTAGCCGAAAACCGAGCGGGTGCCGGTGCCGGTGCGGTCACTTTTATTGACGCCGTGAAAGAACACGTGGCGCATCAGATCTTCATATTGATGTTCGATTATCATGATTGAGCACAACTTTAAAAGAATTTATTTCAAACTATTTTACAGCGTTGTTATGATCAACAAAGCTATTTGTTTTCTTTTTGATCAAAATTTCCGTAGAAAAATTTCTTTATTGGAAATAAATTTTTCTAGATTCTGAATAAAAATTTATGTAAACTAAGACGCATGAAAAACGAAAAACTTATTCCCTATTTATCGGTCGCAGAGCTGATTGCGAGAACATTTCCCGATGCGGAAGTGGTTTTGCACGACATGTCGATACCACAGCATTCAGTAGTCTATGTGGCTAATGAAAACGTCACCGGAAGAAAAGTTGGACAGACTTTTCAGCATTTGATTGAAAAAGCAGTTTTCGCAGGTAATCCTGAGGATGGCGTTGTTGATAATTATTTCTTTGAGAAAGACGGAAAGAGAATCCGTTCATCAACGCTTTTAATTCGTGATGGCAAGAAATTAATTGGGGCGCTATGTATCAATATTGATACCACAAAAGCCTCAGCCATGCTTCAGTTGTTCAATAATTGGATAAACGGGAAACCATCCGCAGCTTCCTTATCATCTCAAGCTATGGAAAATAATGATCTGGATGATTCCTATGAGGCTACTTCAAATAAGGAAAGCGTAAAGCAGTTTGTTAAGAACTTGGTTGACACGATGGTGCACGAACTGGTTGTTGAGGGCAGAAACTCAAAAGAGGATCGACTTGATCTGATCCGCTTTATGGACGAGCGAGGTATTTTTCTTGTGAAAGGCTCCATGGAATACGTCGCCGGAAAGCTCGGTTTATCCAAAGTCACGCTTTACGGTTATCTCGACCAAATTCACGGAAAACGTTAATTTAAGTTTTGGGGGAATACCATGAACTATATCTGCACACGCTGCGGTAAATTGACACCGACCACGACTAAAGAGCCTTGCTGCGAATGCGGCGGCTTGTTTGAGTTGGACTTTACGCCCCCTCAATGGGATGAAAGTCTCATTGATAAAACACAATGGAATCAATTCCGTTACCGCAAGTTCATGGCACTTGAAGACGATTCTTGGAAAGAGGTCACAATGGGCGAAGGCATGACGCCTATTGTCCGTTTGGATGAAAATGTCCTGCTTAAGATGGACTACTACATGCCGACGCTATCCTTTAAAGATCGTGGAGCAGCGACTTTAGTGGCGCACATGAAGTCCATTGGGGTGACTGACTGCGTGCAGGATTCCAGCGGCAACGCGGGCAATGCTGTGGCGGCCTACGCTGCCCGAGCCGGTATCGGCTGCGAGATTTTTGTCAAAGAAGGCACGAGCCCCTCGAAAATTCGCATGATTAAATCCCATGGTGCCGGTGTTCATGAAGTGCCGGGCAGCCGTGACCACTGCGCCGATGTTTGCCGTGCCAAAGTTCGCGAAGAACACAAGTTCTATGCAAACCATGTTTTCAATCCTTTCTTCTATGAAGGGATGAAAGCGTACATCTATGAAACCTATGAACAGCTTGGTCGCATTCCGGCCAATATTGTGGTACCTGTCGGTAACGGCACCCTTTACATTGGGGTAGTCAAAGCGCTTGAGCATCTGGTGGCTTCCGGTGCGATTGATCACTTCCCGCAGGTGATTGCGCTTCAAAGTGAATTGTGTGATCCGCTTTTTAAAGCCGTTCAGAATCACGCGGACGAACCGGTGGAAGTTCCCGTGGTTGATACCATGGCCGAAGGCATTGCCATTGGCAAACCCAGCCGCGGAAAAGAATTATTGGAAATGGCCTATCGGCACAATATTAAATTTGTGACGGCGCCGGAAGATAAAATCTTGCAGGCTCGCGCTCATTTGGCTGCTCACGGTATTTATTGTGAACACACGACCGCAGCCAATTACGCGGCGTATCTGCATTACTGTGAATTGTACGGATCGACTCCCGATACGCTCATTACGATGTGTGGCGCGGGCATCAAGTCTGATCACTGATTGAAAAAGATTTTTTAGGAGCCTTTAGCAGGCATAAACACCAAGTTTGCAGACTTAGCGGATGAACGGGTTTCCTGTTAAAGTCGCGACTACTGAATAACGACGTTAGTAAGAGGAGACAGCGCTTTATTGGCACAGCCACAGTGCTTTGGAGCGTGAGACATTATGAATCCTTTGATTTTCGGCGTATGGGACGGACGCTTTTACGATAACCGCTCCACATTCACACCGGTGGCTCCGGAGAATTTGCCCTTGGAGCAATTCTCTCAATTTAACCCCGGCAATCCGATTATGTGCTTCATCTGTGATCGAGGCTTTCTCGTTATGGATCGCAGAGCCAATCTTGCTTTCTCACTGTGGCGCTATTACCAAAGAGCGGCACGAGAGACCTGCGGCAAGTGCACGCCCTGCAGAGTCGGCGTTCTGGTGATTGCCGAGGCGCTTGAAAAAGCGGTCAAGGGCAAAGCCAAAGAAGTGGATTGGGAGTACGTTAAATCGGTAGCCGTTCAGATGAAAGAAACCAGTCTGTGCGGAATCGGTCAGACGACCCCGGCGGCATTGCTCGGCGCATTGGAATTTTGTCCTGAGGAGCTTCTGCAGGCGCAACCCGTGGCTGAGAATGTCTACGACTACTACACGCTGATGAGTGCGCCTTGCATTGAAGCCTGTCCGGCACACGTCGATGTTCCTCGCTATATTGACTATATCAAGGGCGGGGAACCGGAAATGAGCGCGGCGGTTTTGCTTCGCCATTATCCGCTTGTGGGCAGTTGCGGCCGCGTCTGCGTACGTTACTGTGAAAAGGCTTGCCGTCGCCAATATCTGGATTCAGCGGTCGACATTAAAAATCTTAAACGCTATGCGGCCGATGCCACCGGTCCGATGGAAAAACTTTTCCATCAGGCTCGTCGTGAGACCAATCCCATGAGCCCGAAGGTTGCGGTCATCGGAGCCGGTCCCGCGGGAATCAACTGTGCCTATCACTTGTTGCTTCAAGGCTATAAGGTGGATATTTTTGAAGCCAACAGTCACGCGGGCGGTATGGCCCAAGTCGGTATTCCCCAATATCGTCTCCCCAAAGGGCTTCTTGAAAGTGAAACCGACGTGATTGAAGAATTGGGCGGTCGCTATTTCTATCACCAACGTCTCGGTTACGACTTCTCAATCGGCGATCTCTTCAAGAGAGGCTACAACGCCATCTTCTTAGGGGTCGGCTGCTCTAAAGGCATGTATTTAGGTCTAGATAATGAGGACACGTCGTTGTCCGGCTACTTCAACGGCATTGACTTCCTGCAGAAAGTCGAACGCGCGGTCACCGGCAACAAACCCTTTAAGCTGACCGGCGACGTGGTAGTCGTGGGCGGCGGAAACGTCGCCATGGACTGTGCGCGCTCAGCCGCTCGTCTGACTGACGGCAAGGTGCATGTCGTCTACCGCCGCACCGAAGAGGGAATGCCTGCTGACCACGAAGAAGTGGTTGCGGCGAAGGAAGAGGGGATTGTCTTTCACTTCCTGTCCGTGCAAAAAGAAATCCTCAGTGAAGACGGTAAGGTCACCGGTCTTAAAATTGCCAAGATGCGTGAGGAAAAGGTCCATGGTTCCCGTCGCGGTAAATTGATCGAAATTGAGGGAACGGAGACGGTTTTACCCTGCACAAACCTTATTGCCGCGATCGGTCAGCGTTTAGACAAAGAAGTGCTTTGCGATGATGACGGCATTATGTTTGATAAGCGCGGCAACATCTCGGTTTCCGACGCCCTGGCTACAACCCGTCCGGGTGTTTTCGCCGGAGGCGATGCCGCCACCGGTCCGACAACCTTAATTGACGGTCTGGCTCAAGGTCAGATTGCTGCGCAATCCATCAATGAATACCTCACGCGAGGCTCAGTGGGCTTTGTGGCTCGTCGCCGCATGGGCGAATTGATCAAAAAGGGCGAATTGATGAAGGAAGACAATCCGAAGATTGATCTTTGCCGAGCCCCGCGCCACAAATTGCAAACGCTGTCTTCAGAAGAGCGTCGTGGAAACTTTGAAGAAGTGGACCTTTCAATGTCGGAGACGGAAGCTATCAACGAGGCCAACCGTTGTATGCGCTGCTATCGCATTTACGGGGTGGTGACTCAGCTGCCGATTCCCGGCAATGTCACCCATGTTCAAAACCAAGCGGTGTAAGGAGAGAACAGTATGGAAAATTTTGCTTGGTTTAACGGTCAGAAAATTGCTTTTGAAGATGGTCAAACCATTCTTCAGGTTGCCAAGAACAACGATATTTTCATTCCGACCCTGTGCGCCTTTATGCCTTTAAATCACACGCCGGGCACGTGCCGGATGTGTTTGGTTGAAGTTTTTGATGAAGGTGAGCAACAAGGGCGAATCGTGACTGCGTGCACAACGCCGATTAAAAGCGGTCAGCGCATCTTTACCCGTAATGAACGGGTGAGAAAAATGCAGCAGCTTCAGATGCAGCTTTTGTTTGCCGACCATGACCAGGATTGTAAGAGTTGCGCACGGCACGGCAACTGTGAATTGCAGGATGTGGCTCTTTTTATCGGGATGCCCCACACGCCGACTCCGTCGAACTTTATCGCCAAACGCCCCTATGACGACTCGTCCATGGGGATTGTCCGCGATGTCAACAAGTGTATCCGCTGTGGGCGCTGCGTTGAAGTGTGCCGTCAGGTGCAGGGAATCGGTGCGCTCACGATTGACAATTTCGGCACGATGTCCGGTGTCGCTATGACGGGAGCCAAGCGTTGGGCCGACTCCACAAAGTGCGTGCAGTGCGGTCAGTGCACTTTGGTTTGTCCCACGGGTGCCTTGAGTGAAAAAGATGAAACCGATCGCGTGCTCAACATGATCGACGATCCGGAAACGGTGACGATTGTGCAGATGGCGCCGGCTGTTCGCGTGACGCTCGGAGAAGAATTCGGGCTTCCTGCCGGTGAAAACGTTGAGCCTCTCATTGTCTATGCATTAAAACACATTGGTGTTGACTATGTGATGGACACGAATTTCGCCGCCGACGTGGTCATTATGGAAGAAGGCACGGAGCTTTTGGAAAGACTCAAAGCCCGAAAGGAAAAGAAAGCCGTGGCGCTTCCGATGTTTACCTCCTGTTGCCCGGGTTGGATTAATTACGTTGAAAAGCATGCGCCGATGGTGATGGAATATCTGTCAACAACACGTTCTCCCCAGGCTGTGTTCGGCGCGTTAGCCAAAGCACTTTTACCGGCCAAACTCAATGTGGCCAGAGAAAAACTTCGTGTTATTTCAATCATGCCGTGTACGGCGAAAAAGGGCGAAGCCCAGCGACCGACACTGGCTCGAGAAGAGGGACCGGATGTCGACGCAGTGCTGACCGTTCGGGAATTGGCGAAACTGCTTCGTCGCTGCGGTATGCACCTGAAAAACTGCAAGCCGATGCAGCGCGATGACCATCTCTTTACTGACTATTCCGGTGCCGGTGCAATTTTCGGCACAACGGGTGGGGTGATGGAAGCGGCCGTGCGCACGGTCTACGCCTTGACCCATAACGGTGAATCCATGAAGCCCATTATCTTCAAGCCCGCCCGAGGCATGGAGGGGGTGAAGGAGGCTGAGGCCGAACTCGGTGAATTCGGCACGGTCCGTATCGCCATTGTTCACGGTTTAGCTCGCACGCAGGCGTTGTTGGATAAGATGAGCGCGGGCGAAGTGGTTTATGACTTTGTCGAAGTCATGGCATGCCCGGGTGGTTGCATCTCCGGAGGCGGCACGCCGCGCAAGAAGAACAACTACCAGCTCAACACGGTAAGCCGCCAAGAAGCGCTCTACCGTATTGATGATGAGGCTGCCATTCGGGAGTCCCACAAGAATCCTGAAATCGCCGCGCTTTATTCGGGGGCTCTCGAAAAACCGGGTTCACATTTGGCCCACGAACTGCTTCACTGTGAATACCGTTCGAAGAAAACCGAGAAAAGTCCGGCCGATATCCGCAAACTTTGGCATGTTTTAAGCGCCCGTTATACGGAACCGGCAAAAAAGCGTTAAAATCACGCACAGTCTCAGGGCGGGGTGAAATTCCCCACCGGTGGTTACAGTCCACGAGCGCGGATGTTGATTCATCCGGTCAGCAGAATCGGTGTGATTCCGATACCGACGGTTAAAGTCCGGAAGAAAGAGCAAATACTTTCCTCATAGAGGACGCCTCCATCTTGGCGTCCTCTGTCTCCCTGATGCGTTTTTTGAATTTCTTTTTTATGAAAGGATACCTTTATGCATCAGTCTGAAAACCTGTTGGCCCAGTATGGTGTTGACAGCTACACGCGTGTCAGGCGTGCCATCGCTGATTTGCGCGCCGGACGCGGCGTCATGGTGGTCGATGACGAAAATCGTGAAAATGAAGGCGACTTGATTCTCTCGACCGACTTTCTGACCGTTGAACAGATGGCGCTGATGATTCGCGCCTGCTCAGGCATTGTCTGTGTGTGCCTTCGTGATGAAGACTGCAAACGCCTGCAACTGCCTCAAATGGTTGAAAACAACACCAATACGCAGGGCACCGCGTTTTGCGTATCGATTGAGGCTGCCCGCGGTTGCACCACGGGTGTAAGCGCCAAGGATCGAGTGACAACAATTAAAGCGGCGGCCAATCCTAACGGCAAACCCGAAGATCTATTGCGCCCCGGTCATGTCTATCCGCTTCGCGCCCGTCCCAACGGCGTGCTTGAGCGCCGTGGTCATACGGAAGCCACGGTAGACCTGATGCGCATTGCCAGTCTGAATCCGGCCGGCGTATTGTGCGAGCTGATGAATCCCGACGGCACCATGGCGAAACTGCCCCAAGTTTGTGAATTTGCCAACTTACACGGTCTCTGTGTGATTACAGTGGAAGATTTGGTGAGATACCGCCAGGCATTTAACTGTTAATCTTTGGAGTTAACATCGTTATTTGCAGACAGCCTGGAAATTTTTAGTTGGATTTCCAGGCTTTTTTAATAGCTATGGCTTAAAAATTCCTCCCCCTGATTTTCAGAAAACTAAGGTTAAGTACTCATAACTAGAGGTTTATGTGTATTCACAATCTTCTCAGGTTACGGGATAATGGGGCGGGTTAATCAAAATGGAGAGTTAAAAGATGAAACGACGTTCTCTAATTTCTTTGTGTGTTTGTGCCATTGCTGCCGGCGGTCTGCTTGTAGGTTGCTCGGATGATGGCACAAAGAGCGGGGTGCTTAAAGTCGGAGCCTCTCCTGTGCCTCATGCCGACATTTTGAAAGCGGCTCAGCCCATGCTTGCTAAAGAGGGCGTCAAGCTTGAAGTGATTGAATTTACCGATTATGTGCAGCCCAACATGGCCTTGGCTGACAAAGAATTGGATGCGAACTTCTTCCAACACAAGCCTTATCTGGATAACTTTGCTAAAGAACGCAAGCTTCAGCTTGAGTCGTTGGTAGCCGTTCATATTGAACCGATGGGTGTCTACTCCCGTAAGATCAAAGACATTAAGAATGTCGCTGATGCCGCCAAAGTGGCTATTCCAAACGATCCGACCAACGGTGGCCGCGCATTGAAGATTTTGGCCGATGCGGGCTTTTTCACGTTAAAGGAAGGTGTGGGCGTAAACGGCACACCGGCTGACATTCAGTCCAATCCCAAGCAGATTCAGATCATTGAAATGGAAGCGGCTGTGTTGCCGCGCGCCTTGGATGACGTGGATTTTGCGGTAATTAATTCGAACTATGCTTTGGGTGTCAACCTCAACCCGATGAAGGATGCCTTGTACATGGAAAACAAGGACTCTCCCTATGCCAACATCGTGGCGGTGCGAGCCGGCGATAAGCGTGAAGACCTGCAAAAACTCGCCAAGGCGCTGACCTCTCCGGAAATACGTAAATTCATTGAAGATAAGTACCAAGGCGCTGTAGTCCCGGCTTTCTAACGGGTCTTTGAAGTCCTCCATTTCATAAAAAAAACGTCCCCGAAAAGAGTAATTCTTGACGGGGACAGTTTTTTGGGGGAATCAATCAGAAGCTCACATGATCGGGTTCCAGGCCGGAAAAGCCCATGATGGGAAGGCGGTCCAACCGATCAATATCGTCTTGGGTGAGCTCGAAATCAAAACTCTCAAGATTTTCCGCCTGATGTTCGGGCGTCAAAGCTCGCGTCACAGGAATCACGTCATGATGACGGCACCAGCGCAAAATCACCTGGGCAACGGAGCGGTCATAGTGGCTTGCCACTTCTTTAATGAGTGGTTCATCAAGAAGCGAGCCGTGTCCCAGCGGCGACCAAGCCTCAACCGTGATGCCGTTTTTCTTACAGAACGCCAGAGCGTTGCGCTGGGTGTATCCCGGATGGAATTCCAATTGGTTAACTGCCGGAACCACATTGGCCCGGGCAAGAAAACTCACCAAATGATGCATCTGGAAGTTTGAGATCCCGATGGCTTTGACAAGCCCTTCCTCATAGAGCTTTTCAAACGCGCGCCAGGTTCCGATATTGACACTTTGCCAGGCAAGCGGATCGCCTTTCGTGTAGGGCCAGTGGATGAGATAGCAGTCTAAATAGTCAAGCTTGAGATTTCTGAGGGACTCCTCAAAAGCAAGCATGACGGAGTCATAGGTGCGATTGGCCGCCCAGCATTTAGAAGACACAAAGAGCTCCGAACGCTTAACTTCGCTTCGGCGAATGGCTTCGCCGACTGAATTTTCGTTTTCATAGATTGCGGCAGTATCAAGATAGCGATACCCTAAACGAATCGCGTTTTCAAGCGATTGCACCAAATCTTCAGAATCGGGGATTTGCCATGTGCCGATGCCGAGAACGGGTATTTTTACCCCGTTGTTCAGTTTGATTCGCTCAAGTTTTGTCTTCATTATCTGCCCCCCGTATTAACTGCTCTTCATTGTAGAGGTCTTCGGATTTCTGCTTATTGCCTAAAGCCAAACTTTTTTGACGTGAATAAAAAATCTAAGCTTCATTTGGATTTAATCAAATACTTTAGAATTTCCCCTCAAGGAAAAGGTTTTCAATGAACAAAGATTTTGATTTCTTTCTGCTTCTTTCGGCTCTTGCAATATTGCTGGTTCTTTGGCTTATCGTCAGAACCCTCAAGGGTCATTCACAGAATACCCCTGTTATAAAAAATACCGAGGGTGGGGAGCGATCCGGCCGACGAATCGATCGTGTTCAAGTCCGAAAGGATGGACCCAGAGTTGAGGAAAAAAAAGTTGATTCGGAACCTAAGCCCCGCCGAGCACTTTGTTATTGTTTTCGATGTGCGGACGGACAGCCGTTTGCCGTTATCCGTGTCACCGCCATTGGCGCGCAGACCTGGGGAGCCTCTAAACACTTATCCTTGTCGCTTTTGCGCTTTATTGACCGTTGTATTCTGACAGAGCCCGATGAAAGCCTTCTTATTCATCTGATTCGCAAGGCCGCCCCTAATGCGTCTTTGACTGTTGAAGCTTTTGATGAAAAGGGGAACGCCTTATCCGGAACGTATCCCTCAGGGCTAAAAGTCAGCGATTTTCCGATCTATCATTCTTTTGATCATGATGAGCTTCGGTCCTGGACCCTTGAGAGTTTATCATCGGCGTACCGTGAGGCTTTTCGACATTGCCGGGCCCATGAAATGGCCTTTTTAATTAAAGCGGAATCGACTCGTATTGATTCAGAGATTCATGCGCAGATTTCTGAATCTTTCTTGCTAGCGCAACGTTATCTGAAGCTGATTCACATTCTTAAAGAGAAAGATTTTTATAAATACATCTCACTTTGGATCTCATACTGGTCGCTTGCGGATCAAAGCTCAACGCATACTTGTGACGAACTTAACCGACTGGAACGTCTTGTTATTTCACAAACATTTGTCCAAACGCAAAAGTTGCCGTTTTTGCTTATATGCACCCCTAAGTCTAGTGGGAAATGTTATAACGCCCTGAATTATTAGGATAAATCAAAGGTTTTTATCCGTCTTAACAAATTTCTCCTCTTCTGAATCCTTTAGTAGTTAGGGTTTCTACCTACTTTTAGATTTTACAAATTGATACTACATTGGAAACAAGAGATGAAACCCCAACGTTTCGGCTCGTTTATTCCGTGTGCAGAGTTGTATTTCTGTGTTGTTACGGCACTCAAAACGACCGCTCGCGATAATAAAAAATATATTTGGAAAGGAGAATGCAATGGCAAAATCTAAATCCGGTTCTATGGGTTTGGCAATGCAAATGCTCATTGGTCTCGTCCTGGGTGTGATTGTCGGTATGTTCTTAGACTCCCAGTTCGCGACAACGTACGTCAAGCCTTTCGGTGACTTATTCATCCGCTTGATCCGTATGGTCGTTGTGCCGTTGGTGTTCGCAACCCTGGTTGCTGGCGCCGCCGGTATTTCTGACGTGAGTAAACTCGGCCGTGTGGCCATTAAGACGTTGTTGATCTTCTTGATCACGTCTGCTATTTCGGTGATTTTCGGTTTGGTGATCGCCAACATCATCGATCCGGGCGTCGGTCTTACGCTTTCGACCGAAGGCTTGAAGGCCGCTCAAGTGAAGGCTCCGAGCTTTGTGCAGACCTTGCTTGACATCGTCCCGATTAACCCGATGGAATCCTTCGCCAAAGGCTCCATCCTTCAGATCATCTTCTTTGCCATCATGTTCGGCTTCTGCTTGAACTTCATGGGTAAGAAGGGTCAGGCTGTTTATGAATTCTTCGACGTTGTCGGCAACGTCATGATTCATATGACGCAAGTTGTCATGCGCTACGCTCCGATCGGTGTGTTCGCTTTGATGGCTGTCGTTGTTTCTCAACACGGTTTGGCTGTTTTGCTCCCGTTGGGCAAGTTGATTCTGTCGTCCTTCATCGCCACGGCTTTGTTGATCATCGTGATCTACATCCCGATCGTGATGTTCATCATTCGTATTCCGGTCGGCCAATACTTCAAGGGCATCTTTGAACCGTGGTTGATCGCCTTCACGACCTGCTCGTCTGCCGCCGCTATGGCCGCGAACTTGCTCGCCGCTCGTCGTTTGGGTTCCACCAACGCTATCGCTTCCTTCGCGGTTCCGTTAGGCAACACCATTAACATGAACGGTACGGCCGTGTACATGGGCGTGTGCGCCGTGTTCGCCGCTCAGATCTACAATCTCCCGCTCACGCTCGGTGACCAAGTCATCGTCGTTATCACGGGTGTGTTGGCTGCTGTCGGTACGGCCGGTGTCCCGGGCGCTGGTTTGATTATGTCGACCTTGGTCTTCACGCAAATCGGTATCCCGCTCGAAGTGATCGCTTTGATCGCCGGTGTTGACCGTGTTCTCGATATGATCCGTACGTCTATCAACGTCGTCGGTGACTCCACCACCGCATTGATGGTCTCCCGTATGGAAGGCGAATTAGGTTCTGAGCCCTTCGATGAAGAAGAAGCTAAGGCCTAGCGAGCTTCATAATCGGTTTCTGAATAACCGATTAACGGCATAAAACCAAAAAGGGGATGCTTCGAAATTGAGGCATCCCTTTTGGTTTATGGCCTTGACACTATTTTTCAATGTCTTTAAACACAAGATATTGATTGGTTAGCTTAACTATGCATTTGTAAAAAATTGAGCTAAATTCCAGACGATTTTGTGTTTTCTTTCTGCCTAGAGAAAGATAATTTGTTAAAGATCTTTCTATGAATCGAATTTATAAAACCGTCTGGAACGCTCTCCGTCACTGCTTAGTGGCTGTTAATGAAGCTGTGATCGGACGGGGAGGACAATCCAGTGCCTCCGGTATTGTTAAGGGGGGGGCACATATAGCCCCTGTTGTCAAGTGATAAATGCGTAAACGATAAAAACCCTGGCACCAGTTCACGACAGCCATTGAGTCAATCCCAACAAACAATTTTTTTTAAGCGGACGATTATTGACTTCGATCGACAAGTGCACGTTAGCGTCCTGAAACATGCTCGGACAGGCGCACATCTGGATCTAGGCTTGATCACACCACCTCAAGGGCAGTCCCACTGTATCAGCCCCACCGACACATGGCTCTGCAAGGTCAGCCACTCACTTTGATCTGGTCCGATTCCTGGCCTAAAGTTTGTGATCAGGCATCTCGGGCTCTCCGACTGACGTCGGCTCCCACCCTGTCGAAGGCTCAGGAATCGGCCGCTTAAAGATCGAATATTCTGAATTTAACATCGGGACTTCTCGCGAAAACGGGGAGTCCTTTTTTTATCATTTCAATCGTTACTAAAAATCAAAATACTATTAAATTACAATTAAATAAATAGTAATTGGTTTTAAATCCCTGCAGAAGCTATAGGGTTTGTGCTAAAGTTCCGAGAATTGATTAATCCATTTAAACATCATGCGTATTGGTGAACTTTCCAAGTTATCGGGCGTTGCGGTGGAAACCATTCGTTTTTATGAAAACGAAGGCTTGATTCCCAAAGCAGCCCGATCAATGAATAACTATCGTTCCTATACCGAAGGTCATTTAAAGCGCCTTCAGTTCATTCGTCACTGCAGAAGTCTGGACATGAGCTTGGAAGACATCCGACTTTTAAGCGATGTGGGAGCCAGACAAAATGAAGAAGCCTGCAAGGTCCAGGAGATCATCACGCGTCATATGAAAAAGATTGACGAGCAGATCAACGCCTTAAAGGAGCTGCGTCAGCATTTGGGGCTTTTGTCCTTGTGCTGTCATGGCAATCATGCCAACGGTGAACCCTGCGGTATTATTGAAGGCCTCAATAATGAAGCCTGCTGCCACAATTGCGAAAATCTTAAAGCCAAGCGCTGGGTTAAAAACCTGGTGAAAAAGAGCGACACCCATAAACAACCGACTCCGTAATCATGATCAGCAATTTATTTACCTTTGACGTCTTAATGGCGGTGAGCGTACTGGCTATTCTCACGGCCTGTCCGACTTATTTTATTTATAGCCTTGCTCGCACAAAGCCCTCAGCCCGGCCGATTCCGTACTTTCCGCACGGCGTTCATGGTTGGCTTTTGGTTTTTGTCGCAACCGTTGTGTTGTCGATTATTCTGACAATGATTGACGCGGTCAACGCCGTCAACATGATGCAAGGCAGCGGTATGCTCAATTGGGCCGTGCTTTCGCCTTCGCTTGTGATCATCGGTCTGTACGTCTACTGCTTATGGATCATTGCGAGAAAGCGCGAGGGCTGGGTCGTCAAGCAAACCATTGTGATTCTTTGGGTTGTGGGACCGATTTCGCTTTTGCTTTTGTCGCTTATTTTCGGCGCTACACTGGATAACACCACCGTGGTTCGCTCGTGCCTTTATGCGGCTCTCTGGACTCTGTATTTCTTGTTTTCTAAACGCGTGGCTTGCACTTATGGCACTAAAGCCGTTGATTCTTACATAAAGCTCGCCATTGAAATGGCTGAAGCCCAAAAAGCGCAAAAGACTCGAGAAGAAAAAGAAGGCAAAGCGGAGAAAAAATCGGAATAGTTTTTAGTATTCCCAAAATTTAATGCCTTCCGGGGTGTGAGCATCCTTCGGAAGGCATTGTTTTATCAGGGGGAAGAAAAAATCAGAAACCGTATTCTTCGCGGTTGCGTTCAATGGCTTTTTCTTTTGATTCTTCATCGGTGTAGAAGCCCAGACGGTGGTATTCCTGTTTGGGAGCATCCATATAACCGACACAGCGGAAGGTGTACTTCACATAAGCGCCGTGACCGGTTTCTCGAGCCGAACGCGAAATTGCCTGCAGGGGCTGCATGCCGCGTTCCGTCTCTCCGCACACTTGTACGGCTTGGACTCGCGCGTTTTCACGAACATCAACCTCATCATCGACCCATGGCTGAGTCAATTCCAGTTCATAGGTTGATGCGTCAAGCTGTTTTAATTGACGTTCCTCTTTGTATTGATCCATATTGACGCAGCCGGTCATGACCGTACCCGCCAAGATAACTGTTGCAATCGTCTTCAATGTACGCATGGTTTTACTTCCTATCGAATAACGGGCATTGTACAGATCAAAGCGCCGAAGCGGAAAGAACCGGATACGACGTGCTTTGCACAGACTCGGTGCCGTCGGCAATGAAAACCAAATCTTCGCAGGGGCCGGCGATTTTAATGAGTACGTCCGTGTGCCGAACACTTTCTTTAACACTGCGAGTCTTTTGACTTAAAAAGGCCAGAGGAAGCCAGCCTTTAGCTGTTTTTAAAGCGAGTTCCACATGCTTGTGCGCGGTGTCTCGATAAAAGAATAGAGGAGATGACAAACCGCAGCCGCAGTAGTTTTTCATAATTTCAGCGGCGACAAAACCCGCGAAGATTCCCTCATATGAGGGGTGGGCATAAAGCTCTTCACCGCTTGCGCAACCTAAAAGAAAGACTAAAAGACCGCTGTCCGTATAGGTCATCTTGGAGCGCTTGACCTGACGGCGTTCCGCTAGTTGCATCGAGGGCACCTCTAGAAGAACACCGCAATCAACTAAAAAATCCGTCCAATAAATCGCGGTGGCGTAGCTGATGCCGGCTTCTTTTGCGAATTTCGAGTGATTGAGTTCCTGCATGTTATGGCGCGCGAGCACTTTCATGTAATTGAAAAAGAGTGTGTCTTTATAGGCATGAAGGACATCGCGAATATGGCGGGCAAAAAAATCAGCAAGCCAGTTTTCATAAAATGCCCCGGTGGATTGAGCCAAGTCGCTGCGAGGCATAAAGCCATTTCGCATCACATCGAAAAATCCGGGC
Organism: uncultured Sutterella sp.; assembly: GCA_902388655.1. Classification (GTDB taxonomy): domain Bacteria; phylum Pseudomonadota; class Gammaproteobacteria; order Burkholderiales; family Burkholderiaceae_F; genus Aphodousia. The sequence goes on along the minus strand of CABMQD010000012.1, from coordinate 28,303 downwards.
TGCGGATAGCTGATGCGCAAAGCGACGGGCGTCAGTCCCAGCGGTTGCGGATCGCGACCGTTGTACTCACGCAGAGAAAACGGCATAACCGTTCGAATCACCGCGCCTTGTTCTTGTAAAGTCGTTTTATCTGCTTGGGAGAGATATCCGACTAGTACTACCGTGCAATCGTCGCCCTGAGGCAAATATTGGATAAGTTCAGGCACATTTTCGATCGAATCGACAATGAGGCGGTTACCGTAGACTGAGAAAAAATCCTTGGGCTGTGTGCGCGCAAGATTTCTCGGATAAATATCGTTGAGGTCCACGTAGGCCAGGTCGCTAAACACGGATTTCGCTAAAGTGGTTTTCCCCACCTTAGGCATTCCATCAATCAAAAAAAGATTCGCTTCTTCACGATCGGCGCGAAGCACCTTTTCTATAGCTCGTACAACATGGGCGGTGAAGGTCATAAACAATATTTAGGTAAAAATTGAAATTGTATTTGTAAATATCCTGAATTTTAACGGATTCCCGCTCAATCAGTAGTCTGAGATAACCTTCATTTGAAGGATTTGTCCTGAACCTCAGTACAATGCGATATCAGGATTTCTGCCCCGCGTTTCATTTCTCCTGGAGTCTGAGTGATGTCTGATACTGTTGATTTGTTGAAATACTCGGCTAAGTCGGGTCAATCGCGTTATGCCCAAGAATTTACCGTCAATAAAGCGCTTGAGGTCCATCGTTATCATCAAACGTTGCCTGACTACAATCCGACTCCTTTGAGAAACCTCACATCGTTGTCCCGTCATTTGGGATTGGGGCACTGCTTTGTGAAAGACGAAAGTTTTCGTTTCGGATTGAATGCTTTCAAGGCTCTGGGCAGTTCCTATTGCATGGCGACATTGTTGGCGGAACGTCTGGGACTTTCAAAAGAGGATATGAACTTTGGCGCGCTCACTGACGCCAATGGCCGACAAAAATTGGGAAAGTTGACCTTTGTGACAGCCACCGACGGCAATCACGGACGCGGCGTCGCCTGGAGCGCCCGGGAGCTCGGACATAAAAGCATCGTTTTAATGCCTAAGGGCACAGCCATTGAACGGCTCGAAAATATCAGGAAATTGGGATCCGATGCCACCATTACCGATTATGTCTATGACACCACGGTTCAAATGGCCGCGCAAAAAGCTCAGGAGGTGAATGGTATTTTGGTTCAGGATACCGCTTGGGACGGTTATGAAGAGATCCCGCTTCGGATTATGCAAGGCTATTTAACTTTAGGCCTGGAAATTGTCCGCCAATTGGGTGATCTCCGACCGACGCATCTGTTTCTTCAGGCCGGAGTCGGTTCCATGGCCGCGGCGGTTGCCGCCTTCTTCGCCGATTACTATGGCGAAAATCGCCCGATTGTCACTATTGTCGAACCGCACGGTGCTGACTGCCTCTACCGAACGGCTCGCATCGATGATGGTCAAATCCATGCCTACGAAGGCGAATTGAATTCAATTATGGCCGGTCTTTGCTGCGGCATTCCCTGCACGGTTGCCTGGGACCTTCTGAAGCACTGTTCCGATTTCTATGTCTCAATGCCCGATTGGGTCGCCGCCAATGGCATGCGCATTTTAGGAGCGCCCATGGGTGAGGATCCGCGAATTATTTCAGGCGAGAGCGGCGCCTCCTGTTTCGGATTCGTCGCCGATATCATGAGAAAACCCGAGTTGTCCGATTTAAAGGAACAATTGGGACTCAATGAAGGTTCTACCGTCGTTTGTATTTCCACTGAAGGCGATACCGATCGCGAAGGTTATCGTCGAGTGGTTTGGGACGGCGCTTTCGGAAGCCTCTAATAGGCAAATGCCCCGCGAAAGCGGGGCATTGTCAGACAAGCTTTAATAGAATTAAAGAACCCGTTTTAAGAAGGCGCGCGTGCGGGCTTCCTTCGGGTTGACAAGTACGTCTTCAGGCGAGCCCTGTTCAACGATCACACCGCCGTCCATGAAAATCACACGGTCGGCGACTTCACGGGCAAAGGTGATTTCGTGCGTCACGACAATCATCGTCATGCCTTCGTCAGCCAGACTCTTCATGACGGCGAGCACTTCCCCCACGAGTTCCGGGTCAAGGGCGGATGTCGGTTCATCAAACAAAATCACCTTCGGATCCATCGCAAGCGTACGGGCAATAGCCACGCGCTGTTGCTGACCGCCGGAAAGGCGCACAGGGTATTGATCAGCCTTGTCCGCAAGACCCACGCGCTCGAGCGTTTCAAGAGCACGTTTGCGAGCTTCTTTTTCTGATTTGCCGCTCACCACCATTTGCCCCAGCATCACGTTTTCAATTACGGTTTTGTGGGGCCAAAGGTTAAAGCGCTGAAACACCATACCCAAGTGCTCACGGACTTTATTAATGTTGATCTTGCGATCGGTGATTTCCTGATCGGCCACTTTAATAGAACCGGAATCGGCATCTTCGAGCGCATTGATGCAGCGAAGCATGGTCGATTTGCCCGAACCCGACGGCCCCAGCACCACCACTTTCTCACCGCGGTGCACCGTTAAATCGATGCCCTTGAGCACCTCAAGCGGACCGTAGTTCTTACGCAGATCGCGGATTTCAACAACCACTTCGTTACTCATTTGTCATCTCCTTTGCCCAAGCGATTTTCCATCACGCGAATCAGATAAGCCAGACCCAAAGTCATCACCCAGTACATCAAAGAAATGGTGAGATACGGTTCCCAGTAGCGAGCGGAGGCACCGGCCACGGTACGGGCGGCGTAGGCCAGTTCGGTCAAACCGATGGCCGATACAAGGGAGGAATCCTTCAAAATGGCGATCGCGTTATTGCCCAAAGCCGGAAGCATCCGACGGAAAGCCTGCGGCATGATGATATGACGCATAGTTTGCCACCAGGTCATGCCGATGGAACGGGCCGCTTCGGTTTGCCCCTTATCCAAGGATTGAATACCGGCGCGGAAGACTTCACTCATGTAAGCACCGGCATTTAAGGTAATGGCAAAGAAACCTGCGATGAAAGCACCGTAATCACCGCGAAGTTCACGGGCAAGCGTTCCGTCGATAATGAGACCGTCGACCGGATGAATGAAAATCGGCAAAACGGCAAAGTACATCAAAAAAATCTGAACGAACAGGGGAGTGCCGCGGAAAAAGCTCACCCAAATGGTCACAGGCCAACGCACACCGTAATAAAGAATGGTCTTCCAGGGATCGTGTCTGGCGCTTGCCATACGAGCCATACCCAAAATCATGCCGAGCACGATACCGCAGCAGACGCAGCCGATCGTCAATTCAATCGTAATTTCCGCGCCTTCGACAAACAGCGGCCAGTACTCAGCCAATACGTCTAAACGAAAACCGCCCATTATTTCTTACCTCTTATTATCCGAAAAGCCCGACAGGGCTCCGGGGCTCTGTCGGGTCTTGTCTCAATTCCCTGTAATGATTACTTGATCGGCAACACGGGCACCGGGGTGTTTTCACCGAACCACTTCTTATAGACCTTGGCATAAGCGCCCGATTCAATGGTCTTCTTCAAGCCGGCGTTAATTTGATCGAGCAATTCCTTATTGCCTTTGCGAACAGCGATGCCGAAGTATTGATCTTCAAAGCTCGGGTCGCGGGTCATATTGAATTGCTTGTCCGGATTTTGAGCGGCGTAGTAGGCAAAGACACCGACGTCACCGATAGCGGCATCCACACCGCCCGCGGACAATTCTTCAAGTGCCAAGGGCGTATTGTCAAAGCGCTTGATGTTCTTGCTGGCTTTGCCAAAAACCTTCGTGGCAGCAATGTCACCGGCAGAGTTGGCCACCACAGAAACGTTCTTGCCCTTCAAATCATTAATCGATTTGATCTTCAGATTCTTTTGCGTGAGGATCAGTTGGTGGGCGGCAAAGTAGGGCAGCGAGAAGTCCACAGCCTCCTGGCGTTGCGGGGTAATCGTGATGCCGCTCATAATCATGTCACGGTCGCCGTTTTTCACGGATTCAAAAATCACACCGAAGAGCGTGTTGATGAATTCCACCTTGAAGCCTTGAGCCTTGGCGATTTCTTTCATTAAATCGATATCGAAACCGACGATTTCTTTATCGGGTGTTTGGAATTCAAACGGACGATAGGTGGCACCGGTGCCGACCGTGTAGGTCGGAGCTTTGGCGGCGGTGGTTTGATCGGCCGCGATGGCACCGCAGGAAAAACCGGCAAAAGCCAAAGCGACGGAAGCAGAAACGACAAATTGTTTAAAGGACATGATGTTCTCCGATTCGTTCAGTTTTAAATCCTTCGGCAAACTTTTGGTTTGTCTGTTTCGAATAATTATGGCGATTTTCACGTTGGCCTCAAGAAGAATTTTTTCAAACGGATCAAAAAGTTAGGTAGTCTTACCTAGGTGAAAAAATGAAAACAAAAAGAGACTAATTGTCGACATTTTTAGGGGTTTTGGCGGTAAAAGTTTTTATTTCGAAAAATTAAAGACTTAGCCCAAGCTTTTAAGAGAGAAATGCTCAATGCTCGACAAAAAGAGGCTATCAAAGCGACAAAATCGGGGATTGAAAATCGACCCCATTTCGGGGTTGAACAGAGCATTAGGAGCTATTGCAAAAAGCCAACAAAAAAAATAAATTTTCTGCAAAGTTTGCTTGCGAAAGTGTAAAACTTAGCTGACAATAGGCAATGGAAAGAGGGGACGATTTTGTTCTCTCATCGCTTATATAAGGAGTAGTCAAACATGAAAAAAACTTTGCTTGCGGCCGTATTGGCTTTATCGATGGCAGGCAGCGCCTTTGCCGCGGATTTGCCCAATGTCGCCATTTTGGCCACGGGCGGCACGATTGCCGGTACGGCCGGTTCCGCCACCCAAGTGACCGGTTACAAAGCCGGTGACCTCGCCATTCAAACCTTGATTGATGCGGTTCCCGCCATTAAGGACTTTGCCAATGTTTCCGGCGAACAAATCGCCAAGATCAGCTCCAACAATATGAGCGATGAAGTGCTCTTGAAGCTTGCCAAGCGCTGCAACCAATTGTTGGCTGACCCGAAGATTGACGGCATTGTGATTACCCATGGCACGGACACCTTGGAAGAAACCGCTTACTTCCTGAATTTGACAGTGAAGAGCAAGAAGCCGGTGGTGCTTGTGGGCGCCATGCGTCCTGCCACGGCCATCTCCGCTGACGGTCCGATGAACCTTTTAAATGCCGTGAAGCTTGCCGCCGATCCGCAGGCCCAAGACCGCGGTGTGTTGATTGCCTTAAACGACCAAATCAACTCCGCCCGTGACGGCACAAAGACCAACACGACTAACGTCGATACCTTCCAGGCTCCGTCTCTGGGTCTGTTGGGCTACATCGCCGGCGGTCATAACTACTTCTTGCGTGACACGACGATGAAGCACACGCATGAAACGGAATTCGATGTCAGCAAGCTTGATAAGTTGCCTCGTGTGGACATTATTTACTCTCACGCGAGCGAAGACTCTGTCTTGGTTGACGCTGCCGTGAAGGCCGGCGCCAAGGGCATTGTCATCGCCGGTACGGGTAACGGCTCTATGCACAAAGACGCTGAAGTCGGCATGGCTAACGCCGTGAAGAAGGGGGTGGTAGTGGTTCGCTCGAGCCGCACGGGCAGCGGTATCGTGACCCCTGAAGGTCCGGCCAACTACGCTCAAAACGGCTTCTTAGTGAGCTACTCGCTCAATCCGCAAAAGGCTCGTTTACTCTTGCAACTGGCTTTGACAAAGACAAACGACCCGAAGAAGATCCAAGAAATGTTTAAAGTTTACTAATCAACTTTAAATCGGATTTTTAAATCAAGGCTCCAAGTCGCAGGACAAGGAGCCTTTTCGATTATTCGGCCAAAAGAGCCTTCTTAAGATCTGCGTCGATTGCTTTAGCGCCCAGCCAAATCTTAAGCACCGCTCTGTAAAGCGCCTCGCCGCCGATCTTCTCACCGATGAGGCGACCGTTCACCGTCACGCTAGTCCCGTGTGACTTTGTGTAATCAAAATCCACGATATCGCTTTTCTTTACGTCGCCAATTTTGTCCATGACGGCAATGAGAGCTATGAGTTCAGACTCAATCGCCTTTTTTTCGACCGCCGTTGTATTGTCATTAATGCCTTCTTTTAAAGCATCAACGAAGTCCGCTGCATCCACATCACGCAATAGTCCCAAACGAACGCATTTGCTGCCCGGCATGCCGATCGCCGCTTCCGCACTCGTTGTCTTATCCGTCAGGTACAGTCCTGCGGCATACACATCCACAAAAAAGATCTCTCGAAGACCGGCACCGTTTAAAACCAAAGCGGAATCCGCTTTTTTAATACTGTCTGCGTATTGGATATCACTGACGGTTATCGCGGCATTAGCTGGGGCAATGAGCGCGGCACAAAAGAGGGCAAAAAGCGTTTTTTTCATAATATTTTCTGAAACGAGTTGAAACAAAATCGTGATTTTAGCGGTGTTTCAATCCGAATTGACTGCCCTAGAATCGCAAATATAGGAGGACAAACGGATGAGTTCTAACGCTTTGATCCATAAGAATTTGCCCCAAGGAAGCCCTTACACGTTGGGTGAGGAAATCGCCAACGCCGTCACGCACGGTGTTGCAGCTTTAATGAGTGTGGCGGGACTGGCTATCTTGGTGGGCTTTGCCGTGGCCTACTCAGGTTCACCCACGGTGATTACCGCGGTGAGCGTCTTTGGCGCGAGCATGATTTTCCTCTATCTTGCCTCAACACTTTATCACGCGATTCCCAATCCCAAGGCCAAACGAATTTTGCAGCGTCTTGATCATTCAATGATTTATGTCCTCATCGCGGGCAGCTACACACCGTTTTGTCTTGTGACTCTGGAAGGTGTGACGGGGATTGCGCTTTGCATTGCGGTTTGGGCAATCGCAGTGGCGGGAATCGCTCTGCAAGGATTATTAATTAAAAAGAGCAAGTGGCTCAATTCGCTTTTGTACCTGGCAATGGGCTGGCTTGTCATTCTCGTGATCGAGCCCTTGATCGAAAGTCTGCCGAACGGCGGCTTATGGCTCTTGACCACCGGCGGTCTGTCTTACAGCCTGGGCGTGATTTTTTATATCTGGAAGTCTATGCCGTACAGTCATGCGATCTGGCACGTCTTTGTGTTTGCCGGCACAGTGCTGCAGTTTTTAGCCGTGCTTTTATACGTGATTCCGGTGTTTGACTGATTAAGCGCCACTAGATGAAAATTGGCCCGCGCATCTTTCGGTGGCAGGCCATTCTTTTATGACTCAGGACGAATTGGAATCACCCGTTGGTTGGAGCTTCCGAAGTATTGTCCCTGTTCCTTGACTTTGAGCTTTTCCACATAAGGGCCGTCCACCAAAGTATCGATGTACTTCATGATCTCATGATCCTTAAAGTGCTCATAGCGACGACCGGTCCAAACCCATATTGTTTTATCCGGACAGGCAACTCGCACACGCTTGCAAAGCTCAGTGACAGGACCGATATTCTGACCTTCAAAAGGGTCGCCCCCCAAGACGCTTAAGCCCGACATATAGGGTTTGTGCAAAAGATCAATGATGCGCTCAATCGTTTGATCCGTAAAATCGTCCCCGGCATTAAAGTCCCAGGACTCGGGATTAAAGCAACCCTTGCAGTGCAGGGTGCAGCCCGAGACAAAAAGGGAAACCCGCACACCGGGACCGTTTGTCGTATCGAATTCGCGCAATTGAGCGTATTTCATCTCGGGCCTCTCTTACATTGACACGCGGCGCTTAATCTCAGCCATCTTGCCGTCATTCATGCGGGACTGGCCGTTGACGTTGCTGTACCCCAGATAACCGCAAACACGGCTGATCACCGAGAGGTTGTCACTGCCGCAGTGCGGGCACTTAAACATTACGTTCGTTGAATGCTTGCCACAGCTGTTGCAGTAAGCTGCGTCAAAGTTCACCCCTTGATAGAAGCCCATTTCCATACCGCGTTCGATAATGGCCTTGTCGGCTTCGTAGTTTTCCGGGTTCGTCAGACGGACATACTGGATGTGACCGCCTTCGCACAAGTGGAAGCACTTGAATTCGTGATCTTGCTTTTCAAAAGGTGTAATGTCTTCGGTCACATTCAAGTGGAACGAATTCGTGAAGTATTCCGTGCTGTAGTGTTCGGCCGTTTCAAACTCATTGACCAAGCCCATTTCCTTGCAGTAATCATCGTACTGACGGGCCTGCGTGGCGCACAAGCTTTCTGCCGGCGTGCCGTAGATGGCATACAGATAATGGTCTTCGGCCTTGAATTCGTTCAGTTTTTGCTGCAGATAACGAAGCACTTGAACGGCAAAGGCCGAGTTGTCTTCAATCATGCGCTTGCCGGTCCAAAGGTAAGTCGCGTCATCCAAAGCAGTGATGCCGAAGCTTGCGGTCATGTAGTCAACCAAGTCGCCCACACGATCGTCGGGGTCTTTCGTGCCCTTGTAGAAACCGCCTTGCGTAAAAGCCAAGGGGTTGGAAGAGCAACGTTGGTTGCGAATCACATCGTAGCGCTTCTTTAAGAAGTCGCGAATCACCTGCAGACGGTCATCGAGCAAATCCCAGAATTTTTCGCGCCAATCCAACGGATGCTCGGTCATTGCCACCTTAATCATTAAGGGGATGTTCAAGCTTACGGCACCGATGTTGCAACGGCCGATCGTCACATACTTGCCGGTTTCCGGATCCTTCCACGGGGAAAGATAGGCGCGGCAGCCCATAGGACTCGTGATCACGCCTTCTTCACGGAAAAGGCGCGAGACCGTGCCGTACTCGCTCGAAATGCTGAGGTAGTCCGGGTACATGCAGGTCGAGGATGTCTTAACGGCTTCGTCGAAAAGCTGCGCGCTGTGCAAATCACCGTGAACTTGGTTCTTATCGTAGAGATAAACCAACTTCGGGAACACCACGGGCTTGTGATCGGGACCATGGCCGTTTCTGCGCACACGCAGCATGACGGAATTGATCAGGCACAAGAGGCGCTTGTCATCCTCGGGCAAAGAGATATCCCATTGACCGAAAGAAATCGTGGTGAAAGCAAAGTCGCCGCGGCTGCAAGGCACCGTGTTCAACTTCAATTCGAGGGACTGGAAGCCTTGCTCCAATTCACGAAGCAAAATCTTGTCGGCATACTTACGGGCTACGTCTTCGTTCAAACCCAATTCATTTTTCGCATCACCGAAGGCTTTATTCCAGGTCTTGTGAGCGTAGGGCAAGAGTACCTTATCCAATTCAGCCAATGTGAAGCCGCCGAATTGCTGTGCCGTAGCCACAAGCGTAATATCGCCGATCACCTGAAGGGCCGAGAGCACCGTCTTCGGTTCCGTGTATTGAACGTTAGACATTTCAAAGCCGCCTTCAAGGACGTGCTTAATGTCAAAAAGACAGCAGTTGACGCAACCCAAAATCATGTCGCGAAGGTCATGGATATAGATGTCGCCGCGTTCAATAAGTTCTTTTTCCTTAGCGGACAGATAGAACTGCTTGTAAAGGCTCTTGGTGAGATAGCCTTTGATCAAAGACCCCTTCGTGGAAACCAGAGAGCTGTCAAAATTGGCGTTTTCACGGTCGCCCAAGCGCAAAACGTCGTCCGCATCCTGGCGCAACTTTTCAAAGGTCTTGGCGTAGTTGGTCTTGTAGTAGCGGTATTCGGCGTAAGACTTGGCGACGTCTTCAAAACCGGTCACCGACAACACGGCAATGACAAGCTCGTGAAGCTCAGCGACGGTCACCTGATCGCGGTCCTTAATACGGCGGAGGATGGCTTCAACGATTTTGTGACAAGAAGGCTCATCAACGGTTTTGTCGCAGCGCATGGCAGCCTTATTGACTGCGATCGAGATCTTTTGCGGGTTAAAGTCTTCTAGCGACTGATCTTTTTTTACAACTTTCATGGCACATCCTCTGACGATCAAATGACGTCAAATTTTATTTTTCAATTGGGAACGAGGGAGTCATTTTAACCACAATCAATTGAATTTCAAATAGTAAAACTACTATCTTTAGGACGAGACATTTACCTTGACACAATATATTGTTTATCGAAAGGCTGTTTTTTTTGAAAACTGAATATGATCAATAGGTTAGGCCATCAGGATTAGTGGTATTAAAAAGTGTAAATATCCCTTTTTTTAGTTCTTTTCTATAGCTTCAATAGTCAGTGCAAATTAAATTTTCCCTCCTTTAAAAAATTTTTCCGACAAACGTGAGTGCGGTCGATACTTTTGGGTATCCGGATACTATTTTTATTGATCTGAACAATTGTCTGAAAATTCGAGTCTGTTTAATACCGTCTCAAAATGAAGCTGTAAATGAAAAAATAAAAAAATGAATACTTCATAAGTGAGAGGATAAAAAATGCTACTTGATAAGAAAGCCTCTTTCGGTTTGACTGATTTCAGCGATGATGCAATACGGAAAATTGCATTGAACGCCAAGGAAAAAATCCCTGCACACTGGGGATGTTATGCCGATGAACAGCTAGCCAATGGCCTCAAAATTATCAATCAAGTAGTTCCAATTAACTGGAATGAAGATGCGGTACCGGTCGAGGTACGATACGTTCAGCCGAATTTCAGTTTTGATGTCAATACAGTGATGTCCTTCGTGATTGACAATGAACCGCCAATCAAATCCAAAGCCGATTTAGACTGTCTATGGATGCGGCCTCTGACAGACAATCGTGAATACGGGAACCCGATACCGGTCAAAATGGTGCATCCCTGGTTACTGCCCAGTTTTATGTCAATCGAACAAATACGCCTGAAGGTTTTTGTTCTGGCCGATCAGATTCGCATATTGCGGCCGACCAAGATAGATGACCAAAGCCAAATAGTCCATATACCGCATGAGTTTGTTTCACTGAAAGCGCTGATGGGTAAGTATTGCTCTGAAAAAGATAAGGATTGCATCCATTTTTCGGCTGAAATATTAGACAATCATTTGTTGCCGTCGATAAAGCTTCAGGAGCTCTCAGGCACACAAGAAGAAACTTTTACAACAGAGCCAATGCGGCTTCTGACGTGTAAAACTCCTTTCGGCAACGTCAGCATATTGGCTCGTGAAAGTCTTCTTTCCGATAAAAGTAAAGAATTACTGAACATGCCGGGAATGATTGTTAGTGTGAGCGGTATGATGATTGGCGATGCAAAAGTCGATGAGCTTAACAAGGGCGCCATTTACAATGAACTGACTTTGGCGAGAATGCTCCGAAGTGCAGCCTATATGAACAGTATCAGACTGATTTCTGAATATCTTGTGCGGAACTCCATTCTCAGGATTGACGATGAAATAAAAGCCATGGGAGCAGATGGGATTTTTGAAGCTTTGCGCCCGTTAATTTATGACAAATACAACATTAGTTATTCAGTAATTAAAGCTCCAAAGACCGAAAAAATGCAGTTTGCCCTTGTGTTTAGGGATAAGAGTGACCAGCGGTTTATGCATTGGCTTATACCGGTTATCGATGACGAAAATGTGTCGATTGATGAACTTCAAATTGAGACAAGATTCAATAGGTTTGAAACGCTTGTTGAAAGCGTGGACTTTACTTACATGCTGAATCCGGAAATCGGACACTTTACCGAATACTCCGACAAAAAGGTCTCGGAGACTGACAAAAGTGAAAATAGCGGATTCATTGTCGATGGTGATGATGAAGCTTTCCCGACCAGGCACGAAGAAGATATGGATGGGGTATTGAGTGCTTTGTGCAAAACTGAGGAAGAGTTTTTTGAACTTATAGGACCGGTTATTCAAAATGCGGAACTTAATCCTGATTCGCAAAAACAAGTCGACGGGGAAAAAATATTTGTTTTAAATAGTTCTTCATCGTGGGGTCGGCAACATATGGCTTTTTATATTGCGGTGGATCCCGTTGAAAAGAAAACTTTGCTCAAAATGCAGATCCCTAAATATGAAGGACTTACCTGCAAAGCGAAAGTCCGTTCAATCTGCACGTGGCCAAATAAAATTGGCGGGGAGGTGGCTCTTACTATCGGAAATACATTGATTACGGCTGTAGTTCCGGACTTTTATTTGAAAAAAGATCTTTTAGAACCGGGGAAAGAACTTTATTTCCGTATCAGCGGCAGCGCAGAAAAATTAGACAAACCGTCTGTTAAATCGTTCATTATTACCGAAGGTCCTCTTTATGAGGAACAACTTTCAAGTTTTTTGAAAGAAAATCCGAATAAAACAGAAAAAGATTTTCCCGGCGTCGAAATTTCTACGGAGGGGATGCAGGCCATTTTCCCGAGAGAATATTCAACATATTTTGAATTAGTCTCTCCGGTGTTAATGGCTGAGACCACAACATTTATGGGGAGAAAAATCTTAAAGATGAAGGTTATTCTTCATCGCTTTGAGGATGAAGAGTATTACATGAACCTGTACGCAGAGCCGAACCATGTTTCTCTTGAAGAAGAAAATAGCACCATCGTCGGTATTGTGCGGCTTTATGCGGAGCCTATTGATATACCAATAAATTAAAAGCATTAAAGTCAGGAAACTGAAACGCTGTCATAACGTGGTTTAAAGACCGCTGTAAGCAATAAATGCGGAACCGTACAGACTGCGTTTCTACTATAGAGGCAATCCAGCAAAGCCCGGGTAAGGATTTAGCACTTGTTTGAGATAACCTTATCTGTGAAACCGCCCAAGATTGACTTAAAAGTCTATCTTTTCCATAATGAGAAATCTGAACCCTCCTTCATCTGGTGAAAAACATGGCATCTACGTCAATCAGAGAAAATATATCCAGTGCCATTCAATACGCCTTTGTTGATAAGCAAACTCCATGTTTTGATGAGAACTTTATTCCAAGACTTTTAAATAACGAAGAGCCTAAATTAGCGCAAGTTCTTGAGCACGAATAAAAAATTGCGCCAACTTCGCCTTCAGCGTTGCCTTTATTACCAATAGAACGATCAATAATTTTTTATCTATTTTCTCTGATCTAAACAATAAGGGGATTCAAGGTCGGATTCTCACGACAGATTATCAATCCTTTACGGATCCAGCTGCACTTGAGGCTCTTCAACGCGTAAAAAACGTAGAAGTACGCCTTTTTCAAACTGACGAAGAAGTCGGATTTCATACTAAAGGTTATTTATTTGAACAAAAAAATCTCTTCAAATTCATTATTGGTAGCTCAAATTTGACTGACTCCGCTCTTAAATTTAATAAGGAGTGGAATGTTTTATTTTTGTCCAATAAAGAAGGAGCTATTGCAGCAAACATAAATAATGAATTTGAAAAGCTTTGGAACAACTCTAGAAGTATTCCTTTATCTGATGACGTAATAAAGAACTATAAAGAACGCTATCAGACCAAGAAAGAACTTCAAAAACAACTTGGTAAAGCACTCAAAGAAAAATCTCCGAGTATTGAGGAATTTCATCCCAATGCGATGCAACTTCAGTTCATTAATGCATTGAATGTGCTCGTTAATAAGAAAAAGACAAAAGCTCTTTTGTTGTCGGCTACCAGAACTGGTAAAACTTTTGCCGCAGCTTTTGCAATACGAGACTTAGTCATTGAGCCGAAAAAAATGCTATTTCTCGTTCATCGAGAAGAAATTGCTAGACAAGCGTTAAAAACATTTTCTAAAGTTTTTAAAAATAGAAGGTCGATGGGATTACTCACAGGTAATCACAAGGATCTCGAGGCTGATTTTGTTTTTGGAACCGTGCAAACCATTAGCCGAGATAACTCGTTAGCGCAATTTAAAAAGAATGATTTCGATGTAATTGTTATTGACGAAGTCCATCACGCTGGTGCCCCTACGTATCAGAAAATTATGGGGCATTTTGAACCTAAACTCTGGTTAGGTCTCACGGCAACGCCAACACGTACCGATGGCTTTGACATCTTTAGTTTATTCGATCACAACATCGCTCACGAAATTTCATTAAGACAAGCCCTAAATACTGACCTCTTATGCCCATTTCACTATTTCGGCGTTTCCGATCTAGATTTAGGTGAAAATTTTGACTCGCTGGAATTGCGGGACTTCAATAAACTCACAAGCCATGAACGAGTTAAACACATTCTTGCCAAAGCCAAATACTACGGTCACGGCGGGATAGAAGGTACTAAATTAAAGGGACTTATTTTTTGTTCTCGTAGAGATGAAGCACAAAAAATTGCCGAGTTGATGGGAGCAGAAGGATACCGATGCCAGGTACTAACGGGAGAAGACTCTCAAGAGACAAGAAATAGCGCTATAGAGCGATTGTCGAACAATGACAATCGTGAAGACGGCCTTGATTACATTCTTACTGTTGATATCTTCAATGAGGGCGTAGATATTCCTAAAGTCAATCAAATCATCATGCTTCGTGCCACAGAAAGCCCTATTGTGTTTATTCAACAACTAGGACGAGGTTTAAGAAAAGCAGATGGTAAAGATTTTGTAGTGATTTTGGACTTTATTGGAAATTACAGCACTAACTATTTCATTCCTATAGCGCTTTCAGGTGACCGGTCTTATAACAAGGATAACATGCGAAGGCATGTCACTACGCCCAATACGGAAATTGAGGGAGCATCCACCGTTCATTTTGAAGAGATCGCGAAGAAGCGAATTTTAGACTCTATCGATAAAGCAAACACCACCGACAGTAAACTAATTCGCCAAGCTTATCAAAATCTAAAATTCCGTTTAGGCCGAATTCCTTCACTACAAGATTTCATCGATAATGGGACAATCACGCCCATAAAAATTTTTGATAAATATGGCTCTTACTATGAATTTCTAAATAAATTTGAGCCGGATTACCCAAGTAAAGGGGAGTTGGATCAAAAGCAGCAACTCTTTTTGCAATGGGTATCGCAAAAATATGCTCGAGGAAAACGAGTCGATGAATTAGAACTTATTGCGGACTTGGTCTCTCGGTCAAAAAATTTCAACTTACAAACATTTAATGCCAGCCATTGGATCAATGCTTTGGCTAGTAAAGCTGGATTCACTAGCTCAGAATACAAGATAATCAATTTAACCAAACAATTATCTGGCACATTTAATTCACCAAAATTAAGAAACCTGGCTTTTATTCAACAAGATGCTCGTGGTGACTATTTGATCGATCCATACCTAGCTCAATCTATTCAATCAAATATCACATTTAGAAATCTTTTGGATGAAACTATTGAGTTTGGTTTAAAACAAAATCAAACACATTATGTCAATCGTTATAAAGAAACAGATTTTGTTTTGTACCAAAAATATACCTATGACGAAGTCCAACGTCTTTTAGGGTGGACTCGCAATTTAAATGCACAAAATATCGGTGGATATTTCTACGACGCAGAAACTAAGACACTTCCTGTCTTTATTAACTATGTTAAATAGGAAAACGCGATTGCTTATGAAGACAGATTCGTTTCTCCAGATGAACTAATTGCATTATCCAAGCATCCTAGAAAAGCCAGTTCGACGGACGCTGACCACATGTTTAAACGTACTGAAGCCGATCGTAATAACAAAATTTACCTTTTTGTGAGAAAAAATAAAGACGATAAAGAAACAAAAGAATTTTATTTCTTGGGAGAAATAAACGCGCATGGAAATCCGACAGAGGTTAGAATGCCGGAATCCAACGATACGGCTCTTGAGATTCAATACAAACTTGAAACGTCTGTTCGTGCTGACATTTATGAATACATCACTGAAGGATAAATGAATGAAAACGATTGAAGTCGTTGCCGCAATCATTAAACACGATGAACAAATTTTCGCCACTCAACGCGGTTACGGCGAATTTGAAGGCGGCTGGGAGTTTCCCGGCGGCAAGATGGAAGCAGGGGAGACGCCCCAGCAAGCCCTTATTCGCGAAATTAAAGAAGAACTTGAAACCGACATTGAAGTGGGCGATCTCATTGATACCGTAGAGTATGACTACCCGAAGTTTCACTTGAAGATGCACTGCTTCATCTGTTCCATCAAGCACGGCGATCTTGTTCTCAAAGAGCATGAAGACGCCAAATGGTTGACTGTCGACACTTTAGATACAGTGAATTGGTTACCGGCGGATCTCTCTCTGATTGAAAAGTTAAAGTGTTACTTAAAGCGATAAGAGTCTCTTTAACTTATTGAGAATTCATATTTTTTTACGATTTTTCAAATAAAAGCGCATCCTTTTTTAGATAAAATGGCGGACTCTAATATCATTTTTGACGGAGTTCGCCAATGCGTACAAAGCTTTTGACCCTCTCCGCCTGTGCGGTACTTATAACCGGTTGCTCTACCTTTGGACATCAACCGGAAATCAATGCTGAAGGAATCGACAGCATCTACGTTTACACAGGGATGCCCAAAAACAACGTCGAGTCCGACATTTATCAAGTTCTACTTAAAAAGACCCAAAAAGGATTAGAAGAGAAGGGCTATAAGGTCCTTCGGGAAACTTCCAAATCGGATAACGCCGATGCCAAGCTCGTTACGAGAATTGAAGGAGTTCAGAATAACTACGCAGTGTTGGGCACCTACACCAAGCTTCGCGTTCACTACGAATTGCACGACGCTCAGGGTAAGCTGATTTACAAAAAGACTTACTCATCGGATTCCCTGCCGAATTCTCAGCTTGATGATTGGCACATCGCCTTGGCGACAGATCTTGTCGCTTCGGCCTATCACAAGATCAAGCCGCCTTATGAGAAATTGGCTGACAACGTGACGGAAGCGCTTCTTGAAGATTTCCCGTCCGTTCAAGTTAAAAACTAAAAAAACGTTATCAATGAGCGCCTAATCAAAAAGCTTTCGGTCTCCGAAAGCGTACCAGGCGCTCAATCCCCAAAGCGCCACCGCGCACAACATAAAACCCGCCACCGGCAACCACTTGCCGTCTCCGTGGTAAAGCAGACCGCAGATAAAAGGGCCGAAACCCGCCAACACGTAGCCGATTCCTTGCGCAAGACTGGAAATGACTAAAAGTTGAGAAAGGCTGTTGGTCTTTTTCGCCATTAAAATCATCGCCATGCTAAAGGTAATGCCTTGGGGAATGCCGGCTAACACGCATCCCACAAAGGACCAGGTTCCGCCCAACAGCCAAAGGACAATGCCGATGGCAAAGCTTGCCGTCATAATCAAGGAGGCCGGGCGCTCTCCGCCGACTGCTTTTATGAAAGCCGCCGTCAAAATACTCGCCGGCGCGCTCACGAGCAAGAAAACAGCGGAGCCCAAGCCCGCGGTGGAGGCGGAAAAACCCAAAGTGCTCAAAATAGTGGGAAGCCAGGCCACCGTCGTATAAATGGTGAGCGACTGCATTCCCATCACAAAAATCACGGCCCAAGTCAGCGGCTTTTTCAGTAGCGGCCACTGAAAAGCGCCGCCCGCCACAGTAATTCGTTTAGCGCGGGGCGCCAAAAACCACGCCGCAAGCGCCAAAGCCGCCATCATCACCCAGAGACCTAAAGGGGCGTCCAAAGAGCCAAACGCGTCCAAAAGCGGCACAGAGAAGTAAGCACCGATTGATCCGGAAAAACCGATAAATCCGGTGAAAACCCCCATAACCAAAGCGATGTTATTCGGAAAATAATCCCTGAGTAAAACAGGCATCAACACATTGAGAACGGCAATGCCGATTCCGATGAGAGCGGTTGCCGCAAGCATGACTGAATAAGAGAGAGCAAGACGGCCTGCCGCGCCGATAAAAATCAGCGCCAAACAAATCAATACGGTGACCAGAAGTCCGAAACGTTTGCTCATCGCAGGCGCGGCCGCGCAAAACAATCCGAAACAGGCGATGGGCAACGCGGTGAGAAATCCGTAGGCAGGGTAGCCGATTTGAAGGGTTGTTATGAGTTCTTCCGCAACAGCGCCCGCGCAGGTGATAGGCCCGCGCATGACCAGAATCGTCATCAGCAAGGCTAAAAAAACAATAATCGGCGGGTAAGCCGTGTTTTTAATCCCGTTCATTGGTGAAAATCAAAAAAAGACCCCGAAAGTTTAATCCTTCCGGGGCCTCGTTCACAAACGAACAGTCAGATCTGAATTAAATCCCAAATTAATAGAGCTTTGAAATCACTTCACGGGCAAAAACGTCCTGGGCTTTGATCAGTTCGCCCAATTGTTTATCGTCCTTAAAGTCAATCGTCAATCCGCCTTTTTCGTGGGCTTCCTTCACAGCCGGGTCATTTAACACCTTGCGGAAAGTGTCAACCCAGTAACTGAGCACATCAGCGGGAACGCCGGCAGGCGCGACGATGGCGCGGGCTGAGCCGTACCATTGATCGTAGTAGCCGAGTTCACCCAAAGTGGGCACATTGGGATAATCTTCCAACCGCTTGGTGTCGAACACACCCAAGAGGCGGAGCACCGGTTTGTCGCCGCTCACAAGCTTGGCCACGTCAGCGATCTTGGCGCAGGAGAAGTCCACTTCGCCTTGACGCAGAGCCATCAACTGGTCGGCCGTGCCGCCGTAGGGGACAGCCTTGTACTTAAAGCCAGCGCTTTGGGAAAGAAGCTGGGCGGCGGTGTGGTTGGAGGCCTTCACACCGTTGGTGGAGCAACGAAGCTTGTCATTGGCCTTGGCGTCTTTGACCAAATCCTGAAGCGTTTGCCACTTGCTGTCGGCGCGCACCACGACGACGCCGGTTTCAGTGAGGTGGTTGGCGATCGGAGCAACTTGCGTTACCTTAAAGGCCGCATTCTTTTCATTGGCGAGCGTGGTAAAAGTCGGCAAATTGATATAACCGATCGTGTAGCCGTCGGGTTTGGATTTTGCCAGGCGAGTCCAGCCGATTTTGCCGTCAGCGCCGGGAAGATTATTGATGATCATGGCCTTACCGATTTCTTTTTCGGTCAGAGTCATCAAAAGACGGGCTCCCGTGTCGGTGCCGGAACCTGCCTTATAGGCCACGATCACATTGACGTCCTTTTCAGGCGTCCAGGCCTGGACAGAAAGCGGAATCGCCATGGCCACGGCTAATGCAAAGGCTAACTTTTTCATCTTTAACACTCCTTTGATGAGTCATCAATTTGTTCTTCCGGGCCTTTTATCGGCGGCGCGGGGTGAAGGTCCGGCATTCACTCCGCGTCTTAGAAAATTACTTATGTTTATCCATCATGTCTTTTTCCACTCTTCCCATAAAGAGGGGAGAGAAGATACCGACCACGCACAGCGCGATGAGCATCCAGCAAAGCGGAGTGGCAAAAAGAATCGAGGGATCGCCGTCGCTCAACATGAGAGAGCGGCGCAAACCGTTTTCACCGATGGGACCTAAAATGAGGCCGAGAACAATGGCCGCGGCGTTTAAGTCAAATTTGCGAACCAAATAGCCGATCACGCCGAACACACACATAATGATGACTTCGACGATGTTATTGTTGATGGCGTACGACCCCACAACGCAAAGCACCACGATTGAGGGAATCAGGATGCTGTCGGAGAGACGGGCGATGTTGGCGAAAATCTTGCAACCCCAAAGGCCGATGGCGAGCATCGCGAACTGCACAAGCACAAAGCCGGCGAAGAAGGTGTAAGTCATGTCGGCGTAAGTGGTAAAGAGCTCCGGCCCCGGCTGCAGACCATGAATAATCAAACCGCCCATAAGCACCGCCGTCACGGATTCACCCGGAATACCCAAAGTGAGCGTCGGGATAAGCGAGCCGCCCGTCACGGCGTTATTGGCCGCTTCAGAACCGGCAACGCCTTCAATGGAACCCGTGCCGAATTCTTCTTTGTGCTTGGAAAAGCGCCGCGCTTCGTTGTAGCCCATAAAACAGGCGATGGTGGCTCCGGCACCCGGCAAAATTCCCAAAATGTTGCCGATGATCCAAGAACGGGTAATGGTCGGCATGATGCGTTTGACTTCGCCCTTGGTAAGGGTGAGCTTGTCTTTGATCTTGGCCGCCTTGGCGCGCTCAACAATTTTCTTTTCGGCCAAAATCAAGACCTGGGACATCGAGAACAGACCGATCAGAGCGCAGGTCACATTCACACCGTTGTAGAGCGTGCTCACACCGAACATGTATCGCTCAACACCTTCCATCGGATCCATGCCGATTGTCGAGATCAAAAGACCCAAAATACCCGACATTAAGCCTTTCAGAATCGAGCGGCTTGAGACACCGGCAATGATTGTCAGGCCGAAAATCGAGAGCCAGAAGTATTCCGGGCTCTTAAACTTCATCGTGAGCTCTGCCAATAGGGGAGAGAAGAAGTAAAGTGAAATGCAGCTCAAAAGGCCGCCGCAGAAAGAGGCGAAACAGGCAACCGTCAAAGCTTTGGCGGCTTGGCCTTTAAGAGTGAGCTTATAGCCCTCGATAGCCGTGGCGGCCGAAGCGGGGGTGCCCGGCGTGTGAATCAAAATCGCACTGATGGAGCCGCCGAAAATGGCGCCGCAATAGATGCCGCCCAAAACAATTAACCCCGTGGCCGGATCCATGCCGAAAGTCACCGGCAGTAAAAGCGCCACCCCCATGGCGGCAGACAGTCCCGGCAGACACCCGATCGTAATCCCCAATGCAGTGGAGGCCACCATGGCGAGAAGATTTATCGGTGAAAAGGCATTGATGAAACCCGCGCCCATTAAAGATAAAGTCTCTAACATGTCGGACTCCTTTTAACCGAATAACAGACCCGTGGGAAGCGGGACTTTAAGAAAGTACGAGAATACAACCGCCACCATCACGATCATTACGACAACAGTCATGAGGTTGTATTTCATTGGAACTTTCAAAAACACGAAAGATCCAACCAAATACAAAACGGTTGAAACGTAATATCCACAGAAATACATCAAAACCAAGTACAAGCCGATCGCCGCGAACACTCCGAAAAACTGCAGAGGCAGGAATCCCTGAAAGACAATCGGAAAATCATTTTCTACATGATGGTTTTGTCGGAAATGAAGGAAAGTGCGGATAAGATAGAGCGTGTTGACAAAAATGAGAGCTGTGATCAAGACCATCGGATAGACTTGGGCAGCCTCGGGCAACTGCAGTGTCATTATTAAGAATGCAATGGCGATTGCATAAATAACACAGACAACAGGTATGTCAGATTTTTTCATAATTCAAGAGAAAGATTACAGTGAAACACACAGATATCTTTTCAGTCATCAAATATGACACGAAAATGACATGTATATGACATTTGCCGAAGATTTTAGTGAACTTTGGTGTTTAGTGATACCAAGATAACCCTATACAAACTTCTAAAAAGCACAAAATCTTGGCTTTACGATAAAGAAAAATGTAAGAAAGTTTTATTCTTGTTACCGATTCGCCATCACCTCTAAACACCTGCAAAAACAAACGCGCCTTATTTCAGACGATCTGTCGTTATTGATTTTATCTATTCATAAAAATTATCAATCTTAATGTTTATAAGTTATTGGACTAAATAAGTTTTTTTCGCAATGATTGACTTAACTCGTGTAGCTCTTGCATTAGGAGTTTGTCATGAAGCATTCCGTATTTGTCCTTGCGAGTCTTGCCGCTCTATCAACTTCTGTGTGGGCCCAACAGGTCCAATCAACCGGCCTCGAGATGGTTTCCGTCAAAGGCGGTGAATATCTAATGGGAAGTCCCGCTTCGGAATTTGAGCGGCAAAAAGATGAAGTTCAGCACAAAGTCAGGATCAATGACTTTATGCTCGCCCGATACGAGGTCAGTCAGAACCTTTACCGAGACGTGATGGGGGCCAATCCCTCAGCCCACCAAGGCGGGGCATTGCCGGTTGAAAATATTTCGTGGTTTGATGCCGTCCGTTTCTGCAATGCCTTAAGCAAACGCGAGGGGCTTACAGAAGCCTACACAATCGTCGAAAAAGACGGGAAAACCGAGGTCACATGGAACCGCAAAGCCAATGGCTACCGTCTGCCCACGGAGTCCGAGTGGGAATATGCGGCGCGCGCAGCAAGCACCTCCCCCTTTAATACCGGTGAAAACATCAATGCCGATCAAGCGAATTATTACGGCACCTATCCGTATCGTGACGGCGCATCGCAACTTTACCGAGCAGAGACTGTGCCGGTAAACACTTTTTCAGCCAACGCCTGGGGGCTTTTTAACATGCACGGCAACGTTTGGGAGTGGTGTTGGGATCGTTACGGACCTTATCCGACTGAAGCTCTTTCGGACAATCCGACGGGTGCCGAGCTCGGGCGCTACCGAGTCAATAGGGGAGGCGGCTATAACGACTTCGGAAAACACCTCAGAAGCGCTTACCGGGCCACCCACAATCCTGAAAGCAAAACATTCAATCTCGGCATGCGGCTAGCCCGCAACGTTAAATAAAAGGAGTTTTACTATGCAAAGCTCTCGCAGAGAATTTTTAAATGCCGCAGCGGGACTCACTTTGGTGACGCTCTCCGGCATGTCTTTTGCGCAAAGCGCAAATACCGCAAAGAAGCTGATTGTTTATTTTTCTTGGTCGGGCAACACACGCTACATTGCCAATATGATCGCGGAGAAAACCGGCGCCGACATCATTGAATTGGAAGTCGTTAAACCCTATTCGAGCAACTATAATCAATGTCTTGACGAGGCAAAGCGTGACCAGCGCGCCGATGCCCGGCCGCAACTGCGAACCAAAATTGAGAACATTTCCCAATATGACACGATCTTCGTGGGCTATCCCAATTGGTGGGCCTCAATTCCGATGCCGATCGCCACTTTCTTAGAAAGTTATGATCTCTCCGGCAAAACGATCGCGCCATTTTGCAGCCACGGTGGCGGCCGTCTGGGGCAGAGCGTGACCGCTATCGGCAAGTTGGCGCCGGCTTCAAACCTGACCGAAGGACTCTCTGTTCACTATCGCGGCGGTTCGACGCTATCGGGTGACATTGATGAGTGGCTGAAATCCAACAAGCTCATCTAAGAAATAAACATGCTCAAAGGCAAATGGATGGAATGGCTTAAATCGGGCGCTTTTTTATCGCTGCTTTTCGTGCTATTCATTCTTTGCCTTGGCGCCCGCATCACAGGAATTCTTGAGCATGAACTTTTAGGCATAGTGTTGTGTCTATGCCTATTGCTTCACTCGCTGCGGCACGGCGTGTGGTTCACGGGGCTCTTTGAGGGACGTTGGGGATTAAGGCGAGCGCTTTCAACATTGACCAACGGTCTTATGGCCTTGGGGTTTGTCTTTTTGCTTGTCACCGGCGTCGCGCTTTCTCCGGATCTTTTCGCATTCCTAGAAATTAATTCCGGCATGACCACCCGACAACTTCATTCGGGCATTGCTTTCTGGCTTTTGGTGCTGATCGCCGTCCACCTTGGGCTTCACGGACCGATGATTGCCAGAAAAATAGAAAATCAATTGACCAAAGCCGCTTTGCTCCCAATGGCCGCATTGACTTTGTTAATAGGAGCCTTGGGGTTTATTGACAGGATGCTCTTTGAAAAACTCTTTTTAGGATTTGCCTTTGACTTTTGGGACCCCGAAAAACCCGTCCTTCTTTATTTTATTTTCTATGCGGCCGCCTGCGCGGCCATCGGCATTATCATCCATCTTGTCATTGAAGCCTTAAAGAGAAAAAACAGTCTACTGAAAACACTTCACTAATTTATGAAGAGGTTTCGTTAAGATCGATAGCTGACTGTATCACTCGTTGACGGATTTTTTCTCTTAACAAGTCCAGAAAGACGTCCGCCGCAAGTCTTTTCGGACGAACTTGAGGCCAAGCAAAAACACTCTTAACGGTGAAAGCGGGTTTTAACGGAAGAAATTTAATTTCATCATCCTCAGCCACTATGCCTTGCTGACAAAGTGCGTGAGCGCCTTGGCGCACAACACGGGATGCGTTATAGAGCAGGGTGTAGGTGCCGGCGATTTTCAGTTCTGCGATCGGATACCCCAACCAACCGGTAAAAAGATTTTCAAAAGGCTTTCTATTGGCCACGAAGAGAGGAACACCCAGCAAATCCCGCGGAGTAATCGCCTCGTGATTCCTAAAAACTCCATCGCGCCGAGTCAGAAGCCCCCAAGAATTGTGTCCGGGCAATTCAAAAAAATGAAAGCCATCTAAGTCCGCCGGCAAAATCATTACACCGAAATCCGCCAAACCAGTTCTCAATCGATCGGCCGTATCCGTAGCGTTGGAGCTGATTAAACAACACCTCACCGACGGGAATCGATCAGTGAATTCATGAACAGTCTGGGCTACCAAGTCAAAATCCGGAGTTTCTGCGGCTGAAATAACGATCTCCCCAGTAAGCTCCTCCCGACTCATAACCTCTTTTTCAGTCCTATCGATTAAGGCCAAGATTGATTCGGCTTGGCGGAAAAGATAAAGGCCTTTTTCCGTCAGCGTCACTTTGCGGGTATTGCGTTCAAATAGAACCTGCCCAAGTTGAACCTCCATATCGGCGATTTGCCTCGACAGTGTCGGTTGAGTGACTGACAGACGGTGCGCCGCCAGTGTGAAACTTTTGCAACGGGCGACTTCCACGAAGTAGCGCAAGGTTCGAATTTCCATGGCTTTTATTAACGCGAAAACAAGTAGTGGAAATCAGGATTCAGTATCGAAGAAAATGGCGGGGGCACTTGGAATCGAACCAAGATACCTCGGTTCAGAGCCGAGTACACTAACCATTGTGCTATGCCCCTAAAGGTATCTAACGAATGTTAGGAGGTGGATTTTATCAGCTTCAAAATATTTTGTCTCTACCTTGCTGCAAAAAAACGCTAAAGTTTCAGACGCATCCTCACGTGAGGTTTACCGTCCTCTAAAAACTCATCTGATTCCGCTTTAAATCCCAGCGATTCATATAGTTTTTTGACGTAAGTTTGCGCTTCAATCACTATTTCTTTAGCTGCGAGTTTTTCTTTGGCAAAACGGATACTCTCGGAGACAATGCGCGAGCCCATGCCGCAACGGCGTTTGACGGCAATCACGCGACCCAAAGAAGTTTCCGGGCAAACAACTCCCTCCGGCATAAGCCTCAGATAGGCTTCAATTCCATTATCGTCTTCCAGCCAAATGTGATAGGCCGCTTTATCAACTTCATCAACTTCCTGATAGGCGCATTTCTGTTCAACGACAAAAACCGACACACGAAGCTTATATATGGCAAAAAGCTCTTCTGTCGTGAGTTCTGAAAATTGCTTAATGACTAAACACATATGAGTCACTGCCTATTAACAATTAGCGAACCTGCGCGGCAGCTTGCAAACCAAGCTTATAAGCTTCTTCAAGAGCGCCGGTATCTTCAATGGAGCGTTCTGCCAAACCGGTCGCCAACACATGGCCGCCGTCACGCCAATGCAAAAAACGAAGGAAACAGTCAAAATGTATGACGATGCCATTCATGCTCCAAGGGGCGGAACCTCCGCAATTAGCCAATAAAATCGCTGACTTGGGTTGTTTTGTCAATTCCGCTTTTTTAGAGTTGAAATGGTCCAAGACCGCCTTGAGTTGGGCCGTCATTCCGTAGTAATAAAGGGGAGTGGAAAACACCACAACCTGAGAGGTGAGAATTGTCTCTAAAATCTTTCGCATATCATCGGTATCGGCGCTTTCACCTTGTTCGAGCTTTTCAAAATAGGCTTTAGTGCAAGGCTCAATATTCATCTCGGCGACATTAAAACGCACCACTTCATGGCCAGCCTCCAAAGCGCCCTTCGTGAAGGCTCGTACCAATTTGTCATTATTGCCGTTGGTGAACGGGCTGCCCATCAAAACTGTGATTTTCATGACACCTCCTCAAAAAACCTCAAAGAACCATAAATCGATAACAAAATTGACGCCAAACACAGCGGACGCTATTTAATTTTAAAAATTTTCAGCGGTGTTCCCGCTGAATAAAAACCTTTGGTTAATGCATCTCGAGCCCAAGTTTACCTCGATACTTCTCAATCGTTTTTTCCCACCAATTCAAAATGTCCGGACTGACTTCTCCTTTTTTATTTCGGAGCACCAATCGCTGAGCTTCTAATCTGAAAGGGGATTCGATCGTCGTGACAGTCCCTCTGAAAGCCGATTGACCGACAAGAAGCAGTTTCGGCAAAACAGTCCAACCGACACCTCGCGCGGCTAGTCCCAACGCCCACTGGCCGCTGTCTATTTCCCAATGATCGATATTGATGACATTGGGTCCCCGGGACTGGGGGTCGCGGGCGTAGACAGCAATTTGACGATACTGGCGCAAGTCATCGACCGATGGTTTAGGAATTGCGGCAAGGGGATGGTTTTTCGCCACCACAATGGCCAACGGGGAGTGTCCCAGCACAATTTCCTCACTTTCAACCGCAGGCTCTGAAGAGAAAACCAAAGCAAGATTCATGGCGGTTTTACTGAAAAACCAGTTCGCTTCAGATCCCGAAATATTTTCCACCTGTAATCTGACTGAAGGGAAATTTTTGGAAAACAATCTCAACAGATCAATCATCACCGGCGCCTCCAGCACCAGGTCAATACCCATGTAAAGCGATGGCGTCATGGTATCGGAAAGCGCCCTGGCTCTGTTTTGCAAACGATCGGCCTCCACCAATACACGCTCGGCGCCAATTAACAGTTCCGCGCCTTTAGCGGTGAGCACCGGTTTAGGCATTCGATCAAAGAGTTTGTAGCCGAGCTCGGCTTCAAACCCGGAAATATGCATGGAAATCACTGACTGCGCCCGGTTGAGCCGACGCGCGGCGGCAGAAAATGAGCCGGTTTCCGCCACAGCCACAAAAGATCGGATTTCATCAATTTTAAGTCCCATCTCAAACTCCATCCATCAGATTATTGATAGATTCTAACTCGATTGTTCACTTTTTTGATGAGATAATCCATAGCGTGATGAACTCTTTTTAAAAGTATATGGCTTTCGACTCTTTAAACCGCAAACCATCGGGCGTTGTCAACCCTTTGGATCATGATTTATCCGCTCTTCATAATCAGCACTCCGAACTGCCTTTCGGTGAGAAAACCCATGCGGCAAACCGCACCCAGGATGTCACAAAGTTTGAGCTCTGGGCTGCCCGCATCGGTTTTTTAACCGGCGGTTTCACCGTGGCTTCCTGGGCGCCCCTTATTCCCTTTGTCCAGTCTGAGCTCGCGCTTAAACCGCATATTCTCGGCATTTTGCTTTTGGGCTTAGGTGTAGGCTCATTTGTCGGGATGCCGCTTGCCGGGAAACTCACACAAAAAATCGGCGCCAGAAACGCCATCGCCGCCTCTGGACTCGCATCCTGTCTGCTTCTTGTCCTTTTGGCGATGATCCCTGGTTTTTACTTCGAATGCGTCGCTCTTTTGGCCTATGGCGTCACCTTAGGCTGCCTTGAAGTCAGCGTCAATATTTACGGAACTTATCTGGAAAACCGTCACAAAGGCCGTCTGATGAGCGGATTGCATGCCGCTTATTCAATAGGGGAAGTGGCATCGGCTGCGGCCTTAACGGCCTTGTTCGTGCTTGGCATTTCACCCTTGGGCGCTGTCGGCACTTTGATGCTCGTCTTGGCGATTGTTCTCGTTGCCTTCCTACGAAAAATCGAGAACCACAAAATTGAATCCCCCAAAAAAGAAAAGACAAAGACAGGGCGAATTACCCTTAACGGCCACATCGGTATTTTGGCAGTCATTTGCGGGGTAATTTTTTTAACGGAAGGCGCCATGCTTGACTGGAGCGCGATTTACCTGCGAGACAACGCGGGCGTCCCGCAAGAGGCGAGCGCTTTCGGCTACACACTCTTTGTCATCGCGATGGCGCTGTCGCGCTTAATCGGTGACAATCTCACCACTCGAATTGGCGCAAGAAACATGCTTGCGGGCGGCATTATTCTGATTTTGCTCACGCTTTTGGCTCTCGTTCTCATCCCGACGCCGCTTGTGGCTTTTGTCGCTCTCTTTATTATGGGACTGGGCATGGCCAACTTGGCGCCGGTATTGATTTCTGCCGCTTCCAGAACATCTTCAATGGATAGTGTCAAAGCCATCACCGCGGTAACAACCGTCGGCTACGGTGGTTTGTTGGCGGGACCTGCCTTAATCGGCGCGATTTCATCGGCGATTTCCCTGCAAGGAGCGTTCCTGTTTATCTGCGCGCTTCTGGCTGGCGGACTAGTGATGATCAAACGTCATCAAAGTGTTTTTAAATAATCGCAAAAAGGTTTTAATCTATTGAATAATCAATACTTTTTAGATATTTTTCCTTAGTCCTTGAAACTTTTTTTTGCAAAAATATCCTTTTGAATACACTTTGACCCTCGAACAAACCCTAATATGTCATTAAACTGAAAGTCACAAAGATTCAGATCCCATATTTATGCCCTGAGAACTTTTTACAGCGCTCAGGTTTTTTTTTTTTAAGCCTTAATGGAGTGGTATGGAAATCTTGGACACAAGGAGGTTCAAGATTATGTCTATACCCG
>CABMQD010000011.1 GCA_902388655.1 uncultured Sutterella sp. | reverse complement strand
TCAGTGGCGCGAGCCGCTGACACAGTAGGGAATCCTCGGCGTTCACGCCGAGGAGGATGTCAAGATATGAAAGGTACGAGCAAAGTGGGACTTGCCACCATCTGGCACAATCCCCATCGGTATGGCTACTCCTGAAGGCATCCCTTCGCCGATGGTCACAATTAAGACGTTATCGGAATTGTCTCAAACCATCGCCGATTACGAAAATGGGAAATTTTCAATATGATCAACTGACTATATGAGAATCAAATGGTCATACTGTTGAAACATTTTCAAGTCAGCTAGGTCATTTTGCCGTCACGTCACCGACCCAGGCGACCATTTAAAACGAAATCAACCGCCTGGGAACTTTCATCAATTAACGAACGATGAATGTCTTGTCGACGTTTAAAGAGTCTTTCCAAAAACTGAGCTTCTACGACTTCGCCCCGTTCTTCCATACCAAGAAGCTCTGCAATTTGAGCATCGAGCTGCGCTTTCTCCAATTTCAGGAAGGCACATTTGATCTCATATTCAGCCACTTCTTCGGGCGTCTGAATCACTTCCTCTTCTGAAACAAGATCAGCAAGCCGATCATAAAGAGGATCGCCTTGCATGAAGGACAACAGATAACCGGTTGTCAGCTGCTGCTCAAATCCCTCTCCCCTGGAGTGATCCTGAACCAAGTGCCATAGACGCACGATGGCCTCTTCCCATTCATCAACCGTATCGAGCATTTCGTACTCAATTTGCTCAGAGTACTTCAACAACCAGGCTGGGTGAGTGATGAAACACTGTAAAAGACGTCTTTTTATATTGGTGAAAACCGGCCCCGTGGTGACCGGTCGCACCGGGCGTTTATAACGCTCACCTTGCTGCGCATCCCGACCATAAGAGGACGTTTGCTTTGAAGGTTTTTGCGTTTTAGGAACATCCAAAAGAGTGACTGAACAAAGCGCGGCCAGCTCACCCGGATCCATGCGAACGGCTGCCGAGAGCTCTTGAACTAAAAGCTGTCTTAACGCATGAGCGGTCATTCTCTGTAGCAGTGGTTTGGCAATAGCCACAGCCTGTGCGCGCTCTTCGGCCGTTCTCAATCCTCGACCTTGACTGACCTCTCGGATAATGTCCATAACGAAAAATTTGGACAATGGGAAAGCAGTCCGAAGCTGCGCTTCAAAAGCTTCCGATCCTTGGCTTTTAATTAAACTGTCGGGATCTTCATCCTGAGGCAAAAGCACAAAATGCGCGGTCTGCGTATCCGAAATAATAGATAGCGTAGATTCCATTGCTCGTCGTGCCGCCTTGAAACCGGCCGCGTCTCCGTCAAACGAAAAATACACGTGGTCGGAGAGCTGAAATAATTTTTTAACGTGCTCCGGTGTAATGGAAGTCCCCAACGCCGCCACTGTTTCCAAAAATCCCCCCTGGGACATTTGGATCACATCCATGTAACCTTCGCAGACAATCGCACGACCTTTTTTATGAATGGCATCTCGCGCTTCATAAAGGCCGTAAAGTTCCTGACTTTTGTGATAAACCGGGGTTTCCGGGGAATTCAAATACTTGGGATCTTCGCCGGGAATCATTGTCCGAGCGCCAAAACCGATGACCTGACCGCGGGGATTGCGAATCGGATACATGATACGACCGCGAAAGCGATCATAGCGATGAGCGTCTTTGACAATCACCAAACCGGATTCTTCAAGCTTTGGGTCGTCATAAGCTTTGTCTTTGAAAATGGCGCCCAATCCCTGCCAGGCATCGGGAGACAAACCCAATTGAAACTTATTGACCGTTTCCTCTGTGATACCGCGTCCTTTGAGATACTCGATGGCATGGCGGTCATGAAAAAGTGTTTGGTGATAAAACTCCGCCGCTTGAGCCAGATAATCGGTGAGCGTTTTGGCACGAGCCTGGCGAACCTTAGCCTGAGGATCCTCCGGGACTTCCATCCCAAGATCATTGGCTAATTCTTTAATGGCTTCAGGAAAAGAAAGCCCTTTGAATTTCATCAAAAAGGTAATAGCCGTCCCATGCTCACCGCACCCGAAACACTTGTAAAACTGCTTGCTGGGATTGACGGCAAATGATGGTGTTTTCTCCTTATGAAAAGGACAACAGGCCATCCAGTTGCTGCCTTTATGCTGCAACTTCACATACCGACCGATCACCTGAACGATATCGGTGCGGGAAAGAACCTCTTCGATAAAACTCTCGGGGATCATTTATCAATACAAATTAGGCGGTCAACTTTTGCTTAATTAATGCGGAAACCTTACCCATGTCCGCGCGCCCTGTAAGTTTAGGCTTAACCGCCCCCATCACCTTGCCCATTGCCGCCATACCGGTAGCGCCAACCGCGGCGATCGCTTCGTCAATAATGGCAAGAATCTCTTCTTCACTTAAGGGTTTGGGCAAATAGGTCGACAACACCTCAATTTCGGCCTGCTCTTTATCGGCCAAATCCTGACGATTCGCCGCAGTGTATTGTTCAATCGAGTCGTGACGCTGTTTAACCAGTTTGGCAATAATCGAAATAATCTCGGCATCACCGCACTGAACACGTTCATCAACTTCCTTTTGCTTGATTGCAGCCATCAACAAACGAATAGCGCCCAGGCGACCGGCGTCATGGGCCTTCATCGCGGCCTTCATATCGGCCATGATTTGTTCTTTAATCGTCATTTCATTTCCTTTGAAAGAAAAAACGCGTGCAACCCCTCTCTTCAGTCAGAGCTTTGCACGCGTGATTTTGGCTTAAAGCACAAAGCTCAAGCCCCGACGATCCCGGCGTTTGACGGATCGTCAACTGTATGCGGTCCGAAAATTAGTAGAGCTTCTTCGGCAACATTTGGCTACGCAAGCGCTTGTAGTGACGCTTGATGGCAGCAGCCTTCTTACGCTTACGTTCGGCCGTGGGCTTTTCATAGAACTCACGAGCACGCAATTCGGTCAAAAGACCGCTCTTTTCAATAGTGCGCTTGAAACGGCGAAGAGCGGTTTCAAACGGTTCGTTTTCTTTAACACGAATAGTGGGCATCAGGCACCTTACCTGTCAATAAAAAATGTTGCGGTATTGTTTTACCGATCTGATCAGTGCGCACAAATCCATCCCGGAAAGTAACGCACGACCTCCGAAAGGTGCATATTTTCGCATAAAATACGCGTAAAAGGAAATACTCCTGTCATTTTTTTGTATTTTTTCTACAAGAATCATTGTAACTCATTGATTTTATTTAATATTTATGCTTATTCTTGGTTTGGAATCCTCCTGTGATGAAACGGGAGTCGCGCTCATTGACAGTGAAAAAGGTCTGATCGCTCACGCCGTTCATACTCAAATTGACATGCATCGGCTCTATGGCGGAGTCGTTCCGGAACTGGCTAGCCGTGACCATATTCGCCGCGTTATTCCCTTGATCGAACAGGTTCTTGAAGAAGCTGGAAAAAATAAGAAAGATCTTGACGCCATCGCCGTCACTCAAGGACCGGGTTTAGCCGGAGCCCTTTTGGTTGGCGTAAGCGTTGCTCATGCGCTGGCTTTTGCGCTGGACATTCCGGTAATCGGCATCCACCATATGGAAGGGCACCTTCTTGCCAATTTATTAGCAGATCCCGCCCCTGAATTTCCCTTCATCGCATTGCTTGTTTCGGGAGGACACACGCAAATTATGAAGGTTAATCGCTTTGGCGACTATGAGCTTTTGGGCGATACTCTGGATGACGCCGTGGGCGAAGCCTTTGATAAAACAGCTCAGCTACTCGGCATGTGCTACCCCGGCGGACCGGCCGTCAGTGCTTTGGCCGATCAGGGGCAATCCGGTGCTATTGAGTTGCCGCGACCGATGATTCACTCTCCCAACCTTGATATGAGTTTCTCGGGTTTGAAAACGGCGGTTCTGACGGCCGTAAAAAATGCCGCTGACCCAACAGACGAAACCTTCCGGCGAAATTTAGCCCGTGCTTTCGTTGATGCCGTAGTGGATGTGTTAGCCGCTAAAGTTGTCAAAGCCATGAAGCAGGAAAAAATGAAGACCTTAGTAGTTGCCGGCGGCGTCAGCGCTAACAAACAACTGCGCAACCGTCTTGTTTATGAAATGCGCAAAAGAGGTATGAAGGTCTTCTTCCCGCCGATTAAACTCTGCACCGACAACGGCGCCATGATTGCCACGGCTGGATTGGAACGGATTAAGCACATGAGCAAGGATGAAATTAACCAGCACTTCAAAAACTTAAAGTTCGGGGTCAAGCCTCGTTGGCGGCTAAAAGAAGCCGCCTCGGACGTTTTCAATTAAGGTCTGTCTACGTGCCGGATAACTGACTGCTACTCATCAGTCAGTGCACAATCAACCGGTTTAGCCCCCAGTTCATTGACAAGCACTTGGGGGCTGATTTTCACAATGAAGCCGCGACGGCCCCCGTTAATATAAATTTGGGGCAAATCCAAAATGCTTTTTTGCACATAAATCGGCATCCGTTTTCGGGTTCCGAATGGAGAAGTACCTCCCACCTGATAGCCGCTGTTGCGCTGAGCCTGTTCCGGCTTGCACGGGGCTATGTGTTTTACGCCAACTTGTCTGGCTAAATTTTTTGTGCTGACTTCGCAGTCCCCGTGCATCAAAATCACAAGCGGTTTGGCATGTTCATCTTCCATAATGAGCGTCTTGACCACAGTATGATGATCAAGTCCAAAAGCCGCTGCAACGGAAGCCGTGCCACCGTGATCCACATATTCATAAGAATAGGGTTCAAAAGAAACTTTGTGCTGTTTTAACCAATCCGTCGCCGGTGTAGCACTCTGGTGTTTTTCTTTTGACATATCAATCCTTTCTTTAGAGTCCAGCGGGCAAGGGAAAAGAAATTCGGTCGGGCGCGCCGGGCATTGTTTCAATTGAGGTTGCACCATGAGCTTTTAAAAACTCAACAACGCCCTGCACCAAATGTTCAGGGGCGGAAGCGCCCGCGGTCAAACCGACTTTTTCGACGCCATCGAACCAAGAAAGCTCAATATCATCAACACTATCGATTAAAAACGCTCTCACTCCTTCACGCTGAGCTTTATCACGCAAACGTCGGGAATTGGAACTGGTGCTTGAACCGATGACCAAAACCAAATCGACCGAAGCAGCCAATTTTTTCACCGCTTCCTGACGGCTCTGAGTCGCATAACAAATGTCTGCGGCAGAAAGCGAACGAATCTTCGGAAATTTGGATTTGAGTCGCGCAATCACCTCTTTAGTTTCATCTGTTGAAAGGGTGGTTTGCGTCACATACCCCACTTTTGCGGGATCCGGCACATTCAGCGCATCCACTTCCTCGTCCGTACAGACTCGGTAAATGTTGTCTGGCACTTGCCCCATCGTACCTTCCACTTCCGCATGTCCCTTATGACCAATCACAATGACCGTAAGACCATCATTGTGCATTTTGACCACTTCGCGATGAACCTTGAGGACCAGCGGGCAAGCTGCGTCAAAAATACGAATATTTCGAGTTTTCGCGTAATCCTTCACCTTTTGCGGCACTCCATGAGCCGACAAGATTGCCGTCGCCCCCTCAGGAACCTGGCTCAAGTGTTCAACAAAGATAGCCCCCTTGTCCTTTAATTCATTAACGACCGTCTTGTTATGCACAATTTCATGGCGCACATAAATCGGCCGACCATAAACTGCCAACGCGCGTTCAACAATAGCAATGGCTCGATTCACGCCGGCACAAAAGCCTCGAGGCTGGGCAAGTAAAACCTGCATAATTTTTCCTTTTTAGATTCCTGGAAAGTCTACCGTTTTTTCTTCTTTTCGTTTAGGCGTTTTCATTTTTTGAGGCCAATCTCTTGTTTTGACAACGAAAACTGTGCCATTTCCACCTTGATATGACACAATTAGCTGCTGTTTTCAAAAATATTTGCTTCCTATAGGGGTGATGAGTATAATGCTCGGTACCGTTGACCCCACCGAGGTGAGATAAATTACTTCGGGCGGGTTGTTTTTGTTTTAATTTTTTGACTGGAGTTAGCGATGGCACGAGTGTGTCAAGTCACCGGCAAAGCGCCGATGGTCGGCCACCGCGTCTCTCACGCAAACAACAAAACCAAGCGTCGCTTCATGCCCAATCTTCAATATCGTCGTTTTTGGGTTGAAAGCGAAAACCGTTGGGTTCGTTTGCGTCTGACGGCGGCAGGTCTTCGTACGGTCGATAAGCTCGGTATTGATGCGGTCTTAGCGGACCTCCGCGCCCGCGGCGAAATCTAATAGGAGTTCACCATGGCAAAGGGTAACCGTGAAAAGATCAAGTTAGAATCGACCGCTGGTACGGGTCACTTCTATACGACGACCAAGAACAAGCGTACGAGTACGGGTAAGATGGAAATTTCCAAGTACGACCCGGTTGCTCGCAAGCATGTGGTCTACAAGGAAACGAAGCTCAAGTAATTGGGTTTTCGTATCGACCAAAAAGCTCGGCTAATTACCGAGCTTTTTTATTACACAACCTACCATTACAACGGCTTAATCGGAACGACATTTAAAAAGTCAGAAGCCGTTTTTTCAATGCTGACACTCACGTTATAAATCCGTTCAAGTCGCTGGGCCTGCAAAACCAATTCCGGCTCATCCAGTATGGATAACGTTCCTCTTTCCAAAAGCAAAATCTGCCGGCTAAACCTGGCCGCCGTCAATAAGTCATGCATGATTACCAAAGTAATGGCTTCATTTTTTTGTGTGTACTCCCGCACGGCGTTCATCACAATCAATTGATGACGAAGATCCAAGGCGCTTGTCGGTTCATCAAGAAGCAGCACTTTGGGTTCAGAAACAAAGACTTGAGCAAGAAAGACCAATTGACGCTGCCCACCAGACAGTCTGTTGACGGGCACATGGGCGAGCTTATCAATTTCCAGCGCATGAAGCGTTGCATCAACCTTATCAAATATTTCCTGAGTCACTCGCCAAGACAGTGTTTTGACAAGCCCCAGCAAAACCATCTCAAATACAGTTAAAGTCGATGATATATTGGATAACTGAGGCACATACCGTATGGCAGAAACGGGAACATCCTGTCCATCCTGTTTCACAAAGACATCACCCTGATGATGAACTAAACCGGCAATCGCTTTTAAAAGCGTCGTTTTGCCACTGCCATTATGACCGATCACACTGATCAGTTGAGCGCCTTTGATATTGGCACTGATATTGGAAAGGACTGGGTTTTGTCCATAACTCACAGCCAAATTGTCCAATGTCAGCTCAATCATTGAGACCTCCCACTGCTATAACGAATCAGTAGCGCCAATAGGAAGGGCACCCCGACCAAAGAGGTAATAATCCCGACGGGAATGATGGCGCCAGCAGAAATCAATTTGGCAAACAATGAACTCAAAACCATCAGTAGAGCGCCGGCTAAAAGAGTACCGGGCAATAAAAATCGCTGATCTTCACCCAAGAGCAACTTAGCGATATGAGGCGCAACGAGTCCAACAAAACTCACTGTGCCGATAAAAGCCACTGCACCGGCAATAAGTAATGCCGAAAGAAAAAAGGTTTCAATCCGAAGGTGTTTGACCGCAATCCCTAAACTCATCGCCCTTTCTTCACCCAACGTCAATGCGGTTATTTCCCAACTGCGTTTAAGTAAGAAAATCGCAATCAAAAGTGTCAACATGGCATTCAGACCTACAGCCAACCATGATGCTCTTTCTAAATTACCGAAAGTCCACCCATTGATAATCTGAGCGACCTCCGGACTGGAGCGGTAAATAAGAACCTGCTGCAAAGCCAGGAAAAAGAAGTTTACGACGATGCCCGCCAATATTACGGTTTCCGGGGTCATCCCACGACGTGCACTTAAAAAATAAATCGCAAATGACACAAACAAAGCAAAAATGAGCGCGCTTGTCGCCGTCGCTATCCAAAATTGTCCCAATACACTCAACCCCAAACTGATTGCCAGCGCCGCTCCGAAACTGGCGGCGGAGGTTATCCCCAGTGTGGAAGGACTTGCCAATGCGTTTTGAGTGATATTTTGGATTTGAAGACCGGCCATGGCCAATGAGGTTCCGACAAAAAGCGCGGTAAGCGTCATCGGAAGACGCAGAGACCAAACAATGGTGGCATTGATATCGGAAGCATCAGGCCCTGAAAAAATCGCACTCATTAAGGCTGACGGCGGCATAGAAGATGAACCGACAGCTAAATCCAATCCCACCGTAACCAGCAGCAGCAACACGGCCGCGCACAAAATAATTGTGCGTTTGTGATTAGTTTGACGGTAGTGTAAATGGCAACTCATGCTGCTTAAAGTCTTAAAGTAAATGTACCCGAGGAATCAACTTCAGGTAAATAACGTTTATAAAACGACTGAATTTCCGCTTCAGGGTCAAAATCATCGAACAAACCGGAATAAATCACTTGGGCCATAAAAAGAGAAAAAGTGTAATCGAGCATCGAGCGCAGACTCCCGTGATCAACGCCGTAAACCCGACGGTTCTGTACCGCTTGAAGTCTATCCCATAAAGGACGTTTGATAAAGCCAGACAATCTCTGCAGGGCTTCTGTTCTCGGCACCATCAATCCCATTCGCATTTGATCGTTTTCTGCTGCATTTTGCCAAATACTACCCGCTAAGAAAATAATCCCCGGATTTTTCGATAAGACAAACTCTCGTGACAATGATGCGTAAGGAGCCGGCATGTCAGCAGCAATGTTGTTGGCCTGGAGGCGCCTGAGAATCCCTCCCCAAAGAACCGTACCGTTATAGGAATTCCCATAGGCGCCAATTCCCAAATTTCCACACTCGACATAAACCGGCACCTGCTTCGCCTTCGGATCAGCTTTGGCAATACGTGCCTGGATTGTGTGAATAATTTCACTGTATCGACTGATTTGCTCCTCGGCAACCTTTTCACGATTAAGCAATTTTCCAAGCAGTTGCGTGCTTTTGACATGATTTTCCAATGTCATTGCATGGTAATCGAGCACCACGACCGCAATACCTGCTTTTTCCAACAGGTTTAACCTCTGCGCATTTTGAGCGTACTGCGTTTGACCCAATATCACGACATCCGGTTTTAGTGAAAGAATTTTTTCAGTATTGAGAATGTCATCATGATAGCCACCAATGCTGGGAATATTCTTTAACTGTGCAAAAGCTTCTGTCAGGCGAATGTATTCTGCGTAACGCGTACTTTCCCAACCATCAGCCGTTATTCCGACAATTTGATGGACCGCTTTTGCACCACCGACAAAGAGAAAATTAGCAATGTAATTGGCTACAACAAAACGATTGGGTTTTCTTGTTAAAACGACGGAACGACCGGCCAGATCCGTAAATTGAAGAAACGGTGATTGAGCAAAAACAGTACACGGCAAATTTAAACTGAGGGTGACCGCCGCTGCTGTTTTTAAATAAAACCGTCTTCTGTCGTTAATCATGCTGAAACTCCCGCCGTTAATTTTCTTAATTTTAGGAAAAATCATTTGAACAATATTGTTTGTTTTTTATTATCTTCTTGCCAAATTTTCTTAATTGTACGATTTTCACGTCTTTATGCCTCTAAAACTTCAATATCGATAAGCGTACAATGCCGATCGCATAACACCAATAAGGAAAATCAACGTGGATGGTCTCATTAAAGTTCTCGGGTTCGTGATATTCATTCTTATCGGCTACTTTCTCAAACGTGCCCATGTCCTCAAAGAAGATACCGTCCATGCGCTCTCCGGTCTTCTGCTTTACGTCACGTTACCGTGCCTTATTCTGGTTTGTCTAAACGGTCTTCATCTCGAGTGGAGTTATCTCTGGTTAATCGGATTGGGTCTTTTGACGAATTTTTTCATGATTGGCATTGCCTGTCTGATCAGCCGTCGGCAACCGCAAAAAAGACTCTTTGATATGCTGAATTTGTCCGGCTTTAACATCGGCACATTTGTCATGCCGTTTCTGCAGTCCTTTGTCACACCCATGGGCTTTTTATCCATTTGTCTTTTCGATATTGGCAACTCCATCATGTGTACCGGCACCACTTACGCGATTGGCTCGGGAACAGGAACAGGACTAACGCTTATAAAAACAATTCTTAAACGGATGTTCAGCTCTGGCCCCATTTGCTCGTATTTTGTCATGCTGGCGCTCTCCGTTTTGGGTCTGTCGTTCCCGAAAACCATTGTGGATTGGGCTCAAATCGGCGCCAATGCCAATGCCTTTTTAGCTATGATTTTGTTGGGGCAAAGCATGCGCTTTGCGATGCCCGCCGAACAACTCAAGGAATTATTTCGTCTGCTAGCAATCCGCCTGGTTGGTTCCCTGGTGATGTCCCTTGCTATGTACTATCTGCTGCCCTTTCCGCATGAAATCTGTAAGATTCTTGCGCTGATTGCGTGGGCGCCGGTGCCAGTCGTAGGATTGATTTTCTGCATTAAAGCCAAGTGCAATCCTTCAATGGCGGCCAACCTTAATTCGCTCTCGGTAGCCTGCAGCGTTGTCATCGTTTCAACATTACTGACGATTCTCTGATTGAAAATCTTTAGGCAAGCAACGGGGTCGAGTTCTTAACACAATCAGCCAAGTCACGCTGACCATGACCCCGCAGAAAAGCAACACCAAATCGTATTTCCAAGCCTCTCCCATCACGATCGGCACCCAAAGTGCCGCGCAAATGGCAAACGCGGAGGTTTGGAAAAACTGCTGAATACTAGCGGCCATCCCCCTGTTTTGAGGAAAATAATCAAGGTTATAAACCGTCAGTATCGGACGAATCACACTCATCGCCGTACTGTAGACAATGACAGCAAAAAGACAGAAGGGATACGGTACATGCCAAAAGTAATTGAGCACCACCCCTAAAACACCGGCCGCATACATCAGCGCAATTTGCATTTTCATTGTGCGTTCTTCACCAAATTTGGCGGTGATTTTGGTGCAAAAAATCGACCCGGTAACTGAAAAGCCGATCAAGGGAATCATCAGATAACCAAAATCGGTTACCCCCATTCCCATAATGTTTTCCACATAGTCAGGCGCGCCGGCTGAAAAAAGAATGGATCCCATGAAAACAAATCCGCTGCAAATCACGCCGGCAGAAAAAGCCACATTTTTCATGGAGTGAACGTATTGCCCGATAAGCGGTACAAAATGAAAAGCGGTGCGAAGTTCTTTGGGGTGTGTTTCCTTCAGAAGAAAGAAGCAAACGAGGGCCATGCTGCAGGCGAAGGCCGACAAGAAATAAAACACGCTTCGCCAACCAAAAAGCGAAACAAGCCATCCGCCGATAATCGGAGCGAATGCCGGCGCCAAAGCAAAAATGACAGCAATCAGACTGGTGAGTTCCTGAGCTTGTCGGCCGCTAAAAAGATCTCGGGTCACCGCCATCGCCAACACGGTCCCCGTACTGGCAAAAAGCCCCATCAATATTCGACCGATTAAAAACACTTCGTAACCGGGACTGAAGGCGCAAATGGCGCAGGCCAACGCATAGCACAACAATCCCCCGATCATCACCGCTCGGCGACCTAAGCTGTCGGAAACCGCTCCCACAAATAGTGAGGAAGTGGCAAAGCAGATCAAATAACTCGAAAGCGTTTGATAGGCCGCCACCTCTCCAACACCGAACTCATCAGCAATCATCCCTAAACCGGGCATATAAGTGTTGGCCGATAACGGTCCCACCATGGAACACGTCGCCAACAAAATCGCCAAAGACTTCGGTACGCTAAAAAGCATTCAATTCCCTGCCAAAGCAACGACGCCCGCATTAAAGCGAGCGTCACCGATTTTCTAATTCTCTTTTAGTCCGTATTGGCGTCCTTCACCAAAACAGCTCCAAAGAAACCGTCCGTCCCGCTTTGGTGCGGTGCCATCACAAAGTACGGCGCATGAGCCTTAGCGCATTCAGGAAGAGCAACCCCCTGCTTAGCGAGCACTTCTGTTGCATCCATAATTCGGTACTCCGGATGTTTGGCTAAAAAAGCCTCCACAACATCCTGGTTTTCTACTTGAAGCAATGAACATGTTGCATAGACCAAACGACCGCCCGACTTCACCAGACGACTGGCCGATTCAAGCACATTGGCTTGAATTACATTAATGCGGGCCAATTCCTCTTCACTCATACGCCAACGCAAATCCGGATTTCGACGAAGCGTACCGGTTCCCGAACACGGGGCATCAACCAAAACACGATCAAACTTTCCGCTCAAACGCTTCACTCGAGAGTCACGTTCAGTCTTGATGGCAATCGGATGCACATTGCTTAAGCCGGCTCTGCGCATGCGAGGCGTCAGCCCCGACAAGCGCTTTTCATTGACGTCAAAGGCATAAAGTCGGCCTGTTGATCGCATGAGAGCCCCCAAAGCAAGCGTTTTACCGCCTGCTCCGGCGCAGAAGTCACAAACCATTTCGCCTCGCTTGGGCTGCACCAGGCGGGCAATTAATTGACTGCCCTCATCCTGGACGTCAATCTTGCCTTCCCGATAAATCGGCCAGCTGGTTAGACCGGGTTTGGTCATCAGCCGCACACCATCGGGAGACATCGGCGTCTCCACTGCCTGCACTCCGTGCTCAGCCAGCTCCTGCATCACCTCTTCACGCTTGGCTTTCAAAAGATTCACGCGCAGGTCAAGCGGAGCCCCTTCCTTCATGGATTCAAAAAGAGCCGGCGCTTCATCACCAAACTGTGTATTGAGTCTTTCGTAGAGCCAATACGGAAGCTCGGACTGCACAAAAGCGGTCGCTTTTTCAGGTTTACTGCGCAGAATATTGTCCAGGGGGCCTGCGTCATTACCAACCGTTTTTTGATCCAAAGCGTCTCTTCCGTAAATACGCGCTAAAGCCACCATCGCAGTGAGCTTCGGGGCGCGCACTGGCACGATGGGTTTCATCTGCCAGGAAATGGTTGAAAGATGACGCAGTGTGTAGAAAATGGTTTCTGCAATGATGCTTCTGTCTCGGGAACCTAACTTGTGGTTGAGCCTAAAAAAACGGCTCATCAAAACATCGGCCGGACCATCAAGTTTAAGTACCGTTGACAAAGCCTTAGCCAACTCTTCAACGATAAGACCTGTCACTCGGGGTCCGGTCGAGCGGCTTTGGCGATGCTCGATGTCATGATGAGCCCCCGCTTTTTGGCGGCGCTCATCCTTAGTCATCGAACGACTTTCTTGAATTTGTCGGCTACGAGCCACGCGTTGCCGTTCCGTTAAATGACGCTGTGTGTCCGTCGTTGGACGGCGGGATGTTTTTCTTTTTTCCTGCATGATTTAAGCCTGTCCAAACAAGGTCAATTCAAGTGCCGTTTCATTGTCCATCACTGCTCGTTCATTTTCGTAGCGCACGCGGCCTGTCACACAGGCCTTCACTGCACGAGCATATATTTGATGTTCATAGCCCAACACACGATCAGCAAGGGTGTGGGCATCATCGGTAGGCAACACCGGCACTGCCGCTTGAGCAATAATGGCGCCACCATCCAACGCAGCTGTCACAAAGTGAACCGTTGTTCCCGCCATGCGGACTCCGGCATCAAGCGCTCTTTGGTGGGTATCCAGCCCCTTAAATGATGGAAGTAATGCCGGATGGATATTGAGAATTTTTCCTTCAAACCGATCAACAAAACCAGCAGTCAGGATACGCATAAATCCAGCCAAAACGATGATATCGGGTTCATAGCGAGAAACCGTTTCGTAGAGCTTCTCTTCAAAAGCCTCACGAGTTTCATAGAGTTTGTGATCAACGCATAACGCATCAATCCCGTAAGTATTGGCAAGCTCCAGCCCCTTTGCGTCCGGTCGATTGGAAACGACGGCTACAATTTTTGTTCCAATTGTATGCTCCCAATCCTCACGCAAAGCGCACTCTTCGATAGCCACAAAATTGCTACCACGGCCTGAAATTAACACAACGATTTTTTTCATTTTTTGAAAAAACACAAAGATATTGTCGAATTCTACCGACTCATTGACCTGAATATTGGTAGCGATAGAAATAATTATTGAATGAGCGACTAATAGCGCTTACAGTTGCCCCTTTGAAAACAATTCAGACTAAACATGAAATCTTCTTTTCCAGCCCATATTCCATTAAGAACTTGTATGCAAAAAAAACGACGCTTGGTTTGGAATTCAGCTTCCACCAAGCGTCTCGTCTGCGCCGCTTGAAACTCTCCGAGCTCCCTGAACCGCCGTCAATTTAGTGCAAAAACTAAGTCCAGAGAGTCTCTTGGTTTAGCTATCTAGGTTATTTAATTGTGCATTGAATTTCAGCACTAGCACCGTCCGGTGTTAACGAGCCTGTTTTGACTCCTCTGAAATCATTTTCGGCTTTCACACCTTTTTGCACCGCAGAAATAACCTGTTGCTTCAAAGTGTTGAGTTCGGACTTGTCATTAGCCTTAAGCAACACCTTGAATTGAGCGTCGCCTGCAATTGCATTAACGGACACTCCACCGTTAAACCCATAAATTTCGTACTTATTGGGATCAACTATCGTTTTTTGAATTTCAGCGACAGCGCGAGCACCCGCGTGAATTGCATTGGTATAACCGTAGTCACGAAAGCTGTGTCCGCCCGGACCAACCAAGTTGACCGTCAAAACATCCGTCATGGAAGCGTTCGCCAGGCCACTGAAAGCAATACCAAAACCAGCAATCAATACTTTAGCTCTCATCTTGTTTACTCCTCAAACACGTCTTCCGTTGTACGACTTCCGATCGGATCGGCAACCGGAGCGACCACCTCACCTGTGCTGGTATTAAAGCCTGCCGCTGTCAGCCCCATAACGATCCAACGGAAAATACGTTTGGCCTCATCTTTAGCGTTGCCAGGAATGCCCCATTCGTAGAACGTATGACCTCCACCCGTGGCTGCCATCGTATGAACATTGAAATTCACTGTCGGCACACCAATTGTGGCGGGAATGTTGTCGTTTAAACTTGAGGCTCCGTTATTTAAACCTTTGACTTTATCGATGCCAATATCTTCACCCGACTGCCAATAGATTTGAGTGACGATGTCTTGGTAGTTCGGACGTTTGTAAGCCGGTCTGTCGCCAAACCAAACCAGCTTCATTTCCAAAGCGCCCTTTTCTCCACTCTTTAAACCATACTTGGAATTTTCTTCATCCAAGGCTGCTTTAAATGCCGGTTCAATCTTGGCGCGGATGTCATTGAGCATGGA
This sequence comes from uncultured Sutterella sp., assembly GCA_902388655.1. Taxonomy (GTDB): domain Bacteria; phylum Pseudomonadota; class Gammaproteobacteria; order Burkholderiales; family Burkholderiaceae_F; genus Aphodousia. The sequence goes on along the minus strand of CABMQD010000011.1, from coordinate 61,092 downwards.
CTGGATAGGCGAGCGCATATCCACATTGATCGTGCAGACCTTGGAGTGATGCGTCACATCATCGCTGTCACAGCGTATCGTCCCAACGGTATATGTTGTGGGCGGTTTCGTTTTGTCAAAATCGGTCGGTGTACGCAAGTCAGCAATTTTAGACACAGCACCAGAGGCAGCCATTAGTGCGCTTGGATGCGGCTTACTCGCATCTGTTACTTGCGGTTCTGAGTACTGCATTTCAAAGCGATAGCTTCCGACATAATTTAGACGTGCCCTCACAGGAATCTGGTCAGCTGAGAAGTTGGCAACTATATTCAACGCATTATTGCCTTTGCCGATTGCTTCGTTATAACCATAAAGTTGCTTCATGCCTGCGAGATTGCCTTTACCTTCTTCACCGGCCGTGCCGCAAATCCAAATATCATAAACAGGCTTAATGTTATATTTCTTTAAAAGTCTCGCGGCCATTAGCAAGGATGTGGTATTACCCATGGCATCTCTGAAACCGGGAACATAAATACGGTAACCTCCGTTTTTTTGCGCATCTTTCAAGTTAGCAAAGCGTCTGTAGGCTTTTTTGTAATTTTCGTCTTCAATAACCTTCCCGCTCTTATCGAAATGCATCTCATCTTTTAAAGCGGCAAGCCCATCACGAGTTGACGTCACCTTTTCGGTCGCCTTCTGAAGCTTAACCGCTGAATAGGGATGATCTGCAGGCGGCAGCACTGAAGGATTCACCGTATCAATATGCCCTTCAAGCAGTACTTTCGGGTATTGTCCTTTGTAGCTTTGAGCGTCTTTTTGTTGAGAATAAGTTCCCGGAATTCTTACGCAGGCGTTATAAACTGGCAAGCCGCCCACTTTTTGAATGCCAGCTCCTTCAATAGTGCCCTGTGCGTTGGTCATTACATTTTTCGGATCAAATCCCCATTCTTCGACCAATCGCCTCATAATCTCATTGGCGCGGCGCATTTCATAGCGAGACGGTGATGCGATACGCGCAAGCTCCACATGAGTATTAAAACGCTCCTGAGCATTCTCATCGGTCAAAAGTTCAGCATAAATTTTTTGCATGCTGGCATCGTTGATAATCGTCGTCATGGACTTTTGAATTTGCGGAGTGACTTTCGGCACCACCAAGTCAGCCGCATTTGCCGACAAAGTAGCTACCGCTAAAGAGACCGCTACAGCGCAATAGTTTTTCAACACAGCCTTCTCCTCAAAAAAGATAAAAAAAATCCTTCTTCATCATGGCATGAGGAACTACTTAAGTAGTTAGGCACAAATCAAAATAAATTGGATTTTGACTGAAATGCTATCCGAGCTTGGGTTGACCGTCTTTCAGCAAGGAGTCAATATTTTGAAAAAACGATGACAATTCAGAAACCGAATCAATCTGAAGTTTCCATTTTCCACTTGCTCGCTGAGTTTCAACGGTTCTGACCGACACATTGAGTCGTTGAGCAATTTCTCTATTCAAAAAACCTTGCGAAACAAATCGCAACACCTCATTTTCACGTTTGGTCAGTCGCTGATATTTCGCAATAGATTCTGTGACATCGAAACGCATTCCATGTTGTAGAGTGCTTTTTTTGATCGCTCTAGAAATTGAAGTGATTAAACGAGGCGGATCAATAGGCTTTTGTTGAAAATCAAAGGCACCATCATGCAAGGACTGCACCGCCATATCGATGTCTCCATGAGCCGTCAAAAAAATAATGGGAAGCGTATTAGCTCTGCGATTGAGTTCTTTTTGAAGAGCAATGCCGGAAACTTCAGGCATTTTAACATCCAAAATGATGCAACCAGGTTGGCTTGGCGAATCTTTGACAAGGAAGTCTCTTGCGCTCTCATAACCAACAGTTTCATACCCCTCACAGGACAGCAAAAAGGCTAAACTTTTTCTCAACGTGGGATCATCGTCAACAATCCTAACCAACGGTGCATTTTGGTTACTCATATTTAATACCCGGCAATGTAACAGTAAAAGTCAATCCAGTCTCAGTGTTTTGCGAAACCTGAAGTGTCCCGGAATGATTTTCTATGATCGAATTAACAATCATCAGTCCCAAACCCAATCCTGTTAATTTGCTTGATTTCAGAGGCTCCATGATCTTTTTAAACGAAATTTCATCCAGTCTCGGACCATTATCCGTAACCTTCAAGCAAATTACATCCCCTTGCATTTTCGCACTAATCTGAACAATAGGCTTGGGTTGCATAAGAGCGGCCTGTATCGCATTCTTCAATAAATTAATAATCACTAAACGCATTTCCACAGCGTTGGCATTGATTGGCAATAGCGTTTCTATATCCCGAGCAACCTTTATTTCATTGCGAGAATATTTTTCCAATTCCTCAATATTTTTATTTATAAGATCAGATAAATTAAATGCCGTACGACTTTCTTTTTGCTGTTTAGCGTAATCTCTAACACGCTCAACGATATCGTTGATTTTGACAACCTCGTCCTTAATTTGCATTAAGGCCTCCTCCAGCACAGAAGGATTAATTCGCCCTTGATCAAGTAATCTTTGAACGCCGTGAATATAACTAACAACAACCGACAATGGCTGACGAAGCTCATGAGCGATAACGGTGGAAATCTGACCCACGATGCCGACCTTTTGTAAATGTGTCAAGGTATCACTAATCCGCATCACTTCTTGCTGAGTACTCATTAATTCGTTCGTGCGTCTTTGCAATAGAACCTCTGTTCGCCAAGAGTGCAAGGCAAACGTGGCAAACAAACCCAAAACTACAAGAATCCAAATTTTGTAATTTTCCCAGAACTGCCCCAAAGACCAATGCTCTATGTATTCAAATTGTCCGTCTTGAAGGTGGTACATTAAATCATCAACTAAAGTGAAATCTGTCGCCACAGACCAACGGAGATTATTTCGCAATGGCGGCATAGAAAAAAGTGTCGCAGATGCCTTCCGAGCAATCTCCGCTGAAGCCCGAGAGGTGGCAAAAAAAGTCCAATTCGGATAAAGATCGGTACTGACAACGCAAGGGAAAGAATTATTCTTCGTTTTTTTATTGAGCACTTTAAAAAATGAGACGTCTACCCCCTTTGTCTTCAATATTTCCAACGTACAGCTTCTGGCAATCACAACATCAACCTTGTTGTCTCTAAGAAGGGTCAGGCTTTCAATCAAATTTCCAGTCCAAATTTGTTTTCCGAAAGCATGCTTAGGAGAAATATGCTGCAATTGCATTTCTCGAAGAGCCACTTGATAGTTAACAAAAGAAAATGGACTAGTGGTTGAAAGAGTCGCCGAAGACAAATCTCGAAGGGTCTGCAGATCCTGCCTGTCGCTTTTGACAATGATCGCACTGCCCTCAGCTTTATTGGGATCGGGGAAGGAGTCTGAAACTAAAGTCGCGAGTCCATTCGTTCCTAAATAATGATGACGTCTGTATGCGCCGGCGGAAGTTATTAACAAATGGGCGTCACTGACATCAAACAAGGCTCCTCTAAAAACCTCAACTTGCAATTTTCCTTTACCAAAAGTTTTTTCTAGAGCCTCAATGGTTGGTTTTAATATGTCAAATTGAGAACTCGGTGCATGAAACTTGGCAATATGCAAAACAATAGGGTCGGGTTCCGTTGCCTTTAACAACACTTGACCGGTATACAAGGGCTGAGTAATGTCTTCAAGCTGAGCGGCGGGCACCGGAAGAGAAATCAAAAGGCAAACAAACAAATGTATTAAAGTCACTATTTTTAGCATACCGCAACGCCTTTTAAACGTTTGAGCAAAATTCAACTCATACCTTTGTTTTTCAAAATAATCCTTGCGCAGGCGCAAAGCAAAAGTCCGACTCTTCTAGTTTAGGCAATTTCTGGAATTTTGATTAATAACACTTCAATCAATAACCTGCTGTTGGAATCTTTGATCCATAAGATTTTCATCAATTTATCATTTTGGAAAGAGTTTTCGAATAAAAAACCACTCAGCTCAGTTCACCTAAGCCAGAGATTAGGAATTAATGCGAATCCGAAGCATCCTGGGATTGGGCTATCAACAAAATAGAATTGAGAATCCGCAAAGAATAAATAAAGTGAAAGCCAAAATAAGTTATCTCTAATAATTGACGAATTTCCTCTCTGAGCCATGTTGCCACCTTTGCAATGACTTTGTAGACTTGGCGAGTCTAGAAAATGACGCACTGAAAGGACTATTGTGACCACCTTCTTGCTTTATAGTTCCATTTTCATCATTCTTGCTTTTTTTGAATCAAGACATCTTCACAATCACGAGGATTATTTCGTCGCCAGCCGCAAAGCCGGCTCGATTCAGACGGGCTTTTCCGTCATTGCCTCTTGTGTTGGCGCCTCCGCAACCATCGGCATGTGCGGGTTGGCTTTTTCAATAGGTCTGCCCGCCATATGGTGGCTTTTGTCCGGTGTTCTCGGCTTGATCATTCTTCGAGTATTTTTGTTAAAACGACTGCGTAATCAACGTTGTTTAACCATGCTTGAAATCGTGAAGCAACGATTAGGCAATCAGGCCACGAAAATCTGCGCTCTGATTATCGTTGCCGCATGGACTTCTATTTTGGCTGCGCAATTTTCCTCCATGGGAAGCATTGTGTCTCAGATGTCGGCGATCAGTGCCATTGATGCTTTGCTCTTAGGCTCATGTGTCATTGTATGTTATACGATTCTTGGCGGACAGAGCGCGGTGATGAAAAGTGACGTCATTTAACTTACCGTCATGGTACTTGGACTGTTAATACTCTTATCGGTGACAGTCTGGAAAAACCCTTCGGGTTTGCAATCAATGAAGTTTGAGCTTTTCAATAACCGTTTTCAATTTGAAGATTGGACTCGATTTGCCTTATTAATCGGCGGCAGCTACATCGTCTGCCCGATGCTGTTCTCTCGTTTTTTAAGCAGCCGCTCAGATGCAGCGGCAAAAAAAGGCGCCATCATCGCCATAGTGGGGCTGACAATCCTTGCCTTTATTATTGTGTTGATCGGCATTGAGGCCAGGTACTTTGTTGACAGCTCTGTCATTCCCGATCAAGTTTTGTCTACAGTAGTCGATCAGCTACTCTATGGTATGGGACTTGTGCTTACACTCGTATTGATCAGCGCCATTTTATCATCAGCAGATTCTTGTCTGATCACCGCTGCCACTGTTGTATCAAATGATATTTTTCAACGTCCGAGCATTCGGTTTTCACGTTTCATCATGCTCATATTGTCTGCGGCGGCGTTTTACCTAGCAAGTTCCGGCAAAGCAATTTTGGATCTGATGCTGATGGCCAACAACATGTACGTTTGCTCAGTGGTTGCTCCTGTATTCACCGCACTTTGTAGTCAAAAAATGCTACATCGGCCAATAGTAATCACCACGATCATTTCCTGTGCAATTTTGGCTTTGATGGGTGAATGGCACAATGACTTTAATCTGAGTCTGCTGGCTTTTGCGCTTTCTATACTTGGCAGTACCACCTCCTGGTTCTTTGGCGAAAAAAAAAATTCCGACTTTTCTTTTGGATCGTCAAAACTTTTAAGGTGGCATTGTTTTTTTAACTTCTCTAATAAGAAACGCTCAATTCGACTGCAGTGATATTTGTTAAAATTTGGCGTTTATTCTTATTTATTAGGATATGAAAGTTTTTCGAGGGGTTCCTCAGTACCTTCGGCGTGTGGACTGCGCGGTGGCAATCGGCAATTTTGATGGCGTACACCGCGGTCATCAAGCCCTTTTGGAAGAAGTCGTTCAGGCCGCAGACCTGCGCGGCCTAATGCCCTGCGCCGTTACATTTGAACCGCACCCTAAAGAAGTCTATCCGCACGGCAAAGAAGTTCTTGCTCGCGTCAATAATATTCGTGATAAGGTACTCGATATCGCCGCCTGCGGCATTCAGCGAGTGATTTTTCTCAATTTCAACGATCGGCTGGCTCGCATGACGCCAAGGCAGTTTGCAGAAGAAATTCTCGTAGAAGGTTTGCATGCCCGTTGGGTCACTGTGGGCGAGGATTTCCATTTCGGCTACAAGGGGCTTGGTACCGTTGAGGACCTTAAAACACTGGGAAAAGAGCTCGGTTTTGAAGTATGGGTCTCACCAACACTTTTTCATGGTAAAACCCGTATTTCAAGCACTCGCCTCAGAAAAGCCCTGCAGGATAATGATCTGTTTGAAGTGACACAACTTCTCGGTCATCACTATCACATCACGGGACGCGTCGTGCACGGTCAGGAACTGGGGCGTACGTTAGGGTTTCCAACCATCAACATGGACTGCATCCCTGTTGACCGAAATGGCGAACCCGCTGTCAAAGGGGTTTACGCAGTTTTTGTGCATGGTCTAGCCCACTATCCGCTGGGAGGCGTTGCCACCATTACGTGTCGTCCAACTGTCACGCAAGGACAACCTAAAAAGTACCTGCTTGAGACTCATATATTTGATTACCACTCCGATTGCTATGGAAAAATCGTTCGGGTGGAATTTTTGGACAAATTGCGGGATGACAAAAAATTCGCCAATTTGGAAGAATTAAAATCCGCCATCAACGCTGATGCAGAAAAAGCTCGCGGACTGGTTGGCATGGCCAGCTCTGACGTCAAGCTGACCGACATACTCGGTTAGTGCGAAGCCGAAAAAATTCGCACGATTTTTGTGTTTAACAAACCTTGAAGAGTCCGAGGGGACCAAGGAGACATCATGGCAAAAACAACTGAAGATCAAGCCCAAAAATATCCGCTTAACCTGCCCGATACGCCGTTTCCGATGCGCGGCAATTTGCCGGCACGCGAACCCAATTGGATTAAAGAATGGCTCGAAAAGGATATTTACGGCGCGATTCGCAACGCGAAGAAAGGCCGCAAGCACTTCATTTTGCACGACGGTCCTCCGTATGCCAACGGTGATTTGCACTTAGGTCATGGTGTTAACAAGGTTTTAAAAGACATCATTTTGAAATCCCGCACTTTGATGGGTTACGACACGCCTTACGTGCCTGGCTGGGACTGCCACGGCATGCCGATTGAAATTCAAATCGAAAAGCTCTACGGCAAGAACCTTCCGATCGTGGAGCTACAAGCCAAGGCTCGTCAATACGCTCACGAACAAGTCGCACGTCAAATGACCGGTTTCCAACGTCTGGGCGTTTTGGGCGACTGGAACGATCCCTATCTCACGCTTCGCTTTGACACCGAAGCCGCTCAAATTCGCGTATTGGCCAAACTCATGGAAAAAGGCTATGTGTACCGTGGTCTGAAACCCGTGAACTGGTGCTTTGATTGCCAATCCGCCTTGGCTGAAGCTGAAGTGGAATATAAGGACATTAAGGGTCCGATCATCGACGTGGCGTTCCCCTTAGCGGACGAAGACAAAGCCCGCGTCGAAAAGATTTACAACCATACGCTGGATAAGCCCGTTTACACAGTCATTTGGACGACCACCCCCTGGACGATTCCTGCCAACCAAGCCTTGAACATGCACCCCGAACTCGACTATGCGTTAGTCGATTGCGGCGACCGCTATCTCGTTTTGTGTGAAAAGCTGGTTGAGGATTGCCTCAAGCGCTATGAAATGCAAGGTAAGGTGGTTGACACGGCTAAAGGTCAAGATTTCGAGTTGGTTCGCTTTATGCATCCGCTTTCCCAAATGGATGCCGGTTACAAGCGATTCAGCCCGGTTGAGTTGGCTGAATACGTGGACTCCACGGCCGGTACCGGTATTGTTCACTCAGCTCCCGCCTACGGCGTGGATGACTTCTACACCTGTAAGAAGTACGGCATGCACAACGATGACATCCTCAACCCGGTGCAAGGCAACGGTGTTTATGCCGATGACCTTCCCCTTTTCGGTGGCTTGCATATCTGGAAAGCACAACCGGTTATCGTTGAAAAACTGAAAGAATCCGGCAACCTTTTGCACTACGGCACACAAGTGCATAGCTACATGCACTGCTGGCGTCACAAGACTCCCTTGATCTACCGTGCAACGAGCCAGTGGTTTATCCGTATGGATAAGAGTAACGATGACACGCGTCCTGCAATCGGTACCGAACAGCCCAAGAGCCTGCGCGAGGCTGCGCTTGAAGCGGTGGATGCCACGAAGTTCTACCCAAGTTGGGGTTACAACCGTCTGCATGCCATGATCGCCAACCGTCCTGACTGGTGTATCTCGCGTCAACGCAATTGGGGTGTGCCGCTTCCTTTCTTCACCCACAAGGTAACGGGCAAGCTGCATCCGCGCACGCTTGAAATCATGGAAGAAGTCGCCAAACGCGTTGAAAAAGGCGGCATTGAAACCTGGACTCAGGCTAAAGCAGAAGATTTCATGAGCGCCGAAGAAGCTCAACAGTATGACAAAACCACAGACATTTTGGACGTGTGGTTTGACTCGGGTTCCACGCACGCCACGGTGGTGCGCGGTTCTCACAAAGATAAACTTGATTTCCCGATTGATCTTTATTTGGAAGGCAGCGACCAACACCGCGGTTGGTTCCATTCTTCGCTTCTGATCGGCGTGATGCTTGATGGCCGCGCTCCGTACAACGCCCTCTTAACGCATGGCTTTACGGTGGACGAACAAGGCCGCAAGATGAGTAAGAGCTTGGGCAACACGGTGCAACTCATGGATGCCACGAAGACCTATGGCGCTGAAATTCTGCGCCTCTGGGTGGCCTCCACCGATTACTCCGGTGAATTGAGTTTCGGTAAGACGATTGTCAAGCACGTGACGGACTCTTACCGCCGCATCCGCAATACGTTACGCTTCCTCTTAGCCAACACCAGTGACTTCGACATCACCAAGGATGCTGTGAAGTTTGAGGACATGATTGAGCTTGACCGCTGGGCCATCGCCCGTATCGCTCAACTGCAAAAAGAAGTCATTGAACTTTATAACGACAACGACTTCCACCCGATTGTGGCGAAACTGCAATCGTTCGCAAGCGATGACTTGGGCAGCTTCTATCTGGATATTCTCAAAGATCGTCTCTACACAACCGCCACAACAGGGTTGGCTCGCCGCTCGGCACAAACTGCCCTTTGGTACATCACCGCGGCTTACCTGCGCTTGATGGCTCCGATTCTCTGCTTTACAGCCGAAGAAGCCTTTGCCATCTTTGAACCGGGTAAGTCGGTTTCGATCTTTACTGAAGAATTCTTCCAATTGCCTGAAATCGAAGGTGCTGAAGTATTGCTCTGCAAGTGGGAACGTATCCGCAAGGTTCGAACCGATGTGCAAAAAGAAATTGAAAACTTGCGCACCGAAGGTAAAGTGGGCTCGAGTCTGCAAGCCGAAGTCGACATCACGGTGGATGGTGAAGACTATGAAGCGCTCGCCAGCCTGGGCGATGAATTGCGCTTTGTCATGATCACGAGCCGCGCCGACTTGCATCAAGGTCCGGCCGCCGTGAATGTGCATCAGTCTGCGGCCACCAAGTGCGCTCGTTGCTGGCACTACGTGCCCTCCGTTGGCACGGTTTCTGACCACCCGACGCTTTGTGCCCGCTGTGCAGAAAACCTTTTCGGTGCCGGTGAAACCCGCCGCTTTGCATAAGGGTTTTGCATGAGCACAAACTCTCGTCCCGCCCGAGCATTGTTGCCCTGGGCGGGCGTTTCGGCTCTGGTGTTTGTCATTGATTTTGCCACTAAATGGTACTTTGAAAATCATTTTTATCTTGGTGAATCCAGAGCGGTAACGTCGTTTTTCAACCTCGTGTTGGCTCACAACACCGGGGCTGCTTTTTCCTTTTTGGCCGGTCATGACGGCTGGCAGATGTATCTTTTCGCAGCGATTGCTTTAGTCGCGGTTTTTGTCTGCGCCAAACTCATTGTCAAACACTCACAAGAAGGACTTTTTTGTCTTGCACTTTCTTTGATTATTGGTGGCGCATTAGGGAATCTCTTTGACCGTATAATTTACGGATATGTGATTGATTTCCTGGATTTTTATTACGGCTATTGGCACTGGCCCGCCTTTAATGTTGCAGACATGGCCATTGTGGGCGGTGCAGGGCTTTTGATCATTGATAGCCTAACCCATCACTCCTCGGATTAAAGGACAGTACGATGCTCTCTGGGCAAAAAATTGTATTGGCGGTAACCGGTTCCATTGCTGCTTACAAAAGCTGTGAATTATTGAGATTGCTCATTAAGCGCGGTGCTGAAGTGTCAGTCATTATGACTGAGGCCGCTCAGCGTTTTGTTACCCCACTTAGTTTCCAAGCACTGGGAGCCAAAAAGGTCTATACGGGCGATTGGGGCGACTCCACTACTGCCATTCCGCATATTGAAGCCACAAAAGAGGCTTCGCTTCTTCTTGTGGCGCCTGCGACAGCCAATATTTTGGCAAAAGCGGCTCAGGGGCTTGCCGATGATCTTTTAAGCTCGGCGATCCTGGCTGCGCGTTGTCCGGTTGCCTACGCACCGGCTATGAATACCTTTATGTGGCACAATCAGGCCACGCAGCGCAATGTCACGCAGCTTACTCAAGACGGAGCCATTTTCCTGGGCCCGGACTCGGGTGAACAAGCTTGCGGCGATATCGGAAGCGGCCGCATGCTTGAACCTGAAGACATCATTGAACTGCTACAAGGAGCATTCTCACCGCGCCTGCTAGATCGCTGTCGAGTGCTCATTACAGCGGGTCCGACTTATGAGCCGATTGATCCGGTCAGAGGCATCACCAATTTATCCTCAGGCAAACAGGGCTTTGCCATTGCCAAAGCCGCCGCCTTAGCCGGTGCAGAAGTCACACTCATTGCGGGAAAAACCAGTCTGAAAACACCGACCGGTGTCAGACGCATTGATGTGACCACCGCTCAGGAAATGTACGATGCGGTCATGCTGGAAGTGGCACAACACGAAATTTTCATCAGTGTGGCCGCGGTCGCTGACTGGCGTGTGGCTAACGTGAGCGAGCATAAAATCAAAAAGGAATTCGCCGGGTATCCGGAATTGGTTTTTGAAGAAAATCCAGACATTCTTGCCAGTGTGGCCGCACTGGAAAATGCTCCATACTGTGTAGGATTTGCTGCGGAAACTGATAACCTTATTGATAACGCCCGTGCGAAGCTTTTCCGTAAAAATGTTCCCTTGATTGTGGCAAATTTAGTTAGTGACGCCATCAATCAAGACAGCAATGCGGTGGTGTTTGTTGAACGCGAAACAGCCACCCCTCTGGCAAAGGCAACCAAGGAGCATATCGCTCAAGCATTAATTGCCAAGATTGCTCAGGAGGTTAACTGATGCGCAAACATTTTGATCCTTCACATCTTGAGCCGAAAAACGGCGACTTTGCCGCATTTGTGGAACAACTCAATCAAAAAAGCGCAGAAGAATTAAAGGCATTGCAAGTCAACGACGAGCTCATGCGTGAACAGATCAACGATGAGCTCCATGGAGCGGCCACCGGCGTCTGGAATCCAACCCAAGCGCAGACAGGCCCTGTCCACCGCGATACGGTTATCAACCAACCCGAAGACGCTTTCAAAGTGGATATTCCGGAACCTAAATCCGCCAAACGCGGTCGTAGCCGTGCGGCTCAGGCAAGCACTGCTTTTTTAATCTTTTTAGGTTTCGGACTTTTTTCTTATGGCGGCATGATCGGTGATGAACGGCTCATCATGGCTGCTGTTTTTGTTATTTTCATCAGCATCGTTTCTAACATCATTCGCCAGAAACGCTAATACAGGAGATCACCGAATCATGAAAGTTGATGTCAAAATTCTTGACCCCAGAGTGAAAGAAAAAATGCCCGCCTATGCCACCGTCGGTTCAGCTGGTTTGGATTTGCGCGCCATGCTTGACGAACCGCTGACGTTACGACCCGGTGAAACAAAACTCATCAAAACAGGATTAGCCATTCATTTGGCCAATCCCGGCTATGCCGCATTGATTTTGCCGCGCTCGGGTCTTGGGCATAAACATGGCATTGTTCTCGGTAACCTGGTCGGTCTCATTGACTCGGATTACCAAGGCGAGTTGATGGTTTCCACTTGGAATCGCGGTCAAGAAGCGTTCACCATTGAACCAATGGAACGCATTGCTCAACTTGTCATCGTTCCCGTTGTTCAAATGCAGATGAATATCGTGGATGACTTTGAAGCTTCTGACCGAGGCGCGGGAGGCTTCGGCTCGACAGGAAAGGCTTAGGAAGGCGATGGCCCGGTTTTTCCGGGCCGTTTCTTTGTTATTGATTGAAGATGTCTGTGCTGACATCTTTAATTTCGAGGAAGACATCTTCTCGAGTCATCAACTGACCGACCACCTCATATTTGTAGGCAACATAACGGGCATGCTCCTCGACAGTTTTGCCGCCTTTTTGATGAGCCGCCACCTCCTGGCGCCAGCGATCATCAAAAATTTCCGGATTCATGACGTAACTTACGGCTTTGTCACCCACAGCCACAACGAAATACATGCGGCCGCCGATTGCTGAAGTAGGTGCCGTGTCGGGTCCGGCTTGCTTATCCAGGAAATACCGATTATCGGTCACAGCTCGCGTTACCAATTCAACGTGATCTCGAACGCCTAAACCCGGAAAAGCCGATAGGACTCGAATATCCTTGCGAAGCGGGGGCACGCCCGGCGAGAGTCGGGCAAAGGCATCTGTGAACAGACGCATGATCAATGCGCTCGCGATTAAATGACCCTGACCGGAATAACGAATCAGATCTTCCCGATTAAAAGAGATAACACCCTCTTCATCTCGAACACAAATGGTTTGAGGAGTTTCAAAAAACATTGCGGCTCCTTTAGCGTTTCGCGATAGGCAAAACTAATTTTTCAACATCGACAGGTTTTTGCATCAGTTTGTTCTCAATGAGAAACTCTTGGTCTTCTCTCAATCCCTGAATATCCTCTGCGCTGACCACATCGTAATAATTGGACCAATCGGCCAATTGTTGCGCATCCTTGAGGCTGATTCCATGTTCTTCGGCCCCCAGAGCAATCGCTTCGCTGCGATGCTCATTTATCCATTTGAGCGTTTCGCGCTGAACTTTCACGACCTCTTCAACCGCTTGAGGGTACTTCGTCGCAAACGCTTCTCGCACTGTCATTACAAGATTCACATTCACCAGACCTTTTGCCGTGGAAATAACCTTACAGCCGGCTTCCTGTGCTTTGATCACGCCGCTAGCCGCCTGCAAAGACGCATCGACATTGCCACTGAGCATTGCAGAAAGTGCCGCGGGCTGATCCATAGAAAGAAACTCCACATCATCGATAGTCATCCCTTCCTTAACCAAAGCCGCAATTAAAAGCTGATGCAAAACGGTTCCGCGCGGTCCTGCGACTTTCTTGCCTTTAAGATCTTTCACGGAGAACTTCGCCCCGGGTTTACCAACGATGGCGAAGGTGTCAGCGGGGTGAGCGACGCCATTGGCAATTAAAACAGGATTACCCGCTCCATTGGTGGAAAGCAGAGAGGCCGTGTTCATTACGGCGGAAAAATCCAAAGATCCGGCAGCCATTGCCTGCGCCTGTTTCGCGCCGGAGGTGATCGTGTGCCATTTCACTGTTGTGCCGTGTTTTTCGAAAGCCTTTTCCAACAGTTTTTGATCCTTCATCACCATGTTCTGAAGGTTAAAAGGCGCTTTCACATAAGCGATATTGATTTCTTTGGGCATGCTTTGCGCGCAAGCCAAACCGACCACACAAGTCAGCGCCGCTGCCAAACATAGTTTCAGTTTCATAAACATTTCCCCTTCGGTTTTGTTAAAAAATCGTTGAGAATATCCTCGATCAGTTCTCCCACACCGTCCATGGCCAATGATCTCGGATAAGGTAAATCCACGTCGTAGTGCTTGATCAATTTCCCGCCGCCCAGTCGAAATACATTGCGTGATAAAAGAACCGCTTCTGTGACGTCATGAGTAACCAGCACAGTGGTTACCGGTTCACATTCGTGGATTCGAATAAATTCAGGGTAGATTTTTGAACGCGTCAATGCATCCAGCGCACTGAAGGCCTCATCTAAAAGCAAAATGTCAGGCTTCGGACATAAAGCTCGAGCCAAACCGACACGCTGCGCCATGCCACCGGACAGTTGAGAGGGAAAAAGCGCTCGGCACGAAGACAATCCCACTAATTCAAGCACGTGTCGAACCTTTTCTTGTTGTTCTTCACGACTGAGGTGTCTGACTGCGAGTGCCACATTTTTTTCGACCGTAAACCACGGAAAAAGCCGAGGCTCTTGAAAAACCATGGAAATCGTCGGCGTCTTATCTTTTGGAAGAAAACCGATCGTCCCCGCCTCAGCTCTCTCGAGCCCAGCAATCAAACGAAGCAAGGTGGTTTTCCCACAGCCGCTCTCGCCTATCACCGCGTGAATTTCTCCGGCATTGAGTCTCAACGACAAACCATTCACCGGTCTGACGGTAGCGGTCACACTTTTAAACTCTTTAACGAGGTTTTGGCATTCAATCGAAAACATTCTGAAACTCACACAGAAAAGAATTTCGCGTAGCGGTTAATCGCCCAAGAAAGCAATCGATCCATACAAACGCCAATCACAATGATGGAAAAAATGCCAACAAAAACGACACTGGTTTTAGAGAACTCGCTGGCTTCGCTGATCATAAAACCAAGACCGCTTGAGGCCGCGATTAACTCCGCGCCAACCAATGCCCGCCAACTGTATCCGAACCCCACCCGCAGTCCGGTCAATATGCCGGGCAAAGCCGCCGGAATCGTCAACAGCCGAAATGTCTCCCAAGAGGAGAAATGCAAAGTCTTCGCCACCTCTTTGAGCCTCAGCTCCACGGACTCAATGGCAGTCAGTGAATTAAGGTAGATTGGGAAAAAACTCGATAAAAAAACAATGGCGATTTTGGGAGCTTCTTCAATACCCAACCACAAAATCAATAATGGGATCAATGCGAGGGGCGGCGTCACACGCGCGGCTTCAACAACGAAATAACCCAAATTTTTCGCAACTGGACTTTGAGAGAAAATCAATGCCAGCGAGATGCCAGTTAAACTCGAGAGAGCGAAACCCGATAGAGTCCGCTTGCCGCTTGAGATAATGTGTTCGGCCAACTCCCCGGAATAAAAAAGCTCCTTGCAAGTCATCACGACAGACTCGGGACTTGGCAACAAAATGGGAGAAATCGCTCCGTACTTCACGCTCAGAGTCCACAAGAAAAAAATCAATAATGGGACTGCGGATAACTGAAGCATTCGAGTCTTTAGCATATTAGATGAGAATGATTCTTATAATCGTTATCGTGATTATATCGATTCTCGTAGAAAAGGCGAAAAAATCGATGACTCGCTTTAAAAAAAGCTATTCAACCCCTTGAAATAAGCCTATGATGAAAAGGAAAGCAGACAAAATAGAACTCTCTCTAGTTTGCCTATGCTTTCTTTACAAGGACTTTTTATGAATTCTGGTACTGTGAAATGGTTCTCGGATGCCAAAGGTTACGGGTTCATTATCCCCGACGGTCAAGATCGAGAAGTGTTTGTTCATTTCCGTTCCATTGAAATGCCCGGTCGCAAGACTCTGCAGACTAATCAACGGGTTGAGTTTGAATTCGAACAATCCGAACGAGGGTTGCACGCCACACGCGTAATCCCTTCGCCAATGAAGACCGATGACGCTGCAAGCTAGAGGGTTGTCTGTGTTCACGAGCACTATTTTTTTAATGCTCAAAACTGCGCGAAATGTAATTCAACGTTACTCGCGCAGTTTTTGTTTGTCAGCTTTAATCGCTGTCACTCCGAGCGTTGTTTTTTCTCAAACAATTTATATCGATGAGCACGCTGTCTCCGTTCAGCTCGCACTGACAGAAGCTCAACAACAGCGAGGTCTGCAGGGAGTGAGCTCTTTAGCGTCCAATGAGGGAATGCTCTTTGTTTTTAAACCGGCTCGCCCCATCTGCATGTGGATGAAGGACGTTCCTATCGATCTAGATGTCGGTTTTTTTGATGAAAAAGGGCTTTTGATGAGCGTTCATCAAATGAAGGCGCAAACGGAAAACACCCATTGTTCTCAGCGGCCGGCTGCCTGGGCCCTTGAAATGAAAGGCGGATGGTTCAAGGAAAATAAGATTCGCAAAGAGGCGAAGCTTAATTTGGGAAATGGGCCTCAGCATCCTGAAGCCCAACCATAAAACGAAATTACTTGGCGTTATAGTAATTCTTCGCCACGAATTCCCAATCGATCAAATGATCAAATAAAGCGTTGAGATAGTTCGGACGCGAATTGCGGTAATCAATGTAATAAGCGTGTTCCCAAACATCCACCACCAAAAGCGGAGAGTTGTCACTGGCCAATTGAGTGCCCGCATTTGAAGTATTGGCAATTTCAAGCGTCTTTTGAGGGGTGAGTACCAACCAAGTCCAACCGGAACCGAAATTGCCGGCTGCGCTTGCACAGAACTGTTCACGGAACGCTTCAAAAGAGCCCCAGCGTTGCTCAATTTTCGTCATCAATTCGCCCTGAGGTTTCTGACCGCCTTTGGGCGACAGGCACATCCAGAAAAAGGCGTGATTCCACGCCTGAGCCGCATTATTGAACACTCCTTGATTGATACCGTCGCTCGCCAAAATAATTTCTTCAAGCGACATCATTTCAAAAGGCGTTCCTTTGATCGCCGCATTCAAATTGGTGATATAGGTTTGATGATGCTTACCATAGTGGTATTGCATGGTTTCTTCAGACATAGCCGGAGCCAATGCGTTGAGCGGGAAAGCCAGCGTGGGCAGTTGAATAGTCATTTTTTCTCTCCTAAAAAACGATTCGATTGTACGGAAAAACGACGCAATTAGACCGAACAGATACCAAATATTTCAACTTCAACACGTTCAATCTACCACTCGGACATCTGCCCGACCGTCATGCCAATGAATAGTGAGTTCTTTTTCCTGCTTAAGTGTTGCGGCGCTTTTGATATAGCGGCCGTCTTTAGCAGTAATGAAGCTGTAGCCCTTTTTCATAATCGCCTGCGGACTGGTTTCGGTCAACAAATCCGTCATGGCGATGCATTGGCGCTGGGCTGTGGCAATCTTTTCTGACACATAACGGGTTAAATCATGAGACAGTCGTTCGTGTCTTTCCTTTTCAAAGGCTAAACGGTGTGAAGGATGAACAAGCGATTCCCTAAGATAGTTCAAATTCTCAGACTGTCTCTTCCATTGCGCAGACATCAATAAGGTCAATAGGCGCTCATTTTGAGTCAGGCACTCACGCGCATATTGAAGACTTTTCACCGGATCAGGAATTTCGCGCAGCAATAAATCCATTCTTTGAGATGATTCGGTCCAGTAATGTTCCCAGGCGCTTTGCAAATTCCCGTACATTTGTGAAATTTCGCGCAAAAGAACTTCCGAACTTTCTGTGACATGTTCAGCCGCAGCCGTGGGTGTGGCCGCGCGCAAATCGGCCGCCCAATCAGCAATCGTGACATCGCTTTCATGCCCGACACCAACAATCACGGGTTTACTCAAATTCGCAATAGTTCGTGCGACCCTCTCATCATTAAATGACCATAAATCCTGAATTGATCCGCCGCCTCTCACAAGCAAAATCACTTCAACGGCTTCGGACGTATCCGCTTTTCGCAAAGCGCGGATTATTTCTTCAGGCGCTTCCGCTCCCTGTACTGCAGTTTCAAAAACCTTCACTTTTGCGTAAGGCGCCCGACGCCGCAATGTCGTCAACACATCTCTGAGAGCCGCGGCCTGAAGGCTTGTTACCACTGCGATTTTTGTATAGACACGTCTTAACGATTTTTTGCGCGCAGGACTAAAGAGTCCCTCAGCCTGAAGTTTTTGTTTTAGCCTCAAGAAACGCTCATAAAGTTCCCCCAATCCTGCCTGTCGAACACTATCGACAACCATTTGGTAAGAACCCCGGGCTCGATAGACACTCACCTGTCCATGAACTTCCAGGTGATCTCCGGTTTTCGGAATAAAACCAACACGACGGTTGCTGCCCGCAAACATAGCGCAGGACAGCTCTCCGGTGACATCCTTGAGCGTAAAGTACCAGTGCCCCGAGGCTGCGCGCGTGAAGTCTCGCACCTCACCGCCAACCCAAAGCGGAGGGAAATTGACCTGAAGACAACGAGAAACTTCATCGTTGAGCTGAGAAACAGTCCAAACGAATGGCGATGACAAGGGAGCGCTTTGTTCTAAAAACATTTCTGGAAAACGGATAGGTGACTTCGAAGATTCTAACCAAATAATTTTGCAAATAAAGCTCGACTGTCTTAATGTTAAGCGGTTGTATCAGAAAGTTTTTGCCATGTCATTTAAAGCGTTAAAAGAAAGTGATCTAGATCTCTTAAGAAAATATCTGCCTCAATACGGCAACGGTGATTGTGATTTAAGTTTAGTTTCTCTTTTTAGCCGCGGCATCCACAAGCATTTTCGGTTCTTCGAGTATGTGGAGACACATCTCGTATTCGAACGCCTGTTGGATAAAGACTCTTTACCAGTGTTTGTCATGCCGATCGGGGAAGCCGAAATCCCTCAGTCACTTTTCAATCATTTGGAACAAATTGCTAAAAATAACGCTCACCCTCTTCGGTTTTACGGTCGAACAGACATGATGGCTCCAGTTCTTTCCCAAGCGTTTCCAGGGCGGAAATTGGTGATTGAAGAAAACCCCAATCGATGGGACTATGTGTACTCTTGCTCAGACTTTGTGGAGTTGCCGGGCTCTCACTTTCACAGCAAGCGAAATTTCGTCAAACGTTTTTACAAGGCTTGCCCTGAGGCTCAGTTTGATGTGTACACAAAAGATCTTTTTAACGACTGCATGAGCTTTTTGACGGAGTGGTACAGCGGCCGCGAAATGAACGATGGCCTTATTGAAGAAAAAGCCGCTATTGAAAAGGTTCTTCAGCACTGGGACGAGTTACCGGTGTACGGCGGAATTTTGCATGAGCGCGGACGCATCTTAGGTTTAACTTATGGTGCCCGAAGCGCGTCCGATATCTTGTCGGTGCATATTGAAAAAGCCACACGTGAAATCCCCGGCGCCTACCCGGCTTTATCGCAGGCCTTTGCCCAAAGCCTTCCGCTTTGTATCGAATATCTTAATCGGGAAGAAGATTTAGGCATTCCCGGTTTGCGAAAAGCCAAACAGGATTGGCATCCCATCACTCAGTTGAAAAAAGGCACCATTGAAATCCGCTGAGAGACAAACAACTGATTTTTTCTGCGTACAATGGTCCTAAATGACAAGAGGTGTCCTATGAAAACAATGACTCGACGCTCTGCACTTTTAGCAGGATTGGTCTCTTTAATGGCTTCAAATTTGAGCCCCGCCAATGCGGCCCCGGCCTCTGTTCCTGTCATTTGGGATGGGAAAAAGATGTTCGAGTCATTTGAAAAAGAAGCAACCGGTGTTTCTTCAAAAGGGCCCGCAGGACGCCCCAAAGCCTATGTGGCCTTTGATACTCAGTGTCGGGATTGTTGGCAATTACACAGAAAGCTTGAACCTTTTTTAGACAAAATTGAATTCGTATTCTGTCCGATTTCGTTTATGAACATTCATTCGGAACCTCAGGCAACAACAATTCTGATTGATAAAGATCCCTTGGCGAAACTGGAAGAACATTTCAAGCATTTCACTGATGTTGAATTCCGTGGGATCCGTTATGGCTCTGTGGAAAAGTTGCCCGTAGAGATTCGAGACAAAGTTTGGACGAACACCAAGCTGCACCGCCGCGCCGGTTGTCGAGCTGTTCCCTATGGGGTATTTAAAAATTCTAAAGGTGAATATCTGCCCTTTGACGAACGATTAACCATTGAAGAATTAAAGCAACTTTTTGAGCTTTAATTTGATCTGGCGGGATCAATTTTATATGTCAAAAATCCTGCACTTTTCTGCATATTTGCTAACATTACAAAATTAGCTTTTTCAGAGCAGGTAGAGAAAAAATATATGTTTTCTGACAGTTCCGGTTCAGAGGACCGAGAGTCATTTTTTCATTTAATCGGAGAATCCCATGCGAGCCACCTTTGAGTCGTGGCTTCATCGTCAGTGGACCAAACGCGGTTTACTGGCTTGGGCCTTATCTCCCCTTTCTTTAGTCTTTCTGTGCGCCGCCCGCAATCGACGCAATAAAACAAAACCCCACCGCTTGCCGGTTCCGGTTGTAGTGGTTGGGAACATCTATGTCGGCGGTACGGGTAAAACCCCGGTTACGATTGCGTTAGTCAAAGAATTGCTCAAACGTGGCTACCATCCTGGTGTTGTCTCTCGCGGTTTCGGTCGCAAAGAAGATGCGCCTCTAATGGTGCTGCCCGACAGTCCCGCTGCCAATGTCGGCGATGAACCGTTATTGATTGCCCGTCAAACTGAGGTTCCTGTCGCGGTTGCTCGTGATCGAGTCGCCGCTGCCTTGTTGCTGCTTGACAAGCATCCGGAATGTGACCTCATCATATCCGACGATGGACTTCAGCACTATTCGCTCGCTCGCGATGTTGAATTGGCGGTGGTGGGAGCACGAGGTCTTGGAAACGGCTGGGTGTTGCCCGCCGGTCCGTTGCGCGAACCGCCATCCAGACTCGATGAAGTCGACGCCATTGTATTAAACGCAACCGAAGATACTTTTGACAGCCGAACCCCGCGCTTTGCCGCCACGGCAACACTTGGCCGAGCCAAATCATTGGACGGCACACGCTTTTTAACACTCGATGAAATCGCCCAATCCGGCAAGAGCGTTCTTGCCGCCGCCGGAATCGCAGCGCCCGGACGCTTTTTTGCCATGCTTCGCGCCCACGATATTGAAGGTCCGGAAATGGAATTGGGCGACCACTATGCTTTTGATGAAAATCCGTTTAAAGACAGCAAAGAAGATCTCATTCTGATCACAGGCAAAGATGCTGTGAAATGCCGTCAACAACCCGATATTGCCAACGATCCCCGAATTTATACGGTTGAGTACCTGGTTGATATTGATCCGTTCTTGGTGGATTTGATTGAACATAAACTTCAAAGGAAGGCTCAGAAACAAAATGGCTCTTGATCCTCGATTAACCGCCACATTGGTTTGCCCCGTCTGCAAAGGAGCCATTGTCTGGGATGCTGATCAGTCCCTCTTGGTATGCCCTCGGTGCAAACTTGCGTTTGAAGTCAAGGATAATATCCCGAACATGATTCCCGAAGAGGCGAAAAAACTCAGCGATGAGCAGGCTCAGGAATACGCCAAACGCCTCTCCATTGTCAGAGGTGCCTGAAAATGACCGCTTTTTACGCCATCATCCCCTCTCGGATGAAGTCCACCCGCTTACCTGAAAAACCGTTAAAAGATATCGCCGGGCGTCCCATGGTTGTTCGCGTGGCAGAACGTGCGATGGCTTCCGGCGCAACCGATGTTGTCGTCGCGACCGACCACGAAGATATCGTCAAAGCTTGCGAGGTCTACGGCGTCAAGGTAGTGCTCACTTCCGCTGAGCATCCCACGGGGACAGACCGCTTAGCGGAAACCGTCAACAAACTCGGCTTGTCTGATGAGGCCATTGTCGTCAATGTTCAGGGCGATGAGCCTCTCATCCCCACCGAAGTTGTTCGAGAAGTCGCAGAACTGCTCGCCGCCCACCCGGAATGCGAAATGGCTACCGCGGGCCATCCGATTGACAATATTGAGGAATTCATGAATCCCAACGTGGTAAAAGTGGTTCGTGACGCCCAAGGCAACGCCATCACTTTCAGCCGCGCCCCCATCCCCTGGCCTCGCGATGCCTTCCGTGAAGACAAAACAATATTGCCTGAAGGTTTGGTGCCTTTGCGCCATATCGGCTTGTACGCTTATCGGGTTAAGTTTTTAAAACGCTACCCAAGCTGGGAGCAAGCTCCGATTGAAAAATGGGAGAGCCTTGAACAGTTGCGCGCCCTCTACTACGGCGTCAAAATCGCTGTAGCGGTTTTGCCGGGAGCGCTGCCGGCCGGCGTAGATACGCAAGAAGATCTTGACCGCGTCCGCGAAGTGTTTGCTAAAGGCGAAGCTTGAAATTTATCCTTTCGGGCGAACAAATCGCCCCGGAAGGTGTCTACAATGAAATAGTTAGGGTGGCTCGAATCCCTTGAGTCATCGGAAGTAAACGAGGAGTTATTATGCGTTTGATTTTGATTGGACCTCCGGGTGCCGGCAAGGGCACGCAAGCCGCTTTCATTAAGGAAAAATTCGGCATTCCCCAAATTTCTACGGGTGATATGTTGCGTGCCGCCGTTAAGGCCGGTACCCCTCTCGGTTTGGCCGCCAAAGAAGTCATGGACAAGGGCCAATTGGTTTCCGATGACATCATTATCGGTTTGGTGAAAGAACGCCTGACGCAACCGGATTGCGCCAACGGTTTCCTCTTTGACGGTTTTCCGCGCACGATTCCTCAGGCCGAAGCACTTCAAGCTGCCGGCATTCCGATTGACTTCGTGCTCGAAATCGCCGTACCCGATGAAGAAATTGTCATGCGCATGAGCGGTCGCCGCGTGGACCCGGTCTCCGGCCGTACGTACCACATTAAGTACAATCCGCCCAAGGTGGAAGGCAAGGATGACATTACGGGCGATCCGTTGATCCAACGTGACGATGATAAGGAAGAAGTCGTTCTGAAACGTTTGAGTGTCTATCACGCCCAAACCGAAGCTTTGGTGAAATTCTACGGTGACCTGGCCGCCTCTGGTGACGCCTCTGCTCCGCAGTACCGCAGCATCAGCGGCTTAGGTACCATCGAAGAAATTAAGAACCGTGTTTTTGAAGCACTGAAGTAATCCTTCGATAGGCACTTATCAAAAAAAGGATGTTGAGTTTTTCACCAACATCCTTTTTTCGTACCTAAATTGAGCTTTAATTTATCGGATGAATAAAACGAAGGGTCTCTACCATCGGACGCTTCTTCCATTCCGCATCAGTCACAAGACAGTACCAGTCATAGAGCGGAGAATTTTCTCGTGCAATCAAACTGTTACTGGGATCAACCACCAAAGCATCGAAGGCGGCACTTAAAGTCGTCGTTTGCGGAGAAACCAATAAACTCCAGTGTTCATCGTACTTTCGGTCATCCTTGAGTTTTCCGACATATCCCACTTCAGCCAACTTTTCCAAAATCGCACCTGCCGCCTCCGGATAAGAGTCAACCGCCTTACAAAGCTTATGAATGGAAACAGAGGATTTTCCTTTTTCCTGCGCAAGCATCAGCTCATGCAAAAGAGCCACGCCGGTAATAAAATCATTTCCCGTTTTATTCATATCGCTGTAACGACCGCTCGTGAGCATTGGAACGGTTGCCGCAATAGCCGCCCCCGAGAGCACCAGTAACCACGAAAGGTAGATCCAAAGCAGCACAACGGGGACCAACACGAAAGAACCATAGATTGTGGTCAGAGGTCCGGTGCTTAAGTAGTAACTGAAACACCACTTAATCGCCACACCGACAACAGTCACCAAAAGACCACCGAGAAATGCGTCAAACCAACGGACTTTGCAATTGGGCACATACACATACAGAGCCGCGTACCCAAAGGACTGAACCAACAGCTGAAGCACCATCAGCGACCAACCGGGCAACATGCCTTCAACACCGAATTCGATCTGCGTGAGCACATTGGTCAGCAAGAGACTAAAACCGATCGCCATGGGTCCCAAGGTTAGCAAAGCCCAATAAATAAGCACTCGCTGCATCACCGGGCGCATTTGTCTGACGTGGAAAATGCGATTGAGCGCGCCGTCAACGGTATTAATCAACATGAGGGCGGTAATCGTCAAACCGGCCAAACCGAAAATCGTCAATCCTTGAGCATGCTCGGCAAAAGCCCGAACATAATTCAGAATTTGCTGACTGTACGCTTCCGGCAACAGGCTTGAGAAAAGAAGCGCTTCCATTTCGGCACGGCGAGCTTCAAATGCGGGAAATACCGCAAAGCTCACCAAAATCACCGCCACAAGCGGCACAAGCGACAACACCGTCGTCAGTGTCAGAGACGAGGCCACCTGATTGAGCTGCGTCTCTTGTATACGCACCCAAACAAATTCAGCCAACTCCTTAATCACTTCTTTTAAGGGACGCTGTTTGTAGTGACTGAGGTGTAGATCCCAATCCATAACAAAAAGTTTTTGAATAATACGGTTTTGATGATATCAAAAAGACGGCAGGCAAGACTTCATTTGAGTCTTGCCTGGATTTTTAGAGCGGTTGCTCTTCCTCAACCTTCACCACTTCAGCTGTTGATTGTTCGACTTGCGGAGCCTTTTCAGGCTTCGGTCCCGGCTCAAGCACCGCCATACTCTCCACGTGAGCCGTGTGAGGGAACATGTTCATGACACCGGCGGCTCGGATATGCCAGCCGCCCTCGTGATGCAGGACCGCACAGTCGCGTGCTAAGGTCGCCGGATTGCAGGACACATAAACAACTCGGGGCGGACGCTTGTCGGTTGCCGCCAGCGTTCTGGCCAATTCCAATGCGCCTTCACGCGGGGGATCAATCAATACCCGGTCAATTCCTCCCAGTTGACTCCAAAGCGCATCCCAATCGTCCGTCGACCATGTGAAAAGATTTCTGGCAACAAATTGCGTCTTTTCTGCCAAACCATTATCGGCCGCGCCCGCTCGGGCTCTTTCAACCAGTTGCTCGCTGCCTTCAATACCCACTACTGTTTTAGCGCGCACGGCTAAAGGCAACGTGAAATTTCCAAGACCACAGAAAAAGTCCGCTACACGGTGTTCCGGTTGGACATCCAAAAGGTTAATCGCACGCGAAACCATTGTTTCATTTAAACGATGGTTAACCTGAGTGAAATCCGTCGGTTTAAAAGAAATATGCACACCAAATTCAGGCAATTCCAGTTTGAGCGCCGTCAAGTCAGTCGGATGCATCGGATAGCAGGAATCCGGTCCCTTGGGTTGAAGCCAAACACTGACTCCATACTCCAGTGAAAATGCTTCAAACGCCGACATATCCGCTGCGCTCGGTTCTTCCAACACACGGAAAACCAAAGCAATAGCCCCATTGCCTCCCATGGCCACTTCAATTTGAGGCAGACGCTGACGAATAGACAAACCTTCAACCAGGCGACGAAGAGGAATTAAAAGATCGCTGACTGCGGGAGGCAAAATTTTGCACTCGGTCATATCGGCCACATAGCTCGAAGAACGTTCGTGGAAACCGACCAACACGCCGCCCTTTTTCTCAACATCCCGCACAGTCAAACGCGCGCGGTGACGGTAACCCCAAAAAGGACCATAGATCGGAGGCAGAATCGTTTCCGGTTTAACCTTGCCAATATGCCACAACGCATCTAAAAGCACGCGTTGCTTGATGGCCACCTGCGCGTTGGGTTCCAGATGCTGCATGGCGCAACCGCCGCAGCACCCCGGTTGCAGTCCAAAATGTTTGCACGCGGGTTTGACACGCAAAGCGGACTCTTTTTCAATAGAAACCGCGCGTCCGCATTCGTAGCTGTTTTTATTGCGGAATCGCTCATAAGTCACCGTCTCTCCGGGAAGCGCCCCCTCCACGAAGACGACCTTGCCTTCACGATGCGCAACACCTCGCCCGTCCTGATCAAGCGACTCAATATCAACCGTAAATTTTTCAAGTACCTTAGGGGCTCTTGCCATTGGAAATATCCCTCAAAAATTGAGCGCCCGGCTGTACTCTTTTCGGAAATCTCACCATGGGTGCAGCGGGCGCCGATGTAAAACCGAAAAAGCAGAGCTTAATCGGACTCAATCCAGTTATTGGGGCAAGTACTCGATCGGATTGACCGGACGATCGTTATGACGCACTTCAAACAACAGATTCACACTGTCGCTGTCACTGTTGCCCATCTTAGCGATCACTTGTCCATTGGTTACGTTATCACCGCGCTTGACCAGCAGTTCGCTGTTGTGTCCATACACCGTCACCGCTCCGGGACCGTGCGTGATGATGATCAGTTTGCCGTAGCCGCTGACGTTTTCACCGATGTAGAGTACACGGCCTGCCGCGGCAGCACGCACGTCATCGCCCATTTGACCGGCGATTTCAATACCCTTGCTGTTTTCGTCTGTAAATTGACGAAGAATCTGGTTACGAGCGACCGGCCACGATAATCGGGTGTTGCCTAAAAGCTTTTGCGCGCTTGAAGCCGCAGCCGTGCCGCCTGTCAACGTTACCGTATCGGTTCCTGCTTGAGTTGCCGAGCTCGCGGAGTCTCCGCTTAACGTCACTTCAGAGACCGGTGCGGGCATTTCCGTAGCCAGCGAAGTAACCGGCTGCGTGCGGGCACTTGTCAAACGAAGCACTGTTCCCGGAGAAAGCAACGTGGGGTCCGTGATGCCATTGGCTTGAGCCAATTCCGTCGGATTGCAGCCGTTGCGCGTGGCGATGCTGTAGAGAGTGTCTCCGGGCTGAACAGTATAGGTGTCTCCCGTTGTCGAGACCACACCGGAAGTGGCCACGCCCGTCGTACCCGTGCGGCTGTATATGGGCGCTCCGACATCCTGGAGTGCGCATCCAGCCAAAACACCGCCAGCCATCATGGCAGCAACCAAAGCACGAAATTTCATATCTAACATTCCTCAGTCAAAGACGCATCTCTGCGTCAAACAAATTAATTCTTACTGTCAACCGTGAGCCACTCACCGACTGCGCGAACCGCCGCATAATTGGTTAAATCCACTTGCAGCGGCGTTACGGAAACCGCGTTATGCTCAACAGCCCAAAAATCCGTCCCCTCGGCGCGATCTTTAGGCTTGCCGGCAGCGCCGACCCAATAAATGGGAAATCCCCGCGGGCTAACCTCTTTAATCACACTTTCGGCGTGATGGCGCCGTCCCAAACGCGTAGCAACCACACCCTGCAATTGAGCTAAAGGTAAGTTGGGAATATTGACATTTAAAAGCTGCGGCTCCCCACTTTTCTTTCGTTCGAGGAATCGCTCCACAATACCCTGAGCGATCATGGCCGCATCATCCAAATAGTTCCAGCCGCGCTCAATTTGGGAGAAAGCGATGGAGTCAATACCAAAAAGATAACCTTCAATAGCCGCGGCCACTGTGCCGGAATACATGGTGTCTTCTCCCATGTTCTGACCGCAGTTTATGCCAGATAAAACTAAATCCGGCAATTCATCCAGAAGCCCGGTCAAGGCCAAATGTACGCTGTCGCTTGGCGTTCCGTTAACCGCAAAAATACCCGGCTCAACTTCCTGCACCTGCAAAGGACGCGTCAACGTCAGCGCATTGCTGGTTCCGCTCTGATTAAATTCAGGCGCCACCACCGTCACATATCCGAAACGTCGCATCGCTTTGGCTAACGCACGAATACCAGGGGCCGAATAACCGTCGTCATTGGAAATTAAAATTCTCATGAAAATTCCTATCGGTCGTAGCCTTTTTCACCACTATCTAAGGTTACGATAACTCTCTGAATCATATCGCATAAGAGGCTTGAATGCGATTGTATTTTGTTAGAAAAGTTGAGCAAATCCAAAGACTAATGCCGCATAACGACCGGCTTTGCCGATCATTATGAAAATCAAACTTTTAAACCAATGAATCCGTAACCATCCGGCAGCCAACGGCAGCGCATCGCCAACCAAGGGCAACCATGACAACAACAGTGCATAAACACCCCACCGCTGCAACCAATCGAGTGCCCTGTTAGAAACCTTTTTAGGGAAAAAGCGACCAATTGCGTAGCTTGTCATTGAGCCCAACGTATTGCCAACCGTCGCCACCGTGAGCGCTGTAAAAAGAGCGTCGGGCCAAGACGAAACGAGCGCAAGCAAAACCGCTTCGCTTGCGCCGGGAAATAAAGTAGCAGAGACAAAGGCTGACGTAAAAAGCCCGGCCAATGCCTCAGACAGCGTCAACTCCAACCTTAAACCTCGTCCGGCATGATGCCCTTGATTTCCAGCGGCTCGCCGATCTTATAAAAATGACCGCCAGCGACATAGTGCAACGTGCGAAGCGCATCAGGTGCTTCTTCAAAATGCCAATGACCACCCGAAAATACACGTGAATCAGACCAGGCGGCAACACATTCGCCGATAAAAAGATCGTACAGATCCTGATTGTGTGGCTCAGACAAAATCTTAAAAATCATCCAAGCGGCACAGCCCTTGACCAGGGGAATGTCGTAGCCCGGCATCGTAAACAGCTTGGCTCCACTCTTTTCCACTTTATCGGCCATTTCATATTTGCTTACGCATCCCAAGCGCAACGTTTCCTCAGCGATACCGACAGTGGGCAATTGAAGGGCAAAATAACCGCTTTTTTCCATCAAAGGGCGCGTAAAGTGGGAACTGTCAATGACAACCGTTGCCTTCGTCGGAGCTAAATCCAAAGCGCAGGCCCAAGTCGCAGGCATGATATCGGAGACGCCGTCGTAACTTGCGGAAACTAAAGTGGTCCCGCCGACATTTAAGAGACGATAAGCTTTATTGATGTCCACTTCTTCGATGAATTCATTCATTTTTTTCTCCTAAACCAAACGACATACGGACAGTTTAGCGATAACATCTTCAAAGTATCATCCTGAAAACGCCGAGTTTTTGCCTAAACCTAGAATTCAAAGGAATAGAGTACATCGAGCGCCTGATCGACCCCGGAGGCCGCTTCCACATACAATCGCGGAATCACGCGGTAGCGAAGCGTCAAAGTCGCCAGCGAGTCAAACAGCCCTACCGCGTACTTCACTTTAAGTCCGGGCAGAATGTAGCCGCTCACCGCAACCTTGGAGCTGTCACCCACGCCCTCGGTATCCACGCCGAGACCGCTGATGCCAACCGCGTCACCTAAACTTTCAATCGCCCGACTGCCTTGGCTTAACCCTAAATTGATTAACGCCGAAGTAATCATCGTATTGTCATCTTCACCGGCTGGATCCAACCCTTCACCGCGCATGAGGTAACTCAAAGACTCCGTTTGACTTTTTTCCGGTTCAGTGAAAATGGTCACCTCGGGCATATCGGCCTGCCCCGTCACACGGATACCCGCAATCACGTTATCGGCCGTTTTATCAGGATTGCGGATTGCCTCCAGATTAATGAGCGGATTGTCTGCGGCACCGGCAAACATAAATTCGCCGCGTCGAACAATCAAATCCTGACCGTAGGCCTTGAAATTTCCCCGAGGAACGTTGATTTGACCGGTTAAGCCCATTTTCCCGTTGTTTTGCACCACATGCAGTTTTCCGGTCACTCGAGCCTTTAGCCCCATCGCATCAATTCGAACATCATCGCCGACATTGATAAACAGATTGCTTTCAATGGGAATAGCTTCGTCGTTTTCAGTTTTTTGAATACGCGGTCTATCCAAACGCACAGTGTCATCGCTGACATCGACGGCCGAAGCCGGCAATTCATAAACCTGAACGCGGGCCCAGGGTAAGTCAATCATGCCGTTTAAAGCAATCTTTTCTGAACTGGCCTCACATTGGACATCTGTAGTCAGGTCAAACTCAACCGAGGGCGGCATGGTCACGCGCATCTTGACGCCCTTGGCTGCGATGCGGGTGTGTCCCTGCGCAATCGATTTCCAGTCCGCGTCACCTTGCAGCGTCAACCCGCCTTTCGGTGTTTTCAATTCACCCGAGAGCGTGCTCTTATTGCCGTTAAAGGTCAAATTAAAGGAACTCGGAAGCATTTCAAAAGGCAACTTCGTACTGTCGACCCGCATTTCCCGAATACCGGTCTGGCCATACAATTGCGGCTCCATCAAAGTTCCGCCCAATTTCAAATCCCCGTAAATTGTTCCTTGCGCGGTTTCTCCCGGTGAGAGCAGCGAATTAAATAATGACGCGGAAAGCCGTTCGATTTTAAGATCACCCGCCAAGCGGCGCTCTTTCATCGGATCAATGATGTCAACATCGCCCGTGAGCAGGCCGTTCTTAGTCAGCTGCACAGACCAAGCAGAATTGATCTTCTGACCATCATGGGCAAAGGCCAAGTGAACAGTGTCGAACCCCACCACAAAGTCACTTTGCTCGAGCATGTAGCGAGTCGTCAACGCCTTGGCATCAACAGCCACAGCACCGGTCGGCAAACCAACAAAGCCCTCCGGCACAGTTAATTCTGCCGCAGCCTTCACGATTCCTGTTCCTTCAAATTGGCCGGGAACATAGCGTTTGAAAAAGCCTAAATCAAACTTTTCCAATGCCACTTTGACATTCAGCGCCTTCTTTTGAAGAAGATCCACGGCCAAGTCATTTGTCAGACACACTTTCGCATGAGGATGCGTGACACAAAAATGTCCGACATCCAGCAACAGATTATTGGTGTCAAAGGCCAGTGGCATCGGCTCTGTCAAGGCGACAGGACCGTACTGCGTTTGCACATCGAAAGACTTTAAAAAGCCCTTCCAGGCATCCAAAGAATCATTCAATGCTCCGCTAAAGGCAGCCTTCGCTTTAAAAAGATCGGATCGAGCACTTAAACGAAGTTCATGCGCCTTTTGCGAGCCTTCAAGATTCGCGTTAAAACTATCGACAAAAAGTCCCGGCAGGCTAATCCCGTTAACCGTCAAGCGAGCGCCCCCCGAAGCGTTTTCTTCCGCGCTCATCGCACCAACCAGTTTGACCGTTTGAATCGCCAAACCTTCAAGGGTTAAATCATTAACAGTTAAATCCGCGTTAATCAAAGGCATCAGAACCGGTCCTCGGATCTGAAGCCACCCTTTGGCGCGTCCCTGAATATTTTTGATAATTTCAGAGAAGTTGGTGGCGTTAATTTGCATGCCTAAATCAAGGTTCGGAACAGCGGAGTGAAAGCGAACATCCCCTTTCACTTTCACTTTATTGTCACCTAAATGCAGTGCGAGATCAGCCAAATGCAGCAATTTACCGCCCTGACGTGTATTAACAGCCCCCTTCAAAGCCAAAGGAAATTTTTGCCAAGATCCCGTCAAATCCATGGAAGGAATATCGATCCCGTCCCCTGTCCAATGAAAAGCGGTCAGAAACTGGTTAAGAAGAAGCGGCTCTCCATCAATGTCGGCAGCCAGATCACTGATGGCGATTTTTTGAATATGAACGGGCAACGGTGCCTGAAGATCCGTTTGCGCGGCATCTGTTGAATTTGAATCTGTTGATTGTTCTTGAACCGACTGCTCTGATGTCAATTTTGTCGTTTCGACTTTGACCCGACTTTGCTTGAGATAAAAATCATCAAACACAACCTCGCCGGACAAAAGCTTATTGAAATCCAAATGCCAACCGAAATTCCCCTTGAAACTCAGCCCCGGCTGCTCCCAAGTGACATCGCTGGCATCCAATCTCAACACACTGCCGTTAAAACTTCCGGCCACCAGTTGCGGCACATGGCTTTTGGCTTGACCCACCAAAAAATTCAGTCCCGAAGTACTCGTCAAAAGATAAGCGGCGAGCGCTACGAATACGGCGATCACGCAAAACAGGACCAGAGAAATAATTTTGACGATTCTCATAATTCAGGCCCCAAACCGATATAAAACTGAACGCCCTTTTCATCAGGATCTCCGATCGGCGTGGCGATATCAAACTTAATCGGTCCTAAAGGAGACTGCCAACGTACACCGACACCGGCGCCTTTTTTCCAATCCTGATTATTGAAATTATTGACGGCTTGACCGATATCGAAGAAAATCGCTCCCCACCAATTACCCGTAACTCGGAATTGATACTCAATGCTTCCGGTCACCAGTTTTTCTGCACCGGTCAAATCCCCGTTGTCATCTTCGGGTGAAATGGATTCATAGTCATAACCACGCACACTTCTGTCGCCACCGGCAAAGAATCTCAAATCCGGCGGCACTCTTTCAAATTCGTCGGTCTGAATCCAGCCTAAGTGAGAGCGCAAAATGAAACGGTGGCGGTCTGCAAAAGTCTTAATTAAAGCGTGCTGCGCTTCAACCACAAAGAAGTCAACATCAGAGCCCCAGGCGGTATTTGACCAGTCAAATGTATAGCGTTGCGACAGCCCCCATGTCGGCATTAAACCACCCACGGTTGTTGTTTTAGAGAAGGTGACGCCGGGGTAAATTAACATGGTCTTATCACTGATTTGCCCTTGATCGAAATCATCGTACGACCAACGAAGATGAACGTCACGCTGCCAGCCCTCGTAAGGCGCCCAATGCCGAGAAAGCATCACGGACGCAGAATCGGACTTCGTATCATTGAGATCTTCTTTCTTGATACCGCCCTGGACTAACCAATAGTGCTCCAAGGCACTTTCTGCCAACGGTATCTTGTAACTGATATCGGCCAGCTGCTCCAATGCGGAAAGTTCAGTCGTAGCTTCCAAACTATGCCCGGAGTCATTAAGCCACGGTTTTCTCCAAGTCAAAGACCCTCGAGGTCCCACATCCGTGGAATAACCCAAACCAGTTTCAACCGCATTTTCTTTTTTCGGTGTCACGTGAGCGTGAACCGGCAGGGATTTGTCCGAGCTGGTTCGCCCACCGATAATATCTGGAGAAACAACCACAGAGTTAAACCACCCGGTTGAGGAAAGGCGACGGTTGAGCTCAGAGATATCGTCGGATGTGTATGGATCCCCCTTTTCGAAAGGCAATAGATTGACAAGAATTTCCTCACGGATTTGACTGCCTGAAAAATTAATATCTCCGAAGCGATAACGCGTCTTCGCGTCATAATCAAACGTCCAATGCGCCTCGTTTTTAACCGCGTCAACGCCTAACTCACTCGTAACGAACTCTCCATCAAAATACCCCCTGCGAATTGCCGCGCGTTCAACAGATGATTTAAAACGCTGATATTCCCCGTGATTGAGTTGTCGGCCTTTTTCCGGAAGCTCTTTTTTAAGATCCTCAAAAGCCTCGTCGTGTTGTGCCTCACCTCGCACAGTCAAAGACGTTGATGCTATGCGAGCCGGCTCCCCCAAATGGATCTTAGCGATCAAAATCGCAGGTTTATCCCCCTTGGGTTCAACCCAGGAGTAATGGATTATGCTCTGGTAATACCCAAGAGCCTGAACGGCACGCTTGACCGCCCTATCGACCTGAGCTCTGTAGGTTTGGCGTACTTCGGTAAAACTGTTTTCCCTTACCGGCTCTAACAGAGCCTCAACATTATCGAGTACTTCCCCCGACACGCCCTCCACTTTCACTTCAAAAGCCTGAACACCGGAAGAAAAAACTCCCAAAAGAGCGGCAACCAACGTTAATTGTTTGAATCGCATTGAGAAAAATATCGGTTACAAATTCGATCCTCTGATTTTAATTTATTGAACCGGAATTGAGAATATATCCGAATCACTATAAACACCTGTCATTCTCGTACTCCCATTTTCTATGTTTGGCGAAACAAAGAGCCTACAATCATCTCAACTAACGACTGTTCAACTGATTTCGTACTCACTATGGAAGTCAAAACATTAAAAGGACTGGCTCTTGCCTCTACCGCGGGAATATGCTGGGGCTCAATGGGAGTGGCGGCTCAGTACCTGATGGCAGAGTGCCGCTTCACCGTTTTAGACCTAACTTCCATCCGCCTATTGGGTGCCGGCATACTCTTGGTATTGTTGGATATCTTTTGGAATCACTTCAAGCATGTCAAAAGCGTTTTTCAAAAAGATAATTTGAAAGATATCCTTATTTACGGTCTGGCTCTCCTTTGCTCTCAATCCACTTTCTTTTTGTCCATTTCGACTTCCAACGCTGCCACTGCCACCATCATGGTGCTCACCTCTCCGCTTTTCATCATCGCCTATTTGGCGATTGTCCATCACCGACGCATTAAGGTGCTGGAAATGATCTGCTTACTGTTAGCAATGATCGGAGTCATCCTCATCATCACCAAAGGTAATTGGGATACGATGGAGTTTTCTATCGCAGGCGTAGCATGGGGGCTTTTGTCAGCTATGTTGGGAGCTGTCGGCACAATTCAGCCCGGCAAAGTAGTGCGGAAATTAACGGTATTTCCGGTTATCGGCTGGGCAATGACATTTAGCGGAGCGGCCGCATGCCTGTATAACAATCCACTGCAAACCGATGTTCTCTGGACGAGTACAGGAATTATTTGTTACTTGCATATCGTGTTGTGCGGCACCATTGTGTCGTTTTGTTGTTTTCTAAAAAGTATGGAATTTATCGCACCGCCCATAGCATCCATGCTCACGTGTTTCGAACCGCTGTCCGCGGTTGTATTGTCAGTGATTCTGCTGGGAGCAACATTCGGCGTTATAGAGGCAATCGGGGCGGTTTGTATTTTAATGACGGTATTTCTTCTCGCCCGATCAAGATCCGGCAAATAGCCACCCAGGCGGAAAAGTTTGGCGGGCACCGGGCCCGCCAATTCAGCTATTTATGCTCTTTGATTACTTGGGCGATTCTTTCAAGCGCCGTCTTAATTGTCGCGCGGTTCGGACCGTAAGAGAAGCGTACCCAGTGACGATAGGGTTCATTGGTCGGACGAACTCTAAACGGACGCACATCAAAGAAATGCCCCGGCACCGTGATGACTTTCTTTTGCAAGCAAGCAAAGAAGAAGTCATCCGCATCAGACAATTTTCCAGGCAGATTTTCAATACTGGCCCAGATGTAGAAGGTGCCCAAAGGTTGATTGGCGGGCGTGTGAATGCCCAATTCAGCCAAACCATCAATCATCATTTTGCGCTTGATGGCAAATTCACGACGAGTTGCGAGAAGTTCTGCCTCAGCGTGGCCTTCGGCCAATTCCTCAATGACTGCGCGCTGAACCATGGTCGAAGGACCGCCGTCTACGGCGCTAGCAGAGCGATTAATCATTTCAATCAGATACTTCGGGCCGATCGCCCAACCGGCGCGCCATCCCGGATAGCGAAATCCCTTGGTTAACCCATCAAAAACGATGACGGGATCACGGTTGATGTCTTTCACATAAGGTAATGCGGAGACCGCGGAATCAGCCGGCGTTCCGTCCTCGTTATAGGCAAATGTTGCATAAAACTCATCGGCGCCCACCAAACAATTTTCCTTTCGCGCCGCGGCCAGATACCGATCCATGGCTTCGCCCTGAATCACCTGACCGGTGGGGTTGCACGGATTTGAAAAGACAAACGCATTGGGACGCACATCGTGCATAAAATCTTCAAAGCGTTCAACCGGCACCGTAAATCCGTCTTTTTCTTCTGCACGCAACTCAATGAGTTCACAGTTATGGCGCAAAGGATAAAGATAGTCTTCGTAAGCGGTGTAGTCCGGATTCTTATATGCGATGCGAGTTCCGTCTTTGAAAATGTTGTACAAACGCGTTAACGCCAGGCGACCGCCGCAGGCAAAGCTGACATTTTCAGCCGTGTATTGACTCATTCCCTTGCGGTACGTGCGGTTGACCCAATCCGCGATGGCTTCTCTGACTTCAATCGTTCCGCCCACGGGACCATAGGCCGCATCACTGGGCTGAAGTTTGACGTTTTCGATTCGATCCGGGGCCCCATCTATCATCCCCACTTCGGGCTGTCCCTGACCGACATTGCACCAGTCCGGATGACCGTTATAAAAACCCAATTTGGAAGCTTCATTAACCGTCCAAATCACTCCCATATACGGCACATAGCGCACCATCGGGAAATCTGAGCTGCCATATTCTTCCATTTTCTGTCTCCTATCCATTAACAATTGAGAAGATTGTAAAAAAGACTTCGCCAAATGGGAATAGCAAGTAAATTATTTGGTGTGGGAAATTCAGACAACAAAAAAGCAACCGTGACAGGCTGCTCAGAAAAGTTGGCGTCCCCACGGGGATTCGAACCCCGGTACCGACCGTGAAAGGGTCGTGTCCTAGGCCTCTAGACGATGGAGACGCAATCTAATTTTGGTGGAGGTAAGCGGATTCGAACCGCTGACCCCTTGCATGCCATGCAAGTGCTCTACCAACTGAGCTATACCCCCAAAAGAGACTTGCATTGTATAGAGCCCGTGCTAAAAATGCAAGGGCCTTTTTAAAAATTTTAGAGTGTTCCCATATAGGTAATGATCACGGCATTGATAAGGTCAATGAGGAAGGCGCCAACCAAACTCACGATCAACCAGGCGCGGGCATTGGATCCGTACTTTTCGGACAAAGCCTGCATGACTGCCAAACCATTGGCGGTTGAGCCCATGGAGAATCCCACCCCACCGACACTAAGCATCACCGTATCGTAGTTTTTGCCAAAAAGCAGGAAGATGAAAAACCAGGAGAAGACCAAAACCAACACCGCCTGAGCGAGCAAAATCACGAGCATGGGAATGGCAAGATTAACTAATTCGGCCAGTTTCAAACTATTGACCGCCATCGTCACAAACAAAACCAAACTGATGTCGGCTACCGCGTTTAGTCCCACTCCATCGATGCGCACTGTTTTCGTGCAATCGATCACATTGCGAACCACGGCTGCCACAATCATGGAACCGATGTAAGCCGGCAATGTGATAATCTGTCCCAAAAAGTCAGAAACAATCCCACCCAAAGCCATGCATATCGCCACGACACCGCCGGCCTTCATCAATTCATCCGTAAAGGACGGTTTTTGCCCGGCTTCTTTGGCCACAATATCAGCTTCCAAGTCACTGGGAATATGTAATTCAGGTTCGGGTTGAGGCACGGTTAAGGGAGTTTTGACCTTATAGCGGCGAATCAGCCATTCACCGAAGGGGCCGCCCAAAATCAAAGCCGCGGCCATTCCGAAAGTAGCCGATGTAATGGCAACAGCCGTAGCCCCGGTAATACCATAGGTTTGTTCAAAATACGGGCCAAACGCCGCCGAAGTACCTAAACCGCCCATCATAGAAACGGCTCCGGTCAA
Source organism: uncultured Sutterella sp. (assembly GCA_902388655.1). Taxonomy (GTDB): domain Bacteria; phylum Pseudomonadota; class Gammaproteobacteria; order Burkholderiales; family Burkholderiaceae_F; genus Aphodousia. The sequence goes on along the minus strand of CABMQD010000011.1, from coordinate 24,413 downwards.
AATCCCGTAGTGCTTATCCAAACCCATCAGACTCGCCAAAGACATACCGAGCACATTTTGCAGCACCGCCAAAACGGAGACAGCGACCAAAAAACCAACAAGCAGTTTCCCGCCTTGCTTAACCACTTTGATGCTAGCCATCATGCCAATTGTCGTAAAGAAAGCCAACATCAATAATGTCTGTAATGTGGAATCAAAATGAACAAGTAAAATTCCGGCCCCCTGAAGCAGAGAAAGAATAATGGCAAGAATCATCCCGCCCACCACCGGACTTGGCATTGACAGACGATCCAGGATCGCCACTTTCGACTTAACCCAAACGCCCAAATAGTAAGTCACCACAGCTAAAGCCAAGCTTTGCACCATGTTGATATTGAGCACCCAAATACCATTTTCCAGAGCAATATCCATCTTGAAACCTTTTTGTAAAGATGAAATTTATCTTTTGATCTCACACAATACCCCTTAAGTCATACTCTGAGAAGCGCCTATGTGCGACATATTGCTTAGTCAGGATAATTTTTTTGAATTTATTTCCCCGAAATATGAGCCTTTTTGCTTAAGTATATTTCTCTGGACTCAAACAAAGGGGTGTTCTAAAACCTATACGCCTCCCCCTTCAAGCAACGTTTTTTGATTAAAGAAAAAGGGAGTTCAAAAGGACTCCCCGAAACACTTTGTCACTCACCAGACCGAGACGCTCTCAGTAATTATCAAAAATCCTCTGAATTTCATCCGGATCATGGCTTCTCGTTAATGCCAGCATTAGCAAAATACGGGCCTTTTGAGGATTGTGCATCATCGCACTGACAAATCCTTCTTTAGAGAATTTGCCCATCGGTGTTACCAAGCCGCTGCCGACACGGGAGGCAACGACAACAACCACACCGGCCTTTTTGGCTTTAACCAAACTGTCCATAACCGCATCGGGCACATTGGCATGTCCCAAACCGGCATTGACGATGCCTTTTGCTCCCAGTCTGACCATCGCATCGACTAACCGGCCATCTTGTCCTAATGTCGTGAAATTAACTTCAACCCGAGGCAAAGTTTTAAGACCTTGAACATCAAATTCGCTCCCAACCGTATGACACTTAATCGGTTGACTGACAAAATAAGGACGATTATTTTGCATATATCCCATGTAGCCGGTATCCGGACACTTAAAGGTCGCCACGTTGGTTGTGTTTGTCTTTGTCACACCGAAAGCCGAAGAGATTTGATCATTCATCAAAACCATCACACCTTTGCCTTTGGCATCCTTATCCGCCGCCAACGCTACCGCGTTAACCAAATTAATCGGACCGTCTGCACTCATGGCGGTGGCCGGTCGCATGGAACCCACCAAAACCACCGGCTTATCGCTTTTGACGACTAAATTGAGAAAATAAGCGGTTTCTTCAAGCGTATCCGTTCCGTGTGTGATCACAACACCGTCAACATCTTTGTTGCTTAATAACTCGTTAACGCGATTGGCCAAAGTGAGCCAATTCGCAATACTGAGTTTTGAACTGCCGACATTAAAAAGCTGTTCTCCCCTGATCTGAGCAAAATCATTGATTTCAGGCACGGCATCCAACAGCTCTTCAATGCCGGCCGCTTTTCGACCGCAAGCCACTCCATAATCCGTCAAGGACAAGGGATTTGAACCGCGGCTCGCAATCGTGCCTCCGGTGGCTAAAATCAACACATTAGGTCGTTGAGTCACGCTTTTCGTTTCTGACATTCTCTATTTCCATCATCTAAAAACAATGCCCGGCATTGAACCAGGCACTGCACGGCTGGAATTTTTAAATTCCAGACCTTATGGTTAGACCACAAAACGATCAGCGACAGGCTTGCCCGGATCCACCACCAACGTATTGATGCCCAAATCCTTCACGAATTGTTCACCGTACTGTGTGCAGATCACCGTGCCGTTCGTACCATAGACGCGACCGTCCTTAAACACAGTCTTGCCCTCCACAAACGTAGCCACCGGTTTTTGCATAGCGTAATCGTAAATTGTGATATCCGCATCGGCGCCCACACTCAAATGGCCCTTCTTATCCAAACGAAGCATACGAGCGGGATTCAAAGAGGTCTTGGCGGCAAATTCCGAAAGCGTCAAAATGCCCAATTTCACGAGCGACAATCCCTGTTCCAAAATGACGTTGCGCGGGATGCAGCCGCCGTCCGTTGAAATGCCGTCAACAACAAAGCTGCCATCCGGGCGTTTTGCTTCAGCCAACCACACGCGCGGCAATGGGGGATTAACATTAAAGGAACCGCCCACATCAGTATTGTTGTCCTTCCAAAGTTTCAACCCCTCTTCACCGGTCTTCAAATCAGAATAGCCGCCCGCATCATAGACAGCCCAAACCTTATTGGCCTTGAAGGCGGCTTCAATTCCATCGCGATCATCGGTGAAGCCAAAACGCTTTAAGCAGTTGCCCGTCACCTTGGACTGCACCTTGCCATTTTCAAAGCAGGTCAAGCGGGTACCGTTTCTGGGAGAAATGTAGCTTTCGCAATGGATATGATCGTTGGCCAACAACAAATCGATCGCTTCTTTCGTTTCTTCCAATTCAGGTCGAATGGCTCCGCGACAGTAAGCATTGATATGAGCCAAATGCAGGAAGTTGCCCTGACTTAATTCAACCGCCTCGCGCATGCCTTCGATATTGGAGCCATGCTCACTCGTGCCGGCGTGCCAGGCAATATAAGCCCCGTGTTCTAAAGCGGTCTTAATTAACAAAGAAGAAACCGCGGGCTTGAGAGGATAGTGGCCGCCCAGAAGCTTCACCCCCAATGCGCCCTCCTTCATGGACTGATCAATCAAAGCATCCATCTCGGCCTTGGACGGTTCATTGGTCTTAAAAGTAAACGGTGGGGAAGCAAACTGCAAAATGGCGCAATTGATCCCCGCGCCATAAGTCGGGATATTCTTCAATACATTGTCCAAGGGACCGGCCATGTCAAGACAAGTCGTGACCCCGGCCATGGCGAGCATCTTGAAGCCAAACGGAGAGCCCCACATTTCACCCAAATGCACGTGGCTATCCACAATACCGGGCTGAAGCACTTTACCAGTATAGTCTTCAACCACTCGAGCGCAGCCGCCGGGCAAATCAACACCCACTTCAGCAATCTGCCCGTTTTCGATGGCAACGTCTCTGACACCCTCGATACGATTCAAAGGATCAACGACCGTGGCCCCCTTCAGTAACAGATCCCACATAAGAACTCTCCTTATTGATAATTTTTCGGCGAAACCGTCCGCCGTGATTTCGCTAGTTTAACGCCTTTGAGAACGTTTCTTTCTGGTCAAAGTCAATCAAAATTGAAAAAGAAAAGAACCGTGTTGAAAAATATCTGTTTTAATCTACGCCGTTACGGATTTTTCAGGCATACTGTCTGCATCAATACACATCACTGCGCTGACATCAGAAACTTTTCGGCGCGGCTGAGATCAATCGACCGAACGACTGAGTTCAGGTCGAACGGAAGGGTTTGTTTTTTTGTTTTTTCTTTTTGGAGTTTTCTCATGAAGTCTGATATCGAAATCGCCCAAGAGGCGAAATTGATTCGCATTGACGATTTGGCCCACGGCGCCGGATTAAGCGATGATGAATTTGAACCCTATGGCCGAGATAAGGCAAAAGTCGCCCTGCACAAAGACCGTCAGCCTCACGGTAAGCTCATTTTAGTCACAGCCACATCCGGCATGCCCGCAGGCTCCGGCAAAACAACTACTTCAATTGCATTGACTCAAGGTCTGAAACGCTTGGGAGAAAAAGCGGTTGTCGCCTTGCGCGAACCGTCACTGGGACCTTGCTTTGGCATGAAAGGCGGCGCCGCCGGCGGCGGTTATTCTCAAGTGCTGCCGATGGAATCCATTAATTTGCACTTCACCGGTGACTTCCATGCCATCACAGCGGCCAACAACCTTTTGGCGGCCATGATCGACAACGCCCGCCACCAACGCCAAGTGGATTTAAAAACCGTCATCTGGCGTCGTGTCGTGGACGTCAATGACCGAATGCTTCGCAATATTGTGATGGGCCTGGGCGGACCGGCTAACGGCATTCCTACTGAAACCGGTTTTGACATTACTGTGGCGAGCGAACTGATGGCCGTGCTTTGCCTCGCTAACGATCTGGATGACCTGCGCGCCCGCATTGACCGCCTGGTGGTCGGCATCAAACACGACGGTTCGGCCTACACCTGCAAAGAATTGGGAGCCACAGGCGCTTTGATGGCTTTGTTGCTCGAAGCCATGAAGCCCAATTTGGTGCAAACCATTGAAGGCAATCTCGCCTTTGTTCACGGCGGACCGTTCGCCAATATTGCACATGGTTGCAACTCTGTCGTTGCGACCAAGGCAGCCATGACGTTGGGTGACTGGGCGGTAACGGAAGCAGGCTTCGGCAGTGATCTGGGCGCAGAAAAATTTATGAACATCAAGTGCCGCGCCGCCGGTCTGACTCCGTCGGCCATTGTTTTGGTTACCTCCACGAAGGCGTTGAAGTGGCACGGACTCGTTCCTTTGCCCGATATCGGCAAACCCAACGTTGAAGCATTAAAGAAAGGCTTATGCAACCTGGATGCCCATATCGACAACCTGAAACATTTCGGTCCGGCAATCGTTGTCAGTTTGAATCACTTCGCCACGGATACGGATGAAGAAATTGAAATCATCCGTAATCGTTGCGCCGAAAAGGGGGTTCGCTTTGCGGTCTGCGACGGCTTCATCAAAGGCGGAGAAGGCGCCATCGAATTGGCGAAGGCTGTTATGGATGCCGCGTCAGGTGACCCCCAACCCCTGCACTACACCTATGAAGCCGACGATGATGTTGTCACTAAGCTTGAAAAGTTGGCTGTCAACGTTTACGGCGCCAAAGACATTGAATTGTCCGCCGCCGCTAAAAAAGATCTCAAGCAAATTCAAGAGTTGGGCTTTGACCGCTTGCCTGTATGCGTGGCCAAGACCCCTTATTCCTTATCTCATGAACCGGCTTGGCTCGGTGCCCCCAAGGGATTCACTTTGCCCGTTCAACGTTTGATCTTAAACGCCGGCGCAGGATTCGTTGTGGCTACAACGGGCGCCATCATGCGTATGCCGGGTTTGCCGAAGCAACCCGCCGCCTTACACATTGATGTTGTAGACGGGAAAATCGTCGGTCTCTCCTAATTAACGCTCATTGCTTAGGGCTTTAAGCGGATTCCGAAGGTTCTCGGAATCCGCTTTTTTTTCGTATTGCCATTTCAGGACCGATAGCCATTTGCTAGACTCTCAGTCAGCAAGATTTTTAACACAAACTATGTTTACAAAACTCGAGTGCTCCGTCCCGGCAGTTGTGCAAGGAGCGCTCACGTATCCGTATCATTATTGCGCCCATCCTCTGATTAAAGACGCTGCACGGAAAATCCGTCAGCATCTCGATGAGCACGCCCGCAACCAAGCCGGACGCCTGGTTGCGGTTTTGGTGTGTCGACTTCGGGACGGCAGCCTCGGATTTATCTCGGCTTGTGATCAGTTTGATTGCACGGATCCCTTTTTCGAAAAAACATTTTGGCAACAGTTGCCCGCAGAAGAACTCAAACCTTTAGATACCGAGCGAATCGAAAAAGCATTCGAAGACAAATTAAACGCTCAGGAAAAATACCTTTCTTTTAAAGAGGCCGCGCAGACCCGACGGGAGCATCGTCAGCAGCAACGGATGAGCGGCGTGTTCAACCGCGAGGCGTTAATCGCATCCAGCCAATTTGATTCCGGCGAACTGGAGCGACTTAAACTCAAATACATCTTGGCCCTGCAAGCCGAAGAAGCTGCTCGATCAGACTTTCAGCACCGCACACATGTTGCTGTAGAAAACGAATGGAAACGGCGTTTAAGCAGTATCAAAGTACAAAATAAAACAAACGTTGTCACTCTTCTTGACTTGCTTTCCGGCTACCTCAATCAAGAGGATCTCCTTCGAGCGATCTTGCGCACCGCTCTGCCCGCGCTTTTTAATTCGGCCTACAGTGTTGGTGCGCAGCCGATTGCCATGGGGCAATTTTGGTGGGGACCGGTCGCCAGTTTTGATGCTCGAAGCGAGGGAACCTTTTATGCTTTTGCCAAAGAACGGCACGAAAAACTGCTTAACTTTTTCTTAGAGGGACAAACTCTCGAGAAAAATCGCCTGGCGGAGAATCGATTCAAAAACTGGAAACCCGAAATCGTCTACGAAGACGATGACATCGTTGCCTTCAACAAACCGGCCGGCATGCTCTCGGTTCCCGGCAAACTGCCAATCACCGATCTGTATTCCATCGCACTTTCTCTTTATCCGCAAGCCACGGGCCCCATGCTGCTGCACCGACTCGATATGGCCACTTCAGGGGTTGTGCTCTTTGCCAAAAATAAGCAAACGCATAAGATCCTGCAGTCTGCGTTCTCTCATGGCTCCGTGCGCAAGCGCTATATCGCGCTTTTAGAAAAAGCCCCTGAAAACTCTGACGGTGAGATTGATCTTCCGCTGTGCCTAAATCCATATGAGCGTCCGCGACAGATGGTGGAATACACCTACGGGAAACCGGCCTCAACAATCTATAAACTGCTTAATGTTGACTCTCAGGGCCGAGCACGTGTTGCCTTTTACCCCAAAACCGGCCGCACGCATCAGCTGCGCATGCATGCGGCCCACGCGGAAGGATTAAATGCGCCGATCGTGGGCGACGAGCTCTATGGACATCCGGCAGATCGGCTCTATTTACATGCCGAAGCCATTCGTTTTATTCATCCGTCAACCGGACAATTATTGACGATCGAAGCGCCATGTCCTTTCTGAGCTCATCATGCTGAACCTGTTCTTCTATCACCTGCAGCTTTGTCTTCCGCTCTTTCTTTTAGTGATTTTGGGCTGGGGATTGATTGTCGGTAAGTACTTTGATCAAAGCATCATTCGAACGCTATCCGGTTTCACATTCCGATTTTTAATGCCGGCGCTGCTTTTTTCGTTGATGAGTAAACTCTCGGAACTCCCGCCTGTTGACTGGCGCGTGCTCATCGCGTTTTTCGGCTCCTGCATTGTCATTCACTGCCTCGGTCGATTCGTCGGCGGCCTGTTCGGCTTAGACAATACCGGCAAAACCATTTTCGGCATGGCCGCCATTTTCGGCAACAACGTGCAGTTAGGGGTGCCGATTCTCAAGGTCAGTCTTGGCGATGAAGCCATGCCGACCATCAGTCTTTTGATCATTTTCAGTGTTCTTTTACTGTGGACCAGTGCGATTGCCAGCGTTGAATTAGGCAAAGCTGAAAGATCGTTGGATTGGAAGAAAATCGGACGTCCGATGCTCAAAGTTTTTAAAAATCCCGTGGTGATTGCCATTATTGTCGGCAGTGCGTGGGGATTGAGCGGATGGCACTTGCCGAATTTCCTTGAGCGCACATTGGGTTATGTGTCCTCGGCAACAACACCGATCGCTCTTATTGTAGTCGGCATGAGTCTGGCGCAGCATCGCTTTACAGCAGCCTTGCCCCGCGGCCTGGCGATTTCCTCGTTAAAAATCGTTATTCATCCGATTCTTGTTTATTGTTTAGCGCGCCTAATCGGCCTGGATGAAATCACCACCAATGCCTGTGTGCTGACCGCCTCGCTGCCGGTTGCCGTTAACGTCTTTCTGATGGCCAGTGAGTTTAAGAGTCAGGAAGGCGCGGCCAGCAATGCCATTTTTGTCTCTACACTGCTTTCCGCTTTGCTGATTCCGCTGACACTGACGCTTCTCGGCGTTAACCTGCACTAAAAAATTAAGGCCGCCGTTTCTGCCGTGCTAAACGGCTGTCGGCGACCTCAACAGTCCAAAAGCTCAGTGCTGATCAAGCGGCGACGTTCATGTGCGTCGGGCGATCCGCAAATTGAATCTTATAAAGGTTGGCGTAAACACCGTTCTTTTCCAGCAGCTCCTTGTGCGTACCGATTTCAACGATGCGCCCATGCTTCATCACAACGATGCGATCGGCGCCTTCAATGGTTGAGAGGCGATGGGCTACAACAAAACTTGTACGCCCCACCATCAACTCATCGAGCGAAGCCTGAATATATTTCTCACTTTCGGTATCAAGTGCACTTGTGGCTTCATCCAAAAGCAAAATCGGCGCGTTCTTCAGCAATGCGCGGGCGATGGAAATACGCTGACGCTGCCCCCCGGAGAGCTTAGCGCCGCCTTCACCCACTCGGGTATTGAACCCTTCGGGCAAAGACTCAATGAAGGGCAACAAATAAGCAGCTTCAGCGGCTTTGCGGATATCTTCATCCGTCACCTTGTCTCGCACGCCGTAAGCGATATTGGCCGCGATCGTGTCATCAAACAGCACGACGTCCTGACTCACCAAAGAAATCTGGGCTCGCAGGCTCTTTAAAGTCAAATCCTTTTGGCTGATTCCGTCAAAAAGAATATCGCCTGAAGTCATGGTCCAGAAGCGCGGAATCAAATTAATGAGTGTTGTCTTACCGGAACCGGAAGAACCCACCAGGGCGATCATCTCGCCGGGTTTCACATCCAATGTAAAGTTTTCCACCGCTGCCTGCGCCGCCCCTTCATAGGTATGGCAAACATTGCGGAAACTGACGGCACCGGTGGCGCGTTCAATCGTTTTCGAGCCGTTATCTTCTTCTGACGGCTCATCGACCATTTTGAAAACACTTTCAGCCGCAGCCGACATGCGGGCAACCGAACCGTTCAATCCGGACAAATGACGAATCGCCGGCATCATCAAAAGCATGGCGGATAGATACGTCGTAAATTCGCCCATGGAGAGATCGCCGCGCTGAGCTTGCGACAAAGCAAAGACCACCACAACGGAAACACCGATCATGGTCACCAATTGCGTAAGCGGCGTACCTAATGATTTCACAGCCTGCATGCGCACCGCATACGATCTTAATTTTTCGTTGATCGCGGCAAAACGCTTCTTCTCGTACGTATAACCGTTATAAATCTTGACCACGCGCTGCCCTTCATAGGCTTCCTGAATGGCTACGCTCATTTCACCCAACGTGTTCTGAGAACCCAACGTCAAACGCTTCACCGTGCGGCTTACCCATTTGAGCACCATGGCCAAAAGCGGCGCGACCACCAAAGTCACCACCGTCAAAAGCCAGTTGTGATAAATCAGAATGCAGGCAAGCGAAATGATCTGCAAAGAGTCACGCACAAGCGTCGTGAGAATTTCTGCGGCCATGCCCAAAGCGCTGGAGGCTTCGTTAACAAACTTCGAAACCACTTTGCCGGACATGTATTGTTGGTAAGTCTGTGATGACCACTGAATAAGACGGCTGAACATCAGTCGGCGAATACGCACCAGGACATGCTGACTGACGCGCTGCAAAAGATAGTTCGATAAGAACTGGGTGCCGCCATGCAAAATGGAAATCCCAATCAGGCCCACCGGCGTCCACCAAACAATGGCGGGGTTATGTTCATAGAACCCCAAATCGGTGAGTTTGCCTAACAAGAGCGCAATTAAAGAAGAACTCGCCGCGCCTAAAATCATGCACACGACGGCCAATGCGATTTCTTTTTTATACGCCGGCAAATATCCCAGCAACCGTCTGACGTACGGATCACTGAAAATCGGCAAGTGGTCAACTAACTTTTTACTCATGGGTTTACTTTTTAATTACTTCGCCGACATTTTAGCGGCTCGGACGTTTCACTGTCTTGGCGGCTTTGTTAACGTTTATGACACGTTTCGCGGTGCGTTTTTTCGATTCTGCCACACCTTCGTAACCTTTGTCGTAAACATCTTTGCGGGCGGCAAATTTTCGACCGCCTTTGTTAGCGCCCATTCCGGCTTGAGTTTTGGAACGCCCTCGGGCAACCTCTGTTTTCTTTTTGTCGCTGCCCGGCACGATTCCAGCTCGACTGCTGCCGGCCTTAAGATCGTCAATCCAACTTTTAACCCACTCATCGCTTAAACGCATTTTCGCGCCGCGCGGCAAATCCTTGGGCAAAAGCACCGCGCCGAATCGCACACGAATTAAACGAGAGACCGTCAAGCCAACAGCGTCAAAAATTCTGCGCACTTCCCGGTTTCTACCTTCAGCCAACGTCACTCGGTACCAATGGTTGGAAGAGACTCCACCGATATCCTCAATGCGGGAGAAAGCGGCCGGTCCGTCTTCCAATTGAATTCCCTTTAAGAGCTTTTCTTTATTTTCTTCACTCAACTCGCCCTGCACACGCACGGCGTATTCCCTCTCGATACGATAACGCGGATGCATGAGCATGTTGGCAAGCGCTCCACTCGTGGTAAATAAAAGCACCCCTTCCGTATTGAAGTCCAAACGCCCCACCGCAATCCAACGCTCGGCATTGAGCTTTGGAAGTCGATCAAAAACACTGGGACGTCCCTGCGGATCATCCATCGAAACAATTTCACCGGCGGGCTTATGGTACAAAAGCACCTTCGGGACTTCATTGACCACAGTCGCGCGTTTGATTAAACGGCCTTTGACACGAATGCTGTCGTTGAGGCGCACGCGGTCTCCGACTTTGGCCACATCACCGTTAATCGTCACAACACCGGTCGCAATGAGCGCTTCCATTTCTCGGCGAGAGCCCAAACCGGCATCAGCCAAAACCTTTTGGAGTTTTTCACTGGTTGCGCTCACGTTTTGCAACGCACTTTTTTGTTCGTTTTCTTGCGCAACCGCTTCGGGCACTCTCACGGGACGCTTTTTAGACAAAGGCGCCCTGAAAGGCGTTCGTTTAGCGCCGGACTTCTGAGCCGTCCCTTTATTCGGACTGTTTCTTTTGATCATCAGCTTCTCCAAAATCCAAGGGTTGGATCAGACTTTCCAAACGGGCATGTTCATCATCAATGGCTTGAAGTTGAGAACGGTCGGTAATGCGATTAACGCTCACTGCTTCCGTTTGTGATTGTCCCTCAAACAATTCAAACGCTTCAATCGGCGGTTCATCTTCCGGAACAATGCTCGGCAGATCCTGCAGGGAATTTAATCCCAAATCCACAAGGAACTGACGAGTCGTAGCAAAGAGTTCCGGGTGTCCCACCGTTTCTCGGCGTCCGATCACTTCTATCCAATTTCGGTCGAGCAACGTTTTAATTGCATTCGGATTAACGGTGACACCGCGAATCTTTTCAATATCACCACGGGTGACCGGCTGACGGTAAGCAATCACCGCCAACGTTTCCATGACGGTTCTGCTGTATTTCGGCGCCTCTTCCGGATGCAGTTTTCTGAGAATGTCGCGCATAGCCGGCACCGACTGAAAGCGCCACAATCCTTCTGCGACCTCCCGTAACTCAAGGGCTCGTCCACCCCAATCACTTTGCAGTTCAGCCAGAAGCTGTTGCACCTGCGCTTTGGTAAAGCGTTTGTCGAGACAGTCTCGCAGAGTCGCCACCGACAAAGGGACATCGCTTGTCAGCAAAGCGCCTTCCAAAATCCATTTCGGGTTTTCAGTGAGCGTGCTCATCGGCAACTTCTCCATCCACGTAATACCATTGGTCGTTTTCTTTTATAAAACGGCTCTTTTCGATTTGTTTAAATGCTCTACCGCTGATTTTGCCTCTGGCCACAAAAGCAACGTGCGCCTCATGGTCCGATTCTTCCGACGAAAGAATCTCCAACCCCAACCATTTAATCGGATCGCTTAAATCCAACTCGCATGGGCGTGTACTTTCATGCCACGTTTTGAGTAAATAATCCGCCCGTTTTTGAACAAATGCGCTGTAGCGGCTTTTCATGAGACTGAGCGCATCGGGAGCAGTCATTCCCTCATGAAAACGCCCGCAACAGTCCTTGTAGTCAAGCTGACTACCGCAAGGACACAATGCGGGCACTTTCTTTTTTTTCATTCGAGCGCTTAAGAGGCGTTTTGTTCACGCTCGGCGCGAGCGTGACGACGACGGTCAATTTCAGTGAGATAACGTTTTCTCAAACGAATCGTATGCGGCGTGATTTCCACCAATTCATCATCGTTGATGAATTCAACGGCGCTCTCGAGCGTGAGCTGAACCGGCGGCACCAGGCGAATCGCTTCATCGGTACCGGAGGCGCGAATGTTGGTGAGCTGTTTACCGCGAATCGGGTTGACCACAATATCGTTATCACGCGAGTGAATCCCGATAATCATCCCTTCGTAGAGCTTATCACCGGGCTTAACAAACATGCGGCCGCGATCCTGCAGTTTCCACAAAGCGTAAGCCACCGCTTCGCCGTTATCCTGGCTGATCAGCACACCGTTTCTGCGTTCTCCGACATCGCCTTCTTTAATCGGACCGTAGTCATCGAAAACGTGACTCATAATGCCGGTGCCTCGGCACATCGTCATGAATTCACTTTGGAAACCGATCAATCCGCGAGCGGGAATTCGGTATTCCAAACGCACACGGCCTTTACCGTCAGGCTGCATGTCCTGAAGATCACCCTTGCGGCGACCCAATTCTTCCATCACCGCGCCCTGATGCTCCTCTTCCACATCCACCGTGAGCACTTCATACGGTTCCATCTTTTGACCGTTGATTTCTTTCAAAAGTACACGCGGACGAGACACGGCCAATTCATAGCCTTCACGACGCATGTTTTCGATCAAAATCGTCAAATGCAATTCGCCGCGGCCGCACACTTCAAACACCGTTTCATCATCGGTGAGCTTCATGCGCATTGCCACATTCGACTTCAGTTCACGCTCCAAGCGTTCACGAATCTGACGGCTCGTCACGTACTTGCCTTCGCGGCCGGCCAACGGACTCGTATTGACCTGGAAGTTCATCGATAGCGTCGGTTCATCAACCTTCAGAAGCGGCAAGGCCTCAGGTTTTTCCAAATCGGTAATCGTGGTGCCGATGGACAAATCTTCAATCCCGTTGACAAGCACGATATCGCCGGCTTCAGCAGAATCGACCAACTTACGATCCAAACCTTCGAACATCAGGATCTGATTGACCTTTACCTTCTTCGGCGTATCTTCAGGACCATTCATGATGCAGACATCTTCACCGGCATGAATTCGACCGCGATGCACACGACCGATACCGATCTTGCCCACGTAGCTCGAGTAATCCAGCGAGCAGATCTGCAACTGCAGCGGACCATCGGGATCATCATCACGAACCGGCACTTTTTCGATGACCGTGTCAAAAATCGCGCGCATATTGCCGATCTTCTTCAATTCTTCAATGTCATCGCTATAGCCCGCGACTCCTTCCAAAGCGGAGCAATAGATCACCGGGAAATCAAGCTGTTCTTCAGTGGCGCCTAACTTATCAAACAAGTCAAATGTTTGGTTGAGCACCCAATCGGGACGAGAGCCCGGACGGTCAATCTTATTGATCACAACGATCGGCTTTAATCCGAGGGCCAGGGCTTTGCGCGTCACAAAACGAGTCTGCGGCATCGGGCCTTCGACCGCATCAACCAAGAGCAACACACCGTCAACCATGGACAGCACACGTTCCACTTCACCGCCGAAGTCTGCGTGCCCCGGGGTGTCGATGATGTTGATATGAGTGCCTTCGTATTCGACAGCGCAGTTTTTAGCCAAAATCGTAATGCCGCGTTCACGTTCCAAATCACCGCTGTCCATCACACGTTCTTGGACTTCTTGATTGGCACGGAAAGTGCCGGCAGCGCGCAACAGCTTATCAACCAGGGTCGTTTTGCCGTGGTCAACGTGCGCGATAATCGCGATATTGCGAATAGCACGAGTACTAGTCATTTGTTGCCTCAATATCTTTCTTGTTGGCAATTAATCGTTCAGGTTCGAGCACACCGCGCTCATTGACGCGGGCCGTTCCCACCATATTTCCTTCAGGTCCGTAGACCCTCACTCGCGGGCAAGTCTGCAAACCCAGCGCCAAACGCTGGCCATGGCAAAACCGCACGCGGTCGTTTTCGCTTAAATGCACCGCGGGAAGCGTTTGCATCAACGCATCCAACGGTTTTAAAACATTCAGACGCTCCTGCGGCGACAGGGATTCGAGCGTTTGCATCGTCACACTGTCATCAATGCGAAGCGAGCCAACCGCCGTTCGTCTTAAACTCGCCAAGTGAGCCCCACAACCAAGCGCCTCTCCAATATCTTCGGCCAGCACCCGAATATAGGTCCCTTTAGAACAAGTGACTTCAACGGTCAGAAGCTCCTCTTCAAACGAGAGCATCTCTAATTTTTCAATGTGCACCGCTCGGGCTTCACGCTCAATGCTGATTCCCTCGCGAGCTAAATCGTACAGCGTTTTTCCGTCACGCTTGAGCGCTGAGAACATGGGAGGAACCTGCAAGATGTCCCCTCGAAAATGTTCCAGCACCGTTTCAATGGCCTGACGGTCAACGCGCACCGGTCGTGTTTCGGTAAATTCCCCTTCAAGATCGCCGGTTGTTGTTTTTTGGCCGAGCTTGATGCCGGCCACGTAAGTCTTGTCAGCATGCAGCAAATCGGCGGAAAACTTTGTCGCTTCCCCGAATGTCAGCGCCAACATCCCGCTGGCAAGCGGATCGAGCGTCCCGGTATGCCCTGCCTTTTGCGCCCCGAGCAAACGCCGGCACGTCTGCAACGCCGCGTTTGAGGTCATCGCATAAGGTTTATCGAGGAGCAACACCCCGTCAACCGGCTGGCCTTTTCTTTTCATTCTTCGCCCTTGGTTTGTTTCATCGCCTCAGCGATCAAACGATCCATTTCAAAACCTTGAGCAACACTTGTGTCGTGTTCAAAGTGCAAAGTCGGCACGGTGTGAATCGACAAAAGTTTAAAGAGGTGGTTGCGAAGCATACCCGCCGCGGCGTTTAATCCCTGACGGGCCTGTTCGGGTTCTGCCCCGATCACCGTAAAGTACACTTTCGCGTGCGCGTAATCGGGAGTGATCTCACAACCAGTCAACGTCACCAATCCGACACGCGGATCGCGGACTTCTTGCGGAATCAAACGAGCAAGATCCTTCTGGATCTGATCGGCCACACGAAGCGCGCGCCCCGGTTTAGCAGCTCTCATGTCAGTTATCCTTTTTTTCAGTCATAGGCTTCCCAAGCAACTCACTTCACCTGGGAAGCCTTTGGCAGTTCTTACAGCGTGCGGGCCACTTCCGTGACTTCAAAGATTTCGAGCTGATCGCCTTCCTTGATGTCATCGTAACCCTTAAGCGACAAGCCGCATTCCAAACCGGCCTTCACTTCGCGCACATCGTCCTTGAAGTGACGCAACGAGTTCAATTCACCCGTCCAAATCACCACGTTATCGCGCAGCAAACGAGCAGAAGCCGTGCGGCGCACCACACCTTCGAGCACCTTACAGCCGGCGATCATGCCCACCTTCGGCACACGGATGCATTGGCGGATTTCCACCATGCCCAGCATGGTTTCGCGTTTTTCAGGCGCGAGCATCCCACTCATAGCGGCCTTCACATCATCGACAGCGTCATAAATGATGTTGTAGTAGCGGATATCCACGCCGTTGCTTTCAGCAAGCTTGCGAGCCGGCGCATCGGCACGCACATTAAAGCCGATGATTACCGCTTTACTGGCCAATGCCAAGTTGACATCGGTTTCAGAAACGCCGCCCACCGCGGAGTGAACCACTTGAACACGGACTTCGTCCGTAGAAAGCTTCGTGAGCGCGTGAACGATCGCTTCGGTTGACCCCTGGACGTCTGCCTTCACAATCAAAGCCAAAGTCTTCGTTTCACCGTTTGCCGCATCCGAGAAGATGTTTTCAAGCTTGGCAGCCTGTTGTTTGGCCAACTTCACGTCGCGGTACTTCCCTTGACGGAAGAGAGCAATTTCACGAGCCTTGCGTTCATCGGGCAGAACCATGATTTCATCGCCCGCCTGAGGCACACCGGACAAGCCTTGGATTTCCACCGGAATAGAAGGACCGGCTTCAGTAACCGCCTTACCGGTTTCATTAATCATTGCGCGAACACGGCCGAACTCCGCACCGGCGAGCACGATGTCGCCCCGATGCAGCGTGCCGGATTGAACCAAAATGGAAGCCACAGGACCGCGGCCCTTGTCCAAACGAGATTCAATCACAAGCCCCTTGGCCATTCCTTCGCGCGGCGCCTTCAATTCAAGCATTTCAGCCTGAAGCAAGACATTTTCGAGCAATTCGTCGACGCCTTGACCAGTCTTGGCTGACACCGGGATAAAGGGCACGTCGCCACCCCAGTCTTCAGGCATCACGTCATTTTGAACCAATTCCTGCTTGACTCGTTCGGGGTTGGCTTCAGGTTTATCGATCTTATTGATCGCCACGACCATCGGAACACCGGCGGCCTTAGAGTGGGCAATAGCTTCTTTGGTTTGCGGCATCACACCGTCGTCGGCGGCCACCACCAAAATCACGATATCGGTAGCCTGAGCACCACGTGCACGCATTGCAGTAAATGCTTCGTGCCCCGGCGTATCCAAGAATGTCACGATGCCGCGCGGAGTCTTGACGTGGTACGCACCAATGTGCTGGGTAATACCACCGGCTTCACCGGCTGCCACTTTGGCGCGGCGGATGTAGTCAAGCAAACTCGTCTTACCGTGGTCAACGTGACCCATGATGGTCACTACCGGCGGACGCGGCAAAGCCTCAGCCGAATTTTCTTCCATCATGTCGCCCAAAATCGCTTCAGGATCATCGGGCTTGGCGGCGATCGCATGGTGTCCCATTTCTTCAACCACAAGCATAGCCGTATCTTGATCAAGCATCTGGTTGATCGTAACCATTTGACCCATCTTCATCAGGGTCTTAATCACTTCAGTGGCTTTAACCGCCATCTTGTGAGCCAAGTCCGCAACACTGATGGTTTCCGGAACACTCACTTCGCGAACGACGGGTTCGGTATTTTGCACTTGCTGAACCTTGGGTTGTTCATGACGACGATTGTTGCGGTTTTTGCGAGAACCGCGCCATTGTTCATTGCCGTCATCGTCTTCATCAAGCACTCGAGCGTTACCCTTGTTGCCGCCGCGATGCTTCATGGCATCGTCCCACTTGCTGCCTGCGCCATGGCTGGCGCCGGCGTGCTTGCCACCCTTTTTCTTACCGCCCTGATCGTCATCGCGATCACGGTCGTTATTCTTATTGCCCTTCTTCTTGTCTTGGTTTTTCTTGCCATCAGCAGGCTTTTCATTTTTCGCCTTCATCACCGAGGGCTTGGGTTTATTCATCATTTCGCGAATAGCGCGGGCTTCTTCCTCGGCTTTGCGCTTGGCTTCCTGACGACGCTTTAATTCACCTTCTGACAGCGTCTCCGTCTTTGCCTTGGTTTCAGCAGGACGAGCGGCTTTTTTCGCATGATCGCCCTGAGCCTTCGGCTTATCATTGCGGCGAACCTCATTCTTAACCGCGGGCTTTGTGTCACTCTTCACCTGAGCCTTTTGTTCCGCATGAACTTCAGGTTTAACTTCTTTTTTCTCTTCAGCTTGCGTTTTGTGAGCTTCCGCAGGCTTTCTCTGAGCGGCACGGGCAGCAGCGGCTTCCGCTTCCGCCTGAGCCTTAGCGCGGGCAGCTTCCTGAGCGGCCTTTTCTTGAGCAAGCTTTTCCTGAGCCTGTGCTTCTTGCTGACGCTTTTCTTCCTCAGCTTTTTGCTGCATCTTGGCTTTCGCTTCTTCGAGCGCACGAGCGCGTTCAGCGGCCATCGCCTGTTCACGGCTTGCGGCACCCGCGGAAGTGTTTTTAACGAGCACGCGTTTTCTGCGCACTTCCACCTTCACCGTGTGTTGCCCATCGGCTTGCTTCACAGTGGTCGTTTCCTTGCGCGTTAACGTAATCTTGCGAGCTTTAGCCTGACGATCTTGGCGTAAAAACTCCACGAGCTTGCGTTGATCGGCGGCGGTCACCGCATCGGATTCGCTCTGCTTTTCAATCCCGGCACTCTTGAGTTGACGCAGCAACTCGGCTGCAGTCACCTTCATTTCTTTGGCCAACTCTAAAACGGTCGAACTTGCCATATTCTCTCCTTTCGCACTTTGCGGTTAAAGCACGCTTTAGTTGTTGAACCAGTGGGCGCGAGCCGCCAAAATCAGTTTGGAGGCGCGTTCGGAATCAATTCCGCTCATTTCCACAAGTTCATCTACGGCTAATTCGGCCAATTCGTCACGGGTCTTGACACCGTGGGAAACCAGCACGTTAACCAAATCATTATCCATACCGTCAAGGGCCACCATTTCCGGTTCAGCCTGACGCAGGTTTTCTTCACGTTCCAAGTCCTGCATCAAGCACTTATTGCGGGCGCGTTCACGCAAAACCTTGACCGTATCTTCATCGAACGCTTCAATTTCAAGCAATTCGGACTCAGGCACATAAGCCACTTCTTCGATAGAAGAGAAACCATTTTCAATCAAGATATCGGCCACTTCTTCATCCACATCAAGCTTTTCGACAAATTCGGCACGAATCTTGCTCGTTTCTTCGTCGCGCTTGGCGTTGGCTTCTTCATCGGTCATGATGTCGATCTTCCAACCGGTCAATTCAGAAGCAAGGCGCACATTCTGACCGGCACGGCCGATAGCGATGGCCAGGTTTTCTTCATCCACCACCACTTCCATCGTGTGGGTGTCTTCGAGCATCACAACACCAGACACTTTCGCCGGCTCCAAGGCGCTCACAACGAATTGAGCCGGTTCATCATCCCAAACTACGATATCAACGCGCTCGCCGCCCAATTCATTAGAGACGGCATTAACACGCGTACCACGCACACCAATGCAGGTGCCGACCGGATCTAAACGGGCATCCTTGGCCTGAACAGCAATCTTGGCGCGGCTGCCCGGATCACGAGCGGCGCTCTTGATTTCAAGAAGACCTTCTTCGATTTCCGGCACTTGCAAAGCAAACAATTCTTTGATGAATTCAGGACTCGTGCGAGACAGGAAAATTTGTTGACCTTTGCAGGTGCGATCGATCCGAGCCACGTAAGCGCGCACACGGTCGCCCGGACGGAAAGACTCCTTCGGCAACATTTCAGAGCGAGGCAAACGAGATTCAATCTTGCCGATTTCAACAATGGCATCCCCTTTGTCCATACGCTTGACCAAACCGGAAACAACCTTCTCATCACGAGCCAGAAATTCCACGAGCATTTGCTCACGTTCGGCATCACGCAAACGCTGAAGAATCACTTGCTTGGCATCCTGAGCAAAACGTCGACCGGAACTGTTGATGTTCTGAACTTCCTGACGAATGTAGTCACCCACGTTCAAATCCGGATATTCGTCATGAATATCGGAGAACATTTCCTGACGATCAGGTTCTTGCAATCCTTGATCATCGGCCACAATGAGCCAGCGACGCCAGGCCTTATAGTCGCCCGTATCACGGTCAACCTGAACTTCAATATCGGCGTCTTCGCCGGCGAAGTTCGCCTTCTTCACTGCGGAAGCAAGAGCCGTTTCGAGCACACCGAAGACGACCTCACGAGGCACATTCTTCTCTTGTGCCAAAACTTCTACCATTTCAAGCATTTCGCGGTTCATTTTTTACTTTCCTTTGAAATTTAATTCTGCAATCAAATGGGCACGATCAACTTGGTCGATCGTAAAGCTCACGGCAACGGGCTCAACAATGGCAGTCTTTTTTCCGCGCTTTTGAGCAATCCGTTCACGAGCGGCCTGCGCCGGCGTCTTGGCCGGCTTTTCATCCGTAAACAAAAAATCAATCGTCGTTTGGGAATCCTGAACTCTCACCCCTTGAATACGACCGTCAAGCTTACGACGTCCGGCTTCCGGAAATCCTTCGGCCATCAGAGGGGCAAACAACTCCACGTGTACGAGTTTACCGACAAAACGCTCCCAATCTTTAACTCGTTTTAATGGGCGTTCGACCCCCGGGGAAGACACTTCCAAACGTTCGTAATCAATGTTTTCCACCGTGAATAAATACGTCAGATGATTGCTGACACGTTCGCAATCATCCACGCCCACCCCTTCGGGGCTATCCATCGTGACACGCAGCAAACCGCGCGGCAGATGCTCGAGATCCACGAACTCAAAGCCCATGCCTTCCACCGTTTGTTCGACTAGTGTCAGCAAATCTGTCGATGTTTCCGTCATTGTTGTTTTTGTTCCTTGCGGAGAATTTCCCAAAAAAAGATGGGCTCAAAGGCCCATCCATCCCCTCAGTCACAGATTGTCCCGATGCTGAGGTTTTGCGTGAATTCTAAAAATGATTTATCAAATTCATCGCACGACGACCGATAAATAATAAAGGCACTTTAAAAAGTGCCTTTATTGTTTTTATCTTCGCCCATGATTATACAGATCGACTATAAAAAATCAATCACTTAGCCTCGATTTTTGAATCGTTCAAAATATTTTTCAAGAAAAATAAGTAAGTGTTCACTCAGACAAAAAATGCGGGGAAAACAACGAATTTGGGAATTGACCAGACAAACAGATTGAAATGGCGGAGAGAGAGGGATTCGAACCCTCGATACGAACGAGCCGTATACCGGATTTCGAGTCCGGCGCATTCGACCACTCTGCCATCTCTCCGCACAGTGAGCGTGTGATTTTAACAGAACAGGATCCTTTTTGCTTTTTTGCTCTATAACATTAAACGGATAACTTAAAAATAACCTTGATTGTTCAGTGAAATTGTCTGTTGCGACCACGCAACATTTCGTGTAAATATCCAGAAATTTCCAAGGGTAAATACTAAAAGTTGGAAAATTCTTTTGAGGTTACTCAAATTTTCTTTTACTTTTGCAATAACATTGTTGGTAAGGGTCTATCCTGAACCTATCTGTAACACTATTCTCTGTAGGAGTTATATCAAAATGGATCTTAAAGAAATTCTCGAACGCAACAAAAAAGCTCATCATCGCCTCGGCATGATCACCAAGGAACTTCATGACACCTTGGCTGACGGCCATCACAACAGCTTGCGTGCCTCCCAAGTCATTGAAATGATGAATGCCTCTTTCGAGATGTTGAAAGAGTCTGACGTGTTGCACTCCTATATGGACGAAGAAGCAGAAGCCTCGGCCAAGAAGACGGTTGCCAAGAAGCCCGCTACTAAGAAAGCTCCGGCTAAGAAAGCCGCTGCCAAGCCCGCTGCCAAAAAGGCTGCCGTGAAGACCGAAGCTAAGAAGGCTCCGGCTAAGAAAGCTGCCGCTAAGCCCACTGCCAAAAAGGCTGCTGTGAAGACTGAAGCCAAGAAAGCTCCGGCTAAGAAGGCTGCCGCCAAACCCGCCGCCAAGAAGGCTCCGGCTAAGAAGGCTGCTGCCAAGCCCGCTGCTAAGAAGGCCCCGGCTAAGAAAGCTGAAGCCAAACCCGTTGCCAAAAAGGCTGCTGTGAAGACTGAAGCCAAGAAGGCTCCGGCTAAGAAGGCTGCTGCCAAACCCGCCGCCAAGAAGGCCCCGGCTAAAAAGGCTGCTAAAAAGTAATCTCTGAATTGAGATCAATCGGGAGGTTTTGTAACCTCCCAAGCAAAAAAGCGGAACCCAATCGGATTCCGCTTTTTATTACTACATCCTCTTTATTTAAGCTTTGAAATCCCCGAGCGGTTGGTTTTCAGGACGCAACACTTCAACGCCGCCCATGTACGGACGCAACACTTCAGGCACCGTCACACTGCCGTCGGCGTTTTGATAGTTTTCCAAAACAGCCACCAGCGTACGACCAACAGCCAAACCGGAACCATTTAAAGTGTGAACGTATTGGATCTTGCCATCCTTGCCCTTAACACGCGCACCCATGCGACGTGCTTGGAAAGCTTCACAGTTAGAGCAAGACGAGATTTCACGATAGGTATTTTGAGCCGGCAACCAAACTTCCAAGTCAAAAGTCTTGGCTGCGCCAAAACCCATGTCACCCGTGCAAAGCGTAATCACACGGTAAGGCAAGCCCAAACGTTGCAAAATGGTTTCTGCGTTGTTAACCATTTCATCCAAATGTTTGTAGCTATCCTCGGGGCTGACGATTCGCACCATTTCAACCTTATCAAACTGGTGTTGACGAATCATGCCGCGAGTATCGCGACCGTAAGAACCGGCCTCGGAGCGGAAGCAGGGAGTATGGGCCGTGATCTTAATCGGCAATTCATCGGCGCGAAGCAACTTGCCGCTCACCATATTGGTCAAAGAAACTTCAGCCGTCGGAATCAGGTACATGCGTTCACCTTCGCCTTCCTGACCACCTTTCTTGGCTGCAAACAAATCTTCTTCAAACTTCGGCAATTGACCGGTTCCGCGCATCGTTTCAGCGCTAACGACATACGGTGTGTAGCATTCGACATAACCGTGATCACGGGTATGCGTATCCAACATGAACTGAGCCAGGGCACGATGCAGACGAGCGACTTGACCACGCATAAAGCAGAAACGAGCCCCTGATTCTTTAGCTGCCGTTTCAAAATCCATACCGAGCGGAGTGCCGATATCCACGTGATCCTTAATCGGGAAATCGAACGTACGCGGTGTGCCCCAACGGCGAACTTCGGGGTTGTCCCGTTCATCACGGCCAACCGGCACTGTTTCATTGGGCAAGTTCGGAACGCTCATCAACAATTCATTCAAATCAGTGCGGATTTGAGATAAACGTTCTTCGAGTTGCGAAAGTTTTTCCGGAATAGCGGCCGCTTCAGCCATCAAATCAGCGGCGTCACCGCCGGCCTTGCGGGCTGCACCGATTTGCTTAGATAAGCTATTACGCAAAGCTTGAAGTTCTTCAGTTTGTTTTTGGATCGCCTTGCGGTCATTTTCCAAGGCGTTGAATTCTTTGACCGGGAATTCAAACGGACGCGTTGCCAAACGGGCGACCACATCATCGAGTTGCTTACGCAATAAATTAATATCTAGCATTATATTTTCCTAGGAATTTCATAAACAGAGCGAGGCTCTGAAAAAACACATTCGGTAATTTTCACCCGTTTAGGGCGCGAATGCAAGCGTTTTCAGACGTTGAGCTTTTATTTTTTCGGTTTTCGTGCAATGCGTCCCTGACCGTTAGACCAAGCCTGACGGTTTAAAGCCTTTAGCCTTTCCAACTTTTCTTCAATTTTGATTTCCAACCCTCTCGGTCTCGGATAGTACCAACGCATCTTCTCAATCCCCTCGGGCATGTAAATCTCTCCGGCAGCGAAGGCATCCGGTTCATCATGCGCGTATCGATACCCCTGAGAGTATCCTAATTCACTCATCAGTTTCGTCGGTGCATTGCGCAAATAAAGCGGTACCGGACGCGTTTGATCTTTTTTCACAAAACTTTTTACCGCGTTATACGCCACCTCAATCGAATTACTCTTGGGTGCCACCGCGCAGTAAACAACCGCATTGGCAATGGCGAGCTCTCCTTCTGGCGATCCCAAACGCTCGTAAGCTTGAGCCGCATTTAGGGCAATTTCCAGCGCTCTCGGATCTGCCAACCCGATATCTTCCGTGGCCATTCGGATTACACGCCGACAAATGTAGAGAGGATCGCATCCGCCGACAATCATTCGTGTCATCCAGTACAAGGCGGCATCGGGATCGCTGCCGCGGACGGACTTATGAAGCGCGGAAATCAAATCGTAGAAATTGTCACCGCCCTTATCAAAGCGTCTTAAAGTCGACGGCAGCGATTGTCTTAACAACTCGGCATCAATTTCTTGGATTCCTCGATCCACGGCGAGATGACAGGCAAGTTCGACCGCGTTAAGGAAACGACGGGCATCACCATCGGCTAAATTAAAAAGAATTTCTTTAGCTTCTTGACTAAAAGTCACCTGAGGGGCCTCGGCTTCGATCGCCCTGGGCAGAAGCGTTTCGAAATCTTCCGGCTTCAAACTTTCGAGAACATAGGTTGCCGAACGTGAGAGCAAAGCGCTATTAACCTCAAAACTGGGATTTTCCGTAGTGGCTCCGATAAAAACAAAGAGACCGCTTTCGACATGAGGTAAAAAGGCATCCTGTTGCGATTTAGAAAAACGATGAACTTCATCAACAAAGACCAAGGTCGACTCGCCGGTCTCGTCCATGTGATGTTGTGCAGCCTCAACAGCCTCGCGAATTTCCTTAACACCGCTTAACACCGCAGAAATCGCAATAAACGGCAAATGAAATGCCTTGGCCATCAAACGAGCCAAAGTCGTTTTACCGACTCCCGGCGGTCCCCATAAAATCATGGAGTGAGGGCGACCCTCATCAAAGGCGACTCGTAACGGTTTACCCGGACCCAAAAGGTGCTGTTGACCGACGACTTCATCGAGCGACTGTGGACGCAAACGCTCCGCTAATGGCTGCATCTGCGCTTTCGTCGGATGATGAGTTTTACCGCTCGAAGGATTTCGAGGCTCATCGGGGATTAAATTTCCAAAGAGATCTTCATTCATAGCGCTGACAGTATAGCGACCAGAAAGTAAAAAAGCCTCGAAGCGATTAAACTTCGAGGCTATTTTCAATGGGGAGCCGGGCAATGTCCTACTTTCACTGGAAATACAACCAACTATCATCG